>DASPGH010000115.1:0-19472 GCA_035620735.1 Acidimicrobiia bacterium | reverse complement strand
AGGTCGAGTTGTGACGATCTCCTACCACTCGCTCGAGGACAGAATCGTCAAACAGCACTTCGCTGAAAGAGCGAGAGGCTGCACGTGCCCCCCGGACCTGCCCGTGTGCGGGTGTGGCAACAGCGCCGAAGTGCGCATCCTAACCCGTAAGCCGATCCGACCCTCTGAGGCCGAAATCGCCGCCAACAACCGGGCTCGCTCCGCGGTGCTGAGGGCGGTCGAAAAGGTGGCGTCATGACCGCCCAGCCGGTGCGAGGCGAGCGCAACAGTCATGGTCTTCGCGTCCTCAAGGGAAAGAAGATTCGCAAGCCCTCGCTGGCCCCGTGGATGATCATGGTGCTCATCGCCATCTTTGCCTTCCTCGGCCTGGGCTTCGCTCGCACCAGTCTCGACCGATCCGCATTCGATCTCGCCGAGTTGAACAAGGCCATGGACGTTCAACTCGCGCTCAACGAGCAGCTGCGGCTGGAGGTCGCACGTCTCGAGAACCCTGCTCGCATCGCGCCCTTGGCCGACGAGATGGGTCTCGTCATACCCACTGACACCAACCAACTCCTGGTGAATCTGGACGAGCCTTCGGCAGTCGTGGCCGAAGGCGACGGAAACGGAGCCAGCCAATGAGTCATCAAGCGGTACGCGCTGGAACCGGGTTGATGTGCGGGGCCCCGCCCCTCCGGATACCCAGCCGGAGAGTCGGTGGCCGTGTCACCCGCTGACAGGTCGCGCCGTGCGGGCAGAGCCCGCATGGGGATCATCGGCATCGTCGTCATCGCCGCCTGGCTGGGTATGGGATACCGCCTGTTCGAGATTCAGGTGGTTCGTGCCGAGGAGCTCGCGGACAAGGGGTTGAGCCAACGTCTGGTTACACGGGAGATGGCTCCTCAAAGAGGCAAGATCTACGACCGGAACGGGAACCTCCTCGCGCTGACCGTCGAATCACAGAGCATCTTCGCCGATCCCCAGGCAGTCGAGGAGCCGCTATGGGTGGCCCAACAAATCGGTGGGCTCCTCGGGGTGGACAGTGACGAGCTCTACGAGAAGCTCATCAGCGACAGCCGCTTCGTCTACATCAAGCGGCAGGTCGACGGTGTGCTTGCAGAACAGGTTCTCAGCCATGAGATCGCCGGCGTCTACTCGCATCCCGAGCCGGCCCGGGTCTACCCGGCGGGGTCGGTGGCTGCACACGTCACCGGTTTCGTCAACATCGACGGTGACGGCCAGGAGGGGCTCGAGCTCTACTACGACGAAGAGCTGAGAGGTGAGCCGGGTAGGGCGGTCTACGAGCGGGCCCTCGACGGGACCCCGATCCTGCAGGCCGAGTCGGACATCGTCCCCGCCATCCCGGGCCTCGATCTCCAGACAACCATCGACCTACCACTCCAATACAAGGCTCAGGAGTCCTGTGTCAATGCTCTGGATCGGACCGGGGCCGAGTCGTGCTGGGCGGTGGTGCTCTCGGTCGAGACCGGGGAGATACTGGCCATGGTCGGTGCGCCGGTGTTCGACCCCGACACCAGGAAGACCGTCGATCCGGGCTGTGACGAGGCCGAGGACCCGGTCTCGTGTCACATGTTCCGCAACTTCGTCGTGCGTGGCATCTACGAGCCCGGATCCACCCAGAAGATGATCACATTCGCCGCGGCACTGGAGGAAGGCGAGGTGCAGGTGGGGACGATCATCCCCGACGTCGACGACGAGCTCGAGCTACTCGAGGGGGCGTGCAAGGCGGGCGATGACGACCTGCACGGTTGCTACGAAGACTTCGACGAGCACGAGACGATGGACATGACCGTCCGCGACATCTTCACTCGCTCGTCGAACATTGGGACCATCAAGGTGGCGGAGAAACTGGGCGAGAGACGTCTCGTCGAGTACATCGAGGCGTTCGGGCTCGGCAGCGTCACCGGGGTCGATTACACGGTAGAGGCAGAGGGGATTCTTCGCTTCGACGCCGGGTGTCAGACGTGCTGGGCGTCGGCCGCCATCGGCTATTCGGTGGCCGCCAGCCCCTTGCAGATGGCCGCCGCCTACGCCGCGATCGGCAACGACGGGATCTGGACCACCCCTCACATCGTTGATTCCCAGGTGGACGCGGATGGCGAGACCGAGGTGGCCGGGATAGAGACCCGTCAGGTCGTGGCGCCGGGGACTGCACTGCTCATGCGTGAGCTCCTCGCCGGAGTCATCGAGGACGGCACCGGGCACAACGGGGCCGTCGAGGGCTACAGGGTGGGTGGCAAGACCGGAACGGCGAACAAGCTCGGAGAGGACGGCCGCTACACCGACGAGACCAGGGCATCCTTTGTCGGTCTCGCCCCTGTCAGCGATCCACAAGTGGTCGTGGCCGTGGTGGTCGACTCACCCGCTCACAAGTTTCGAACAGGCGGCCTGGCCGCTGCGCCGGTCTTCTCAGAGATCATGGAACAGGCCCTCCATCGTCTCGGAGTGAGTCCCGATGGCGAGCGCGGGTAAGACCGTGTCGGAGCTCGCCGGGCAGATCGAGGGGGCGCGCGTGGTCGGCACGTCCGACACACTCGTCACCGACGTCACCCACGACTCACGACAGGTCTCGCCCGACTCGATGTACCTGGCCCTGAGGGGATCGAACGTCGACGGGCATGAATTCGTCGATGCCGCCGTTGCCGGCGGGGCGGTTGCGGTCTGCGTCGATCACGAGCTGGCCGCAGAGGCCAGCCAGCTCATAGTGCCGGACACACGGGCGATCGCTGGCGTGCTGGCCGCAGCAGTCCACGACAATCCATCGAGGACTATCGATGTGATAGGGGTCACCGGTACCAACGGGAAAACCACGGTCACCCACTTCATCGAGTCGATTGGCAACGACGCCGGTCTCACCACTGGTCTCATCGGGACCATCCAGACCCGATATGCAGACAAGACCGTCGAATCGGTGATGACCACCCCCGAGGCGACCGACTTCCAGAGACTCCTGGCTGCGATGCGCGACGAGGGAGTCGCTCTCGTTGCCATGGAGGTCTCCTCTCACGCTCTCGAGTTCGGGCGGGTGGCAGCAACCGAGTTTGCTGTCGCAGCCTTTACGAACCTGTCTCAGGATCATCTCGACTTCCACGGAGACATGGGCTCATATCGGGCGGCCAAGGAGCGTCTGTTTCGCGAGTACGACGTGAAGACCGCTGTGATCAACATCGATGACGCAGTCGGCAGGGACCTGGCCGGCACCGTCGAGGGAGACTTGATCACGGTGGGAACCGTGGGAGACGTGGCCATCAGCGGGCTGACGCCGATGGCGGGAGGCAGCCGTTTCACCATCTCGACCGCCTGGGGCCGCACCGAACTGGTGGCACCGGTTCTCGGCGACTTCAACGTCTCGAATCTCGCTGTGGCCGCGGCATGTTGTCTCGCCGCCGGCATATCCTTCGACGAGGTCGCGGCCGGTATGGGCCGGGTCGCCGGAGTGCCTGGACGCTTCGAGATCGTCTCCGGCACGGATCCCATCGTCGTCATCGTCGACTACGCCCATACGCCCGAGGGCGTGGCAAGGGCGGTGGAGACCGCGCACACCCTTACCTACGGGAGGGTCATCGGCCTGATCGGCGCCGGCGGGGATCGGGACAGGGCCAAGAGACCCGCGATGGGTGCCGCAATCGCAAATGCCGACGTGGCAGTGATCACCAGTGACAACCCTCGGTCGGAGGACCCGAGGGCGATCGTCGATGCGGTTGTCTCCGGTGTCCCGGAGGATTCGAACCTGATCGTGGAGGTGGATCGTCGGCGTGCCATCGACATGGCCGTCGATGCTGCCGGCGATGGAGACGTGATCCTCGTGTTGGGACGTGGCCATGAGCCCTTTCAGCAGATCGCCGGGGAGAAGCTCCCCTTCGACGACAGACAGGCGGCAGCTGCGTCGTTGCGGCGTCGTCGAATGTCCGCGGAATCGGGGCCCACATCGGGGAGCATTGACACATGATCGCCCTTCTGGTCGCTGCGGCCCTCGGCTTGCTGCTGTCGATCTTCGGCATGCCGTACGCCATCCGCTTCCTGCGAAGACGGGAGATCGGACAGTTCATTCAGGAGGACATCCAGGGCCGGCACGGTCACAAGCAGGGAACCCCGACGATGGGTGGCATCGTGTTCGTTTGTGCTGCCGTCATTGGTTGGCTCCTGGCCCACGTCCAAGTGTGGACTCCGGGCACTGGTCTGACGCTGACTTCCCGCCCTTTCGGGGCCGGGGGATGGCTCGCCGTCCTCGCATTAGTGGGTATGGCCGTCGTCGGGCTGCTGGACGATTGGGTCAAGTACTCGAGAAAACGGAGCCTGGGTCTGTCCAAGATGGCAAAGTTCGGGGCACAGATCGGCATCGCGGCGCTGTTCGCTTTTTTCGCCACCCAGGCCGGCATCATCACCCAGATCTCCTTTGTCCGCCCCCTTGGCGATGCATGGGACCTCGGTCCCTTCTTCGTGGTATGGGTGTTGTTGATGCTGACCGGGGCGGCCAATGGGGTAAATCTGGCCGATGGCATGGACGGGTTGGCTGGAGGCGCTTCCGCTCTCGTCGTCGGGGCCTACACGATCATCTCGTTCTGGCAGTTCAGGAACTCGACTCTCGAAGGCGGGATCTACGAGGCCCTGTCGCCTCTCGAGCTGGCGACCATCTCTGCGGCGATGTTCGGGGCACTTCTCGGGTTTCTCTGGTGGAACGCGCCACCGGCCAAGATCTTCATGGGAGATGTGGGCAGCCAGGGCATCGGTGGCTTGCTGGCGGCCCTGGCGCTACTCAGCAACACACAGCTCCTCCTCGCTCTGGTCGGTGCCATCTTCGTCGCCGAGACGGTGTCGGTGATCCTGCAGGTGGCCAGTTTCAAGCTCACAGGCAACCGAATCTTTCGAATCGCCCCCATCCACTTTCATTTCGACATGGGCGGATGGCCCGAGACGACCGTCGTCATACGGTTCTGGATACTGACCGGCATCGGTGTCGCACTCGGCCTCGGGTTCTTCTATGCCGACTTCCTTCGTCTGGAGGGGATCCTGTGACCCGGCTATTGATCCTCGGTGCCGGGATCTCGGGGCAGGCGGCTGCCCGGCTCGCCCGTAACCACGGTATGAGAGTGACGCTCTACGACGAGACTCTTTCGGTCGCCGACGTCGGCGAAGGTGTCGGAATCGCCACCGGCGTCTGGGACCCGGTCCTCCTCGACGGGATCGACCAGGTCGTGGTCAGCCCCGGGTTCTCCGAGCGATCCATGCCGGTCGTCGACGTCTTGGAATACGGGCTCCCGATCTGGAGTGAGATCGAGTTTGCCTACAGACACCTCGACTCCCCCTTGGCCGCGGTGACCGGGACCAACGGCAAGACCAGTGTCACCGAGGCCACCGCCGGGATGCTCGATGCCAGCGGGCTCGACGCTCATGCCACCGGCAACATCGGCGCTGCACTCTCCGACTTTGCCGACACCCGATACGACGCCCTGGTCGTCGAGGTCTCCAGTTTCCAGCTGCGGTTCACCGAGCAATTCCATCCTGAAGCGGCCGCCATCACAAATGTCGCCGTGGATCATCTCGACTGGCACGGGTCCCCCTATTCGTACCGGGATGCCAAGGCCATGATCTTCGCCAACCAGACCTCGGCCGACCTCCTCGTTTACGACGGCGACGATGAAGGAGCCACCGAGTTGGCCGGCCGTGCACCTTCGGAGCTCTTTGCGGTGTCCGGGCGTCGCGTTCCCGAGGGGGGAGGAGGCTTCGACGGGCGCAGTCTGCGCATAGGCGACGTGGCCGTCGATGTCGCCGACTTGAAGTCCCAGGACCCAACACACCTGGTCAACCTGGCATGTGCGGCCGCCCTGGCTCTCAGGATGGGTGCGACCCCCGAGGGGGTGATCCAGGGCGCGATCTCATTCGCCCCCGGGGCCCATCGGCGAACGGTTGTGGCCGACATCGGCGGGGTCACCTGGGTGGACGACTCCAAGGCCACCAACCCTCACGCCGCTCTCGCTTCGATTCGGGCCCATGACTCTGTCGTTTTGATCGCAGGCGGGCTGGCCAAGGGCATCGACCTGGCCCCGCTCGCCGGGGAGGACAACGTCAAGCTCATCCTCGGCATCGGTGAGGCAGGCCCGAGTCTGGTGGCCGCCGCAGGGGAGCGAGGCCGGCTGGTCGGGACCCTGGAGATAGCCGTGGCCGCCGCCGCCGACGTCGCACGTCCCGGGGACACCGTACTGCTTGCCCCGGGGTGCGCCAGTTTCGATCAATTCAGCTCCTATGGCGAGCGAGGCGATCGCTTCGCCGAGTTGGTTCACGAGAGAACGGAGACCCAGAGGTGACATCCAACGTGACATCTCTCACCAAGGTGCGCGCCGCAGCCCAGGGGAAGCTATCTCGCCAGAAGGTCAACGATCGGGCGACCACAATGCTCCTCGTTCTGGTCGTGGTGCTGGTCGTGGTCGGCCTGGGGGTGACCATGTCCGCCTCCTCCGCGGTGGCTCTCGACGTCACCGAGTCGCAGGACCAGTGGCATTTCCTGAAGCGTCAGCTGGTCGGCGTAGGTCTGGGCACGGTCGCTCTCTTCGTAGCGTCACGAATCCCATACCGCTTCTATCGCAAGGCGGCATTCCCGCTCTTCCTGCTCACGGTGGGTCTGCTGGTGGCCGTGGAAATGAACGGAATCACCGAAGGTGGTGCTACCCGGTGGTTGAGGCTGCCCGGGCTGACCTCGTTCCAGCCGTCCGAACTGGCCAAGGTCTCCGTGGTATTCGTCCTTGCCTATCTGCTGGAGAAGAAGGCAAAGCTCCTCACCAACTTCCCCCACTTCATCGTGCCCGTTGCCGCCATCCTCGGGATCATTGGCGTACTCATCATCCGCCAACCCGACCTGGGGACGCTCATCATCATCGGTGCCGCGGCGATGGCCGTGATCGTCGCCAGCGACGTGCCGATGAAGTTCATCCTGGTCATCGGGCTGATAGCCATCCTGGCGACGACCTATCTGGCATTCGAGGCCGACTATCGCGCTGCCCGATTCGATGCGTTCCTCGATCCGTACGCCGACCCCTCCGGCGACGGATATCAGCTCATCCAGGGCTACTACGCCCTGGGAAATGGCGGGGTCTTCGGGGTGGGTCTCGGTGCCTCACGGGCCCGATGGTTCTATCTGCCCAACGCCCACACGGACTTCATCTTCGCCATCATCGGTGAGGAGACCGGTCTCATCGGTGGCCTGACCGTCATCGGCCTGTTCATCGCCCTCGCCGTGGCGGGATGGGTCGTCGCATCACGAGCGCCTGACGGGTTCGGCCGCATGGTGGCTGCAGGGATCACGGTCTGGCTCTCATTTCAGGCTCTGGTCAACATCGGCGGGGTGCTCGGTGTCATTCCGATCACAGGAATCGCACTGCCCTTCGTGTCGTTCGGGTCGACCGCACTCGCCGTGTCGATGGGTGCAATCGGGATCCTGGTCAACATCGCTCAAAGTGGACGCGGGTCGGGCTCTGCCCGACCTTTTGGAGTTTCCTTCGGAAACTCCGGTTAGCAGGGGACCGTTGGCGTTTCTCATCGCCGCCGCAGGCACCGGGGGCCACGTGTTCCCGGGTCTTGCGGTGGGAGAGGGGCTGATCGACCTCGGCATCGAGCAGTCGGAGGTGATCTACGTCGGTGGCGACCGGTTGGAGGCATCCGTCTACCCCCGTGAGGGGTACCGGTTCGTAGAAGTCGAGCTGGCCGGGCTGAAACGTTCTCTGACATTCGAGAACTTGCGGATTCCAGGGGTGGTGAGACACGCTCGTGCCGTCATCGGCGACCTCATCGAAGGTGCCGGTGTGCGCGTCGTCCTCGGCATGGGCGGGTACGTGACCATCCCGGCGGCACTGGCGGCGAGACATCAGTCCGTGGCTTTCTTCAACGCAGAGCAGAACGCGGACGCCGGGCTCGCCAATAGGGTTACGGCACGCTGGGCCCGTCAGTCCTTTGTGTCGTTTCCCGAGACCGGTGGCCTGCCTTCGGGGACATGGGTGGGCAACCCGGTTCGACGGATGTTCTGGGAGTTCGACCGCGACGATCTGCGGTCTGACGGCCGCTCTCATTTCGGCCTTGCGGACGATCGCCCGGTCGTCGGGGTCTTCGGGGGGTCTCTCGGGGCGGATGTGATCAACCAGGAAGTGGCGACGATGGCCAGGTCGTGGTCAGCGGGCCCGGTCTCGATAGTTCATCTCACCGGGGAGTCACATCTCGAAGATCTCGCATCCATGGATAGCACCGATGAGGTGAACTGGGTCAGGATCGGGTTCGAGAATCGGATGGATCTGTTTCTTGCCGTCTCTGACCTGGTCATAGCCCGTGCGGGAGGCGCCGTTGCCGAACTGACGGCAACCGCCACGCCATCGGTGCTGGTCCCGGGTCGGTTCGGCTCCGGAGGGCACCAGGAGAGCAATGCGTTGGCCCTGCAGCGGGCGGGTGCGGCCCGAATCGTCCCTCAAGACGACATCGGGCGTTTGACCGAAACGGTGACTGGCCTGCTCTCGGATCGATCCCGACTCGCCGCCATGGCCACGGCCGCCGGTGACATCTCCAAACCGGACGCGGCCCGTACCATCGCCCGAGCCATGATCGAGGCCGCGGCATGAGCCTCCCCGAGGGACGCATCCATCTGGTAGGGGCCGGTGGTGCCGGTATGAGCGCCATCGCCAAGCTGCTGCTGGGACGGGGTCATCAACTTTCGGGCTCCGACCTCCGCGGCGGATCAGCCCTCGACGCCCTGGCCGATCTCGACGTCACCACCTATGTGGGGCACCACCCGGAGGCAGTGGCCGGGGCGGCTCTGGTCGTGGCCTCTTCAGCCGTGCCCGACTACGACGAGGAACTGACGGCGGCACGCGACGCCGGGATCCCGGTGTGGCGCCGCCCCCGTTTGCTCGAGGCCGTGACGTCTGACATCCCAACGATCGGTGCCACCGGAACCCACGGCAAGACCACCACCACCGCCATGCTCATAACCGCCCTTCGGGCTCTCGGTGAGGACCCGTCATTCATCGTCGGTGGCGATTTGGTCGAGGTTGGGACCAATGGCCACGCCGGGGCAGCCGACCTCCTCGTTCTCGAGGCCGACGAGGCCTTCCGTACCTTCGAGAGTCTCCACCTTCGTGGTCTGGTCGTCACCAACGTCGAGCACGAGCACGTCGATCACTTCGAATCCGAGGACGATCTCGTCGAGAGCTTCACCGCAGTCGCCCGAGGAGTGGATGGTCCGGTCGTCTGCTGTCGTGACGACCCCGGGGCAGCTGCTGTAGCCACGGCCACGGGAGCCGTCACCTACGGGTTCTCCGAAGGGGTCGACTGGCGGATCGAGGACATGGACGGCTCGGCGGGGAGTGTGTCCTTCTCTCTGGTCGGGCCCGTCGGCCCGGTTGGAGTCACCATCCCCCAACCGGGGGCGCACATCGCCCGCAACGGTGCCGGCGCCATCGCCCTCCTCTCCGAGTTGGGACGAGACCCCAGAGACCTCGCAGCGGGTCTTGTCACGTTCAAGGGGGTCGGGCGACGTTGGGAGCACAGAGGCACGGTGGGCGGCATAGTGCTCTACGACGATTACGCCCATCATCCCACTGAGGTCGCCGCCGTCCTCGATTCGGCGGCGCATACTGCCCCGGGCAGGATCTTCGCTGTGTTCCAGCCTCATCTCTATTCGAGGACGCAGCGCTTCAGCGAGGAGTTCGGCCAATCTCTGGCTCGGGCAGACGTGGTCGTCGTCACCGACGTCTTTGGGGCACGTGAGGAGCCCGTGCCTGGCGTCACCGGCGAGCTGGTGGCGGACGCAGCCCGGGCGGCGGGAGCGACGGTCCATTACGTCCCGCATCGCTTCGAGCTCGCCGAGTACGTGGCGCCTCTGGTGCAGGAGGGCGACCTGGTCGTGAGTCTCGGAGCGGGTGATATCACGCTGTTCCACACCGAACTCGCCCCGATATTGGGGGAGAGGTCATGAACGCCTTTGCCGGCCTCGTCGCGGACGGCGTGCTCGAGGAGAGTGTGCCGTTGGGGCCGATGACGACATACAAGGCGGGAGGGCCGGCCCGATGGCTTGCCACGATCGGCTCGCGCCTCGATCTCGACCGTGTCATCGAGACCGGTCTCACCAACGAGTTGCCGATCCTCGTACTGGGGCGGGGCTCGAACCTGGTCGTGGCCGACTCGGGCTTCGACGGGTTCGTGGTCAAGCTCGTTGGTGACTTTCTCTCCATCACGACGGAGGGCCTGGAGGTGACCGGGGGTGGAGCGGCCCCACTGCCACGTCTGGCGCGGGCCGCAGTCGAAGCCGGGCTGCTCGGCCTCGAGTTCTTCGTCGGAGTGCCGGGCTCGGTTGGGGGAGCCGTCCGTCAGAACGCAGGCTGTTTCGACGTCGAAACGGTCGACCGTTTGCGAGACGCGACGATCGTCGACCTCCACACGGGGAACGTGCGCCGAGCGCTGGCCGCCGATCTCGATCTCACCTACCGACACTCGAGTGTCGCGGCCCACGAGCTCGTGATAGAGGCGACATTCACCGGCGAGCGTGGTGATCCGGACGAGGGCCGCGAGTTGATGCGGGAGATCACCCGCTGGCGGAAGGAGCACCAGCCGGGGGGAACCCTCAACGCGGGGAGTGTCTTCAAGAACCCACCCGACATCGCTGCGGGTCAGCTGATCGACGACCTCGGTCTCAAAGGGATGAGAGTCGGCGATGTCGCCGTCTCCTCCAAGCACGCCAACTTCTTCGTCGCCGGTCCTGAGGCCAGCGCAGACGACATACGCCGGCTGGTTCAACTGGTGAAAGACGCCGTTCTCGAGCGTTCCGGGACCAATCTGGAGACCGAGATTCAATTCGTGGGATTTGATAGATGACGATCGACCCCAGACTCGCCGAACGACGCAAGCATGTCGCCGAGGACAAGGCCAAGCAGAACATGGGGCGTTTGCTCAAGTTCCTGACCGTTGTCCTGGTGGTCGGCTCGCTGGTCTGGCTGGCTTTATCGCCCTGGCTGAGCATCAGCCAGGTCGACAGCACCGGTATCTCGGTGAGCACCGGCCACGCCGTGCTCGTCGAACGAGGCGTCATCGCCGGGACCCCGATGATCCAGGTGAGCGAATCCGGCACCGAGTCCGCCCTCATGAGCGATCCTTGGATCGAGTCGGCCGACGTGGACAAGCATTGGCCGGACCGGGTCACTGTCACCGTGGTGGAGAGAGTGCCGGTGGCGTGGACCAACACCGAGTCCGGCTGGACCCGTCGGGCCGTCGACGGGGTCGCTCTGCCCTCGGGCCCCGAGCCCGACGAAGAGATGGCATGGGTGGACATGCCTCATCTCGCGGCTGCGGCGGCCGAGACCGCGCCTGAGATGCTGGGAGCACTGCAGTTCATCGAGGCTTTGCCGGCCGATCTCCAACGTGGTGCAGTGGTCACATCGAATGAGGGTGAGCTGTGGGCGTTCGTCGCCGGCTACCAGGTCCGTCTGGGCAGGGGAGTGGAGATGAGGGAGAAGGCGTTGAGTCTCGATGCTCTGCTGGACCGGGACATTCCGGAGGGCTCTCTACTCAATGTGATAGCACCCACTCATCCCTCCTATCTGGCTCCCGGGGCAGCATCGGGTGACGATGACGCTCCCCCCCAGGCTTCAGCGGACAGCGACGATGGGGAAGCCACCGACGAGAATGACGAAAATGGTTGATGCAACGGGTGGAATCACCGGGCCTCAACCTCAACTAGAGGCTTAGGAATTGAGTCTTTACTTTGGAAATGCCTAAAGGTAAACCTCTACTTCAACGTTTGATATCAACCAGATTCTGGAGGTCTCCGTGAGCAACGGAAGTGGCGGCTATCTCGCCGTCATCAAAGTGATCGGCGTCGGTGGTGGTGGGGTCAATGCCGTCAATCGCATGGTCGAAGCCGGTGTGCGTGGGGTGGAGTTCATCGCTCTCAACACCGATGCTCAGGCACTTCTCATGAGCGACGCCGATGTGAAGCTCGACATAGGCCGTGAGGTGACCCGTGGTCTCGGTGCCGGCGCCAACCCCGAGATCGGACGGGCCGCCGCCGAAGAACATCGTGCCGAGCTCGAGGAAGTGCTCAAAGGATCAGACATGATCTTCATCACCGCCGGCGAGGGTGGTGGGACCGGAACCGGTGGCGCTCCCGTGGTGGCCGAAGTGGCTCGTTCGGTTGGTGCCCTCACCGTGGGTGTGGTCACCCGACCCTTCGGATTCGAGGGCCGACGACGCGCCGTCCACGCCGAGCAGGGAATCGACTCGCTCAAGGACGCCGTCGACACACTCATCGTCATACCGAACGACCGGCTCCTCGACGTCGGGGACCCCGCCGCTCCGATGGCTGACACCTTCCGGTTGGCCGACGAGGTGCTCATGAGTGGTGTGACCGGGATCACCGACCTCATCACGACACCCGGGCTGATCAACGTCGACTTCGCCGACGTCCGCACGATCATGACCGACGCGGGGTCGGCAGTCATGGGCATTGGCCGGGCCACCGGCGAGAACCGGGCCCGTCAGGCGGCAGAGCGTGCCATCGCCTCTCCAATGCTGGAGGCCTCGATGGACGGGGCGAAAGGAGTCCTCCTCAGTGTCTCCGGGCCGACCTCGATGACCCTTCACGAGGCCACCGAGGCGGCGCGAGTCGTATCCGACCATGCCGACGGTGAGGCCGACATCATCTTCGGCGCCATCATCGATGATGATCTCGGCGAGGAGATGAAGGTGACGGTCATCGCTGCGGGTTTCGAAGGACGGAGACGCCCCAACCGGGCGGTACGCAGCTTCGACGAAGAGATGGGTGACAGACCCCCGAGCGAGGACACACTCGACATCCCTACTTTCGTGCAGGGATGATCCGCCCCCCGTCACGGAACGGGGCTGCGTTCAGTGAGGCAACCGATGGGGATCTGCGCAACGATCTGACTGCCAGAGAGGCTGCTTCCCGGTCGCTGGGAATCTCGGGTTCATGGTCGACGGTCAGCCAGATCCACGGTGCCGACGTTCTCCACGTGGACACACCTGGTGAAGCCGGGCGGGCCGATGCGCTCTGGACAACGTCGACCGGTCTTCCGCTAGCCGTCTTCACCGCCGACTGTTTCGGCGTCGTGCTCCACGCCGAAGATGCCGTCGGAGTTGCCCATGCGGGGTGGCGTGGCGCTGAGGCTGGTGTCGTCGCAAGGCTCGGTGCTGAGATGAGCCGGGAGGGTCACGAACCTGTGCGTGCCGAGATAGGCCCTGGCATCGGGCCGTGCTGTTTCGAAGTTGGGCCTGAGGTCGCCGGCCGATTTCCGGGACACACCGGACAAACGGCTTGGGGCACAGTGTCGGTGGATCTCGCCGCTGAGATCGAACGCCAGTTGCACGACGTCGAGTCATGGTCCGTCGACGGCTGCACCCAACACGAGGACAACTGGTTCAGCCATCGCAGAGACGGGACACCCAACAGGTTGGCAACCATCGGGTGGCTGCCGTGAGCTACTCCGAGGTGATGGAGAGGGTTCTCTCCGCTGCCGAAGCCGCGGGACGGAGCGCGTCCGATGTGTCCGTGGTGGCCGTCTCGAAGACGATGTCGGTCGGGGACATCATGGATGTGTACCACCAGGGTCACCGCGACTTCGGGGAGAACCGGGCACAGGAACTGGCCGGCAAGACGCCGGACCTGCCCGATGACATCAGGTGGCATTTCGTCGGATCGCTGCAATCTCGAAAGGCACGGACCGTCCGACCCATCGCCACGCTCCTCCACTCCATGGACCGCAGGTCGTTGGCCAACGCCTGGTTGAAGGGGCCGGGCCGCGCGCCACCGGTTCTGGTTCAGGTCAACGTGGGTGACGAGGATCAGAAGTCAGGGGTGGCGGTATCCGAACTACTCGAGACGGTCGGCTGGATGGTTGAGCTGGGCCTCGACGTCCGCGGGCTCATGGCGATACCCCCGGTCCCGGAGCGGCCCGATGACAGCCGCCCTTACTTCGAGGAGCTGCGTGATCTGAGGGACGTCGTCACGCGCGATCATCCAGCAGTCGAAGAGCTGTCGATGGGGATGACCGATGACTTCGAGGTGGCAATTGCCGAAGGTGCTTCGATCATACGCGTGGGACGGGCTATCTTTGGCCCACGCAAAGCAACCGGAGCGTGAATGTCTTCACTCTTCTCGAAAGCTCTCGTCTACCTGGGGCTGGTCGACGAAGACCAAATCGAGGCGGAGGCCGCCGAGTTGGCAAACCCCGCAAACACCTACCAGCCGGAGCCGACGGGTCAGCCCCGAGCGGTCGAGCCTCTGTCGGAGGGCCGTCGCGTCGAGCCGCCTCCCACGGCGCGCGCCGCCACCCGGCCCCATGGCCGTCCGGAGCCTTCGGCATTCGAAGGGGGGAGACGGGTGGAGCCACCGACAACGAGCCCGGTCGTCCGACCGGTCGAGATCCAATCGGACATCCTGGTCGTCGAGGAATTCGCCGACGCCAGGGTCCTCGCCGACCGGGTCCGTGACAGAGTGCCGGTCGTTCTCGACATGCGGATGACCGACCCGGACCTGGTTCGCCGCGTCGTCGATTTCTCATCCGGCCTCATCTACGCCCTTGACGGGGCGATGCGCCGGGTTGGAGACGGCCTGGTGCTGGTGCTGCCACCCCGGGTCACCCTGAGCAGGGACGAGAAGCGCCGATTGTCGACGCTCGGGGCTTACGAGCTCGACGACATCGATTGATCGCCGGCCGTGCGCGACCTCATAGTCCTCATCCTCCAGATCTACTTCTACGCGGTCTTCGCCTGGGTGATCCTCTCCTGGATCAGGGTGTCCTCGACGCACCCGCTGGGCCGGGTTCAGGTCTTCCTCGACCGCATCATCTACCCGGTCATCCTGCCCATTCGGCGGGTGATCCCACCGATCCGCCTCGGGGGTGGGGCCCTCGACCTTTCCCCAATAGTCCTGCTGATCGCTATCCGGATACTGATCAGCGTCGTAGCGTGAAACCCACCCGGCTGATCCTTGGAGGCCAAGTGCCCTTTTCGTATCCTGCCCGACGACTTCGAGAGGTGTGACCAATGCTCACGGCACAAGATGTAGAACAAAAGACATTCTCCACGGCCCTGCGTGGCTATGACCTCGACGAGGTCGACGACTTTCTCGACGAGGTGGTCTCCACGATCAGGGCGCTAAACGATCAGCTGGAGGAGGCGAAGAGCGCACCGGTCGCCGTCCCCGTCCCGGCCCCGGAGCCAGTGGCCGAAGCGCCCGAACCGGTGGTGGAAACCCCCGAGCCGGCACCCGAGCCGGGCCGCCAACCGGTACCGGAGCGTGGTCTCGACGAGTCCGCGGTGGGTCGTGCCCTCATCGCAGCACAAACCGCGGCAGACCAGCTCCTCGCCGAGGCCGAGTCCGAGGCCAATCGCATTGTCGAGGGCGCCAGACAGCAAGCCGACACCTGGGAGATCGAGAAACAGGCCAAAAAGGCCGAGGCCCAGGCAGAGATGGCCGATCTTGCCGGGCGGGTGCGAGCCGTGCGTTCCGAGTTGGCACTTCTGGCCGAGCAGGTCTCGGGCAACCTGGACGACATGGACGAGGCCATCGCCGCCAGTGGTGTTTCCGACGTTGGCGACGATGCCGGGGAAGGCGACAACGCCAACAAAGTCACAGTGCTGGAAACCCGGGTCGACGACACGGGTGCCGCAGAAGTCGAGACGGGCTCCGACGATACCGACACCTCCGCCAACGGCTCCGACCATCTGGATCAGATTCTCACCGGAGTCGCCAGCGATCTTCAGCTCAGCGAATCGGATGATGACTCAGAGGACCACCACCGCCACCTCGACAGGTCCGAGGAGGAAGAAGACAACGAGGACGAGGTCTGACCTCAGGCCGCTTGAGCGGCGTCTTCGGTCTTGAAGAGGATGCGGTCGAGTATCACGAACTTGGCCACCCACACCACCCCGAACGCAACAAGGCTGGTCAGGTTGATGAAGATGGGAGCCGGGTCCCATCGGTCGGCGACGTACCAGACGGCCGCGGTGGAAAGAAGGAAACCGATGAAGGTGAGGACCCAGAACGGCAGGACCTCCTTCATCCAGTGGTTCTTGCCCTTCTTCTGCCATACCCAATAGCGGCTCAGGACGTAGGCGGGGATGGTCCCCACCGCCACGGTGACGACGTTCGCCTGTACCGGTGGCATGTCGAGGACGGTCTGAGCGGCGTAGAGAAGTGCCTGGCCGAACACGACGTTGAATGCGCTGACGGCACCAAAGCGGACGAGCTTCTTGCCGTGTTCCTGACGGATGCGCTCGATCGAGTCTGCGAGGGTTGTGGCCACGATCAGATGGTATCGGTTCAACGGCCCTTAAACCCAAGCTCTTGATCCATGATCTGTTGGGTCGTTTCACCGGCATGACCGGTCAGGGGAGCAACCGAGCGAAGTGTCAGGAGTGGACGCTGTCCTTTTCGATCATCGGAGCATCGAGGGTGTCGTCGATCTCCACCGATGTCGCCAACACCTCTGCCGCCACCCAGTCCGAGTATCTCTCCAACACGTCCGAATGCTCGACGGGAAGCCGGAGGACAATGCGGTCGGTGAGTTCGAGCCCAACTTGCTTCCTTTGCTCGTTGAGGGCTCGAACCAGCTCGAGGGTCTTCCCCTCGAGGATCAGCTCGTCGTCGAGAATGGGGTCGATGGCGACGCTGACGTTCCCGTCGTGGGCCACCACCCAACCATCGAGGATGACCTTCTCGGTGCGCTGCACCTCTTCGGGGCCGAGTCGTTCACCTGCGACCGAGACCCCGCCGTCTTCGTGGTCCTCGTAGTCGCCCCTCTCGAGTGCGGCCGCGACCTCCTTGATCTTGGGACCGAGACGGGGGCCCAGGATCGGGAAGTTCGGTTTCACGGTCACTTCCAGGGTCGTGTCCTCGTCGAAGCTGATCTCTTTGACACGAAGCTCGTCGAGGATCTCGTCGGCGTGGGATGCTGCCGCTTCGGCGCCTCTGACCACCATCCGGCGGACGGGCTGACGTAGCTTGATGTTCGCCTCCATTCGGGCCCGGCGGCCGGCTTCGACGACCCGTCGGACCGCCGCCATCTCGGTGAGAAGCGCCTCGACCGTCTCACCTGGCGGCCCGGGCCATCCGGCCAGATGAACCGACTCCGGGGCCTCGGGACAGGGTCCAGCCACCAGATTGGCCCAGAGGTGCTCGGTGAGGAAAGGCATCACCGGCGAGATGATTCGAAGAGCGGTCACCACCCCGACCCAGAGCGTCCGGAACGCCGCCTCATCGAACTCGTAGAACCGGCGACGACTGCGTCGGATGTACCAGTTGGAGAGGTCGTCGAGATATCCCTCGAACGCGGTTATCAGCTCGTCGGTCCGATATCGGTCGAGACTTGCTTGCGCCTCTGAGATGAGCTGTCCCGCCCGCGCCAGCAGCCAGCGGTCGTTGGTGGTGAGCTCAACCCCTCGAGGGCCGCCGTCGAGATCGGCGAAGGTGGGGGTGAATCCCTCTATGTTTCCGTAATCCACGAGGAAACGGGCCGAGTTCCACAGGGTGAGGAGCCGGCGACGGACCTCGTGGGCGCCGTGGTAGCCGAACAGCAGATTGCGATCCGGCGGATGAGCGCAGTACATCCAACGCATCACGTCGGCGCCCATCTGTTCGAACGCCTCCTCGGCGCTGATCAGGTTCCCCCACGACCCATGCATCTCCCGGCCGTCCTCGGCGAGCATCTTCTCGTATCCGAGTACCGAGGTGTAGGGGGCCCTTCCGACGAGGGCAACCGACATGAACAGCTGGGAGTAGAACCAAAGACGCACCTGTTCCCGCATCTCGGAGACCCAATCCGCGGGGAACCACTTCTCCCAATAGGTGTGATCGGGGAGGTCGGCGTAGGTGAGACCCTCGGCGGCACCGGTTGCGTTCCCCTTGGAGACCCATTCCGGGCTTTCCCAACCGAGGGTGGAGAAAGGCACGATGCCGGCGTCTAGCCACACGTCACCGACCTCCTCGACACGACGCAGCTCTTCGTTCCCACAATGCTCACAGCGGATGGTGACCCGGTCGATCCAGGGTCGGCGCAGCTCCTCGAGTTGGCCGATGCCTGAGGTCGCCTTCTCTTCGAGCTCCTTTCTTGATCCGATCACGGTCAGCTCGCCGCACTCGCACGGGTAGAAGGGCAGCGGGAGGCCGTAGTAGCGACGACGGGAGATGTTCCAGTCGCCCATGTTGTTGAGCCAGTCGTCCATCAGCTTGCCCATGTACGGCGGGGTCCATTCGACAGTGGCATTGGCGTCCTTCAGGGGCTGTCTGATCTCGTCGACCGAGATGTACCAGTCATCCGCCACCCGGAAGATGAGGGGTGTGTCGCAACGCCAGCAATGGGGATAGGAGTGGACGTATTCACCGGATTCGACCAGCACTCCTTTCCTCTCGAGGTCGGCAACGATCGGATCCTTGGCCTCCACCGTGGAGAGACCGGCCAACCAGCCGTACTCGGAGTAGAACTTGCCCGCACCGTCGACTGGCATGAGCACGGGAAGACCCAGCGTCTGACCCAGCTCGAAGTCTTCGGAACCGGCACCCGGGGCGATGTGCACCACCCCGGTGCCCTGATCCATGGTGACCTCGTCCCATGCCAGGACGCGATGGTCGACCGCGGATCCGGGCTCCAGGTCGTCGAACGGCCCGCGATATCTCCATCCCACCAGCTCCGACCCGCTCAGTCTCTCCACGAACTCGTCGTCGGGGAAGCGCTCGACTGCGACCCACTCTCCGTTGGGTCGACGGCCGTAGTCGTGGTCGGGATGAACCGCGGCAGCCACGTTGGCGGGAAGGGTCCAGGGTGTGGTCGTCCAGATCAGGAGGCTCTCGCCCTCTCTGTCCAGGAGAGGGAGGCGGACCGTCAGTGAAGGATCGGTCTTCTCCTGGTAGACCCCGGACTGGCCCGTGATCTCGTGTTGGGAGATGGATGTCCCACAGCGCGGGCACCACTCTGTGGAGCGATGGCCCAGGTATAGCCACCCCCGGTCGGCGAGGGTCCTCAGGAACTTCCAGATGTACTCGATGTTGTTGTCGGCGAAGGTCAGATAGTCGTGGTCCCAGTCCATCCACATGCCGAGACGCTTCGAGCCCCGTCGTAGCTCCTGAACCGACCACGCCACTTTGTCCCGGCAGCGTCGGGCGAACTCCTCCAGACCGAACTCTTCGATCTCTCTCTTCGAGTTGAGACCGAGCTCTTGTTCGACACCGACTTCGATCCACAGCCCCTGGCAGTCGAAGCCGTTCTGGTACCGGAGGTCATGGCCCCGAGCGGCCTTGTACCGCTGGAAAACGTCCTTCAGGGTTCGACCCCAGGCGGTATGGACCCCGAGCGTCTTGTTGGCCGTCACGGGACCGTCGATGAAGCTGAACGGCTCGGCCCCGCTGTTTTGCTCCCTGAGTTTGCCAAACGTCCCGTTCTCATCCCACCAGTCGAGGATCTGGCGTTCCAGAACGTCGTGGT
>DASPGH010000114.1:0-7018 GCA_035620735.1 Acidimicrobiia bacterium | reverse complement strand
AGCACGGTTCGCGACTCTCTGTCCAGATTGGTTCGCTACATCCTGGTGCTGAGCGACACGCTGGAGTACGAGCTGCGAGATGAGGTCGGCGGAGGGGTTCTCATCCTCAGCCGGCCCGGCCACCGACGGGGGGCGGAACTGGCCAACGAGTGTGCGCTGGCGGCAGTCACATCCATCATGCGCCAGATCACTCACTCACATGTCGTGCCTTTCGCTGTGTCGTTCCGACACCCCCGTCCCGCGTCCGACGAGCCTCATCGAGACTTCTTTGGCTGCCCGGTCCGATTCGAGGACCGTGTCAATGGCCTTCATCTCAGCACCGAGACACTGGAGGCGGCGACTCGTCTTGGAGACGAGGGACTCTCCGCGTTCATCCTGGCCAACCTGGACGACATGAAGGACGAACTCGCCGATCGGACGATCGCGGCTCAAGTCTTCGGTGTGGTGACAGACTCGCTCCCGGACGGACGGCCCAGCAAGTCCCAGATCGCGCGCCGTCTCGGCATGAGTGAGCGCACCCTGCACCGTCGACTCGCCGAGCATGGTCAGACCTTTCAGTCGATCGCCAACCGTGCCCAACGGGAAGCCGCCGAATCGCTTTTGACCAACAGAAACAACACGCTGGCAGAAGTGGCTTTCCTGACCGGTTTCTCCGACCAGAGTGCATTCACCCGTGCGTTCAAGGGCTGGACCGGGCAAACGCCTTTGAGCTTTCGGGAATCATCGCCTGCCCTCTGAGAGCCTGGTGGGTGGCAGTGGGGTATTCGCCGGCGGTGATCTCGATGTCGAACCGGTCAGGTGATGCTCAAGACCGTCTTGCCCCGGGAGTGCCTGCGACCGACGTGGTCGAGAGCGGCGGCCGCCTCGACCAACGGGTAAGTCCTCCCCACGACCGGGACAACCTGTCTGGATTCGATCAGGTCTCTCAGGGCCTCCAGGTCGTCACGACTCGCCATCGACAGGAACGGGCGCAACCTCTGAGACACAAATGGTGAGAGCAGACGGGCCCCGACGATACGCCCCAGACTCCCAACGAGGCGGTTGCCCTCACCCGAATTGGGGATCAGGGTGCCGCCCGGCTTCAGAACGCGACGGCGAGCCGCCAACGAGTGATTGTCCGCAATATCGAGGATGACGTCGTACCTCTCTTCAGATCGGGTGAAGTCGTCGATCGTATAGTCGATCACGTGGTCGGCGCCGATACCACGTACCAGGTCGACGTGGGCGGTGCTGCATACTCCGGTCACCTCGGCGCCCATCGCTTTGGCAATCTGGACTGCGAAGGTCCCGATACCCCCTGAAGCACCCACAACGAGGACCTCCTGGCCCGATCGAAGTCGGGCGATGTCACGAAGTGCTTGCAGGGCGACCATCCCGGCCATGGGGACGGCTGCCGCCTGCTCGAAGGAGATCGCCTCCGGCTTGGCCACGAGTTGGCCTCCAGGCACCGAGACGAACTCTGCAAATGCGGCCTTGCACCAACCGAACATCTCGTCGCCCGGTCGGATATCCCGCACTCCTGGACCACTCGACACAACCACACCGGAGACGTCTGTGCCCCTGATGCCATGGCGGGGCGCTCTGACGCCGAATCCCAAGCGCACCATGTACGGGACACCCGTGAGTATCGAGTAGTCCGCCCAATTGACCCCTGCGGCGTGGACTGCAACGAGGACCTCGCCCTGACCCGGGGTGGGCCTGTCCAATTCTTCGAGTCGAAGGTTCTCTGGTCCCCCGTAGACGCGTTGCACCATGGCCTTCATCTGAGGCGTTTCCTCCTGGTCGCCTGTCAAGTGTTGCGCCGACGCTTCAGTGGCTGACGAGCTCTCTGGAACGCGTTGTCTCCAATTCGGCCTCCAGTTTGTGCTCGCCGAGGAAGGCATAGATCCCGTGCCCCGCCAGACCCATCCCCCAGAAAAGGATCACCCAGTACGCCCAGTCCAGCCCCAGCACCGCTTGATCTCCGACGCCGGCGCGAACATCGACGATGACAAACAGCCCGTTGACGAAGACGAATACCATCAAGTGGTACATGAAGTCCCGGATCGCCTTCAGGTGCTTTCTGGCTGCGCGTTCGACGTAGTCGGCCTGCTCCATGCGCTTTCTCCTTCCATAGGCTTCTCCGATCGTCACCCACAGCCGTGAGAGGTTGCCAGGGCCATAGGTCCCTTTCTCCATCCTGATACGAGGCCTCACCGGGGGAGGCCGGGGCTGACGTCTAGGTCCAACCCCACGAGTACCACACGATCAAGCCATTGATCACCAGACCTACCGCAATCAGGAAGTTGTCGTAGACACCGGGGTAGGGAAGACCCGCCAGGTTGAAGAGAACCAGAAAGAGCGATGCCCCGACGCCAACCCACCGGATCGCTGGATAACCGAGGGTCAAGGACAGAACGATCATGGCGATCGGGATGAGCATGACGCTTGCCGCGATCAGCCACATCCAGGGGCTCGCTTCCCTGCCGGCTATCTCGCCGGCCTCGAAGTCGCCGGCGAAGATCCGCAACACGTCGCCGAGGAGGTAGGTGAGCATGAGAGCCACCCAGAGGCCGGCGAGGATGATTCTCACGTCTTCCACTTCGTCACCCTCCTATCCCGTCAGTCCATTCCGGCCGAAGCACGGCGATGGCGATCAGAGCGAGGTCGATGATCACTCCGAAGCTGAGAGACCAACTCCAAAAGGCGATCAGAAGTGTGAGAGAGAGCACCGCTGCGACGATGGCCATCCACGGCCACGCCGTCGCCAGACCCGGGACACCCCAAACCGCCAGGCCCAGCAGAGCGAAGGCGACAACGGTTGCCCACATGAGGACGATGGCCGCCGTCCGACTCCACGACTGTGGCAACACCCACGAGTTCTCCAACGAGAACTCAGGAACGTCGTCGGTGAGGTAGAGCAGATGAACCAGACCGTGAGCGATCAAGAGAACGCCCGCGACCACGCGTAGCCATGTCGCCACGAGGGTCTCCTTCCATTGTGTCTATCTCGACTATCCGGGCGAGGTGACGCAACGGCTAGAGAAGAAAGCCCCCAACTCACGGGAAAAATGACCCGGGATATGCGGGTCTCATCGTGAAGCAGCTCGCCAAGGCGATTCTCAGCGCGACCGCTCCCTGCATGCCCGAAATCAAAGAAACTCGTCAACCGACAGCGTCACTGGTGTGTGTATCGAGGAAAGAGGGCTTTGGCTCGGGCTCGGGACCACTTCTCCCGGGAGCGACAGACCGAGCCCGGGTTCGCTTCATTGCCCAGACCAGGAGTGACATGACAACAAACAGATGTGCCCCACGGAGCGGTGGCCGAGGAGATCCGGATCGAGGAGTACCTGGTCCGTGGGGCCGCGCTCGATCTCGAGCAGGTCGACATTCGGCTGGCCGAGGCGGTGTCCGAAGCAGCCTCCCGCGGGCTTGACTGGCAAAGGATCGGAGCCCTGCTCGGTTCCGCAGCGCCGGGAGCCCGCCAGGTCTCCAGCGCCCTGATCGAGCTTGCCTCGTAGCGCTGGTTTGAGCCGTGCAGCTTGGTCTTCCAGGGCTCGGAGCCCTGGAAGACCATGATCAAAGTGCCGCCAGAGTCGAGTTGTCAGCCTTCTTCGACGATCACCTTGGCCCGCATCCAGGGGTGGGGCAGGCAGTAGTACTCGAATTCACCGGCCTCTGTGAACGTGTAGCTCCAGGTCTGACCCGTCTCGAGGAAGCCGGAGTCGAACTCTCCGTCGACGGCGGTAATCGTGTGCATTTGACCGGGATCGTCGTTGGTCCACGTGACCGTGGTGCCCAGCTGGACAGTGAGGACGTTGATCGAATAGTCGGCGGGGTCTTCGGTCTCAGCGAACTCATCTGCCGCGTCCATGTCCTGGGTGGTCCAGGCACCGTTGACGATGGAAACCTCTTCGCCGGCCGGAGCCTCGGTACCTCCACCACCCATGTCGTGGCCACCTTCAACTCCGCCGCCGCCACCGGTGACGTCCTCGAAGATCTCGGTGTTGGCGTCCCCGGTCACCACGACCTGTCCTATGGCACCCTTGTCCACGGCCCTGGAGAGGGCATGGTCGACCAAGACAATGGTCGAAGGCACCTGACCGATGAGCTCCACCACGGTTCCGCCTCCGGCGGGCACGAGCGTGGTCTGCGACCCGCGCAACGGCGAGTTGAGAAGTGCCGCCTCCTGATAGACCTTGTCCCAATGTGAGCCGATGGGATGGAAGTTCGAGTCGAGGTTCAGTCCGGCATTGACGAAGTAGATCCGCGCCCTCTCCCCAACTGCCAAGCCAAGTGCGTTGTCACCGGCGAGAGCTCCCACAGCACCGTTGAACACGACGAATGTCGGCTCCTCGTTGGTGACCGCGGCCCGGTCGAAGTCGACCACACCGGGCTCGGTGGATGTCGTGTAGTACTCGGACTGCACCATGTACCACTCGTGGTCCACGGCCGGAAGCGGTGTCTCGGGATCGACGAGGATCCCCCCGAACATGCCATGTGAGATATGGGCCGGGATGTCCCCATAGGCGCAGTGGTACATGAAGAAGCCCGGGTAGAGGAGACGTGCCTCGATGGTCTTGGTCTCACCGGGAGCGACCGTCGTCGCCTCGGCTCCCCCACCCTGTCCGGTCACGGCATGGAAATCGACATTGTGAGGATTGAGGTTGGACTCGGGGTTGGAGATGGTGAACCGGAGCACATCGCCCACCCGAGCCCGAATCACCGGGCCGGGGGTTCCGACGACAATGCCATCCGGACCGTCGACCATTCGGTAACCCCAGGTCTCGGTCTCGACCCCGGTGGTGGGGTTGATGATGGAGACGCCCTCGACTACTTCGAATTGGATGTCGACGATCGCCGGGGTGCTCCGATTCGATGGCGGCGGCATCTCGGGGGCGACGGCCACGTTGACCTCGTCCGCGGGGGTCGGCGTCAGCTGATCCTTTGGTATCAGTGTCGGAAGTACGTCTTCGGGCAAGTCGGTCGGCAGCTCCGCCTCGGCGAGGAATGTGTCCACACGCTCCGAGACGATGGCGTCATCAACGGAGTTGCGACCTGCCGTGATCATCAAGGCCGAGATACCTAGCACCACCGCGACGATGGTCCCGATGATCCCGAGCACAACGAGCGTCCCCAACGTGTAATGGGGATGGGGCGGTGTCGACTCCCGACGATTGGTGTCACGGGGGCGGTCAGTCACCTGAGTCATCTTCAAGCTCCTTCTGTGTGTGTTTGCAGTACGAGGATCTGTTCGAATCCGTCCATCAAAACCCGGCGCGCTTCGGTCCAGATCACGTGGATGGGACAACTGTCCTCACCGGGGCATGGGGCATCACGAAGCACGCATTTGCCGTCGACCGAAGGTCCCTCCATGACTTCCACCACGTCGAGGAGACGTGCGTCGGAGGCCGCTTCGGTCAGGCGATAGCCGCCACCGGGCCCGCGAGAGGACGTGACCCAACCCGCTTCGACCAGCGGGGACATCACCTGGGCGAGGAACGAGGGTGTCGTGCCCGTCTTTGAGGCGAGTTCCGACCGGCTGGTGACTCCCCCCGAACTCGCCAGTGTGCGAAGCGCCAAGAGAGCCAGATCGGTGCGACGTTGAAACGTGATGTTCATTAGTTGTTGACTGAACTACTGAACATCTCGACTCACTAGGGCCGAAGGTCCCAACCTGATCGGGACCGATCCGTGCGTGAGAGTCAACAGCTGAACCGAGATGTGAGAACTACCCTTGGGCAGCCAGTATCGGCGAGGGCCGGAACTTGCACCTCGGGATCCCAGCCAACCTCGCCCAGTTCGCTCTCCTCGTCGGGATCAATGCCCTGGTCGGAGGAATGCTGGGTCAGAAACGCACGGTTCTGCCCCTCCTCGCCGAGGATGAGTTCGGGCTTTCTGGGCTCACCGCCCCCCTCACGTTCATAGTCACGTTCGGGCTGGTGAAGGCCGTCACCAACTTCGCTGCTGGTGCGCTCTCCGACCGGTACGGCCGGAATCCCATCCTGGTGATGGGCTGGATCATCGGCCTGCCGGTGTCGTTCATGATCATGTGGGCGCCGGCCTGGGCGTGGGTGGTCGCCGCCAACATCCTCCTTGGCGTCACCAAGGGCTCACGTGGTCCACAACAGTGATCATGAAGATCGACCTGGCCGGATCGAAGCACCGGGGCCTGGCATGGGTCTCAATGAAGCCGCCGGCTAGATCGCGGTCTCCCTCACCGCCCTGGCCACCGGCTACATCGCCGCCCGATACGGCCTCCGACCAAAGCCTCCCACCGCCATGGTCAACGAGACCATTGGCTCCCACATCGCACTGAACAGCACGAGGAAGGCTGCAACGATCGCCAGCACACCCTGGGTCTTACCGTTCATGCCCGGACGACATGGCTGAAGACAACACGTACGCAGAATCGAAAGACCTGCCTTGGAGGCCCCTTGCCGCCTCCCCTTCTGCGTGATCCATCTCGTTCCCCTGAGGACCAGTTTGGCGAGACCCGCGGAAAGACCGGAGTCACCAAGGATGTCCAGATGTCTTGGACCAAGCTGATCTCGAGACGCATGATCAGGAGAACCGCGAGAAGTGCCTGGCTCAGACGGGGCCGCTGCCGGATCATGATCGGTCAGTCAGGCAACGCTGCCGCTTGGAAAGACGTCACACCGTAGTAGGTGATGGCAACAGCACCTACCGCGGTGAGGACGATTCCGAGGACGACGAGTCCGCCTACGAGGGGAACTTCGGCGGTAACCTGGAGGACAATGACCATCGCCGCCACACCCAGTCCCGTGGCCAGACCGGGTCGGGCGACAGGGAGATGTGTTCCGATGAGGTAACCCCAAGAGATGATGCCGTAGCCGAGGGTTGCCAGCCCGGCGAATATGCCGATGATTGCGATGGGGATGAGGATCAGGGTGAATGCCATGAACGCGAACAGGGCCAGAGCGGTAAGGATGAGCAGGGTGCCCACCGTGAAACTGACCACATAGTGCTGGGTAACGGCGTCGGTGATGTTGTCGAGGAGTTTGCGTCTGCCCCGGGT
>DASPGH010000113.1:0-35181 GCA_035620735.1 Acidimicrobiia bacterium | reverse complement strand
TCACCGTGATCCTCGGTTCCAAGGTGTCCGACACACACGGCATGAAGGGATTCCGACGCAAGCTCGTCGACGACATCGCGCCACAAGTGATCAGCACGAAAGACCTGTTCGACACCGAACTCGTGATCAGGGCAGAGCGCGCCGGCTATGAGATCGTGGAAGTGCCGGTCGTCGTCGAGGAGATCAGATCGGCCAGGTCTTCGCTGATCAAACGCGCGCCGCGGACCGTAGCCGGTCTGATAAGGATGCGCCGTCTGCTTCGCTCCCCTTAGCGCGACGTCGCCAGTAGAGCATTCCCCCGACGATCAGCAGCGCTCCGACACCTCCGAGGGTCAAGAACTTGCCCCCGGTCTCAGCCCAGGTGTCTTGAAACTCAACCACCACATCGTTCTGCGTTGGGACCACGACCATGAGAGATGGTGCCGCATGCCAGGGGCCCTCGGCACCGGTGGCAGTCCAATTCGGGAAGTAGGAGACCTTGATCATGTGAGGGACCCCTACCGCTTCGGTCGTGAACGAGATTCGGTGATCGTCGACCACGATGTTGGAGACGGCGATGGGCGGAACGTCCAACTCGATGTTCGGTCTGTCCTCGAGGGAGGTGATGCGTCGCCAGTCGTCGGGACCATCCGCGACGATCCAGCGGTCGAGATTGTCGATGTCGACGTAGTAGTCGAGCGACATGTCGAAGAAACTGGGCAGAGGCTCCCCATCAGGACCTGTCACCGTTTCCGAACCGAGGAGAGCAGCAAACAGACCCCGTTCCGGCACCTCGTAAACGGAAGGTTGATGCGTCGCCGGCACAACGAGGTCAGTCTCGGGAAGTCGGAAGATGTGGAAAGGCTCAGTCACCGCGACCTCGGTGAACCCCTCGGTCTGAGCTGCCCGGGAAGCGGCCTCAGGGGTGAATGAGACGTAGTACTCGACCCCGTACAGATCCATGTGCTCCAGACCTCGCTCCATGTTGAAGGTGTCGTAAGGAAGACCCGGAATCGGGTTGGACGGGCGATACGACATCTCGGAGTGGTTGATGAAATGGAACGGAGTCGTCAGCGACGACTCGAAGTACAGGCCCTCCATCGACTGGTGGCTCCCTTCGGTCCAATACGGGATCAGCATGGGTGACATCGGTGTGCCGTATTGGTTGAGGTCGCTGTTGGACTCCCACTGCACGCGGCCATCGGGCAAGGTGTCGAGTTCCATCATCAGTGCCTCGTACTCGGGCCATGGCTCCTTGGCCTCATAACCCTCGTAGTTCCACTTCGACCACCCGTCGACAAAGGTCACACCCGCGGTGGCCCCGAGGACGACGACGGCTGCCGCCGTCGTCGTGAGGAAGTTACGTGTGTTCACCGTCGCGGCGAACAGAAATGTCGTTCCGATGGCGATGAGCCCGGCGAGGACGACCACTATCCAGGACCAATCAGGAAACTCGCTCGAGTCGATTACGAGACCGGTGCCAACGGCAAAGCCAACGGCAAGGACCGCTCGAGGTAACCAGATAGAGAGCCGGCTGGGAAGACGTCGCGACACCCAGATGACCCCTGCCCCCAGACCGAGTGCGGCGAAGAAGGCAAGCCCGAAGTACCAATAGGGCATGAGGCGGCCGTTGTAGAGCTTCCAACGAGCATCACCGAACACGCCAGGCAGAAGATCGGGTAGGACTCCCGGCAAGGGGTAATACACGACGGGCAGCAGTGTGGCGGCCACCAATGGGACGACGCGCGTGGTCTTGCGCACCGCCCAGATCGCGGCGGGGATGGCTATGGGCACAAACAGCCAGACCTCGACAGGAAAGATCTCCTCCCAGCGCGACAGCGGGTTCCACGCCATATCCGACGTCAGGTTGATCCGGGCCAACAGCGGAAGCGCCCAGAAGGCGGCGATGGCGAAACCCCAGAACCAGACAGTGAAGGTCCGGCTCACCCCCTTTCTCCAGGGCAGGACGAACAGCGAGGCGAAGATGACGACGAGCGTCGTCAACACGTGGCACAGGGCGGTCAGGGCGAGGGCCAGGGCCGCCCACTTCACGTACTTGCGATCGTCGCGTACGGCCTTGATGAGGAAGCCGAGGTAAACAAGCGAGAAGGCGAACGACCACGAGTAGGAGAACTCACCGGCCAGCGTGGAGGCGATGTTCCCCCCGTAGATGGAATAGCTCTCGTAGAAGGCGAACACGGCGCCCGAGCCCGCGGCCACCAGAGCGATGTGACGGCCGAACTTGAGCGCTCTGGTGTGGAAGTAGATGGCGGGCGCCATGGCCAGCAGCCCGAGGATCGTGACGATCTTGAAAGCAACCCCATAGGGCAGCAACAGGTCAAGGCCGACGATCACGAGGGATGGCAGCGGGAAGTAGAAATAGAACGCAGGGAAGCCGGCGAACCAATCGTTGGACCAGCCCAGGATCCGGCCTTCGGGTAGAAGCGTGTCCCGGAGATAGGCCGGCCCGAATACGTGGGCGCCGGTATCGCCGCCGGTAGGTGTCGTAGCCGACAGGATCAGCCCCGGGTTCATCACGATGAGGATGATCAACGAAGTCGCGGCCAGGATGATGACCGGCAGGGGTGGGATACGCCTGAGCGTCTCCCGGATGGTTGTCACGTGCGCGACTGGCGGACTATTTCAAGGACCTGCGTCACATCGATGTCGACGCCCTCCTTGTTCCACCACTTCTCCTCGCAGTTGTGACACCAGAAGAAGACGACCTCGGTGTCGTCGGGTAGGACATGCTCGATCTCGAGAACGTCGTCTTTGGAACAGCGGGGACAGTCCATGGGATCACGTAATGCTAAGACGCATCCGCCCCTTACTACAACGATTCATCGAGTAGACGACCGATGTAACGACTACGTCGTTTTCCATCCTCGGTCCAGTACGCGTACCAGTAGGGACCGTGAGGGCACTTCGTGCAGCCGTCCTTTCCACACCGGACCTTCTGCTGACGCAGGCTGACGTTGGCATCTTTGGTGGGGTCGATGGCGCCAGATCTCTCCAGTTGGGCGCTGGTGAGGATCTGAAGACGACGCAAACCATGCTCGTCCAGGTCTTTGACCGCATCGATCAGATCGCGGTCGAGAGTCATGCCCGCAGGCTACGCGACCTGAACCGGGGCGAAGAGACGAGTGACCGTGCGCCGGTCCGTGAGCGTCCATCCTTGCGGCGGCGTCATCCGATCCGCGTGGTTTGAGCAGAACATATATCCATAGGCCTCGATGGGGCTCTCCAGGTCGTCCATCCAGACAGCGCCGTCCGAATAATTGAAGGTCATGATTGCCGCGGCTGGGGCACCGCATCTCGCACAGCTGACTGTCATGACGTCACGGTAGGGGTCGCGAAAAACACAAGCAAGGATCAAAGCTCAGCTAGAGCCTTGTCGGGCCGGCCCGGAAACAGCCTTCCTAGCCCCGGAGTCTTCACGATCAGCACGGCAGGAACGGCATCGACACCGAGGTGAGAGAAGGTCTCCGGCTGCTCTTCCCAGCGCACCTCGACATACGCCTGACCCAACGCGCGATCGAGATCGTCACGAGCCAGTCCACACGTCGGACAGCTCTCGGACGAAAAGAGGTAAACCCCGGGCTCCAGGTCGCCACTCACCACCTGCCGTACAGGGCGGCGCACTCTTGCTCTCTGCCAAACGGCGATCACGGCGGCCGCCGCCAGCGCCGCCGCCACAATGCCGACCCGAACCCACACGTCATCCATCCTGGATGGGAATCCCTATGGCCGCGGTGCCGTCCCCGCCGAGTTGGGAGGTCCAGAGCACGACGATGGGACCGCTCGCCTCCACCCGATAACCATCTGCGTCGACGAGATCCACCTCGAGAACAGCGTCGGCGCTGAGATCGAATCTGCGTGTCAGGGCAGTCTCTCGAAGGGTTATCACGTCGACCGTGACGTCTTCGATCCCGGTGTTGAGGATTACGGCCGTCCCGCCTCCGCCCGGTGGCGAGTGCGCACCGGGGAGAAGCCAGGCCGAGGCGTCGACCGGGCTGGCTGTGGTCAGCGCCAGACTCGCCGACGTGTTCATCCACAATGTCGGGACCAGCGGCCCGGTGCTTATCACCCTTACCCCCGCGGTTTGCTCGGTGATGTCGGCAAGGCCCACGCGCTGACTGCCTCTGGCGGCGAGCGTCCCTGTCGCCAGACCCTCCTGGAACCCTTCGGGGCCGTAGTGGTCGATCTGATACTCGACCTCAGTATTCGTGGGTGTCGCCAACAGGAGCTGCTTGGTGCCTCCACCTTGGGGAATCGGCAGCCACCAATCCTGGGCCGGCTCGACCGCTCGCCACAGGGCAGTCCGCCCCTCGGTGGTCTGACGGCCCACGGCAAGGGCCGAACCGGAGATCACCTCGACGGCCACCGATATCTCTTCTCGACCAGGGATGATCTCGCCCATACGCACCGTGGCCGTGCTCAACGGGGGAACCCTGATCGCATCGAATCGATCGTCCGACTCGATCCCGGCATCGGTGGTCACCGTTAATTCCACCCTCGCCTCCCCGGCGTAAGGGTTGAGGAGCTGGACGTCGAAACCGGCACCGCTTGCCGTGGAGCCGCCGGAGAGAAACGCCTGGCCCGTGGGTATGTCGGCACAGGACTCGGCCGCACGGTCCGATTCGCCAATGGTCACGACGCCTGCTGCGGTTGTCGCTGTTGGCATCTCGACGAGCCCGCCGGAGAATGCGACGGCGCCGGCTTCGGCTGCATCGATGGTCACGGCGCCTGTTGCACCGGTCCTGAACTCGACGGAGCCGCTGGCGCCCGACGAGAAGGACGAGACGCGGCCCTGCCCATTGACCGAGGAGAGAATGCCGATATTCGTACTCCGCCCTGACCCGACAATCAGCGGGCACGTCGAGATCGGCGGGAGCTCGGTGGCCGGCGGTGGATCGTGCTGAACCGCCTCGGGAGCGGACGGAACGGTGGCCGCGACGGCGAGCACGATCATCACGACAGCTGCGACGTACTTCAAGAGCGTCGTCTCCCGAGGAGGATCATGGCCATGGAGGCCACCAACAACCCAAGGACCGCCACGGAAAGGGCTGTAATCGAAGCAGGAGCCGACCAGACGGTCGATCCCTCGTTGCCGTCGACCGTGAGCTGCCAATCACTCGGAGCCGGATCCGGGCTCCAACCTTCGTCGTAGTTCATCGCCACCGGGACCCGACCGTCTATCGGGGATCCGGAGAAACCGAGGCCGTCTTCCTCCCAAGGCCGATCGACGGTTCCTGCCAATGGCCCGGCGATGAGGTTCTCATAAACCCGAGCGTCTGGATCGAGAGGAAGCGGTACGAGGTCCAGCTGTGCGGTTAGCGCGTCATCGAGGATGAAAGGCGGCCCTTCGAGAACCACCCAATCGATGGCAAAAGACGAGAGTCGTGCCCCCGGCCGTAGATCGGCCCCAGAGGAGATCTCTCCCAGCGAGGTGCCCAGGTCCTCGTCTCCCTCTTCCGGCTCGGGAAGCCAGACCTCGTCGAGAGTTGTGCCGTCTCCATCCAGAACCCGGTACCAATACCCCGGACCGGATCGAGCCTCGCCAGGAATCAGACTCCGTTCAGTCGATGCGAGAAGGATGCGACCCGATCCCGATCCTTCGGCAAGGGTGGTTGCGAACGAGAGTCTCTCATTGACATCGCCGGCGGGCAGACCGAGTCGACCATTTCCCATGGTCAGGACCGAAGCGACCACGAGGGCCACCCCACCCACCGCGGCGGCGATTCTGAGCACATCTCTGGTGATCGCGTCGAGCGCTCCGGCGACTACGAGGGCTGCACCCAGTGAGGCTGAAACGAAGACCGCCTCCTCCACACCCGGTGGGAGTGACACCAAGCGACCTGCTGCCAGGGCTGCAAGAGAGACCACGCCTCCCGTGAGGGCCGCCAGCCGTAGACGGCCTTCCGTCACCAGCATGGCAACGGCCGCAACGAGAATCATCGCGGGCCAGAGATAGTCGACTACGACTCCCAGCCCACGCGTGGGGTCGGTTAGCCACCCCGGATCCCCCATCAGAAAGGCAACGCCTGCGACGCCACCGACGATGACGACCAACGCCAAGAGAAACGAGCCGCGGTCGCCGCCCAGCGTCCTCCACACCGCAACGACGACGATCGGGAGCAGAACAAGGAGTGGCGAGAAGACCGCGAGAAGTAGACCCGTCAGCACCGCCCATCCGAAGTGACTGAGTCGGCTTCGGCCGAATTCGTGCGGATGGACGAACGCAGCTCGGACCGCCCACGGCAATATCGAAGCCGCACACAACGCCATCCAGGAGCCACGCTCGACGAGCATGGCGGTCCCGGGCCCGGCGATGAGGACGAGGCCGGCCAGGTAGCGGCCGGGGCCACGCAGACCCAAGCGGCCTCCGAGCCGTCCCATCCCCACCACCCCGAACACAGGCAACAAGAGAGTGGTCAGAGTGCGGGCTGCACCCTCGGCACCGAACCAGACTAAGGAGAAGAGCCCGGACGCTCCGGTGCCGGGGTGAACCGCGGCGGCCGATCCCAGGCCGGACTCATTCCAGCCCTCGAACCATCGAGGGAGGGAGAGGGTCGGGGGCTCGAAGGGGAAGGAGAAGCCGGCGTTGGGCATCCCACCGAAGACGATTCCCCTTGCCCCCAGGAACACGATGATGGCAGCGACCACGGCACCCCAGATCCCCGGCGCACTCCACATCCGACGCGAGCCACGCGACAAAGCCTGGTCATCGTCGAACAGAGAGAGGAGACGACCGGTCAACTCCTCACCAACAGCCCGGAGCCGGACCGAGCCTTTGGCGTGAAACCTGAAGAGCTCCTCGTCACCTTCGGACCGAATGGGTCGAAGTCTCCGGCGCTGCTTGATAGTCGAGGGAAGGTGATAGGTGTTCCAGGCCCACGAGTAGACATGACGCACCATCGGCTTCCATTGTCCGAGCAGCAGACTGGCGAGCGAGTCGACAATGGAGACCAGGAAGTCGTAGGGAAGAACCCAGAGAAGCGTCAGCGGGCTGTACGCAGTCACCATCGCCCTAAGCCGCCCGGCTTGCTCCCGCCAACCTCGTCCCCTCTCCCCACATCTCGCCTGGTGATAGACCTCTGAGGAGGGGACGCTGATCACCCGACCTCCGGCCAAACGGGTCCTTTGTGAGAAGTCCAAGCCTGCGGCCACAGGAGGAAGAAGAGGGTCGAGGCCCTTCAGACCTTGGGCGAGGTCCCGTCGAACCAACATCGACGCCGACTGCACGAAGGCGACTTCACGAACCACGTCGTACTGCTGGAGGTCTATCTCGCCCTCGTCGAGACCCGAATAGGGCTCGCCGAACACGTCTGTGGCGCCGCCGACCGATTCCAGCTCGTCCATCGTCCCCGCCTTGAGCAGCTTCGAGCCTGCGAGGGATGCCTCGTTCCTCTCACTCTCCGCGATCAGTGCGGCAAGGGCATCGGGACGAGGACGGGCGTCGGCGTGGAGAAGCCACAGGTAGTCGAAGCTGGAATCGGTTGAGCTGATCGCCTCTTCGAGCGACGGCACGGACTCGACCCCGTCGACGTCGTCCCCCACGATCACCACCTCGGGGGCTGGCTCGTAGACTTGACGTCTGACCACGGCCAGGGCGGCCTCGAGATCGGCTCCTGCAACCGCCGTGAGGACGATCCTCACCCTGGGCGGGTGTGGGCTCTCATCGACAGTCTCGGTGTCCGCTACCTGCGGAGTGGTTTGGGACATGCGAACTGCCATTGTGAACGGGTGCGAGACACTGAGCAATATCGAGTGGATGGAACATGAGGGTCATTGAGCTCTCAGGAGGCGTTGGCGGCGCTCGGATGGCGCGGGGGCTGGCGGCGGTCGAAGAGGTTGATTTGACCGTGATCGTCAACGTCGGGGACGACGCAGAGACGCATGGTCTGGCGATATCACCGGACATCGACACCGTGGTCTACACCTTGGCTGACCAGCAGGGTCAGCTGGGGTGGGGACGACGTGACGACACGTTCCATTTCAACGAAGAGCTGGCCCGGTTCGGGGTGGATAACACGTTCAAGCTGGGTGACCGTGATCTCGCCCTCAAGGTCTACCGGACCGTCGAGCTGAAACGCTCGGTACCACTCTCCAAAGTGACCGAATCGATCGTTGACAGCTTTGGCCTGACGTCCGCCGTCATCCCGGCCACCGACGACCTTCTGAAGACCGTCGTCAGGGTGGAAGACGGTTGGATCAGTTTCCAGGAGTACTTCGTGGCCAGGAGATACCGCGACGAGGTGCTCGATCTCAGGTTCGAAGGCGCGGAGGACGCCACACCCGCCCCCGGTGTACTGGAGTCGATCGCGGCCGCCGACATCGTCGTGATCGCCCCATCAAACCCGCCACTCTCGATCTGGCCGATCCTCGCTGTCCCGGGGATACACAAGGCAGTGATGGATCACCCCCGGGTCACAGCGGTGAGCCCCCTCATCGGTGGCAAGACCGTCAAGGGCCCCGCCGACCGCGTCCTGACTTCACTCGGCCTGCCTTCAGGAAATCTCGGTATCGACCACGCCTACGACGGGCTCATCGACACACTCGTGATCGACCGAATCGACGAAGGCGCCAACAATGGAAGAGACAATCTCACGATCGTCACCACCGAGACTCTGATGACAGATGTCGAAGCGGCGCGGCGCCTGGCGTTGGTGGTGCTCTCGCTGTGAGCCTGTCCATTCACCCCCTGCTCGGAATCGGCCGCATCGAGGCCGGCGACGATGTGGCTGGGGCCCTCGAGGCTTCCCTTCGGGCGCTCGATCCTCGATCTGGCGACGTACTCGTGGTGACCCACAAGATCGTCTCCAAGGCCGAAGGAGCGGTTCGGGAGGTGACTGGTGACGAGCTCGAGTTCAAACGAGCCCTGGTGGAGGAATTGGCCAGATCGATCGTGAGACGAAGGGGCGACTTGATCATCGCCGAGACCAAACACGGTTTCGTGTGCGCCAACGCCGGAGTCGATCGATCCAACACCGATCCGGGGACCGTCGTGCTCCTTCCCGACGATCCGGATCGATCTGCACATCGCATCAGGGCCCGTCTGTCTCGCTCACTCGGGTTCGACATCCCGGTGGTCATCTCGGACACGTTCGGTCGACCCTGGCGTCGGGGGTTGACCGACATCGCCATCGGGGTATCCGGGCTTCAGCCGATCCTCGACCTCAAGGGAACCAGGGATTGGTCCGGCCGTCCGCTAGACGTGACCGAGGTCGCCGTGGCTGACGAGCTCGCCGCCGCCGCCGACCTCGTGATGGGGAAAGCGTCAGGGATACCTGCGGCCCTTATCCGTGGCTACGAAGGACCAACCGGCGAGGGCCGGGCATCCGAGTTGGTGCGTCCGGTCGACGAGGACCTTTTCCGCTAGCGGACCTGGGCGCGTTCTCATGATGGGCGCGTTCTCACGTTTTTCACTCTTCTCGGAACTGGGTGCCGCGTCAGCCCGTTCTCAGGGCCACAGACTTCGCCCGGCGAAGCCCGCAACCCTGGGTTAGAGAGTGCACAGCCGGCGGGAGGCGACCCAACTGCAACCAGGGGGCGTAACGACTGCCTGCGAGTGTCAGGCTCCGGGTCGGCCCAGCCCCCAGTAGTCGAGACCGGCAGCTCGCACGGCGGCCGAGTCGAGCAAGTTGCGGGCATCGACCACGCGATGACCTTTCATCACGGCGGCGACTTCTTTCATATCGATCGTGCCGAACTCCGGCCACTCCGTGGTGACAAGGAGAACATCGGCGTCGGTCACTGCAGCGAGAGGGTCCGTTGCCATGGTCAGCTCGTCGCTGGAAGCCTCGGGGTCGTAGGCGACAACCTCGGCGCCGTCCTGTTGGAGAAGACGGGCGATCCGCAGGGCGGGCGACTCCCGAACATCGTCGGTCCCCGCCTTGAAGGCCACGCCCCACATCGCGATGCGACGCCGATGCAACCCACCACCTGCGGCCTGGCGCACCTTCTCGGCGACCCGTTGACGCTGCTGGTGATCCGCCTCGATGACCGCCTTGAGCAGTTTGAAGTCGTAGCCGGCGTCCTGGGCCACGGCTATGAGTGCAGCCGTGTCCTTGGGGAAACACGACCCACCGTACCCGGGGCCCGGCTGAAGGAAATGAGGGCCGATGCGATGATCGAGACCGATACCTTGGATGACGTCGACGACGTCGGCTCCCACCGCCTCGCACACATTGGCCAGGGCATTGGCAAAGGTGAGACGGGCAGCCAGGTAGGCGTTGTTGGCGTACTTGATCATTTCCGAGGATGTCGGGTCGGTCATCACCACCGATGTGTCGATGCTTCGGTAGAGCGAGGCGACCCGTTCGGCGTCGTCGCGTTCGTAAGCACCGACCACGATTCGATCGGGTTCCATGAAGTCCTCGACGGCACGACCCTCTCTTAGGAACTCCGGGTGGGAGACGAGACGGGCGGGGCTCCCCAGGTCGGCCAGCCTCTTGCGGAGACTCGCCGCCGTGCCGGGAGGGACGGTCGACTTGATCACGAAGAGAGTGTCTTCTCCGACTTCGGTGGCCAACTCATCTATCACGGCATGTATGAAGGTGAGATCCGCACGGCCGTCGGGCGACTCCGGGGTGGGCAGACAGAGGAAGACGAGATCCGCTCCCTCGACCGCCTCGGTGTTGGAGTTGTGGAAGCTGATCGCCTGCCGTTCACGTGCTCGGGCGAGCAGATCAGGGAGACCCTGCTCGTAGATCGGCACATCGCCCGCCTCGAGCATTGCCACGCGATCAGCGCTCGCCTCGCCTACTCGCACCTTGTGGCCGAGGTTGGCGAGACCGGCTCCGGTGACAAGGCCGACGTAGCCGGCACCAATGATTGCTACATCCATGGACACCTCATCCTATCGGTAAGAAGCGGACCGTCTATGAGGCATCCGAACCGACTATCACCACGGCGTCGAAGCCATCGTTGACGGTTCCGAACTGCACCACGCCGAAACCGAGAGCCGAGACGATGGCATCTCCGTCATCGCTTCCCTGGGGGACGACGATCGTGGTCTCGGTGTAGGAGTTCGTGCCGGCGTTGCCGATCGAGTCGACGGTGAACCCGAGCGATTCGAGACGTTGCGACATCTCCGAAGCTGCTCCGTTGACTCCGCTTCCGTTGAGGACTTCCAGGGTAAGCGGCTCTCCTGCAACCGGAGTCACCCCGGCCTGAAAGCTGGCGAGCACTTCGCTCGCCTCCGGCTCCTTGACGACTTGGACCGACGCTCCATTGACGGTTCGACCGGTCGTGGGGAGCGTCTCTCCATCGATGCTGCCGGTGATGATCCCCTTGTAGTCCCAAACCATCGATGCGACCGACTCGTCGGCCAGGTTGGCGTCGATGGTGAGATGCTGGGACACACTCGATGCGATGTTGCCGGCCTCGGCGACCGTAGACGGGCTCTTCAAACGTGAGAGGAGCCCGCGCATCACTTCTTGCTGTCGGGAGGTTCGACCGATGTCGTTGGCGTCGACCGACTGCCACGACCCGTTTTGTAGCTCCTGGTAGTGACGGGATCTGGCGTAGGCGAGTGCTTGATCTCCGTTCAACACGTCGGTGCCGGCGGCAACATCCAGACCCGACTTGGCGTCGCGAGCGGCATTGGCGAAGCCGATCGGGACCCCACCCAGCTCGTCGACGAGGGCCTGGAACCCGACGAAGTCGATCTCGACGTAGTTGTTCACCGGAACACCGAGATTCTGCTTGATGGTTTCGACCATCAGTCGAGGACCTCCGAAGGCATAAGCGGCATTGATGCGATTCTCACCGTGGCCCGGAATGCTGACCCACAGGTCGCGGGGGATGCTCAGCATGCGGGTCTCTCCAGTGCTCGGGTCGACTCGAACCAGCATCACGACATCACTCCTAGCGCCGGCGAAGTCACCGAAGTTCTCCAGGTCGTCCAGGCCCTCGCGCGAGTCAGAACCCACGACGAGGAAGATGCGGGTCCCGTTGGAAACCGGATCGAGGGCGCTCGTCACCTCATCGTCGGTGCGAGCATCGGCGAAGAGCGTGTTCCCGGTCTGGATGACCCAAATGAAGCCAATGACGGCGATGTTGGCCAGCACCAGCATGGTGATGATCAGGACTCTGAGCCATTTGGGCACGCCGGAACGACGGTGAGTGGGAGGAGTGTCTTGCATCGAAGTGTTAGACGACCTCAGATTAGCCGCAGGTTCCCCCTATACCCACGACCCGGGAATCGCACACGGACGGTGACCGGGACCATCGACGGCAACGCCGTGGAACCATTCGGGATTCGATCCGAAGCTCTCACCTCTGGGACCTCGGCCGGGAGGCGTTATCCTCCCGCCCTGACCGAGCGGAGGTAGCTCTTTGGCAGTCCTGTCCCACGAAGGGACATATCCGATCATGTATGGCTCCTTGCCCATCCCGGTGGGCTCGGCGCATCGAACCGGCTATCTGTCCCGACCGGACGAGTCCGGGAAGGTGCCAACGGTTTTCGTGCTGCCGGACCTGGATGGCATGGGGAGCGTCGAGAAGGACCTGTGCCGTCGTCTCGCCCGACGGGGGTTCGCTGCCTTGTCGATCGACCTGTACGGCAAGCCGGGAGACGGTCTCGACCTCTACAACGACCTGAGCGACGACAGCGCCCTCTACGTGATCGAGGAAATGCACCAGTATCTGATTTCGAGCGACGTCGTGTGGAACGTCGCCGACGAGGTCGGCATCCTGAGCTCCGACGTGGGTGGGAGGTTCGCGTTGATCAAGGCCGCCACACGCGACTGGGTCCGATCATTGGTCCTCTGCTACGCGCCTTTGACCGGCGACGAGGAGAGGGAGCATCAGGTGGCCGACTATCTCGATCATCTCCCGGTTCCGGTGCTAGGGCTCTATGGAGCGGACGACGATCTCATCGACAACTCAACCGTCGATGAGGCGCAGCGACGCAACGATCACGGCCAGTGGCTGCTCTACGAGGGTGTCGGTCACGGCTTCTTGGACATCGACGGCGACAACTTCGACCAATCGGCAGCCGACGACGCCGTCGCCCGAATCGTGGCGTTCTTCGAGGCCACTCTCCCCAAGCCACAGATCGAGGATCTGGGCTGAACTACTCGACCTGACGGATCGGTCTAGGGCTTCACTCCGAGAGAACCTTCGGTGTGCGACTCTTCCCTCGTCCTGACGTGTCGCACTGCGCCGGAGACCAGCCGATCCTCGCTGCCATCGACCTCGACGATGAGTGCCCCATCATCGGCGATACCGATGGCGCGCCCGCGACCATCCGGTGCCCACTCGATCTCACGGCCGAGCGTCTCGCAACTATCCCGATATTCGTCGATCGGCCAACCCTCGGTAGCGATGAGGTCCATGAGCTCCGCCCCCCAGAGGGCCCCGACCTCGAGGTGCCGGTCGGGGCCGCAGTCCGTTTGGTACAGAGCCCCCGCTCCCGGCGGAGGATCCGCCCACCAGAGATTCAATCCCAGCCCTATCACCGTCGCAGCGTCGTCCCGTTCCACGAGGATTCCCCCGGTCTTCAAGCTTGCATTCGTCAACACATCGTTGGGCCACTTGAGACGTGTGTCCTCGGCGGCGCGCCGCGCGGCTACTCCCGCCATCAACGAGAACGGACGATGGTCTTCTGCCTCGGGTTTGAATATGAGTGAAGCGGCCAAAGCCCGGTCGGCGTTCTCCCAACCTGACCCGGATCTGCCCCGGCCCCTGGTTTGAGATGACGCCAGCACGAGCAAAGGGAGGCTGTCGAAACGCTCTCGGGCGACATCCTGGGTGGATGGAACGCCCTCGAAGCGAAGCTGGAAATATGGTGTAGCCAACTTGTCTCCCGGCGAGTCATACGAAATCGAGGCCTACCGCGAGGATAGGGAGAAGTCTTGGGCACCGAGGCGCGCATAGATCAACTCAGAACACTTCGGGACGAGGCCCTTCACTCCGGGACGCAACGGGCCGTTGCCCGTCAACACGAAGCGGGAAAACTCACTGCCCGGGAGCGGATCGACGCACTTCTCGACAAAGGGTCGTTCAACGAGATCGATCAGTTCGTGAAGCATCAATCGACCGGCTTCGGCATCGAGGACAAGAAACCTCCTGGCGACGCGGTGGTCACTGGCCATGGAACCATCGACGGAAGGCCTGTGTTCGTGTTTGCAGAGGACTTCACTGTTTTCGGCGGAAGCCTGGGAAGGGTGGTCGCCGACAAGATCTGCAAGATCCTCGACATGGCCCTGGAGACTGGAGCTCCAGTAATAGGGCTCAAGGATTCCGGTGGAGCCCGAATCCAGGAGGGCGTCTCCTCGCTCGACGGCTACGGGCGCATATTCGAGCGCAACGTGAGGGCGTCCGGGGTCATCCCCCAGATCTCGGTCATCATGGGCCCTTGCGCCGGTGGAGCGGTGTACTCCCCTGCCCTGACCGACTTCGTGTTCCAGGTCGACCAGACGTCACACATGTTCATCACGGGCCCCGACGTCATCAAGGCAGTCACGGGCGAGGAGGTGACCATGGAGGACCTGGGCGGCGCATCGGCGCACGCCTCCAAGTCCGGTGTCACCCACTTCGTTTACCCGAACGGGAAGGACGCTCTCGAGGCGGTTCGATATCTCCTCTCGTTCCTGCCACGCAACAACATGGAGATGGCGCCCTACTACGCGCCCGCCGACCGTTCCGATCGGGCCGACGACGATCTCGACACCGTCATCCCCGACGAGTCGAACCAACCCTACGACATGCGAACGGTCATCGAGACGGTTCTCGACTCTGAGGAGTTCTTCGAGGTCCACGAGCAGTGGGCGAAGAACATCATCGTCGGCTTCGGACGTCTCGACGGTCATTCCGTGGGCGTCGTGGCCAATCAGCCGGCGGTGCTGGCAGGGACCCTCGACATCACAGCCTCCGAAAAGGCAGCCCGGTTCGTCCGCTTCTGCGACGCTTTCAACATTCCCATCCTCACCTTCGTCGATGTGCCGGGGTTCCTCCCCGGGGTCGACCAGGAGCACGGAGGCATCATCCGCCACGGCGCCAAGCTTCTCTACGCCTACTGCGAGGCGACCGTCCCCCGCATCTCGGTCATCACCAGAAAGGCATACGGTGGCGCCTACCTTGTCATGAACGCCCGGGGAGTACGGGCCGATCTCGTGTTCGCCTGGCCTTCGGCGGAGATCGCCGTCATGGGCGCGCAGGGCGCAGTGAATATCATTCACCGACGTGAGCTGGCACAGTCAGACGATCCTGAATCGAGGAGAACGGAGTTGATCGCGGACTACGAGAAGCGATTCAACAACCCATATGTCGCAGCCGAGCTCGGACTCGTCGACGAGATCATCGAGCCTAGGGAGACGCGTCTCAAGCTGATACACGCCATGGAGATGCTACGCACCAAGCGTGAGAGTCTCCCCCCGAAGAAGCACGGCAACGGACCCCAGTGAAGAGTCTCCTCGTCGCCAATCGCGGGGAGATCGCGGTGAGGGTCATTCGAACCGCCCAAGACATGGGCATACGCACCATCGCCATTTTCTCCGAGCTCGACAGGGATGCCCGCCACGTCGAAATCGCGGACGAGGCTTGGAATGTAGGTGGGGCGCCCGCTTCGGAGAGCTACCTGAATCGAGAGACGATCCTGAGGGTGGCGCACGAGTCTGGCGCCGAGGCAATCCACCCTGGCTACGGCTTCCTGTCTGAGAACGCTGGGTTCGCGCGGGCCGTCGAGACGGCGGGGATCATCTGGGTCGGTCCATCCGGTGACGCCATCGAGGCGATGGGCGACAAGATCACATCTCGACGCAATGCCGAGAAGTCCGGGGTGCCCACGGTGCCCGGAATCACCGACCCGGTGACGACCGTCGACGAGGTCGTGGCTCTCGCCGAGCAATTCGGCTACCCGGTGGCCATCAAGGCTGCCCATGGCGGCGGTGGCAAGGGTCTGCGGGTTGTCCACGACGCCAACGACGCCACGCAGGCCTTCGAAGGGGCGCGGCGGGAGGCCGATGCCTACTTCGGAAATCCCGAGGTCTATGTCGAGAAATACCTGGAGAAGCCGCGCCACGTCGAAGCACAGATCCTCTTCGACCGCCACGGCACCGGGCTTTTCCTCGGCGAGAGGGACTGCTCGGTGCAGCGTCGCCATCAGAAGCTGATCGAGGAGACGCCTTCGCCGGGATTCACAACCAAGCAGCGGAGGGCGCTCGGGAAAGCGGCGATCGACGCCGCCCGCTCATGCAACTACACCAACGCGGGGACCGTCGAGTTCCTCGTCGACCGGAACGGCGACTTCTATTTCCTCGAGATGAACACCAGGCTCCAGGTCGAGCACACCGTGACCGAGATGGTGACCGGCCTCGACCTGGTGGAGTGGCAGTTGCGCATCGCTTCCGGGGAGAAGCTGACCATCGGCGAGGTTGAGCCCCGCGGCCACGCCATCGAGTTCCGTATCAATGCCGAGGATCCTCATCAGGGTTATCTGCCGTCTCCGGGCCAGGTAGTCGAATGGAAGGAGCCTGCCGGCCCCGGCGTCCGCGTCGACTCATGGATCACCCCGGGAACCAGTGTGTCGCAGTACTACGACAACCTCATGGCAAAGCTCGTCGTCTGGGGAGCCGACAGACAGTCGGCCATCAACCGGGGACGACGCGCCCTCAAAGAGTTCGAGGTCTCCGGTGTGTCGACCACCATCCCCGCTCATCTGGCGGTGCTCGACCATGAGGATTTCATCGAGGGACGTCATCACACCAAGTGGATGGAAGAAGTCGTCACCCTCGACGGTCAGGCTCCTTCCGCCGCCCCCGCCCTGCCTGAGGAGGAAGAGCTCTCGAAGCGGGACATCACCGTCGAGATCGGCGGACGACGTTTCCGTGTCTCCTACTGGGCGCCCGAGCCGGGAGCAGGTGGGCAGATCCGTCGTCGTCCACCCAAGCTGTCCTCGGGCGGCCCCGCGGCAGCGTCCGATGGCGTCGTATCCGCTCCCATGCAGGGGACCATCGTCAAGGTCAGCGTCAAGGCGGGCGAGTCGATCCGGGCCGGCGACCCGATCTGTGTCCTCGAGGCCATGAAGATGGAAAACGAGGTCTCCTCCCCCGCATCCGGCGAAGTCGTCGACCTCCGTGTCGAGCCCGGCGACACCGTCGCCGCCGGCCAGGTCATCGCGATAGTGAAATAGCCCCAGGGGCGGCAATACGCCAACCCGGGGTTCCTGGCGCCATATTTGGCCCAGATCCGCTCACGTACCTGTGCCGTTCGGGCGATGTCTCCGAAGATGAGCGGATTTGGCCGTATGTGAGCTGAGGAACCCCGGGTTCGCAGTTCCTAGTACATCAGCTCGTAGAAGCGCCAGAGGTCGTTCTCGATGGGGAGGACCGAGATGCCGGAGAATCCAGCGGCCCGGGCGTACTCCTCCAGTTTCGAGGGGCGCATGACGGTTCCCGTGCCGACGCTGCCCTCGTGGGACATCCCATCTGGGAGACACACGAACAGCGAGAAGCCGTACATCAGCCGCTCCACCTCATCCGTGCTGTCGCCGAAGGCGTCCGCCACCGCCTCGTCCATCACCACCACATGGCCATCGGGCTTGACCAACTCGTGAACTGACTCGAGGACACCGACCGGGTCGGACATGTCATGGACACACTCGAACAGTGTCACTACGTCGAAGCTGCCCTTCTCCCCGACCGCGTCGCCATTCACATGATGAAACCGAACACGACCAGACAGATTGGCGTCGGCCGCGTTCTGACGAGCCGCCAGAACGGATGCCTCGTCGATGTCGTACCCGTCCACGGTCAGACCGGGATAGGCACGGGCCATCGCTATCGCCGACCAACCCTCACCACAGCCGATGTCTGCGACACGAGCATCCGGCTGCGCCAAGCGCTCATGAATCTGCGGTGTATTCGGGAACCAGTCGCTGGCAAGGGCGTTGACGAACCACGGGCGGTTCATGTCGCCTTGCCCGGTGCGCATGTCATCGCCGTACCTCTCCCATGGCACACCGCCACCATTTCGATAGGCATCGAGAAGTGCCGGAAGCTGAAGGCCTCCCGCAGTCACCAGTCGCACGAACGGCGCCAGATAATTGAGAGAGTCCCTATCCACGAGGACCTCTTGATGAGCTGGCGGCAGCGAGTAGATGCGGGAGGCCGGGTCGGCCGAGGCGTCGTCCACGTCGAGGATCCCGGTCGTGACCTGTTGTTCCAGCCACTCACCGATGTAGCGCCAATGCGTTTGCGTTTGACTGGCAAGCTCGTCCCTTGTCGAGGCGCCTTGCGCCAGAGCGTGGTACAACCCGAGTTTGTCGCCGAGGTATATCGACCAGCTATCGATCAGACCGAGCACCGCGTCAAAGACACGCTCGGCGAACTCCTCCGTCGTTTTCGTGTCGGGTATCGCCATAGTCGTCATAGTTCCCTCCTGTCTTCTCACTAGGCAACCCAGAAGGTAGAAGACAGTCCTTGCAGGTGGCTTGACGCGGGGTTGCGACCCTTAGGATTCGGATGTGATCGAGATCAGGGTTCTCGGCCCCATCCAGGGTTTTCGCGATCATGAGCGGGTCGATCTGGGAGGCCCCACCCAGCGCCGTCTCCTCGCCGCCCTTCTGGCGCGCCCGGGAGAGACAGTCGCAGTAACGACTCTGCTCGACGACCTGTGGGGGGATGACCCACCCCCATCCGGTCCGCAATCGATCCAGTCATACGTCTCCCGTCTGCGGCGCACACTCGGATCCGGTGTGATCGAGACCAGATCGCCTGGCTATCGACTCGGCTCCGACGGCCTCCGTGTCGATAGTTGGGAATTCCTGGAGATGGCGGCAGAGCTTCCAAGTGAGCTGGTGGCGCGTATGGAGGCCATCGACCGGGCTCTGGATCTATGGGCAGGCCCCGCGTTCGAGGACTTCGACAACGTCGCGTTCGCCGCCAGACGGCTCGACGAGACTCGTCTCGAGCTCGAGGAGGATCGTGCCCGCCTCCTGGCTGGGTCGGGGCGGACTGCTGAGGCGCTGGCGACCCTGGAGCGGATCACTTCGACCGAGCCGCTTCGCGAGTCGGCTTGGCTTTCCCTGGCGCGAATCCTGGCGAGTACGGGGCGTCAGGCCGAGGCGGTTCGCAAGCTGGATCGATATCGGGAGACTCTGGCCGAAATCGGCCTCGAGCCAGGACCGGACTTCACCGGCGCTCAGGACGAGATCTTCGACGGCCCTCAGATGCCGGTGTCCAGCCAACTCCCACGTGTCGAAACCTCGTTTGTCGGAAGGGAAACGGAGCTCGAGCGCCTCAGGGACCTGCTGGACAGACACAGACTGGTCACCGTCACGGGTCCAGGTGGGATGGGCAAGTCTCGTCTTGCTATCGAAGCGCTGCGAGACTGGAGCGGCGTACCAATTTCGGTGGCGCGCTTGGCAAGCCTGCGCTCTGATGGTGAGGTGGCTCCAACCGTGCTCACGGCTGTAGGTGGCGAGACCCGCGGTGACCCTCTCGACGCGGCTGTGGCGAGGATCGCACGGGCCCCAACTCTCGTCTTGTTGGACAACGCCGAGCACGTAGTCGATGCAGTTGCGAATCTGACGACGGTCCTCCTTGCCAGGACCGAGGCCCGAATGCTGATCACCTCCCGTGAGCCACTCAACGTCCCAAGCGAGGTCGTGCTGACACTGGATTCGCTCAGCCCCGACGCCGCCATTGCGTTGTTCAGGGATAGGGCCCGGCAGGTGCTCCCCGGATTCCACGCCTCTGAGGCAACTCTGGACATGCTCTGCGAGGAGCTCGACTACATGCCCCTCGCCATCGAGATGGCTGCGGCGCGCTCAAAGGCACTCTCGCCCGGGGAGATCCTCGATCGGCTGAGTCGACGCTATGGCCTCCTCGACCGACCGATGCGTGGAGGGACGGGTCGTCACCGCAGCCTCGATGCTCTCGTCGACTGGTCGTATGGTCTGCTGGCTTCGCCGGGCCAACGGGTCTTTGAGCGCATCTCCGTCGTGGCCGGATCGTTCGACATCGAACTTGCGTCGAGGATCGCGGGGTTCGGTGAAGTTGGGGCGCCGAGTGTGGCCGGCATCCTCGCCGATCTGGTCGAGAAATCACTCCTTCGTAGGACCGAATCCGGTCGATTCAGGTTGCTGCGTGTCCTCAGGTCGTTCGCCGGGCAGAAGCTCGCCGAGGGTGAGGATGAAGTGGAGACGCGGACCCGTCACTCCGTCTGGTTCGCCGAGTTGGCGTCGCTCATCGGCAACGGTCTCTCCACACCCGAGGAGACAGCCTGGATCGAGACAGCCAACGAGGCACTCGAGGACCTCGAAGCGGCTCTCGTCTGGGCTGTCGAGCAGGGAGACAAGGACACCGCTCAGACGATTCTCGAAGGCCTCTTCGACTGGTTCTATCACCGCCAGCCTCCCTCGATCGTCGACTGGGGCGACCTCGCCCTGCCCATCAGCGCCGACCACGATCTCGGTGCGGTCGCTGCGGCGTGGGCTTCATTGGCCGCGATGAAGCGGGGCCAGATCTCCGAGGCCGGTGAATTGGCCCTCAAGGGCACTGGCGTGGGCGGGTCGGCGGCTCGTTTCGCCTGGTTCATGACCGGTGAGGTCGCCTGCTACCAGGACCGACTGGAAGACGCACTCGACGCCTACCGCAAACAGCTCATCCGCGCCAGCAACCTGGACGATCGCATCGGTGTCGTGGATGCGATGGCAGGAGAGACGCTGGCACTCGCCTTTCAAGGTGTCTTCGACCGTGCGATCGACATCGCCGGCGACCTGGAGAAGATGACCTCGGACATCGGCGCACCCACCTACCGCGCTTATTCCCAATACGCGCTCGGAGAGGCGATTGTCGAGTCTGAGCCGGAGCGTGCCGCCGAGACATTGCAGGGAGCCGCCACCCTGGCGGCATCGGTCAACAACCAGTACATCGAGGCTATGGCGCGGACCACACTTGGTTCGGTGATGGCTCGACTGGGTCGTTTCGAAGAGGCCACATCGAATCTTCACAAAGCCCTGGAGAGATGGGAGACCCTGGGCATGCCGGCCTACCACTGGGCAGTGGTCCAGTACCTGGGAGCAATCCTCGCCGAGACCGGCGAGCCGGAGCCGGCGGCCCAGCTTCTGGCGGCCGCGAGAAAGGCGGGACGACGCCCCTTCGGCGCCGGCCAGAGTCACTGGCTGGAGGTGGTCGATGAGCTCCAGCGCGACGAGCGGTACGAGCAATGGGCTGCAGAGGGCTCGACGATGGACCTGTCCAGAGCAACCGAAGTGGCTGTGGCTGCTACTCGGCTGCGTCGCTGATCGCTTCGATCATCGAGGGATGCACGAGGAGGGTCTCCACCAAGGTCTGAGTCGTGACCCGAGCCTGGACCGCCAGCGAGATGATCCCGATCAACTCGGACGCCCTGTGACCGACGACCGTCCCACCGAGAACGACTCCAGTAGCCGGGTCGGAGGTGACCTTGACGAAGCCACGGGTGAAGTCCTGCAACACCGATCGCGCGTTCGACGAGAAAGGGACTTTCGTCGTGCGGACCTTGCGTCCCTGAGCCGCTGCCACCACGTCGGCCAGTCCGACTGAGGCTATCTCCGGTTCGGTGAATATCGCCTCGGTGACTTTGTCGTAGTCGATGGGCTGGACGGGAAGGTCCAGGGCGTGACGAGCGATCTTGCGCCCCTGGGCAGAAGCCACCGAACTGAGCGGCATTTGGCCGGTGACGTCACCTGCGGCGTAGATGTGAGACGCCGACGTGCGCTGAAACTCGTCCACCGGGACATATCCATCCTCGGATGACACCCCGGCGGCCTCCAGGTCCAGCCCATCGGTGAGGGGGACCGAGCCCACCGCCAGCAAGGCGTGCGAGCCTCGGATGATCCGTCCGTCGTTGCACTTGACCGCGACCTCATCACCGTCGACGTCGATGGACTCGGCCCTGGCGCCGATCACGAGCCTGACGCCTCTTTCCAGAAAGTCCTCTTCGAGCACCGCCGCGACTTCGGCGTCGCGATGCGGCAGGATCTGCTGACGCGATACGACGAGACTCACCTGCGCCCCCATCGCCTCGAATATGTGAGTGAATTCGACGCCCGTGACGCCCGAGCCGATGACGATCACATGCTCGGGCACATCCACGAGGTCGTAGCAGTCCCGGGTGGTCAGCACCCTCTTGCCGTCGACAGGGGCCCAGGGAGGTACGCGGGGTGCCGATCCGGTGGAGATCAACGCCTTGTCGAAGTGGAACGTGCGCTCCCCTTCGAGCGTCTTCGCCATCGCCGTGTGAGGCCCGGTGAATCGGCCGACTCCGCTGACCATGTCGACGTTCTGATCGCCCAACAGCTCGACCCAGTTCTCGTTGATGTCCGACGTGATCTCTTTGATCCTCGACGAGAGGACCTCGGGGTCGACCCGACCCGGATCGTTGACCAGACCCAGCTTGACGGCGTTGCGAACAGAAGTGTGACGTAGGGCGCTCGCCGCCATCGTCTTCGAGGGGATGCAATCCCAGAGATGTGCTGCGCCCCCGACTATGTCCTTCTCGATGAGCGTCACCCTGGCTCCGTGCGTGGCGGCGGTGGTCGCTGCTTGTGTGCCAGCCGGCCCGCCGCCGATGATCAACAGATGTGTCTTGTCTTCCATATGGGTGTCCGGAAGCTAACCCGTTGGCCTATGAACACCGAAGACCGCTCGCAGGGCATCCGAGACCTCCCCGATGGTGGCACCCGCCTTCAGGGCATCGCGCATCGGCCCCATGAGATTCTCAGTCGAGGAGGCGATCTCACGCACGATCTCAATCCGATAGTCGACCGCATCCTGATCGCGGTCGGCTCGACGCCCTTCTAGAGCCTTCCTCTGGGCCTCCTCCAAGGCCGGGTCCACCTCGAGGATCGGGACCTGCGTCGACCCGTCCGACACGAAGCGATTGACCCCGACGACCACCGACTCGCCGGTGGTTTGTCGCTGCGCCTCCCGGTACGCGGACTCCTCGATCTGGGCTTGCATCCAGCCCTCCTCGATGGCGGCGACCGCTCCTCCCATGGCGGCAACCTCGGATATCAGAGCCTCAGCCTTCTCCTCGAGATCGTTGGTGAGGCTCTCCACGAAGTAGGACCCGGCCAGCGGATCCACCGTGTTTGCAACCCCGGACTCATGGGCAATCACCTGCTGCGTTCGCAGTGCGAGAAGGGCCGACTCGTCGGTCGGAAGCCCCAAGGCCTCGTCGAACGAATTGGTATGAAGTGACTGAGACCCACCGAGGACGGCCGCCAGAGCCTGGATCGTCGTACGCACGACGTTGTTCAGGGGCTGTTGGGCAGTGAGAGTCGATCCGGCCGTTTGGGTATGGAATCTCATGGTCCACGACTTGGGGTTCGTAGCACCGACCTCCTCACGCATGTGCCGGGCCCAGACCCGTCTCGCCGCCCGGTACTTCGCAACCTCCTCGAAGAAGTCGTTGTGACCGTTCCAGAAGAACGAGAGACGGGGGGCGAAGACGTCGACATCGAGCCCGGCGTCCATGGCGGCAGTGACGTAGGCGAGCCCGTTGGCGATCGTGAACGCCAACTCCTGAGCCGCCGTGGCCCCCGCCTCGCGTATGTGATAGCCGCTGATGGAGATGGTGTTCCACTGGGGGACATTTGCGTCTGCGTAGGCGAACACGTCGGTGACGAGACGCATCGACGGCGTCGGCGGATAGATGTAGGTTCCCCGGGCGACGTACTCCTTGAGGATGTCGTTCTGGATCGTCCCCCTGAGGCGGTCTCCCGAAACGCCTTGTTCCTCGGCCACGAGTTGGTAGAGCAGGAGGAGAAGAGGAGCGGTGGCGTTGATCGTCATCGATGTCGAGACCTCACCGAGTGGGATGCCGTCGAAGAGCTGTCTCATGTCCTCGAGGGAGTCGATGGCAACGCCGACCTTGCCCACTTCCCCCGCACTGAGAGGATGGTCCGAGTCGAGACCCATCTGAGTCGGGAGGTCGAAGGCAACGCTCAGACCGGTCTGTCCCGCCTCGAGCAGATCCTTGAACCGCTGGTTTGTCTCCTGGGGGGTGCCAAACCCGGAGTACTGGCGCATCGTCCAGAGACGACCCCGATACATTGTCGGATATGGTCCACGGGTGAACGGATACTCCCCGGGACGCCCGATCCGGTCCGGATCCGGTGGTGTGTCATAGACGACGTCGATCTCGATGTCGCTCGAGGTGCGACGGTTTTCGCTCATATCAGCAGTATCCTGTCACCGACCGGGATCGTAGGCGGGAACTACTCGACACCCCGGATCGTCTGATACCCCGAATGGCCAGGAAAGCCCTCATCCACCAAATCGAGGCGCGAGAACGGCGGGGCCGCTGGTTCGGCGCCTTGGCCACTCTCCTCTCTATCTCACTCCTCCTCTCCGGATGGGTGGGTCTTTTCGCGTTCTTGGGAGCCAACTCCGCGTACGGCACGTTCGAGCAGGTGGCCGATGAGTGGGTGCCCGACACCCGCTCGATGGAGCTCAACCTCCCCGACCTGAGCCGGGTGAGCCGCGTCTACGCCGACACCGGCGAGGTGCTCGCCGAGCTCCACGACGGGCGAAACTCCGAGCCGATCCCGTACGACCAGATCCCCGAGGTGATGGTCAACGCCATGCTCGCCGCCGAGGACGCAGACTTCTTCCAACACGACGGCATCGACTTCTCGGCCATCGCCTCCGCCGCGCTCGACAACTTCATCTCCGACCAGACACGTGGTGGCTCCACCATCACCCAACAAGTGGTGAAGAACGCTTTCGTCGGCAACGAAGTGAGCATCAGACGCAAGATCAACGAGGCTTTCGTGTCAGCCGAGTTGGAGCGTCGTTTCCCCAAGGAGCGCATCCTCGAGTTCTACATGAACTCGGTCTACTTCGGCTCGGGCGCCTACGGGGTCAAAACCGCTTCAGAGGAGTTCTTCGACAAACCGCTCAACGAGCTCCAGATCCACGAGGCTGCGGCGTTGTCGGTGCTGGTACGGAACCCTTCCCTCTACAACCCGAGGCGTCGACCCGAAGTCACCATCGAGAGGCGCGACCAGGTGATCGCACAGATGCTCGAGGAGGGTTGGATCACCGAGGCCCAAGCCACCTTCGCATTGGATCAGCCACTAGGAGTCATCGACACACCTCCCCGCCGCGGGCTAGCCGACCACGTCGTGGCCGAGGTGCGCCGCCAGCTGCTCAATTCGCCCGAGTTCGCATTTCTGGGAGACACCAACGAAGAGCGCAAGCGCACCATATTCGGATGCCCGGCCGACGACGTTGCGTGTGAGGGGGGCGGCGGTCTTCAGATCTACACCACTATCGACCTCCGCCTGCAGCAGGAGGCCAACCGGATCCTCTCCGAGTGGCTGCCCCTTCTGCCCTACGAGCAGAACTTCGCGGCCTGTGCCGACATCTTCGATGACTTCGAAGAACAGCAGGACTTCTACGCCACTTACGCCGAAACGCACTCCTGCACCCCCACCGGCGCCATCGCCATGGTCGACAACAAGTCGGGCGCGGTGAAAGTCATGGCTTCGGGTCTCGACTTCGAATTCAGCCAGTTCGACCTGGCCATCCAGGGGCGACGCAACCCCGGCTCGGCTTTCAAGGCGATCGGCCTCGCCGCCGCCCTAGAACAGGGCATCACGATGGGCAACCGCTATAACGGCCGATCGCCGTTCGAGATCGAGTGTGAGTTCGTGTGCTCTCCCGACGGCACAAATGTGTGGACCGTCTCCAATGCCTCCGGCAGTTCGACGGGAGTGATCAGCGTCGAGGAGGCCACTTACCGCTCGGTGAACACGGTGTACGCACAAATCTCACGTGACACGGGACCAGAGAACATCGTCGACATGGCCCGTCGCATGGGTATCACCGACTCTGCTGTCGAACCGGTTCTTTCGGTAGTCCTGGGCTCTTCGGCTATATCTCCCCTCGAGATGGCGTCGGCCTTCTCCAACTTCGCCACCAACGGTCTCCACGCCGACGACTACATCGTCTCCCGCATCGTCAACTCGGAAGGCGAAGTCATCTACGAGAAGGAACCCGAGGTCGAACAGGTCGCCGATGCCGCGATCTTCGCCGCTGCGAGAAGGGCGCTGGTCAAGGTGCCGACCGACTCGGGGACGGCGCCCCGAGCGTCCATCGACCATCCGCAGGGCGGCAAGACCGGGACTCACCAGAGCTACCTCGACGCCTGGTATGTCGGATTCACTCCCGAATACTCGACCGCAGTCTGGATGGGCTACGAGGCAGAACAGATTCCTTTGGAGAATCTGGTGATCAAGGGACAGTCGTACTCCCGGGTGTTCGGCGGATCGATCCCTGCGCCCATCTGGGCCGAATTCATGTCGATCGTCACCGAAGGCCTACCCGAGACCCAGTTCCCCGCCGAGCCGGACAACATCGAGGAATACCTGGTCCCGCCGAAGACGGACGTACCCAACGTCATCAGCCTCGAGGAGGGGTCTGCTGTGCGACGGCTACGGGACGCCAAGCTGAACGTTTCCGTCAAAGAGATCGCCTCCTTGGAGCCGGCCGGGATTGTGGTCCGTCAGTCCATCGGCGGTGGTGCCAGTGTGGACCAAGGCACGACTGTGACCATCTGGGTCTCGAACGGTCAGACTCCGGTAGCCCCGTTGCCCAACTTCATCGGCATGACCGTCGAAGAAGCGACCGCTGCCGCGGAAGTGCTCTATAACGAGACGAACGTTCAAATCGAATTGGTGCAAGAGACCATCGAGGTAACCAATGCCGACCTGATCGGGTTGATTGCGGAGACGAATCCACCCCCAGGCACGGAGGTGAACGCCTCGGCATCGGTCGTGATCTTCATCGGTGTCGCGGCACCACCACCACCGCCTGATCCCGGGAACGGTGGCGGCAATGGCGGCGGCAACGGTGGGGGCGGTTAACGATAGTTTTCGCGCACTTCTCTACAACGGTTGACGCTACTTAACGGTACTTGTAGGTATCTCTCGTATGAGAGCTGGGGCACCTGCAAGTGGCCAGAATCGTCCTCCGATCAACAGCGCCGTGGGGCATGCAGGTGCCTCGCTCCGTCCCACCGCCCGAGTCCGTCCGACTGTGCCCGTGCGTCTGGTGGAAGTGGCCGAGGGAATCGAGCCGTCAGATCGTTATGTCCGCAGGTTCTGGGTGGCCGCGCTTGGTCCCAGCGCCGTCGCCGAACTGCTCCGCCTGGTCAGCGCTGCCGGAAAGGGGGAGGAGGTGCGGCTGCCCAGATATCTTCCTCATCTGCTCCGGGCCGGACTGGTCCGGATCGTGGATGGGACTCTGGCAGTCGACTCTCGGATCCCAATGGTCCCGGTCGAGATGCGTTGGCGCTTTCCTCCGGATCTCGCCGCCGAGCACGCTGCCTGGTTGCAGGCGAACGTCTAGTTCACCTGGCGCCGGCACCGGTCATCACGGTCCACACGCTCTTCCAGAGAATTCGCATGTCCATGACCGGTGACATGTGTTTTATGTAATACAGGTCGTAGGTCAGCTTCTCGATCGTGTCCGCCTCGTCGTCTGCGTAGCCGAAGTTGACCTGTGCCCACCCGGTGATCCCCGGGCGAACCATGTGACGGTGGTCATAGAACGGGATGTCCTGGCGGAACTCGGAGACGAACGGGACCTGCTCGGCTCTCGGGCCGACGAGGCTCATCTCCCCCACTATCACGTTCCAGAGTTGGGGAATCTCATCGAGCCTCGTCTTGCGCAGAAACGAACCGCCGCGGATCAACCTGGGGTCACGCTCCACGGCGAACCGGGCACCCTCCTTCTCGGCATCCAGATGCATGGTCCGAAACTTGTACATCGTGAACACGGCCCCATTGAGACCCACTCGCTCCTGTTGGAATATCGAGAAGCCAGGGTCGGCGAGTTTCACGTACACCCCTACGAGAACGCCGAGCGGCACCCAGAGGGGTGAGGTGATCACCGTGAGCATGAAGTCGAACACTCTCTTGCCGGGCAACCACCTCGCCACTTCGAGAAGGGGTGCCGAGATCTCCCACCCTTCTGTGAGGTGAATTAGCGGGACCCGCCCGGTGTGGTCCTCGTAGATCGAAGAAAACGGTCTGATCGTGTAACCGGCGACATCACACGACGACAAGTACCTCGCCATCGACTCGGACAGAACCGCCCGCAGGTCGATAGCAACCGTCAGGTCGCGGTCTGGCAGATCGGTCGGACTCTCCTCCTCCGGGTCCAGGACCCATAGGACCTCGGCATGGTCGGATTCGTCGAGCTCGTCGGCGAGCTGTTTCTCTCTGGTGATGACCCCGAACTTCTCCGTCCAAGGTCGCCGACGCCGCACGATCCGGTGTGCCGTCGCCGGTATGAGCCACAGCGTCGAGGCGATCGGAACGAACGTCCGGGAGAAGTAGACGTTGCGGAAGACGAATATGAAACCCGCCGTGAAGAGGAGCGTCCCCACCCAGATCGCAACCATTCGGCCGTAACTGGGCCGGGGCACACCGGGTCCGGACATCTGCTCGGTGAGCGCAGACACGGCGATCATCGAAAACGCCATGAACGTGAGCATCGGGAAGACCGACCGGCCGCCGGTCAGTACGAACCCGGCGTTCCAGGGCAGCGCGGTGCCATAGACGACGAGAGAGGTCGCCACCATCGCCACGAAGAGCGATATCAGGTCGGCAATCGCAACAGAGGCCAGGAACCGGGTCCGCATGGTGGGTCCAGCCTAGAGATGCAGCCGAATGTCAGTCGGCTTCGGCCATGCTGCGGGCGATTTCTATGAGGGTGCGCACAGCTACACCGGAAGCGCCCTTCACGAATTCGCCGGATGTCTCGGTTCTCATGGCCGGTCCCGCGATGTCGAGATGGGCCCACGGGCCATCACCCGCATACTCGGACAGAAAGAGGGCCGCGACTATTGCTCCTCCATATCTGGTCCCCGAGATGTTCTTGATGTCGGCGATGTTGGAATCGATGAGCTTTCGATAGCCCCTGTACAGCGGCAGCTCCCAGAATTCCTCACCGGCCAGCGACGCGGCATCGAGCACACGGCGAGATACTTCGGAATCGGATCCGAACACGGCGGCGACCTCCTTGCCGAGTGCCACGGCGGCCGCGCCGGTGAGAGTGGCCACGTCGATCGTTAGGTCCGGCGCGAGACGCTTGGCCAACCCCAACCCGTCAGCCAGGATCAGACGACCCTCGGCGTCGGTGTTGAGGACTTCGATGGTTGGGCCGTCAATGGGGCGCAGGACATCACCGGGTCTGGTGGCGTCGCCTCCGACGACATTGTCGGTCAAAGGTGCAATTGCCGTCACAGTCACCGGCAACCCGAGCCGTGCGATCCCGATCGTCGCCGCGAGAACGGCGGCCGCGCCGGACATGTCGTCCTTCATCTCCTCCATGAGAGCGGCGGTCTTCAGAGAGAGGCCGCCGGAGTCGAACGTGATGCCCTTTCCGACCAGGGCGAGATGCCTGTCTGAATCACCTGGGCGGTACTTCAAGAAGACGACACGAGGGTCGCGGTCCGATCCGGCGGCGACCCCGAGGAGAGCCCCCAGCTTCTCCTGTCCGATCCTGGCTTTGTCCCAGACCTCGATCTCGAGGGAAGCCTCCCCCACGGCCTGCTCCACCAGGGAGGCGAGCTGTTCAGGAGACGCGTCCTTGGCTGGCGTGTTAACCCAGTCGCGGGCGAGAACAGTTGCATCTGCCATGGCGATGGCGATCTGCAGCTCGGCGTCGTCACCATCGACGATCTCGATAGCCCGCACAACAAGACCATCTCCCTCTGTCTTGTAAAGGCGAAATTCGTAGCCACCGAGGAGACTCCCCTCGGCTACCGCCCGTGTTGCACCGTCGATGGCGCTTCGGGCCAGCAGGCTCACCGCCCTCTCCGTTTTCACCTGCCGGATCGCGTTCCCGGATGCGGTCTTCAAGGCTTCATACGAAACCTCATCACCCAACCCCACCAGCAGCAACGCCGCCGCCTCGGGATGAGTGACGGTCAGAGTCTGGCCGCTCTTGGCCTCGAACCCTGCCACCTGCATGATGCCGTCCGGAACTCCGGCGACTGCGTCCTCCGATCCCGGCAGAGGCTCTAAACCTTCGAGGACGCCGGCGATCAGGGTCGCCTGATCGAGCCCGGCATCAGCTGATGCAACACGTGCGTGCACACTCTTCTCCTCTCAAGAAGCAAACGGGCCCAGACCGGCGACACTGGCCCGACCCACGAAGACGGCCCCAAGGGTGGTCAGGAGAGCCAGATAGGACAAACCGGTCGCCGCCATCACCCCGCTGTACGCCGGGTAACGAAGCGCTCCGATCACGGCCCCCATCAAGATCACGGATGTCACCAGCAACACCCAAAAAGCGACACCGGCTCCCTCGCGGCTGATGTCCATGGAGATCAGGAACAGAGCTTCGGCGATCAACCCCGCGATGCCGACGACAGCCAGGTTCCTGAGTGCGGACCTGGGGAGCCGCGGATCGACCAGGTACCAGTGGCCCAGAGCCATCTCCCCTGTGACACCGCCCAGAGCCAGAGTGGCAGTCATGGCCGAGACCCATCCCCCGAAGACCGCCGCCTCGATCAGGTATCCCAGCCCTCCGACGAGGAACATCACCCCCGCAAACGGACGATTTCGTGCCCAGAGGAGCCCGACGCCCACAGCAACCAGCCCCAGACGCGCCCACCACGCGCCATCAGCCAACGAACCAGGCAACCCGATCATCGCGGCAACACCTCCGACCAGCCAGTTGAACCCGGGACCGACGATCCGCTGCAATGCAACAGAGCCTCCTACGAGGGCCAGGCCGGCGGCCCAACCCAGAAGTATCAGACGCGGGTCGGCGATTGACTGCAGATCGAACGGCACGGCGGGGCATGATATGGCGCCGTGACCTCGAACCAGCCCACCGTGTCGATAATCATCCCGGCTCTCGATGCCGCCGACACACTGCCGGACGCTCTGCAGTCGATCGCCACGCAGTCCTATCCCAACATCGTCGACGTGGTGGTTGCAGCCGGCGATGACAACACGGCCGATGCGGTTGGGGGCCGAGCGGCAGTCATTCGCAATCCCTCGCAGAAGACGTCGACCGCCCTCAACCTCGCCATCGCCGAGTCGACCGGGAAGGTGGTCGTTCGCTGTGACGCCCACGCACAATTGCCGCCCGACTATGTGTCTGATGCCGTTGAAACCCTGCAGCGCACCGGGGCAGATGTCGTCGGCGGAATGCAGGTGCCCGTAGGCCATACCGTTTGGGAGCGAGCAATTGCCTCTGCAATGTCGTCGACACTCGGAGCGGGAGATGCTCGATATCGAACGGACGGTGAGGAGGGGCCGGTCGAAACAGTCTATCTGGGAGTGTTTCGGAGAGAGGCGATCGAGCGAGTCGGAGGTTTCGACGACGACTTCATCCGAAACCAGGATTATGAGTTGAACCATAGAATCATTGAGTCGGGCGGAATCGTTTGGTTCACCCCTGCTCTGAGAGTCGAGTACAAACCCCGCTCGTCACTTGCGGCTCTCGCCCGTCAGTATTTCGAGTACGGAAGGGCAAAGCGACAGTTCAGCGTGAAGCACCCCGGATCGCTTCGTTGGCGTCAAATGGCCCCACCCCTGCTGGTAGTCGGTCTAGGTGCGGCCCTTCTCGCCTCCCTGCGGTGGAGCATCGCTCTCCTCGTAGTCCTTCTGTATGGAGGGTCGATGCTGGTGGCGGGTTGGGCATCGGAGGCGAGATCGTGGCGTACGGCGCTCGCCTTGATGACCATGCACCTGAGTTGGGGCAGCGGATTTCTCTTCGGCACACTCCGGTCGTGAGAATCGAGATCATCACGACCCGTCACTGGAAGGGCGACGCGAGACTCAACCGTCACGCCGAATACCTGGCGGCGGCAGGCCATGTCGTCACGATCGAGTCGTTCCACGACCGGGGCAGAGTCGGCTCAATCGCTGCTGCCACCCGCTCTATTGTCGGCTCGCGGGCAGAGGTGGTTCTCCTACCGGATCCGGAGTTCTTCGCGATCGGGTCGATCGGCGCTCGTCTCAGTGGGAAACGGTCGGTGATCGACATTCACGAGGACTATGCGAGCGTGGCGCAAAATCGGGCGTGGATCCCGCAGCTACTGAAGCCGGTCGTGACACTGCTGACCCGCGTCATGGTCACCCTCGGCCGTCTCCTGGCATGGCAAGTCATGGTCGCCGCCCCCCAGCTGGCCCGGCCGGGCGACCACATCGTGCTCAACGTCGCCGACCCCTCGACTTTGAGCTGGGTGAGCTCGCACAAAGACCCGGGCCTGCTCGTCTACGTTGGTGACATCACGATTGCCCGGGGCGCCATCGAAATGGTGCAGTCGCTGGCGGCTTTGCCGGAGCGACACCACCTCCTACTGATCGGTCCCATCTCGGATACGACGAGGACCCAGGTCCTGGACGAGGCCGACGACCTCGGCGTGCTCCACCGACTCGAGCTCGCCGGTCGGCTCGACCACGAGGAGGCCTGGAGGGTCGCATCGGGCGCCCAGTTCGGACTGAGCCTCCTCCAGGACACCCCTGCCTATCGGGACGCGGTGGCGACGAAGCTGTGGGAGTACATAGCCTGCGGTCTCATCCCGGTAGTCAGCGATCTCCCCGGACAGGCCGCCTTCGTCTCGAAGCTAGATCCGCGCCTCGTGTGTCCAGGGCCGAGAGATGTCGCCGAGGTCATCTCCTCACTCGCCCGGGATGAGGACAAAACCAGGGACCTCAGCCTTCGTGCAAGAGAGATGGCCCGCAACGAATGGGACGAAGCCCGGCCCGACAAGAGGATTCAGGCCGTCTTCAGCCCCGTCCGATGACGATGAAACGGACGCCCGAGTCGCGCCAGTTGCTCTCGTCCACGATACGACGCCCGTCGTAAACCACCTCAACACCGGGCAAGTCCTTCGGCGTGAGCGATACGTATTCGGGGTGATCCGTTTGAACGATCGCTGCATCGATGTCTGAGCCGTCCCAAGGAACGAATCCCAAGGACCGGAGCTCCTCTTCGTCGTACAGAGGATCGGCGACCAAGGGGCTTCCACCGGACCCCGCGATTACCGATACCAGCTCGAACACGCCGGAATAGGCGGTCTCTTTTATCCCACCGCGGTATGCGGCCCCGAGGATCAGGACCCGTCGTCCAGTGAGACCGCCCAAGGCGGTGTTCACTGTCGCCACCACTCGACGAGGCACCTCCTCGTTGATACGGCGCGCTGTCTCCACCAACGCGGCTCCGGGATGGCCGGCGAGATAAAAGCGCGGGTACACCGGTATGCAATGCCCACCCACGGCGACACCGGGGCGATGGATGTGGGAGAAAGGCTGACTGTTCGAGGCCGCTATCACCTCGGCGACATCGATGCCGGCTTCCTCGGCAAACTCGGCAAATTCGTTGGCCAGGGCGATGTTCACGTCCCGATACGTCGTCTCGGCGAGTTTGGCCAGCTCGGCGGCCTCTGCCGACTCCATGGCCCAGACTCCATTGGCCCGGCCCAAATCAGGCCTCTCGTCGAAGTCGAGGACTTGCTCGTAGAAGGCGACGCCTCGTTTGGTCGATTCTTCGTCGACACCTCCGACCAGCTTTGGGTAGCGACGCAGATCCGAGAAGATTCGTCCGCTGAACACACGCTCTGGCGAGTGAATCAGGAAGAAGTCCTCGCCGACCTCCATGCCAGAGAATTCTTCCAACATCGGGCCAAAACGATCCCTCGTGGTGCCAACGGGCAGCGTCGTCTCGTAGGAAACCAGCGTTCCTGGCTTAAGCCCTCGCCCGATCGCATCGGTGGCAGCGTCCATCGCCGAAAAGTCGGGCTCTCCTTCGGCATCGGTCATCAGCGGAACCACGACCACCACAACATCCGATTCGGTGACTGCCACGGTGGTTTCATGCGTCGCGTTGAACATCCCATCTTCGATGACCGCGGCGAGCCTGTCGGCTAGGCCCGTCTCGCCTGGGAAGTGTGGGACCCCGCGATTCACTGACTCGACGACGGTCCTGGATACGTCGGCACCGGTGACCTCGACTCCCTTCGAAGCAATCTGGACGGCGAGCGGCAAGCCGATCTTCCCCAGCGCCACCACCGCGACCTTCATGCCGGTGCTCCGATCATCGCCTCTGCGACCTCCAGGATCTTGACACCTTGTTCCAGGGTGACAACGCCCTCGGCTTCACCGTTGGTGATCGCGGCGCGAAATGCCTCATGCTCTACTGCCAATGGCTCCCTCTTCGGGAAGGCGTAACGGATCATGTCTCCCTCGCTGACCCCCCTCATCTGAGCGAGTGTGTCCCACTGACTCGTGACCTCGGCGTTTGCGAAGAACGACAGGTCCCCCGACAGCATGTCGGCGACGAAGGCCCCCTTCTCACCGAGAACACTCACGGATCGACGTTTCACCGGGGTCAGCCAGTTGACGTTGAATGAGACCACTATGTCATTGGCGAGCCGCCCCGTGGCCACCACGAGATCCTCATGGGGTCTTCCCATCTTGTGGGCGAGTTGGCCGGAAACGTCCGAGACTTCGGAGTCTCCGATCCACATGGCGATGTCGATGTCGTGTGTGGCCAGGTCCTTGACGACACCGACATCCTGGATCCGGTTGGGGAACGGCCCGACACGCTCCGTCGAGATAGATATGACCCGACCCAAATCACCGGCATCGAGACGCTTCTTCAGCTCCTGGAGGGCAGGATTGAATCGCTCGACATGGCCGACTGCTCCGATGGCCGTGGTCCGGTCGAAGCCACTGCGAATCTCCTCGGCGTGGGGCACCGAGTCGGCGAGAGGCTTCTCGATGAGTGTGTGGATGTCGAGATCGGCCATCCGCAGCGCCAGGTCGCGGTGCTCCGCCGTCGGAACTGCGACGATCGCCGCCTCCAAGTCCTCGCCCAGCAACGCGTCGAGGTCGGAGAACATCCGTCCTCCACTCATGGCACCGTGACGATCGCCGATGGGGTCGTAGGCGCCGACGAAATCGACCTCCGAAGCCCCGGTCAGGATCCGGGCGTGGTGGCGTCCCATCATCCCCAGCCCCACTAGACCGAATCTCATCACGACACGGCCTGGTTGAGGGTCTGAACGATGGTTTCGATCTCGTCGTCGGTGAGATCCGGGCGTACCGGTATCGAGACCACTCGCTCGGTCATCTCCTCTGTGACGGGGAGAGAGAGGTGGGCGCCGCGATACGGCTCCTGTTGATGGGTGGCCTTCGGGTAATAGGTGTCGTGACCGATCCCGGCGTTGCGTAGC
>DASPGH010000112.1:0-16264 GCA_035620735.1 Acidimicrobiia bacterium | reverse complement strand
AGACGCTCGATCTCGACGAGGATGTCGGTCATCGTGTCCCGGTCGAGATCGACCCAGCGCGGGCTCGAGTAGTCCTGGATCCGACCGAACTCGAAGAGATTGAATTCGATGTCTGCCAGATTCGACCTGTAGTGGCTCATGCGCCCTGCCTTGCCCTTACTGCCTACTTATTTGAGCATACACTCTAATTTGAGTCATCGCTCAAAACGAGGATTGGAAAACCCAGAGTTCAACCGGTGCCCCTCGAATACACCACGGGTGCCTGAACCGCCCAGAGCAGAGATCAGGGCTACCGTCAAACCGATGCGATACAAGGCGGGTCTCGAGACCCGGGACCGGATCCTCCAGGCCACGCGGAAGCTGATCGCCAGCGAAGGCATGGACGGGACCACGATCAAGGCAATCTGCGACCTTGCGGGCGTCCTGCCTGGCAGTTTCTACAACCTCTTCGACTCTAAAGAACAAGCGATCCTGTCCGTCGTTCGCCAGGCCATCGACGCCGTCGATCCCGACCCCGACCACCGCGGCACCGACACTCTCTCCGATCTGGTCGAGGCATATATCAAATTCGTGACCGAGGAAGGCGACCTGGCTCGGGTCTACATCAGACTGGCCATCTCGGGTAGCGCCAACAACCCCGAGATCTGGGGGCGAACCATGCGTCACCATCAGGGTCGGGTAGCCCGATTCGCCGCTGCAATCTCGAGGGAGCACCCGATGATGAGTGACGCGCAGACCGAGCGGCGCGCCGAGACTCTGGTGACCGCCCTCAACGGTGTGACCCTCCACAAGGTGATGGACCCCGATTTCGACGTCTCAGTGCATGCCAGGGCCCTTCTCACCGACGCGCTGGCGGGTGTCTGAGTCGATGGAGTTCGGTATCCAGGTCCGGGGAGACTGGGAGAACGTCCTGCAGACGGCGAGATGGGCCGAGGATCGCGGTGACATCAGCGCGATTGCCCTCCCCGACCACTACCTCAAGCGTGGCGATGAGGAAGAGGCTCCGGCGTGGGATCACCTGGTCCATCTCGCCGGGCTCGCTGCCGTCACCTCGACCATCGGTCTCTACTCGTTGGTGTCACCGGTGACATTTCGACATCCCGGGTCTCTGTACAAGATGGCTATCACCATCGACGAGATCTCGAACGGACGGTTCACGCTGGGCCTCGGTGCGGGCTGGCTCGAGGAGGAATTCACCAAGTTCGGTCTTCCGTTTCCAGATCTCGCGACGCGCATGGACATGTACGAGGAGGCGATGGCCTACCTCCGGGCCGCAATCACTCCCGGGGCGCATGGTCACGATGGAAAGCACTTTCATCTCGACGAGTTCGACCCGCACCCCCACCCCGTCGGGCTGAGACTGGCCGGAGGGGGTGCCGGAGGCCCCAAGGCTCGCCGGATCACGGTCATGTACGCCGACGAGTACAACCTCTACGCCCGAAAACCCGACCAGTACGCCGAAGTGGTCGAGGCCACCCGCGAGCTCGCACGGGAGATCGAGCGCGACCCTGACGAGATCTTCTGGTCGTCAGCAGGCCCCGGCGTGGCCGCGAAGAAGGAGGCTGACTACAGGCGCATCCTCGCCCGACTGGCCGATCTAACAGGTCATGATCCTGGCTACATCGAGGAGCGATGGGATGAGCGCGGATACCCCCACGGTCCCGGCTCGAAGGGGGCCGAGATGATTGCGGCATTGGAGGAGGCGGGGTGCGAGCGTTTCTATCCGCAGATGCTCATCGGCGAAGACGATCCCGCCGACTTCGACGTGATCATGGACGCCTACATGGGCCGATAGGGTCAGGTCCATGCAGTTCAGCCTGATGACAGAGCCGCACCTCGGCGGAACCTACGACCAGCAGCTCGCAGCTGCGCAATGGGCCGAGACCGAGGGCCTCGTGTCATTCGCCCGCTGCGACCACTACTTGTCCGGGCGCCAGCCGACGCCGGACGCAACCGATGCCTTCGCCGTCCTCGCCGGCATAGCCCGAGAGACGTCCGACATCAGGCTCTGCGTCCTGGTGACCCCAATAACCTTCAGGCACCCGGCGGTGATAGCCAAGAACGCGGCGACCATCGATCAGATGTCGAGTGGGCGCTTCGATCTCGGCGTGGGTACCGGCTGGATGGACCTCGAGCACGAAGCCCTGGGCATCCCGTTCCCCGACTGGCCCGAGCGCTGGGAGCGATTCGAGGAGGCGCTCGACTATCTGGATGTCGCCTTCGGCTCCGGGCCAGGAACTCACGACGGCAAGCACTACAGCCTGGATGCCGATGTCAAGCCAACGCCGACGGGCCTCCGCACCATCATTGGAGGCAGTGGGAAGAAGCGAACCCCGACCCTCGCCGGGACGAGAGCCGACGAATACAACTTCTTCATCTGTCCCGCTGACGAGGCCCGCGAGAAGATCGAAGTGATGCGAGCGGCGGCCGGGGACCGCCAGGTAGAAGCAACGGTGATGGGTCCTGCGCTGGTCGGGGCATCGCATGCCGCCTATCGAGAACGGCTCGCCAAGGCAGCGGCGACCCGGGAAATCTCGCCCGAGGACCTCGAGCAACGCTTCGCGGGCGCTGGCATCCCGATGGGCACGCCGGACCGCGTGGCCGAGACGATCTCGGCATTGGAGGATGCCGGGGTCCAGCGCTACTACGTCCAGTGGCTCGACCTCTCCGATCAGGATGCGATGAAAGACACCGTCGAGATCGTTCGTGGTGCCTGACCGCCCCATGCAATCGGATTTGCCCGCAGCGAGCCGTCGCCTATTGGAGTCGGTCGATTTTGCGGCCGACGTGCGTCAATTCCCGGAGGGCACGAAGACCGCCGAAGACGCGGCGAGGGCCATTGGTTGTCCAGTTGCGGCGATTGTCAAGTCCTTGGTCTTCGTCGTGGACGACCAACCGGTAGTTGCCCTGGTCCCCGGTGACATGCGCCTCGACACCGACGCCCTGGCGAGCGTCGCCGGGGGCGACACAGCCAGGAGGGCCAGCCTCGACGAGGTTCGCGAGGCCACCGGGTTCAGCGCCGGAGGGACGCCGCCGTTCGGCCACGCCACCGAACTGCCCGTTTATGCCGACCCGGCGCTGAAGCGAAACGACCCGGTGTGGTGCGCCGCCGGCACACCCACCACGGTCTTCCCCATCTCGATCGATGACCTGGACCGTCTGGCACGACCGACCTGGGTCCAAGTGACCTGAGAGTGCACCGTTCTGTGCGGGTTGTCGGTACTCAGTCCGTGTAGATCCGCACGGAACGGATGATTTTCCCTATGCGGATAGTGGAAATACCATTGGGTTTGTGACTTCATCCACCCCCCTCCTCCAGATCGAGAACCTGCACGCCTCGGCTGGTGACCACGAGATCCTCAAAGGCGTGGACCTGACTGTGAACCGAGGTGAGATCCATGCGCTGATGGGGCCCAACGGCTCGGGCAAGTCGACTCTGGCCAGCGTCCTGATGGGCAGCCCCACCTTCACCGTCACCGAAGGCAGCATCCTCTACAAGGGCGAGGACATCACCACTGCCCCGCCGACCAACCGTGGAGCGGCGGGGATGTTTCTCGCCTTCCAACACCCAGAGGCGATACCCGGTGTATCTGTGATCCAGTTCCTCCGTCAGGCCCTCTCCAACCGCACCGGCACGGAGCTGACGGTCCTCGAGCTGAGGCTCAAGGTGATGGACACGATGAAGGAGCTGGGCATGGAGAGCTCTTTCGCCGACCGCTATCTCAACGAGGGGTTCTCCGGAGGAGAGCGAAAGCGCAACGAGGTACTCCAGATGGCTGTGCTCGAGCCCGAGCTCGCCATTATGGACGAGACGGACTCGGGTCTGGACATCGACGCGTTGCGAACTGTGGCCGACGGTGTCAACCGGCTGACGACTCCCGACCGTGGGTTCCTCATCATCACCCACTACCAGCGACTCCTCGACTACGTCACGCCTGACATCGTCCACATCTTCATCGATGGCAGGGTTCACGAGTCCGGTGGGGCCGAGCTCGCCGAGAAATTGGAACGAGAGGGCTACGAGTCCTTTCGGACGGCATTGACCAAGTAGCGCTCGTGAACGATCTCTCCCACCTGAAGGCCGATTTCCCGGTCCTCGACTCGGGAGTTCACTTCCTCGACTCGGGTGCATCATCGCAAAAGCCGATCCCGGTGCTCGAGGCGATGGATCACTTTGCCCGCACGTCATATGCGAACGTCCACCGCGGCGCCTACAAGCTGTCAGTGGCCTCGACCGACGCCTACGAGGCCGCCCGCAATCGGGTGGCCACCTTTGTCAATGCCGCCACTCCGGACGAGGTCGTTTTCACCCGTGGCGCGACCACGGCGCTGAACACCGTCGCTTTCGGATGGGGTCTCGAGCACCTCGGCGAGGGCGATCGCATCCTCGCCACCGAAATGGAGCACCACGCCAACCTGGTGCCCTGGCAGATGGTGGCGAGACGGACGGGGGCGCGGCTCGATCATGTATCGATCACCGATGACTTCCGACTCGACATGGATGACTTTCAGTCGAGGATCGGGCCCGACGTGAAGATCGTCGCCGTGACCGGCATGTCGAATGTCCTGGGCACCATTCCCGACATCTCCTCCATCGCCGAGGTCGCTCACGATCATGGAGCGCGCGTCGTTGTCGACGCAGCCCAGTTGGTCCCTCATGCAGGCGTCGATGTGCAGACTCTCGGAGCCGACTTCGTCGCTTTTTCCTCTCACAAGATGCTGGGCCCAACCGGTATCGGTGTGCTCTGGGGACGCATGGAGGCCCTCGAGGAGACAGAACCATTCGAGGGTGGGGGTGAGATGATTGCCGACGTGACCCTTCACGACGCCACCTGGGCAGCCATCCCGCATCGCTTTGAAGCCGGTACCCCACCGATCATCGAAGCGGTGGGGCTGCACGCGGCCATCGACTATCTCGACTCGATTGGCATGGATCGCATCTTCAAACACGATCAGGAACTGACGGCCATCGCACTGGAGCGTCTCGGGGATGTCCCGGGGCTCAGCATCCAGGGTCCCAAGGACCTGGAAAACAGGGGAGGCGTCGTCTCGATGACGATGGATGGGGTCCATGCCCACGATCTGGCGACGATCCTCGACGAAGAGGGGGTCGCTGTCCGGGCCGGTCACCACTGTGCCAAGCCCCTCATGCGGCGGCTTGGGGTCACGGCCAGCGCCAGGGCGAGTTTCTACGTCTACAACGAGGAGGCCGACATCGATGCCCTGGTGGCAGGATTACGACGGGCCGGCGAGTTGTTTGGAGTGAGTTGATGGCACTCGAAGAGCTCTATCGAGAGGTGATCCTCGATCACTATCGCAACCCTCGCAACCGGGGCCGGCTCGACTCGCCCGATGCCACCGCCCAGGGTGTCAACCCGCTCTGCGGTGACGAGATCGACATCCAACTCAGGTTCTCGAATGGCGTGGTCGACCAGGTGGCCGTCGAGGGTCAGGGTTGCTCGATCAGCCAATCGTCGGCATCGATGATGACCGAGGCGATCAAGGGTAAGACCCGGGAGGAGATCGCGGACCTGATCTCCAAGTTCCGAACGATGATGTCTGTAGACGAGTCAGACGACCCTGGGCTGGATCCGGAGCGACCCGGATCGGTCCTCGGCGACCTCGAGGCGCTTCAGGGTGTGCGCAAGTATCCGGTGCGGATCAAGTGTGCAAGTCTCGGCTGGAACACGCTGCTAGAGGCCCTGAGCTCAGACTGAGACTCAGCTGACGTAGTTCCACCACCAGGTCTCGGAAGTCGACGAACCGCCCTGCCGAAGAGTCCGCACGATGCGAACCAGTCCGGGAGCCGATCCAAATACCTGCCCGCTCACACGTTTCGCGTTGGCGCCACCACTGTCAACGACTGTTATCGAAGGGCTGCGCGATCCTCTCGGATGAAAACCAGTCACCTGCCAGCCTCCTTGGTTCCCCCACAACTCCACGGTTACGGACGTCGCAGTGCTGGACGTTCGAATCGTGATCGGGGTCGCCGTGTCGTTGCGGAACTTCACATCGATCGATGAATAGACCAACGTGGCCTCGATCCCGAGGGGATAGCGCGAGATCCACCCGCTGTGGGGCTGATGCTCGACGTCGTCGAGACCGCCCCAGAAGACGGCATTGAAGATGGTGGTGCCAAACTGACTCACACCCCCTCCGACGGCGCAGCATTGACCCGCGCCCTCCTGGAGGTATGGAGCTGGAAGATATCCGCCCGCCGAGGTTCGTGGCCCCGTGATCGCGTCGACCGAGAACGTTTCGCCCGGTTGAACCACGGTTCCATTGATTTCCGCGGCTATCAATCGAATGTTCGTGACGCGATTTTGACAACAGTCGAAGAAAGTCGTGAACCGAGAAATCCGCTCGATGGGAAGGTCGCCCTGAAGGTTGACCGCTGTGATGGACGACCAACCGGTGGTGTAATTGCTCCCTCCCAGGATGGGGCTGCTCAGAGCGCCTTGCGAGCTGGGATCATAGAAGCGGTACAGCCCGTCACTCCGATAGAAGAGCATCTCGTCCGCCTGATCTCCATCGAGGTCGATCGCGGTGATAGACGACCATCCCGGGGTGTATCCGGACCCGGATTGAATCGGCTGTCCCAGAGTCCCATCGGGCCGGATGTTGTAATACCGGAACAAGCCATCATCCCGGTAGAAGAACATCTCATCCTGGCCATCCCCATCGAGATCGACAGCCGTTATCGCAGTCCAACCCGACGTATATGAGTCGCCCGCAAGGATGGGCGAGCCAATCCGCCCATCGGGCCGGATGTTGTAATACCGGAACAACCCATCTTCCCGGTAGAAGAACATCTCATCCTGTCCCTGTCCGTCGAGGTCGATGGCGGTGATTGCCGTCCAGCCCTTTGTGTACTGATCTCCCGCTTGGACGGGGGAAGGGAGGCTGGCATCTTCACGTATGTCGTAATACCGGTAAAGCCCATCTTCCCTGTAGAACAGGATCTCGTCGGCAGGGTCGTCCCCGGACGCCTGCGCCTTCGATGCAGAGGCCGCAGCCAGCACAAGAAACCCGGTAGTTAGAAGCATCCCCCAAAGAACGCGACGGGTCCAGGCAGAGGTCAGGCTCATCGCTTGCACGGGGGCAACTTAGCGGCGAATCGGGCCGACCGATACCCCTGATTTTCTGGGCCGGTCAACCCGGACCGGACGATTGATATCCCCCCGGTGACGCGTCTCCAGCGATGGTGGTCACGAACCGACGAACCAGATCACGTGGCGAAGTGAAACCTGCGACAAGATGGTTAGCGGAGACCACCCTCCGTCATGCCCTTGAGGTCGAGGGCCTCGTCCAGCTCGGCTTCCGACATCAGCCCTGCCTCCAGCACGAGTTCTCTGACGGAGCGACCGGTGGCCACCGCCTCCTTGGCGATCCTTGCCCCGTTGTCGTAGCCGATGTGCGGGTTGAGGGCGGTGACGATGATCGCGTTCCGCTCCACGAGGTCACGTGCCCTCGTCTCGTTGGCCTCCAGCCCGTCGACGCACTTCTCGGCGAAGGTGCTGGCGGCATTGGCCAGTAACTCGACCGACTCGAGGAGATTGTGGGCGATGACCGGCATCATCACGTTGAGCTCGAAGTTGCCACTGGCACCGCTCCAGGTGATGGTCGCATCGTTCCCTACCACCTGAGCGGCGACCATCATCATCATCTCGGACATCACCGGGTTCACTTTCCCCGGCATGATCGATGAACCGGGCTGAAGAGCCTTGATCTTCAACTCGGCGATTCCCGAAGTCGGCCCAGAGCCGAGGAACCGAATGTCGTTGGCAATCTTGTAGAACGAGGTGGCGATCGTCTTGAGGACTCCTGAAGCCATCACGGTTGCATCCTTGGAACCCTGCGCCTCGAAGTGATCGTCAGCCTCCCGATAAGCGAAACCGGACCGCTCCGCCATCAATGAGATGACGTCGGCGGCAAATCCCTGTGGTGCGTTGATGCCGGTGCCGACGGCGGTTCCCCCCAATGCCAGCTCCTCCAACTCGGGAAGGACCTTCTCGACCCTCTCCGCACCCTTCCGCACCTGAGTTGCGAAGCCACCGAGCTCCTGGCCGAGGGTGACCGGCGTCGCGTCCATCAGGTGGGTGCGCCCCGACTTCACGACATCGGCGAACTCTGCTGCTTTCGCCGCCAAAGAGGAGGCCAGCATGTCCAAAGCGGGAAGTAGATCCTCCCGCATAGCCGCCACCGCGGCGGCGTGGATCGCGGTCGGGATGACGTCATTGGACGACTGACCGAAGTTGACGTCGTCGTTCGGGTGCACTCGGGCGTCGCCGAGGATCTGGTTGGCGCGGGCGGCAATTACCTCGTTTGCATTGGTGTTGGTCGATGTTCCGGAGCCTGTCTGAAAGATGTCGAGCACGAACTGGTCGTCGAGCTCCCCCGCCATCACCTCGTCAGCTGCCTGCCTGATCGCCTCGGCCTTCGCCTGGTCGAGGTGACCCATCCTGGCGGCAACGGTCGCCGAGGACCCCTTCTGCAGACCGATCGCCCAGATGAAACGGCGACTGAAGCGGTGATCGGAGATCGGGAAGTTGTCGACTGCTCGCTGGGTGGAAGCCCCGTACAGGGCATTCGAGGGGACTCTTACCTCACCCATCGAGTCTTTCTCGATGCGATATTCCATGCTGGAACGCTACCGCGGGAGGTAGCGACGGTTCGACTCGTAGATCCGGTCGAGACGGTCGACGATCCCGTCATCTTCGTCTATGGCCAGGGCAGCGATGGGAAGGAGATCGATCAGGCCGTGGAAGTCGTCGATAGAGATCTCCTCGAGCATCGGCACGGCTGCCGTGGCGTCACCCTTCTCGACAGCGGCGAGGTTTCCCCGGTTGTGCCAATTGCCAAGGGCAAGACAGAGCCCGGTCGCCCGATAGCCGTACGCTCCGAAGGCGGTCGCCTCACACCCTCCGCCATCCATCAGCTTGCGCTGGTGGGGGATCCCGGCGGCGTCGACGGCTTGGCTGATGCGGTTCGACATCTCCCGGTCGAACACAGTCGACCTATCCCCGATGCGGATTATGGGTCCCGCCCCGATGCGGGCCGTTGGTAGCTCCCGCGACGTCTCGATCGACAACAGCCTCGCTCCTTCCGGGATGGTCTGTTGCTTGGCGGCGTGGATCGCTCCGATCAGCCCGACTTCTTCGGCCCTGGTCAACATCACCCCAAAGTGCCCGAGGTCATCGCGGCTCCTTGCTCGGTCCAGCGCAGCGAGGGCGGCGGCCGCACCAGCCAGGTCGTCACAGGCCGCGCCCCGGAACAGGCCATGCACCTGGCTGGCGTCGGCGAACCGCCACATGGCGATGTCACCTGGCGAGACCGCACCATCGAATCGGGCTCTCCCGGTGTTCGATCCATCGTCGTAGGACATGACGTGGCCTGTGGGGCCGTCCAATCGAGAGACCACACGCACACGGGCGTTCTCGAAGTAGACGGCATCGACCCCGCCCCTGAACTCGAACGAGCCGTCTGCGTCCGTTACGACGAAAGCCGGATGATCCATGTGGGCGACGGCCAGGACAGGAGGCTTGTGGTGAGGACCTCTCTGGATCAGGTACAGATTCCCCCCAGAGTCCTCGTCGACGCTGAGATCGTCGCGACGACCGACCCATCTCTCAACCCATTCGACAACGGCGTCTTCCAACCCGGACGCGGTCGGGATGTTGGTGAGCTCGGACAGCCACTTCTCAGCCGTGGCCCGGGTTGCCATCTAAACGTCGAAGGGCGTGTCCGTGAAGAAGTCGGCGGGCTTTCGCATCGGTTCGTCGGAGGTGGGCTTCTCGATGCCGAGTCTCTCTCTCACGGCGTCGTAGCCACCTGCTTCGAGCTCTTCGGCGAGCTCGCTGCCCCCGCTGTCCACGATCCGGCCTCCGATCATCACGTGGATCCGATCTGGGGTCAAATATCGAAGGATGCGGCTGTAGTGAGTGATGATGAGAACACCGAGATCCGGTGAACGCATGCCCTCGACCGCTTCGGCAACCTGCTTGACGGCGTCAATGTCGAGACCTGAATCGATCTCGTCGAGCATTGCCATCCGGGGGCGCAGCACAGCCATCTGAAAGATCTCGGACCGCTTTTTCTCCCCACCCGACAGGTCCTCGTTGAGCGACCGGTCGAGAAACCTCTCCATACCAAAGCGACGTGCCTCGTCGGCGATCCGCTCCTCTGCCTCGTCGACCGGGATGCCCCGCTCGTCGGCCGCTTCGAGCAGAAACTCTCTCAACCTCACACCCGGGACTTCGGTTGGATACTGAAAGCTCTGCAGAAGGCCCACCCTCGAGCGCTCATCGACCGCTAGATCCATGATCTCGTGGCCGGCGACGGAGGCCGACCCGCCGAGGACTTCATAATCGGGCTTGCCTGTCAGCACGTGACATAGGGTGGACTTACCGGAACCATTGGGACCCATCAGGGCATGGATCTCACCAAAGGGGACCTGGATGGTCAGATCATCGAGTATCTGCTTGCCGCCGATGGCAGCGTCGAGATCGACGACCTCGAGGGCGGTGCTCATGCGTTCTCCAATTCGACGTAGACGGTGCCGTCCTCGATCGAGACCTCGTAGACGGGCACGGGCTCGGTTGCGGGGAGAGCGTGGGGCTCCCCGCTCTTGAGATCGAACTCGGAGCCGTGACGGGGACATTCCACAGATGTGTCCCACAACTCCCCCTCAGCCAGGGACGCCTCGGCATGAGAGCAGCGGTCCCCTATCGCGTACACATCCTCACCGATGCGGAACATGGCTATTCGAGTGTCACCGATGGTCACCCGCACCCCTCTGCCCCGGGGCAGCTTCTCGAGCTCGGTGACTTGCACCTTCAAGACAACCGTCCCTCCTCCTGGGCCTGTACGAAGCGTTTGAACACCTCGGTGGAGATGGGCCCGGCGAGACCGTCGATAGGAAGACGATCGATGATCTCGGTGAAGAACCCGCGGATGAGGAGACGCTCGGCGCGCTCTTTCTTCAAGCCACGGCTCTGCAGGTAGTAGACGTGGTCCTCCTCGAGGGGCCCGACGGAGGAGGCATGTCCGCAGATGACGTCGTTGCAAAGGATCTCGAGATTTGGCACCGAATGGGCCTTGGCGTTGTCAGAGAGGACGAGGTTGCGGTTGGTCTCGAACGTGGATGTCTTCTCGGCATCCTTCTCGATGCGGAGCAAACCGGTGAAGACACTCTGAGAGTCATCCTCGAGCGCGCCCTTCAAGAAGACGTCCGAGGTGGTCCCTCTGCCGACGTGGTCGATAACCACGCGGTAGTCGAGAGTCTGCGATCCCTCACCGAAGAAGAGACCGACCACATCCGAGGATGCGCCGTCGCCTTCCAGGCTCACCCCGAGGTCGAGACGCCCCAGATCTCCTCCGAGCCCTACCTCACCCACACGCGACGTTGCGTCACGCCCGATCCGGACCCGGAGATGGACGACATTGGAGGCGGCGTGGTCGAGACTCTGAACCGACAGGAACCGGAGATTTCCGCCGTCGGCGACATCGAGTGTCACTTCGGGGACCATGAGCAGTCGCTTGCCTTCGGCGCTTCGATAAACGACGAGAACCCTGGCTTCGGCGTGCTCCCCAACGGACACCGCAATGTGAGGAAAAGACGCAACCCCCTCGATCGACCCCTGGACTTCGACGACGAGGGGTGCCCCGACCACCTGATTGTCCGCGAATACGACCTCGATGCCGTCGCTGGCGAACGCTGTGTGGGCCGCGGCCAACTTGTTGTGATCGACCGGAACCCTGGTCTCCCAGTCGGTGGCATCAGCGAGACGCACTAACTGCACCTGATCGGAATCCGCCTCCACGACCTGACCGTCGACGATCAGCACCCGGCCGGACATTTCGCTCAGCGAGTCGAGGAAGGGACCCGCATCGAGAGGGGGGCCGGGCTCGTTCGTCGGCACCAGGGATGCGAACGGGAGGTCATAGTCGACGTAGCGCCAGTCCTCCTCGGCCCCGGTGGGCTCGTCGAGGCTTTCGAACACCTCGAACGCAGCGTCCATCTGGGACGCCCGCCATGAGGGGACTAATTCCTTGATTCTGTTGAGGCTCTCGGCGTCAAACGCGGTCAAGCAGCGCTCCGATTCGGGAATCATCCGATCGTATTTCACCTACGGCGGTAGTGCGAATGCGGTTCCGGCCACGCGACAGGACACGCACCTCGCGAGAATGGTCGATGTATCGCAATTCTGAAGCTCGAGACACAGAGTTCTATTCGGCAGGGAGCAGGGCGTCAACAGTCACTTCCGACGCGGCGTTCCATAGCATCCACCCGAGTCCGTACTCCTCGGCCGCACTGATCTGAGCCCGGACTTCCTCAGCCGAGTAACCGAAATCCTGGAGCCATGGTCGGATCACTACCTCTCTATTGAGACGTCCGATCCCGTCGGCGAGAGCGAGGTCGACCATCTCGCCGGGGAAATCGTCAGGGTCGGGAAAGTCGTACCAGTTGGGGTCGTAGTGCGATGGGTAGAGCATCGGCGAGATCACGTCGACGATCCCGGCGACCTCCTCCCAACGCTGCCCGATGCCGCCGTCGTCCGTCGCAGTCGTCAGGTAGCCGAAGATGTCAGCGGCGACGGCGCAGCCCATCGGGCGCAGAACGTTTACGGCTTCTGTGAGAAAGCCCGACACGGTCGATACCCGCACCTCGGGAGCTACCCCGCCGTCGAAAGTCGCCGAATCACGTCTCGCGTCCGGGAACCGGACGTAGTCGAACTGGATCTCGTCGACTCCCATCCGGCATGCTTCCACGGCAAGATCGATCCCGTACCTCCTGGCGTCGGGATCCGTCGGGTCCAAGAAGTGCTGACCATTGGCCTCATAAGGGCTGTTGGTCTCGGTGTCCCACACCGCCATCTCCGGTATCTCGACCGCGGCCACAGGGTCATTGAAGAGAACGATTCGGCCGATGAGGTATAGACCGAGGTCGTGGGCGCGGTCAGCGGTCGCGGCGAGATCGAACGTCTCGGGGGCGACGGCTCCCGCCTCGGTCGCCGTCGGATTCTGGGAGTTGTAGAAGACCATCCCGGTCTCGTCCTTGAGATCGATCATCAGAGCGTTGAGCTCGGTCTCCATCGCCATGTCCACAAAGCGGTCGATCTCGTCCCGAGCGTGCTCACCACCGATGTGAACCGCTCGAGCGGTGAACGGCTCCATTGCCACCACGTTCTCACCGGTGCCGCCGTCCCATTCGAACGTCGTCGGGTTCCACGCTGAGCGTTCGACGGTGACCGTTCCCTCACCGGCTCCACGTATCTCGAAACGACCTTGGGCATTCGTGATGGCTTCTCCGGGCGCGGCCACTACATGAGCCCCTTCTATGCCATCGCCCTCGCTGTCGACCACTTGGCCGCGAAGGACCTGTGCCTTCAGCACAACCTCGACGTTCTCACCAGGCGCGTCCTGGAGGGTCATGGTTCGAGGAACATGACCTGGGGCGCTCACCTCGAGTACCTGGTTGGCGGGTGACCAGACCAGGTCGACTGTTCCGCTGGACCCGGTGGTTCCGGCCTGAGACCCACCTACGTCGATGATTGCAGCAGCTATCGGCGATCCGAGGTCGTCCAGAACTCGCAGCTCGTAAGGGTGAGAGCGTCCGACCATGGACCACACTGCCCAGCCGATCCAAACGAGGGAGAACGCAACGAGCAGTCGAAACAGAGTTCGGCGCGTCACTGTTTGCCCAGGTTACCGGGCCAAACCGGGTTATCCGATAACGGGTTGCCAGATCCCCCAAGGGTGGTTAGGTTTTCCACAGGGGGTGGATTGGAGGCCGAATTGGGGAAGGCCATAAGGGCCAGACATACGAGAATCGAGCGAGGAGCCAGCCCCTCAGACACCATCGGGCTCTATCTCGACGAGGTCTCCGAACATGAACTCCTCACGGCTGAGGACGAGGTTCATCTCGCCCGCGCCATGGAGCAAGGTAAGAGAGCCCAAGCCATCATCGAGTCGGGCGACTACAAACGTTCGGAGCGGGCCAAGCTCATGAGGGCCATCGCCGCCGGGGAGGAAGCCAAGATGAGCTTCATCCGGTCGAACCTGCGGCTGGTCATCTCGATCGCCAAGCGCTACACGGGCCGTGGTCTCGACCTGCTGGACCTGATTCAAGAGGGCAACCTCGGGCTCATCCGGGCCGTCGAGAAGTTCGACTGGCGGAAGGGATTCAAGTTCTCAACCTACGCCACCTGGTGGATTCGCCAGGCGATCACGCGCGGTCTGGGAAACAACGGGCGAACCATAAGACTGCCCGTCCACATGGTTGACGTGGTCCGCACAGTCCACGACACGAAGCAGAGTCTTCACGACCAATTCCATCGGACGCCCACTCTCGAGGAGATTTCAGAAGCGTCAGGGCTCGACCAGGAGCGCGTTCTCGCCGCCCTCGAGGCGCCGGCCGAGACCGTTTCTCTCGATCGACCCATCGGTGAGGACGGTGATGCTTCCCTGCAAGACTTCGTTCACGACGAGGAGGCCACCGACCCCGAAGACCAGGCCGCGTCGGCGTGGCGTCGGGAACGGCTCATCCATGCCCTCCAGTATCTCGACCATGAGGAGCAGCAGGTGCTCTGGCTGCGCTTTGGCCTGGACGGTGATGAGCCGTGGACGCTCTCCGATGTGGGCAAAGTCGTCAATGCAACACGAGAGCGGGTTCGCCAGATCGAGGCCAGAGGCCTTGCCAAATTGCGGCATCCCTCGTGTGAGATCGACCTGAAGGGTCTCGTCTAGGTCCTACAGTTGGATCCCCCAGTTTCGATGCGATCGAAACTGAGTTCGGTCAGACCTTGCGCACGTAGCGGAGAAACAGCGAGCGATCGCCGTAAAGCACATTGTCGAGAGTCATGTCGAGCGGTGGCCGGGCCTCGGCCCCGTGCGCAACTCTGTTCGACACCCCGGAGACGAGCACCGGGGCGACGGTGAGCGCCATTTCGTCGACCAGTCGGGCCGCCACCAGTTGGCCCATGAGGGTGGCGCCGCCCTCACAGAGGACGACCCTGGCCAAACGCATGTAATGGACGATGTCCTCCACACCTGTCGACTTGAGCCGCACGACGTCGGCCACTTCGGAGAGAGTCCCGAAACGATCGTCGGGCGCTGACTCGTCGGTGAGCACGGTGACCCTGTTCTCGGGGTCGCTGAAGACGCGATCGTTCGGATCGAGATCTAGAGATCGAGTCACGACCACAAGATGGGGAGTTGGGTCCAAACCGGCGGCGATCCTGGCTTCACGGCGGCGCTCGTCCAGGTTCGCCGGGCCGTAGTCCTCGGCACGTATCGTCCCCGCGCCGACGAGGATGAAGTCTGCGGTCGCGCGAAGCGCTCCGAACATCTTCATGTCGTCGTCGTCGTTGATGGCGGTGGAACCTCCGTCGACCACGGTCGCACCGTCGATGGTCGAGACGAAGTTGGCAACGATCCATGGCCGATCTGACCGGCCGCGCTCGTAGGCCATTTGGATCTCGAGTGGATCTACCACAGCCCCCTCGGGCTCCCTCCTGATCACGCTCGGAAGGTAACACCTGTGGGCGGGTCCACCGCCGACGTGGCCCCAGATCACCTCGAATCAGAGGCCGTGAGTGTCGCTGAGCGACGCCGGGAACCGTGGTTCGCTCTTTCTTGTCTGAACTACTCCTGGCTGCCCTCGACGATTCCGACGTAGTTGCCTGCCGGGTCCTGGAACATGGCAAACGTGACCACGTCTGGGATCTCCGTCCGAGGAACGATCGTCTTGCCGCCGACAGTCTCGATCTCCTCGAGCTTCGAGTTGATGTCATCCACCCCGACATAGATGCACTGGTAGGAGGGCATGTCTTCACTCCCCTGACCGACCGCCCCGTTGACTCGCATGTCCTCGCCCTCGGTCATGTGATATGACTCGAACCCCTCGGGCGTTGTGAACTTCCACTCGAAGATCTCTGCGTAGAACTCTTTCAGCGCATCACCGTCGGAACCCATCAGCTCCCAGTGAACGATTGGATTCGCCATCGTCTCTCCTTTGTTGGTTCGGGCCGGTCGCCCGCTCACGAGATTGACGATCGGCATAGCGGTTTCTCGACATCGCCCTATCTTGTCGGCGAATGAGGCGTGTGTTGACGATGGCTTCGGTCATCGTCGTCCTGGCTTCTTGCTCGCCAACTGCCGAGTCGACGGTCACAACTGCCACCAGTGCGCCCCCGTCGACCACGACGACGGTCCCGCCGACGACCACGACCAATGAGCTCCCTGACTTCTCGGTTTCATCACC
>DASPGH010000111.1:0-8398 GCA_035620735.1 Acidimicrobiia bacterium | reverse complement strand
AGAAGCGGGTCCTTCTCCCGACGCCGCCACAACTCCAGAGACCATCCGACTCTTCGGCATCGGAAGCGTGCCAGGATCAGAGTTGTCGGCTGGAAGCGCAGTCGAAGGAGACCCCATGGATCAGCCTCAATCGAGGGTCAGCAGCAATGCTGGGGACATCGAAATGCCGCTCTCTGAGATCGCCATAGTGGCGCCGGATCGACAGCTGTCGGCGACGCCGTGACCGCCCCGACCGCTGCCGACTTGTTGGTTGAATGTCTCGAGGCGGAAGGCGTCGGGTACGTCTTCGGGATTCCCGGCGAGGAAACACTCGAGCTCAACCGTGCCCTGCATGCGTCTTCGATCGAGTTCGTGCCGGTGCGTCATGAGCAGGCAGGGGCGTACATGGCGAACGTGGTCGGGAGGCTCACCGGTCGGGCCGGCGTCTGTCTGGGAACCCTGGGACCCGGCGCCACCAACCTGGTGACCGGGGTCGCCGATGCCTTCCTCGACCGCGCCCCCATGGTGGCGCTGACCGGGCAGACCGACCAAGAACGGATGCACAAGGAGTCTCACCAGCACATCGACGTGGTCAACCTCATGGACCCGATCACGAAATGGAACGCGCGAGTCGGGGATCCTTCGATCATCCCCGAAGTCGTGCGTAAGGCATTCAAGCTCGCCGAGGCGGAGAAACCGGGTCCGACACACATCGAGCTCCCCGAAGACGTGATGGGTGAGCCATACTCCGGTTCACCGTTGCGAAGGCAACCTCCGGTGCGCACCGAGCCTTCCGGTGAGGACGTTTCGAGGGCTGCCCGGGTCCTCGACGCTGCCCGCTCTCCCGTGGCTCTTGCAGGCAACGGGGTGATCCGGAATCGGGCTGTCACCGCCTTGCGCTCGTTCGTGAGATCGGTCGGCCTTCCCACGGCAGTCACCTTCATGGGCAAGGGCCTGATAGACCCGGATGATCCCTTGTTCCTCGGTGCGGTGGGTCTACAGGCGGGGGACTTCAACATGGCCGGGTTCGATCAGGCGGATGTGGTCGTGGCGATCGGATTCGACCTCGTCGAGCTCTCCCCGAGCCTGTGGAACCCGTCCGGGGACAAGACGATCATCTGCCTCGACACGCTTCCCGCCGAGATCGATCAGAACTTCCTGCCCGAAGTCGAGCTGGTGGGCGATCTCAACGCCGTACTCGACCAACTGGCCGCAGCATGCACACTGATCCCGCATCCGGGAGGCTCCACCAAGCTGCGCCAGGCAGTGGCGGACCGGTTCGACATCGCCCAAAAAGACGAGGGATACCCGATGAAACCACCTCGGGTCCTCTACGACACACGCCATGCTCTGGGTCGCTCAGACTTGCTGATCTCGGACGTCGGGTTGCACAAGCTCTGGGTCGGGCGCATGTTCCCAGCACACGAACCGAACACGGTCCTGATCGCCAACGGGCTCGCCGGCATGGGCTTTGCCTTGCCGGCCGCCATCGCCGCCAAGTTGGTCCATCCCGAGCGCAAGGTCGTCACCGTGTGCGGAGACGGCGGGTTTTTGATGAACGTACAGGAGCTCGAGACCGCGGTCCGGCTGAGCACCCCCTTCGTGACCGTGGTCTGGGAGGACAGACAGTTCGGATCCATCGCCTTGAAGCAACGAAGGCGCTTCGGAAGCCACTTCGGCATCGACTTCACCAATCCCGACTTCGTTGCCCTGGCCGAGTCATTCGGGCTTGCCGCCTGGAGAGTGACGACGGCCAACGAGTTCGGCGGGCTGCTCCGTGAAGCAATCACCCTGCCAATCCCCTCCCTCATCGTCCTCGAGATCGACTACGACGTCGAAGCGACTATCACCGACGAGCTAGGTGAAGAAACCGTCCTCACGTGACCTCGCGCCCACGAGTCGCCCGAGCACGCCAACCGCACCACCGGCAGGGCGGCCAGCGAGCCGCTATTCGAATCCTGGCGATCCGGGTGTAGCACAGACGGGGAACTCTCTGCCCCTGGAGCGCTAGGGTCGAGCTCGGCTCCACTCAGCCCAGAGTCACACGAACCTGATGCGTTGAGCCGTCGTCGACGAGATCGAGTCCGTCGCCATATGGAAGCATTGCGCCATCCATCTCCAGGCTCACCACCCCGCGGCTGACTGCATTGGGATTGCTGACCCGTATCTCATACCGGGAGGAGTGGTATCGGAAAGCAATCTCGAACTCTCCCCAGGCGCGGGGTATGCAGGGGTCGATAACCAGACGGGACCCCCGAAGGCGAAACCCGAGGATCCACTCCACACCGGCTCGGTACATCCACCCTGCCGAACCCGTATACCAGGTCCAGCCGCCCCGGCCGACATGGGGAGCCTTGGAGTACACGTCGGCAGCCGCCACATAGGGCTCGACCCGGTATCGATGGATCCCGGCGCGGGTGCTGGCATGGTTGATTGGGTTGAGGAGACTGAACAGCTCTCCGGCTCGGTCACCGTCGCCCAGGGTGGCGAAGGCGATCGCACACCAGACGGCGGCGTGGGTGTATTGCCCTCCGTTCTCGCGAACACCGGGGAGGTACCCCTTGATGTAACCCGGGTCGACCTCCCACTCGTCGAAAGGCGGATCGAACAGGAGGACCAGACCGTCGCCCCGATGGACCAGGTATTCCTCCACCGACTCCATGGCCCGGCGCGCACGCCCATTTGTGGCACCACCGTGGATCACAGACCAGGACTGAGCGATCGAGTCGATACGGCACTCGGGACTCAGCGACGAGCCGATCGGAGTCCCGTCGTCGAAATAGGCGCGTCGATACCAGTCACCGTCCCAGGCCTCCGCCTCGATGCGGGAGCGGAGACGCTGTGCCCCCCGTCGCCAACGCGATGCGAGCTCGGCCTCCCCCTGTCTCTCGGCGATGTCGGCGAAACGCCTCAGATTTGCGTCGAGGAACCAGCCGAGCCACACGCTTTCACCTTGTCCCCCTCGGCCGACCCGGTTGAGTCCGTCGTTCCAGTCGCCGGTCCCGATGAGCGGCATGCCCCGTCCACCCAGGAGGGAGAGCGCCCGGTCGATGGCACGGCGACAGTGATCGAAGATCGTCCCCGTCGTCGCCGATTGCTCCGGAGTGAAGAAGACCTCGTCCTCGCCGGGGGCAAGCGCAGGTCCTCTCAGATAGGGAACATCCTGGTCGAGAATCTCGATGTCTCCGGTCACTTCAACGTAGTGAGCAACTGCGTAGGGCAGCCACAGATAGTCATCGGAGATCCGGGTGCGCACACCCTTGCCCGACGGCTCGTGCCACCAATGGAGGACATCGCCCTCTTCGAACTGATGGCCTGCGGCCCGGATCAGGTGCTCTCTCGTCGCGTCCCGCATCGGAGTCACCAACGCCATGCCATCCTGGAGTTGGTCGCGGAACCCGTATGCCCCCCCGGACTGATAGAAGGCCGTCCGCCCCAACATCCGACAGGCAAGGGTCTGGTACAGCAGCCATTGGTTGACCATCAGGTCGAAAGATCGGTCCGGCGTCTTCACCCGAACGGTGCCGAGGATGTCGTCCCAATGTCTCGCCACCTCGACTCTCACCTGATCAGGGTCGGTGTCGCGATAACGCTGGACCAGGCTGCGAGCCTCGTCGCTGTCCTCGCCCTGACCGAGGAGGAACACGACATCGACCTCCTCGCCCGGGGCCACGACAATGGAACGCTGAAAGGCAGCGCAGGGGTCATATCCCGCGCCGACCGCCCCTGAAAGCCCTCCGGCGATTCTCAGCGCTGCCGGATCGTCGACGCTGCCATGTCTGCCCAGGAACTCGGCCCGGTCACCAGTCACCGCGATCTCGCCGGCCCCCAGGTCGGCAAAAGCCACCCGGTCCCCGAAATCGACGTTCCAGGGGTTTCTGGCGAATATCGCTCCTGTCGTCGGATCGCGTTCGGTGACGATCTGCATTGGCGAGACCGCCCTCGTCGTACCCAGGACCCACTCCACGTAGGCGGTGACCGAGAGCCGCCGACGCCGGGTCGTCAGGTTGCGAAGGCGCAACCGGGAGATCTTGATCGGGTCCTCGAGCGGCACGGTCTGGTGGAGGTGAAGCGCGATTCCCCGTGACGTGTGCTCGAACTCGGAGTAGCCGGCTCCGTGACGGGCCAGGTAGGTCGTGGCGTCGTCGCGCAGGGGCAGAGCAGTCGCTCCCCAGATCTCCCCACTCTCCTCGTCTCGGACATAGAGCACCTCCCCGGGACGATCGGCGATCGGGTCGTTGGACCAGGGGGTGAGTTGGTTCTCCCGGCCGTTCTCCGACCACGTGTACCCCGAACCCGATTCGGAAACGCAGAAGCCGAACCGGGAGTTGGCGACGACGTTGATCCACGGCGCAGGTGTCCACTGTCCCTCCCCCAACACGACTACGTACTCGGTGCCGTCGCCGTCGAAGCCACCGAGGCCGTTGTTGAACTCGCGCTCGGGTCTCGGAGGTGGTCGATCTGGGTGTTCGGTTGCGGTCGGTCGGGCGCGGATCTGGGGCGGGTTTGGCCGGGTCACCCGACGGGTCAGTTGGTCGGCGAGAGTCCCCCGGTGGCTCAGGAGCACCGCACGGGCCACCGAGTGCAGCGTCGCCCGATCCTCCGCGGACAGCAGCTCCCCGTTGAGGACGAAGACCCCCCCGTCCGGCCCTTCACCCACCAGAGCCCCGCTCTCCCTGATCAGCTCTTCGATGGCCTCCTGCAGATCCTGGAAGTATGAGCCCGGCTTCTCGTTGATGATCACCAGGTCGGAGATCAGACCCTTGGTCCGCCAGTACTCGCGGGCGCGGAGCAGATCGCGGACCAGGCCGCGTTCTTCGCGCTGGTCGATCCGCACCAGGACGATCGGTAGGTCACCGGAGATGCCGTGACGCCACAACCCGCCCCGACCGGCGGAGGGTGGGGCGGTCTGAGCGGGCGGGCTGCGGAGGGTGGGGTCGAAGTAGATCAGCATCCCCGCGAGCTGTTGATACATGTGAGCCTGTTCGGGCTCGATCTGCAGGTGATGGAGACGCACCTGGGCCTGGGTCCACGCCAGGGTCGAGCTCCGCTCGAATGCCATCGGATCGGAGAACTTGTCGATCAGGTCGAGTGCCTCGTCACGGGTGCGCGCCAGGACTGTCGTGAAATCGAGATGGGCGCTGGCGCCCGGCTCGATCCGCACTCTCCTCCGCAGACTGAACACCGGGTCGAGCACCCGGCCCACGGAGTTCGACAAGGGGCGCTCCGCAGCCGCTGCCCGATGAATCTGGTTTCCCCGGCCAAGGAACCTGGACCGGTCGGTCTCATATTGAACCCCGCCCACCATCTCACCGGTGACGGCCAGGACATGGCCCGCCCACACCCTCTCCTCTTCGGCCGAGCGTGGCCGGCGGGTAGCGAGTAGGGCATCCCGACCAGGAACCACCTCGGTTTGGACGAAGAGATTGGAGAACGCAGGGTGGGCCGCGTCCGCACGGGCAGATGCCAGTACCAGTTCGGCGTAGGAGGTGACCTCCACCTCTCTGGGCTCCGAGTCGAGATTGCTGATGGTGATCCGCCGGACCTCGGCGTCGTCCTCCTCTGACAAGACCACCGTCAACCGGGTGGCGAACCTGCCGTCCCGACGCGAGATCTCGGCCCTGTCCTCGCTGAAGAACACCTCGTAGTCGTCGGGCTCGGCCAACCTCGGCTGGTACCCCGCCGACCAAGTGCGACCCGCCGCGTTTCTGATGAAGAAGTAAGTGCCGAAGTTGTCCCGGGTGGCGTCCTCCCGCCAACGGTTGACCGCCAGACCTCCCCACTGGGTGAAGCCCGATCCGGCGGCGGTGATGGCCGTGGTGAGACGCCCGTTGGAGAGAACGTGGGTGACCGGCGAAGGCCCATGAGGCGTCTGCACCCGGCGCACGACGCCCGCCGGTTCCTCGGGAGGACGAGCGGAGGCAGCGACCTCCTCGGCGCGGGGGCGTGCCACCTCGACGTCGCGGGGGACCCTCTCGTGGAGCAACAGCTCGGCAGCCTTCACCGCCGGGTCGGCGTGAAAGAGGTTCCGGGCGAACCCGTCGTGGATGACGTTGGCCAGAGAAACCAGCGACATCGCCTGATGGTGGGCCATGTAGGTCTCGACCACGACGGTCTCGACGTCTTCGGGGAGACGGCTCGGTGTGAAGTCGAGCGACTCGTAGTACCCGTACTCGCCCATCGCCCCCAGACCGTTCAACACGTCCAGGTTCGCCATCGCATCATGGGGGTCGACCATGCTCGCCAGCAGGGTGGCGTAGGGGGCCACGACCAGGTCCTCGCCCAGACCCCGTTCGAACCCGAGGCCGGGAACGCCGAAGGCCCGGTACTGATAGGTCAGGTTGATGTCCCGCGCCGAGTAGGCGGCCTCGGAGATCCCCCAGGGGATGTCTCGCTCGTTCCCGTACTCGATCTGGCGTCGCACCACCGCCCGGTATGTGGTGTCGAGGATGCTCTCCGGAGGGGACCGCATGACCAAGAGAGGCATCAGGTACTCGAACATCGAGCCTGACCAGGAGATGAGAGCGGCATCGACACCCATCGGGGTCATCGAGCGGCCGAGACGGAACCAATGTCCGGGGGGGAGGTCGCCCTTGGCAATTCCGACGAAGCTGGCGAGTCGAGCCTCCGAGGCGAGCAGGTCGTAGTGGCTCTGGTCTATGGCGCTCTCATCGATTCGATACCCCACCGCCAGCAACCGGTTGTCCGGGTTCATGAGGAAAGAGAAGTCCATTTCTGCGGCGAGTTCGGCTGTCCCATCTGCCAGGGTGGCGAGCCGGGCCCAGAGATGGTCCCGCCCGTTGGCGTCGGCCAACAGCGTCCGGTCGCGGAGGTGGCTCCTGGTCGTCGCCAGCAGTGCTTCGGCCGCTGCGGCGAGTCGATCGGCGCCACCCCGGGCCGCCAACGTCCGGGCGATGTCGGCCAGATTCTCGGCTTCGGCGAGGAGCGCGGCGAGATCTGGGGGGTCATCGGATTTCTCACCATCCAGGGAGTCGAGGAGCCGAGTCAGTGAGTCTTCGAGCTCGCGCGGGGCAACCACCGCGATGTCGGCGATGAGCTCGACGGCATTCGCCACCTCCTGCATGAGGAGCGCTTGGTCTCTGATCCCTTCGAGAACCTCGGCGCCCGGCGCCAGGTCCCGGAGACGCTCACACCCCTGGGACACCGCCAGCAGGTGGCCGGCCAGGTTGCCACTGTCCACGCTCGACACATAACGCGGGAAGAGTGCCTCGCCGGTTGTGGTGTCGTACCAATTGAGGAAGTGGCCGTTGAACCGCTCGAGTCGATGAAGCGTCGAAATCGTGTTCTCGAGTCGGGTGACCGTCTCTTCGACCCCGATCCAGCCGAACTCCCGGGCGGAGAGAACGGCGAGCAGGTAGAGCCCGACATTGGTCGGCGAGGTTCGGTGGGCGACGACGGCGACGTCTTCTTGGTAGTTGTCCGGCGGCAGCCAACTCTCGTCGAAGGTCACGAAGGCCTGGAAGTAGCGCCACGTGCGACAGGCGGTGAGCCTGAGGGTCTGCAGTTGACCGGCTGTGAGCGGCTCGGCTCGCTGAACCGAACGGGGGGTGCTCGCCCAGTGGGCGATTATGGGCGCCAACACCCACAGCCCAGACCACGCGATGGCCACAGGCAGGGCGTCGGGTTTGACGAGGGCGGCGCCGGTGGTCCCGGCGAGCCCGACCACCATCGAGGGAGCCATCCGCCGGATGAACCCGGCACGGTCGAGGCCGAATTTTCGCTCCACCTCCTCGGCGGTCACCCAGGTCAGCAGTCCCTGACGTGAGATACCGAGCCGCCAGAGAGTGACGACTATGGCTTCTGTGTTCCTCAGGGCCTGATGCGCGAGGAAGGCTGCCTGCAAGGTGGTTCTTCCCAGCGCTCGCATGGCGTCCGCTCCCCAACGTCGCAACCGCACTCCCCCGGGTGTCGTCGTGCGTCGGGGGATCATCCGCTCCAGGAGGGGCAGCAGGCTGGGAATGGCCAGAGCGAGGAGGATGAACACCGTCCACGGCACCGCGCCCACGCCAGGGAGCGTGAACGAGGCAAGCAAGGTGAAGAGCGCGGCGGGCGGGCTGAGGCTTCGCCTCAGGTTGTCGACCATCTTGAGACGGGCGAAGGGCGGAAGAGGTCCGTGGATGCCGATGATCCAGGGGAGCAGCTGCCAGTCGCCCCGGACCCAGCGGTGCTGACGTGAGAGTGCCACCTCGTAGTGGCTGGGGAATTCCTCGAAGACCTCGACGTTCGTCACCAGCCCGGACCGGGCAAAGCTGCCTTCGAACAGATCATGGCTGAGCATGGTGTTCTCGGGAATCCGCCCGTCGAGGGCCGACTCGAACGCATCGATCTCGTAGATCCCCTTGCCGGCGTAGGACCCCTCACCGAACAGGTCCTGATAGAGGTCGCTGACGGGTGACCC
>DASPGH010000110.1:0-3094 GCA_035620735.1 Acidimicrobiia bacterium | reverse complement strand
GGGCTGGTTCCCCTGGTCAGAGCGTTTTGACCGCATCTTTCGCAACGGAGGGGGTCGGGGGTTCAAATCCGCTCTCGCAGTTCGGGACACCCCTGGGGGTGGGCTCGCCGTTGCGTGAGGTCGTTATTGGCCGTCAGAGTGAGATAGGGCATCGGACGCGGCAAGGGCTCTGGCGACCACCTCATAAACGCGTTCCGGTTCGCTCATGTCCTTTAGCTGATGTTCCCCTAGGTCGTTGAATGTCACTGTCTCCGGCAGGCCTTCACGAGCCAGCTCTCGGGTTGCGGCGGAGACCAGCGTCTGACCACCTCGAGCGAGCAACCTCAGACGGGCACATCGATTGACCGATTGACCGAAATAGTCGCGGTCACGCAGCTCGGCCTCCCCGGTATGAAGTGCTGCTCGAATTGAGACCGGCCACGAAGTGGGCCAGGGATGACGACCGATCGAGTCCTGGAGGGCTGCCGCCGTAGCCACCGCCTCGGCGGCGTTGGTAAAGACCGAGAAGGTGCTGTCTCCCTCACCTCTCCACTTGACGAGCACCCCACCTCCGTCGGCCACCACCTTACGAACGACAAAATCGTGATCGCGCAGCGCAGCCGCCATCGCCTCCGGGTCATCCTCCCATAGCCTCGTCGATCCTTCGATGTCGGTCATCAGGAAAGTGACGATCCCGGCTGGCAGTGGCGTGGCATCCAACACCCCGCGTAGGGTGACAGCCGCGTGTGCGGCGAGGTCGTTCAAGAGCCGGCGGTCGTCGGCCGGCAGATTCTCCCCGGGCCCCATCTCGACCGTGATGGCACCAAGAAGATCGTCCTGGTGTGTCAGAGGTACGGTGTGGCCTTGATCCGGGACGACCAGGAGGTGGCCGTCATTGAGGGGAACCGGGTCGGGCAAGGAGCCGTCGTCGGGAAAAATGGCGGCGGGTCGTAGCTCCGCACCGTGTGACAGCCAGACGACGGCACGGCGCGCCGCAGTGGATTCCGTGGCAAGACGGGCGATTTGAGGCAGTAGCTCCTCCAATCTTCCGCCTCCCACCCCGGCGAGAGCCTCGTAGGGGGTTCGGCGTCTTCCGAATACGAGACCGTTGGCTACGCGGAGGGCCCTTTGCCTGACCGGCTGAAAAGCGAGTGCCACCAGGGCGGTGGCCACGACGGGCAGGTTGACGGCGCCGACGTCAGAGGGGCCCACACTCGAGACGAATGCGCCCACGCCGAGGACCACAGCCATGTAGGCAGCCGTGAGCGTCACGGCGACAAGACCATAGGCCACGGTTCGGCTGATGATGCGATCGATGTCGTACAGCCCATAGCGGAGGACCGCCACACCAACAGCGAGACCGATGCCAGTGAGGGACAGCGGTAACAGCACCTCCACGAGTTGAGAGTCCTCGCCACCGGAAATCAAAGCCAGGACTGTGAAGACGAAGGCGAAGAACGCGACCGCGAAAACGAGGCTCTTGAGCTGCTGCCGCTCGATGGCTGAGGCACTTCGGAACCGGAAGAGCATCGACACGAGCCCGGCGCCCAGCAACAACAGGAGGCTCGCCTGAAAAATCGGGCCGGCAGGTCCACGGTCCCAAACATCCGGTATGAACCCGAGGGGGTTCTCCACTGTCCACCTGCCATCGGGCGCTGACACCGTCTCCCCAAACAGCCCGGTGAAAAGAGTGAACGCGAGCGCGAGCAACTCGAGCAACAAGAACGGCCGCCACTTCGGAGAGAGAGCCCTTCCAGTGGGGAACGTCAGCATCAGATGGAACACAGGGAAGATGAAGAAGACCCAGGCGAGGCCGCCGAGGACCAGGAGGATCGCTGCAATCACACTCACCTCCTCCGGTTTGCTGACAGGTACCAGGATTTCGACGAGAACGCTCGCCGTCATTCCTAGAGAAACGAACATCATCACCCAACCGATCGAATTGCCCTTTTGATTTGAAACAATCGCAGCACCAACGACGCCGTAGACCGGGCCAACCAACAAGAACAAAACCGTCCCGACCACGGTGACGGGCGAGCCGCCGATATCTGCATCCGACCAACCACCAAGGACGACCACCGGCGCCAGGACACTCACAAGAATGGACGTGGTTGCTATCGACCACGAAACCCATTTCGACCAATGCTGATTGGCTGCGTTCATTGCTCACCCACCCAAACTTCGGCTACCGCTGACCGAAGAGCTTCACCGAGGCAATGCAGTCGACGTCGTTCGAAGGCGGCGAATAACAGCAGAATCGCCTGACGCGGCGAACCCCCAATACTCGACGGCGTCGTCATCAAGGGAACAATTGCACGTCACCTACCAAAACGCTATGCGACCTCGAGCGGCGTACGGAGTCGAGCTCGAATGACCAGTTATCGCTCAATAACGAACCTCACATCGCGTAGCGCATAGCGGCATGCCTGAAGAGCGGCCACGTTCTCCTCAGAGATCGCCCGTTTTAGGGCGAGTCTCAGTCTGTGGACCCGACGGTTCATTGTTAGCGTTTGTGGGGTTATGAGGGGCCGTGCCGGCTTCTCAACCCAACCGGAACTTCGACTCGCTGCAGCTCAAAGGAGTCATACCGGTCGAACTGAAGGTGGACGCCGAGGAAGCGGCCAAGCGCCTATACAGACGGCTAGATCGGAAAACGAATGCCTACGCCGCCGGACGTGGTGTGGGCTGGCGGTGCAGTTCTCACAATTCTCACCTCGTCTCACGTCGTTCGGCCCACAGCCGCCTCACAAGACCGTGAACTGGCACGGTTTCCCCTGGTCACAGCGTCTTGACCGCATCTTTGGCAACGAGGGGGTCAGGGGTTCAAATCCCCTCGGCTCCACCACCCATCAGCAACGTGGCTCTTGCCAAGGGTGGTCGCGTTGACTGCTCAGGAGAGACGACGGTCGCCTCCGTGGTATTTCCTCATCACGTGTCAGATGCTGGTGTCAAGCCCGCACGATGGCCACGCTGTCGGTAGTAGCGGAGGCCCTTCAAGGCAGGTCTTTCGACTCTGACTGTCTGCCCTCCTCGAAACATATCGTCGGGGTATGAGCGACAAGACCCAGGGTGTGGTTGCGGTCGTTGCGGCGTTCCTGGTCCTGTTCAGTGCAAT
>DASPGH010000109.1:0-8254 GCA_035620735.1 Acidimicrobiia bacterium | reverse complement strand
AAAGGCGATGTGGTGACGGGGCGAGGCGGCAAACAGGCTCTCGTCCTCGACCCTTCCGGGAACTTGATCGAGTTGTTCCAGCCTGGCTAAGGCTCAGGTGGTCACCAACTCCAGGGTCATGCACACGCTGTAGTCGTTCTCCCAGTAGGGCCCGAACGGGGGCGTCACGACGAAGCCGGCAGACTCGTAGAGTCGTCGCGCCGGTGCGAAGGCTTCCATGGTGCCGGTCTCCAGGCTGACCCGTGAGTAGCCGCGCTGGCGTGCGACCTCGAGCAAGTGGTCGAGCATGATGCGCCCAATGCCCCGTCCCCGGGCTGTCTGGGCTGTGTGCATCGACTTGATCTCCCCGTGGCTCGGGTCGATTTCGCGAATCGCCCCGACCGCCAGCAGGCCGCCACCTTCCCGAAGAGTGAAGAACGAGACGTCGGACGCGGAGAGCTTTTTCACATCGAGCGCGTGGACGTGTTCGGGAGGGCTGTGCTCGTTGGCGAACTCGAGATGTGTTGCCAACAGTGCGGCGATGTCGGGCTCTCCAGGGTCCGCCGGCTCCAAGACGTACTCGGGCATCGGGCGAATTTAGTAGCGCACTCGTACGCTCACGTGGACTCTCTGAGGAAGGTGAGCATGAAAGTGGAAATCGAGACGATTGGCAGTGTTCGGGTCGTGGAGATCAACCGTCCCGAGGTACGCAATGCTGTGGACCTGGAGACCGCCACTCTGTTGCACGAGGCATTTGTCGACTTCGAGGACGACGACACCTTGGACGTGGCTGTGCTCACCGGCGGCGGTGGCACATTCTGCTCGGGCGCCGACCTTCAGGCCCTGGCCAGTGAGATGGGGGAGAGGGTTCGCATCGATGGTCCCGCTCCGATGGGGCCGACCCGTCTGCATTTGAGCAAGCCGGTGATCGCGGCCGTCGAGGGCTATGCGGTGGCGGGCGGTCTCGAACTTGCGCTCTGGTGTGACCTGCGGGTCGTCGCCGAAAGTGCGGTTTTCGGGGTTTTCTGCCGACGTTTCGGCGTGCCACTGATCGATGGTGGGACGGTCAGACTCCCTCGACTCATCGGGCAGAGCAGGGCACTCGACATGATCCTCACCGGAAGAGGTGTCTCGGCGGGGGAGGCGAAAGAGATGGGTCTGGCCAACCGCGTTGTTTCGGACGATCGGGCCCGCGCCGCCGCAGTCGAACTGGCCGGCGAGATCGCATCCCACCCCGAGACCTGCATGCGAAACGACCGCGCCTCCGCTCTCACACAGTGGTCACTCTCGGAGGAGATGGCAATGGCGCACGAGCTCGAGCTGGGTCTTCACACCATCGGGTCGGGCGAGACCGCATCGGGCACCGAGCGCTTCCGTTCGGGCCAGGGCAGACACGGGGACTCGGTGTGAGTCAGCCGTGCTGACGCTCGAAGGCGGCGAGGACGGCGAGAAGTGACGCTGTAGTGATGTTCGAATCGACCCCGATGCCCCAGCGTAGGGTGCCGATCTCATCCGAGCTCTCCACGTAGGCGACTGCTTTGGCGTCGGCTCCGCTGCCGATGGCGTGCTCGCTGTAGTCGTGGACGTCGAAAATCACATCCCATTTCTCGCGGAGAGCGTTGACGAACGCCTCGACCGGTCCGTCGCCGTTGCCGGTGACCGTGACATCTTCACCACGGACGTCCAGATGGGCGGTGATGGTCGTGTGGCCGGAGCCGTCCTTGGTGGTGGTGTGCAGGTCCTGCGATCTGAGCTGGTACGACGCACGGTCCGGGAAGTAGACGCCCTGGAACGACTCCCACATCTTCGCAGGGGTGATCTCGGTGCCGCTGTCCTCGGTGATGTGCTGGATCGTCTTCGAGAACTCGATCTGGAGACGTCTCGGCAGATCGAACCCGTGCTCTTCCTTCATGACGTAGGCGACGCCTCCCTTGCCCGATTGGGAGTTGACTCGAATGACCGCCTCATAGCTGCGGCCCACATGTTTCGGGTCGATGGGCAGGTAGGGAACAGCCCACGTGTCGTAGTCATCGGGGAGGGCGGCGAATCCCTTCTTGATCGCATCCTGATGTGAACCCGAGAAAGCGGTGTACACGAGATCTCCCACATAGGGGTGACGAGGGTGCACGGGCAGGCGATTGCAGTACTCGGCGGTGCGCCGCAGAGAGTCGATGTCCGTGATGTCGAGCTCGGGATCGACGCCATTGGCGAACAGATTCATCGCCAGTGTGATGATGTCGACGTTGCCTGTTCGCTCGCCGTTGCCGAAGAGCGTCCCCTCGACACGGTCTGCTCCGGCCATCACACCGAACTCGGCTGCCGCCACGGCGCATCCGCGATCGTTGTGGGGGTGGAGGCTGAGGACGATCGAGTCCCGCCGGCTGATCGAGCGGCCGAACCACTCGATCACGTCCCCGTAGACGTTGGGGGAGTAGCACTCGACTGTTGCCGGGAGGTTGAGGATGATGGGATCGTCTGGAGACGGGCTCATCTCGTCCATGACCGCCTCGCACACTTCGACGGCGAAGTCGGGCTCGGTGAGGGTGAAACTCTCGGGCGAGTACTCGTACCGGATTGCCGTGTCACCCATCGTCTCTTCGAGTTTGCGACAGAGCCTGGCGGCATTGACCGGGATGTCCCGGATCCCATCCTTGTCCATCCCGAAAACCACGTCGCGCTGCAGCGGGTTCGTGGAGTTGTAGAAGTGGACGATGGCTCGGGGAGCCCCCGCGATCGCATCGTACGTACGTTCGATGAGCTCGTCGCGACACTGGACGAGAACCTGGATACTCACGTCGTCGGGGATCAGGTCGTCGTCAACCAGTTGGCGTACGAAGTCGAAGTCCGGCTGACTTGCTGCTGGGAACCCAACCTCGATCTCCTTGAATCCCATGGCCACGAGGGTCTGGAACATGCGCAGCTTGCGCACCGGGTCCATCGGGTCGATCAAGGCTTGATTGCCGTCCCGGAGGTCTACCGAGCACCAGCGAGGAGCCTCCTCGATGGTGACGTTGGGCCAGGTTCGGTCTTTGAGGACGAGCGGCACGAACGGCTCGTACTTGTCGAATTGCATCTTCTTGGGTCGGGCTACAGGAGGTGGCATATCTGGATCCAGGGTCAGGGGACGGAGAAAGGACCGGGGAAAAGAAAAAGCCCCCGGTCTCGGGGGCGGGCGAACACGAGTTTGTGCGCGTTCGCCCTACATGAGGAGAAGGAGAGCGCGCTGATCTGTGTTCATCGAGGAGTCACTGTAGGCACGGGGACGGCGGGAATCAATGGCGATGATCCAGCATTGTGATGGCTATGGACTTTGGGCTGTTCCTTCAACCATTTCATCACCCCTCCGAGGACCCGACCGAGGCGTTGGAGCGTGATCTCGATCTGATCGCGCGACTGGACCGTCTCGGATACGCAGAAGTGTGGATCGGCGAGCATCACAGCACCGGCTGGGAGAACATCGCCGCTCCGGAGGCGGTCATAGCAGCCGCCGCGGAGCGAACCCGTGACATCAGGTTCGGGACTGGCGTCATCCAGCTCGGGTTGCACCATCCGCTGGTCGCGTTGGACCGGATGATCCTCCTCGATCATCTCACCCGCGGTCGTGTCAGCTTCGGGATGGGTGTGGGTGGCGGCATCCCGTCGGATCTCTCGGTTTTCGGCCTGACTCCGGAGTCCGCAGGGCGACGGATGCAAGAGAGCATCGAGGTGATGATGGAGCTGTTGACCTCCACCGAACCGGTGACGGCCTCGAGTGACTGGTTCGAGCTGAACGATGCGGTTCTCCAACTCCTGCCATATTCCAAGCCACACATGCCGTTGGCGGTGGCATCGGCCAATCCGATGAACGTCGAGTTCATGGGGCGGGTCGGAGGACGGGTGTTGCTGGGTGGCACGCCCCATCTGGTGGAGGACGTCTACATGGCCCTCGACAAGGGAGCCCGGGAAGCAGAGCGGGAAGCCTCCCGGGACCAGATCTGGCTCAGCTATGTCCTCCATGTGGCGGAGAGCACCGAAGAGGCGGTCGAGGGTTTCCAGGAGGGAGCGATAGCCGAGTTCTACGAGTTCCAGGTAGGTGTCAACGGCCGGTCGGCTCCTGACGGGTCGCCAACAGACTGGTACGAAGGCTATGTGGACCAGCAGCTGATCGGCTCACCGGAGCATGTGGCGGACAAGATCCGATCGATCGATGCTCGGGCCGGAGGCATCGGCGGGATCATCTTCATGTCCCGGGAATGGGCCGGGGTCGATTCGGCTCGACGCAGTTGGGATCTGTTCGCCGAAAAGGTCGCTCCAACGTTGCATTAGGCACCTACGCCAACAGCGGGGCGCTGTTGAACGGTCTGAGCCACCACCCGCACAACTTGACATAAGCGGCTACTCCCAACAGCGGGTGCTGTTGAACGGTCTGACCCCACCCCCGCACAACTTGACATAACGTGGATTATGGGCGCTTCCACGGTGTGGCTGTGTGCCTCCCCCTTTCGTTCGGTGTCAATCCAGTTCAGTATCGACGTGCCAGGCATGTGACATTCGCCTCTAGCGAAAGCCCACATGATGGTTAAAAGGTGGACGAAGCCGAGCCGTGGACGTTCCGACTCGGACGTACGTCGTCCATATCGAGGAGGCAAAGACGATGAGACGAATAGTCGGGCTGATGCCGCTGTTGCTGGCATTGTTGCTGGCAGGCTGCAATGACGGCGCTTCGACTGAAATCAGCGCGGAGTTATCGGACTTTCAGTTCAGCCCAGACGCGTGGACCGTGCCCGCAGGCGAACAGATCACGATCCAATTGACCAACAATGGCAGTGTCCTGCACGAGTTCGTCATCCTTCAGCCCGGTGTGAACATCTCTGCTGAGGGGGACCTACCCGAGACGGAAGAAGAGCTCTTGGCGGATTATGTCTATTGGGAGGATGAGATAGAGGCCGGCGAAACCAAGACGGTGACGTTCACAGCACCGCCCGTGGGCGAATATCAGGTCATCTGCGCGATCGAGGGTCATTTCACAGCTGGAATGGAAGGGACGCTTTCTTCCGAATCGGCGTAGGCGACACCCGTCCGATATGGAGGATCAGGCGCTCGCCGTCCGCTTCGTGGCTGGTCCCGTCCCCCTACAGACCGTAACTCCGGACATGTGCTGTCACCCGGCATGTCTACTCTGCATCAGGGCATGCATTACTTCTGGATGTTCCTCGTTTGGATGGTTTACAGCATCCTGGGTATCGGTGTTCTCGAGGCGTACAGTGAACGCGACGCCAGGTTGGTGCGTGGCGCAGGGGTCGCCATGGTGGTGGGTGGCATCCTGGCCGTGGCGCTCAGCGTTGTCATCCTCTGGTTCGGGCCCGTCGGGCCCTGGTGATCATCGGAGAAACCAGGAAGCCCTCAGCCAGGAGTTCTCGATAGCGTCACGCTGGCGTTTCAGGGAAAGGTGCTCACAGGTCCTCGAGCACCAGTTCGGGCGGGTTCCACTGCCGCCGACCATGAACCGGTTGCCGCACTCGAGACACTGTCTCCAAGCCGTCGCCTTCTCTTTGGGCTCATATGGACCCATGAATGGACTCTAGATCATGCGGTCTGCTCTCTGCATGCCGGCGGAATAATTCGCACAGCATCTATCGTTCACCTATCTGATCCATCGATTCTTGAGAGGTTCCATCGTGGCCACTGTTGCCCTTACAAAAGACACGTTCGACGAGACGATTCGCGACAACGACACAGTCTTCATCGACTTCTGGGCCGAATGGTGCGGCCCTTGTCGTTCCTTTGCCCCCACCTACGAGGCCGCCTCGGAGAAGCACGACGACATCGTCTTCGCCAAGGTCGACACAGAGGATCAGCAGGAACTGGCAATGGCTTTCGGCATCAGGTCCATTCCGACTCTGATGGTCTTCCGCGACCAGATCATCCTCTACTCACAGCCGGGGGCCGTACCCGGAAACATGCTCGATGACCTGATCGGACAGGTGAAGGCGATCGACATGGACGACGTGCGGGCTCAGATCGCCGAGCAGAACGGCTCCGACGAAGCCGAGGTGTCCGAGGAAGCCGTCTAGACCTCATGCTCAGCTCTGGCTCGATATTGGGCTAGGCAGGCTTCCTGTAGATCGACATGTGAGACTTCGACTGCTCCGTGAAAGGACGCAGGTCGTACCACCCGAAGCGGTCCTCCAGCTCCAAACCGGCCAGACGCGCCATCAGGTCGAGTTCAGCGGGCCAGGCGAAGCGCACCGCCACCGGCAACACCAAGTTCGTTCCGTCGGCATTGTGTTTGACGATGTGAGAGGACACCACCTGAGTCACGGGGTCATACACCGTCATCTCGTACATGTGCTCGTCGACCGAGTTGATGCTGGAGACGGCCATGCGGGTGTTGTACTGATCGAACCGTGTCACGTCCGGGACGAAGCAGTCGATGATGAAACAGCCGCCGGGCTCGAGATGATCGGCGACGTTCTGGAAGCACTCCACCTGGCGCTCCTGGGTCAGCAGCCCGAAAACAGTGTTGAAGGCGAGATAGATCAACGGGAACTCGTCGTCGACGTCGACGTCCCCGAAATCGCCCATCTGAACCCGTATCGCCTCTCCCCCGGGCTTGGCTCTCATGCGGGCGACCATCTCCTCCGACACGTCGATGCCGACGATGTCAACACCTCGCTTCCGGAGGGGTAGGGCGATCCGCCCGGTGCCGATTGCCAGTTCGAGTGCTCTCGGTGGCTCCCCGGCATATCGCGCCAGGAGATCGATCATCGACTCGTCGACGTCGGCGTATATGTCGTCGTAGAACGGAGCCCAGGTGCGGCCGTATGTGGTGGCGTCGTAGCCTTCCATTGCCCAGAGTCTTCCACGTCGGCGGTGCCGACCCTGGCGAATTCCTAGGCTGAAACCCATGACCGCCGCAACCGAAGTGATCGCCGACATGAGAGCCAAGGGCATCGAATACGAGGAGATGGAGTGCGATCCTGCCTTCGCCGACACGGCTCAGTTCTGTGACGCCTACGACATCCCGCTCGAGAAGTCGGCCAATGCGATCCTGGTGGCGTCACGCAAGCCCGAAGGACACAACGCGGTGTGTGTGGTTCTCGCCCACACCCGTCTCGACGTGAATGGGACTGTCCGGAAGAAGCTCGGAGTGCGCAAAGTCAGCTTCGCTCCGCCCGAGCTCACCAAGGAGCTGACCGGTCAGGAGATCGGTGGCGTGACCATCTTCGGGCTTTCCGACGAATTGCCCGTGTGGCTCGACAGTCGGGTGATGGGATGCGACTGGGTGATCGTGGGAGCAGGATCCCGATCGGCGAAGATCAAACTCGACCCTTCCCAACTGAAAGGGCTTGTTGGCTATGAGGTGGTCGAGGACCTCGCCCAGGAGCTATGACGGGTGAGAGCTGACCTCCTCTCCCTTCCGACGGGCGAGGAAGTAGAAACCGACCAAACCGACCAAGGCGAAGCCAAACCACTGAATCGAGTAGGCAAGGTGTGGGCCTTCGTCTTCGAAGTCGGGGGGATCGACGGGGATCGGAAGTTGATCCCCCTCCCCTGCCATGACCAAATACACCGGCGTCACCCCATAAGGGAGCTGCCTCGCGATCCGATCCAGGTCGACGCGATTGAACACGTCGTGGTCGCCGTCGGGCTCCTTCGCACCGAAGGGCGGTCGAGTCTCAGTGAGATGGACCCAGCCCTCGATCTGGCTGGCGTCTGAAGGAGGGGCCGCATCGACGATCGGGGGCGTGTCCATCGTCAGTGGCACCCACCCGCGATTCACCAACACGGCCACACCATCCTCCTTGACCAGCGGGGTGATGACATGGAAACCCGCAGTGCCCAACTCCACCTGGGAACGTATCAGGATCTCCTCGGCCGGGTCCCACTCCCCCGTCACCGTGGCACGACGGTGCTCCAGAGAGGTCAGGTCACCATCGGCCTCGACGAGCAACTCATCGAATTGGAGCGGAGCTGCGGAGAGTCGTGCTCCGGCGATCTCGTTGGCCGTCCGACGCTCCTCGAGACGGCTCAGCTGCCAGAACCCGAGACGCACGAATAGTCCAGCAAGCAATACGACGACGATCCCGGTGACGACCCATTTCGGTTGGCGAATGGCCGACCTCATTCAGGCCGCTAACGGAATCTCGCCGTCGTCCATCAGCTCCTTGGCTGCCTCTTCGATCGTGTCGTGCTCACTGCGATGAGCGATCGGGATGGCGATCAAGTCGGCGGCGACTGTCTCGTCGATACTCCCATTGGCGACCAAGACGGGGGCGACTTCGTCGGACCAATA
>DASPGH010000108.1:0-4767 GCA_035620735.1 Acidimicrobiia bacterium | reverse complement strand
GGGAGAGGCCCGCTAGCTCGCCGGGCTGGACACGCTCGCCGGGCTGTCTTTCGCCGCCCAGTTCGATGCCGAGGCGGGGAGGAGCACCGAGGACCTCTCACCTAGACCCTGGGGAGCGACCGAAAACCCTTGCCCGCAACCGTCGGGCGTGGGGGGCGCGCCAGCCGACCTCGTGGCCGACGCTTCTTGGTCCCAGCCTGTTCGAGCGGACCAACTCCACCGGAGGCTGCTTGCATGACGTCCGTGGCCAGCCCTGAGTTGAACGGATCGACTGCAGTAGGGCGCGCCTCCGGCCTGCTCCTCCATGTGAGCTCCCTTCCGAGCCGCTATGGGATCGGCGATCTGGGACCCTCCGCTTACGCCTTCGTCTCACTGCTCGCCGGTGCCGGGCAGCGATACTGGCAAGTGCTTCCCCTCGTCCCGATCGGGCCGGGCAACTCGCCCTATCTGTCCGCCTCGACTTTCGCCAGCAACGTCCTGCTGATCAGCCCGGAATTCCTACGCGATCGAGGGCTGCTCGATGGAATCTCGATGGCCGGGGCCGAGCTGGCGGCGACGACGAGGGTGGATTACGGCTTGGTCGCCGAGACCAAGCTCCCATTGCTTCACGAGGCCGCCGCCAGCTTCTCCGACCGAGCCGATCCGGAGCAGAAGCGCCGATTCGCCGCTTTCTGCAACGAGCATGGTCCGCGTTGGCTCGACGACTTTGCCCTCTTCACCGTTCTCACAGACCAGATCGGGACCTCCTGGACCGACTGGCCCGGGGGCCTGGCGCGAAGACGTGCCCCTGAAGTGAGGCGAGCCGAGACCGAGTTCAACCGTGAGATCGAATCTGAGAAGGTGCTGCAATTCCTCTTCTTCGAACAGTGGGCCGAGTTGAGGACGGCGGCGTCGAAACAGGGGGTACAGATCGTCGGCGACATGCCGCTGTACGTGGGTCAGGACTCCGCCGATGTGTGGGCTCATCCGGAGTTGTTCTTGCTCGACGCCGGCGGACAACCGTTCGTTGTCTCCGGGGTCCCTCCCGACTACTTCTCCGAGACTGGGCAGAGGTGGGGCACGCCCATCTACGACTGGGATGAGATGGCGGCCCAGAACTTCGAGTGGTGGCGGTCCCGGATGAGGCGAGCCTTCGGCCTGTTCGACCTGGTCCGGTTCGACCACTTCCGGGGAATCGCCGGATATTGGGCCATACCTTCAGATAACGCGACCGCGGTCGAGGGAACCTGGGAGGAGGCGCCCGGTGAGAGACTCCTAGCCGCCATCGAGGACGAACTTGGAGCCCTCCCTTTGCTCGCCGAGGACCTCGGCGTCATCACCGCGGACGTGATCGCTCTGCGCGACCGGTTCGGGCTGCCCGGCATGCGAGTGGCCCAATTCGGATTCGACGACGCTCCTGACTCCGAGCTACACCACCCCGAGGCCTACCCCGAGAACGTGTGGGGATACACCGGCACCCACGACAACGACACCACCTTCGGATGGTTTTGGAGCCAGAATCCGGAGCGGGGCGAGGGCAGTCTCGACTCGAGACGTCGCCGCCTCTATCAGGAGACGGGAGGGGACGTCGTTTGGGGTCTCATAGAGATGGTGGCTAGCTCGAGGGCCCGAACCTCCATTTTCCCTGTCCAGGACATTCTGGAGTTGGGCACCGAAGCGCGGATGAACTTCCCGGGAACCGCAAGTGACAATTGGGAGTGGCGTCTCCTTCCCGGCCAACTCGACGACGAGACCATGGCCAGACTCGCCGATGTCACCCGGGAGACCGGCCGATCAGGGGCCGGCGCTATAACAACCAGACCCGCCGACGGACCCGGGATGGGTGCTGGCTGATCGTCGGTATCGGCTGAGCCAGGCCCCGCTCAGGCTCGAAGCGTGGAACGCGGTGGACTGGAGCGCGCCGTGGATACTCGTCGAGAACCACTCAAACCCTGTGACGAGATGCCATTGCTGTCAGCGATCGCAGCGCCGTAGGAGCACGGCGGGCGAGTAAGACCGAGACATGGTCCCCGGTGGTGAGCTGTCTCGGCTGGCGCAGGGCGAAGACGAGATCTTCCCAAGCCGACTAGAGGCGCCAACGCCCGGCACCCCCTTCAACTCATGGATCGGGGTTCAGCGGCGAGTGCGATGAGATATTCGTCATCGGGGTCGGCGGACCGAACCTCGCGAGCTTTCTCCGGGTCCTGAGAGTTGGCACCGCTTCGAGCGAGGATCTCGAGCAACTCCTGTGCTTCGACTGCGGGCACCCGGTCTTGAGGTTTGCGGCAACCAAATGGCCCCCGCCCGCCGACGCAGGACATTGGTGGAGTGTTCGGTTCGGCAAGGGGGGAGCCGGCCGGTAGGTTCAGCTCATCATGCGAGTCGGAGTCTTGACTGGTGGCGGCGATGTTCCCGGTCTGAACGCATGCATCAAATCTGTCGTCAATCGTCTGAGCAGCGAGGGGCACGAAGTCGTTGGAGTCAGACGCGGCTGGGGCGGGTTGGTGGCGGTCAATCCCGAGAGTGGTGAGGCAGATTCGGACAACCTGGTCCCACTCACGCCCCTGTATGTCCGGACGGTGGACCGCACTGGTGGGACCTTCCTCCACACTTCCCGCACCAACCCCGGCAAGGTCGAGGCATCGGAGGTTCCCGCCTTCCTCTCCGGTGGCTTCACCGGGGAGGGACCGCATGATCTCACCGAGCACATCCTCCGGGTGCTCGAAGCCAAGGGGATCGACGTCCTCATTCCGATCGGGGGCGACGACACTCTCTCGTACGCACTCCGCCTTCACCAAGAAGGATTTCCCGTCATCGCCATCCCCAAGACGATGGACAACGACGTGCACGGGACTGACTACTGCATCGGATTCTCCACTGCGGTCACCAGGGGCGTCGATTACATCCATCGCCTCCGAACCGCGGCCGGGTCACACGAGAGGATCGCGGTCGTCGAGCTGTTCGGCCGATACAGTGGCGAGACGTCGCTGATCACCGCTTATCTAGCCGGCGTCGACCGGGCGATCATATCCGAGGTGCCCTTCGACATCGACAGGATCGGCGAGTTGCTTGCTGGCGATCAGGACGCCAATCCGTCTAACTACGCGATCGTCACCGTTTCGGAGGGCGCCACCCCAAAGGGAGGCGAGATGCTGCTCAGCGGAGATCCCGACGCTTTCGGTCATCGCAAGCTGGGCGGTATAGGGGCAGAGCTCGCCGAGGCACTGAGTGAGAGACTCGGACGGGATACGCTCTACCAGCAAGTCGCCTATCTCATGAGGTCCGGCGTTCCCGACTCACTCGATCTCATGGTTGCCTCCAACTACGCGGTCACCGCAGCCGACCTCGCCATGGAGGGGGCGCACGGGCGGATGGTTGCCTTGCGCTCCGGCACCTACACCCACGTGCCCATCTCGGTCACCAGCGAGGGAGTGAAGCGGGTCGATATCGACGAGTTGTATGACGCCGACTCATACCAGCCCCTGCTGCGCCACGTCCTCGGCAAACCGATGTTTCTGTACTGACCTGAATGCCAGTGGAGGCGCGAACTTCCCCCCAACGATGAGTGGCCCACCATGGCAGGGGATTCGATGGCGCATCATCGTGTTCTCATCGGGCTCATGGAGCGAGGGGATCTCGATTGGACGGTGAACGACGCCTGGCTTCGGGGGACCGTCGACGAGTCCTAATGGGCTAATAGGTGCGGTGGCGGTTGGGAGGTCAGGGGTCGTTGGGGAATTCCGGGAGTTGGTGGTGCAGCGTCACACGAAGGCCAGCCCACGCATCATGCTGAATCTTGATGTATCATGACGGGATGACGTTGCAGAAGTTTTCTTCCCAGGCAAGACCGGAACTGCTCGAGGAAGTGCGCACCCTTGCAGCTGAGGAGGGGCGCCAATTCCAAGCCGTCCTCGATGAGGCCCTAGCCGAGTGGGTAGCAAAGAAGAAGGGTGAAGCCCCCCGGCCGGAGGTCATCGCACATCTGAAGGCGTCAATCGCTCGGCATCGCAAGCTATACCAAGAGCTGGCCAAGTAGTTGAGCGAATACCTTCGCGTCGTCGACGTGCTTGCTATGCACGCAATCCTCATCGACGAGTTTGGTGGGACCGACGGTACTCGCGACCTAGGCGCGCTAGAGGCAGCGGTGTTCAGACCCCAGACGGGCTATTACGAAGCTCCGATTGCAGAGGCAGCGGCTCTTCTCGAGAGTCTCGTCCAGAATCATCCCTTTCTTGACGGCAACAAGAGAACAGCTGTTGCGGCGGCCGACGTCCATCTTCGGATGAACGGGTTCGAGTTGTCTGGAGACTCGATGGACCATCATCGTCTTCTCATCGGACTGATGGAGCGTGGCGATCTCGATTGGAAAGCGATCGACGATTGGCTGCGGCAGAACGTCGATGAGACCTAGTCGGGAATCGCGCTCAGCGACCAGGAAATCCCTGTATCTGCTGCAATCCTCGGTGGTAGCGACCCGGGGGTCAAACCGGGGCCAAACACGCCCGAAACGGTCTTCGAGGTTTCGCGACCTCATGGGGATCGCTTACCCCATGGGACGGCGAGGAGGATTGTCGCTGAGCGACAGTTCAAGGTTGTCGCGCAGCGACTAGTCGGTCGGCGGGCAGGCTTCCACACCGAGGTCATAGCGTCGGCACTCGTCTCGGGTGAAGCCCCGCGTGACCCGGGACTCGCCGAGGGCAATGGTTTCTTCGGAATCGAGAGGGAATCGTCGCAGGACATGACCGCTTTCCCCTTGGTCGACGTAGAGGACGTGATCACCTTCTCGGT
>DASPGH010000107.1:0-40774 GCA_035620735.1 Acidimicrobiia bacterium | reverse complement strand
CCCTCGACCAACATCTCGGTGAACTCGTTGCCACCGAGGGTTACCTCTTGGGCGAGAACGACTGCGGCTGGCGTCACGACCCGTACATGTCCTCGATGAGGTCCCCAAACATCTCTGACATCGCCGACCGCTTCAGCTTCTGCGTGGCGGTCAATTCGCCGTCCTCGTGGTCGAGCTCTTTCGGGATCATCCGGAATTTCCGGATGTTCTCGACACGGGCGAAATTCTTGTTGGTCTCGTCGACGATCGACTGCATCAGCTCGATCACCTCTGGCTTCTCGGCAAGATCCCGGTAGGTGGTATACGGGATTCCACGACGGGTGGCCCAGTCACCGACGGTGTCGAACTCGATGGCCAGAAGGGCGGTGAGGAACTTGCGCCCATCGCCGATGACCATTGCCTCTTTTATGAACGGCGAGACCTTCAGCGAGTTCTCGATCTCGGACGGCGAGAGGTTCTTGCCACCAGAGGTGATGATTATGTCCTTCATCCGGTCGACGATCTTGATGTGGGTGCCATCGACCCACTCCCCTACATCACCAGTACGCAGCCAGCCGTCCTCGGTGAAAGCCTCCGCCGTCTTCTCGGGCTTGTTCCAATAGCCCTTGAACACACCGCCATGCCTGGTCTGGATCTCACCGGTCTCCTCGTCGATCCGAACCGTGCCCTCGACATATGGCTCGCCGACCGTGCCCACCTTGGCATTGCCCGGATAATTCACCGTGGCCACGGCAGAGTTCTCGGTCATCCCGTAGAGCTCGTAGATCTCGATGCCGAGACCCATGAAGAACTCCAAGACCTCAGGCGCGATCGGTGCGGCACCCGACGCTGCATAGCGGCACCTGCGCAGCCCGATCCTCTCCTTGAGGCTCCGGAAATAGATGAGATTGAATAGCCAATAAACCAGTTTCGAGGTGAAGGTGAAGTCACCACCGTTTTGCACGCGCACCCGACCGATGTAGCGAGCCGCCGCCCGGGACGGGCGGGCGATGATCTTCTTGAAAAAGGTCGCATCGCTGAGCCGAATGAGGACGCCTGCATGTATCCGCTCCCAGATCCTTGGAACTGCGAAGAAGATCGTCGGCTGGATCTCACGGAGGTTCTGTTGAACCGTGTCGATCGACTCGGCGAAGTTCAACGTGGGCCCGTTTCCGGCCAAGGTCCATGTGGAAAAGATCCGCTCCGCGACGTGGCACAGAGGGAGGTAGGTCAGCTTCGTATCCTCGGGCCCTTCCGGCTCTCTGGCCCCAATCCGCCTCTCGTTGTTGACCAGATGGTCGAGACAGAACGTCACATTGCTGTTGGTGAGCATCGCTCCCTTGGGCGGCCCCGTGGTCCCCGACGTATAGACGAGCGTCATGACATCGTCGCCCTCTGCCTCGGCCATGATGCGCTCCACGGCACCCGGGTTGGCTCCCCGATGCTCTCGACCCAGCTGAATGAAGTCGTCCCAGAAGATGAACCGGCCGTCCTTGGAGTACTCCCGGAAGCCACGTGGCTCGACATGGATGATCTTCTCGAGGTTGGGGAGGGTGTCGATGACCTCCATCACTTTGTCGGCCTGCTCCTGGTCCTCGGCCAGATGTACGCGTGCACCGGAGTCGGTGAGGAGATACTGGACCTCTGCTGAGGGGTTGGTCGGATAGAGACCGACTGTGATGCCCCGGATGGCCACCGAGGCCATGTCGAGGATCACCCATTCGGGGCGATCCTCTGAGTGGATCGAGACCCTGTCACCCTTCTCGACACCGAGGGCAAGCAGTCCGTGGGCAGCGTCGAGAACAGTCTCCCAGAGCTCGGCCCATGTGATCTCCTGCCAGATCCCGAACTCTTTCTCCCGCAACGCAACATTGTTCGGGGTGCGCTCAGCCCACTCGCGCACCATGGCTGCAACCGTCCGGTAACCAACGTCCGCAGCCGGCGCGTCGGCACGTTCTGCCAGGGTCGTCATAGGTTGTCCTTCGTCACAGGGTTTGGGAGCCTAGATAACAACGGAGTGCCTTGTAGCCAATGGGCGCATAAATTTGAGTGGATATTCCGCCTGTTGCCATGGGGTTTCATCGGACATTCCCCGACGTTCACGAACCCCTACTCCACTCGGCTCCGCCTGGCCAGAACTCCTTCTTCCAGATAGGCGCACGCTTCTTCAACTCGTCGATGATGTACTCGGCCGCGTCGAATGCGTCGGCTCGATGGGCGCAGGCGACTGCCACCGCCACAGAGGTCTCACCGAGGTCGACCTTGCCGAAGCGATGCTCGACCGCGACCGACAGAACGGGCCAACCGTCAACCGCTTCGTCGACGATCTCCCCGATCTTGGCCTCGACCTGTTCTCCGTAGACCTCATACTCGAGATGGGTCACGTCCTCCTTGCCGTCGGAGTGGTCGCGTACCGTTCCCAGGAAGAGGACTGTTGCCCCGGAATCGGGCCGGTTCACCTCGGCGACGAGGGCGCCCCCATCGATTGGCTCTTCGCCCACTGTGACCCTGACGGATACCCGGGAGCTGTCCATAGAATCAACAGCCTATGACGAGTCCCCTCCCGCCGGAGCCAGTGAGCCCGGAACGGGTCGGGCCCGAACCACCCAAGGAGCGACGCAGTGACCCTTGGGCCATCGCCATGGGCATCATCGGTGGGGTCCTCCTCGGAACAGGGCTGACCTTTGCCATTCTCGGCTACGTCGGGATATTCGAAGAGCCCGTGCCGCCGACGATCCCACCGGCGCCCACCCTCACCGTGCCGCCGACCAGCCCTCCCTTGACATTTGGCGACGATGTCTCCATGGCTTCCGTCGCGGCTCACGTTGTGCCCTCCACGGTCGCGGTACAAGTCGGATCCTTCTTCGGGGAAGGCAGCGGCAGTGGCGTCGTCTACGGAACCGACGGCTACATCATCACGAACAACCATGTCATCGAGGTGGGGGGCAGCATCTCGGTGGTATTCGTCGATGGCGCCGAGTTCCCGGCGCAGATCGTGGGCTCAGACCCCGTGACCGACATCGGCGTGCTCCTCGTCGACCGCGGAGACCTTTCTCCGATCACGGTCGGGTCATCCGATTCTCTGAGCATCGGCGAGCCGACGGTGGCTGTCGGGAACCCGCTCGGGCTGGTCGGTGGTCCGACCGTGACCTCCGGCATCGTGAGTGCGCTCAACCGGAGTCTCGAAATCCCCGGCGATGGGATCCTCTATGGGCTGGTACAGACCGACGCCCCCATCGCACCCGGCTCGAGCGGCGGTGCCCTCGTCGACGCTTCAGGTCGGCTCGTCGGGATTACCACCGCCATCGCCGTCTCCGACGTGGGGTCTGCCGACCTGGGGTTCGCGGTGCCCACCGAGATCGCTATCGGCGTAGCCAACGATCTGATCGAGACTGGAGAGGTGCGTCACGCATTGCTCGGGATCAACGGGACCACTGCATATGCCGAGGAGAGCGAAGCCCGTTATCCAGTTGGAGTCCTGGTGGAGAGTGTCACCGACGGGTCCACATACGAGGCCGCCGGCGGCAGAGTCAACGACGTGATCGTCGAGGTCGGCGGAGAGGACGTCAAGACTCTCGACGCTCTCCTTTCCCGGCTTCGGCGTCTCCGTGCCGGACAGTCGATTCCGGTCCGTATCCTTCGCAGCGATGCCAACACGAACCTCGACGTGACGCTGGGGCTGCTCCCATGAGCGACGACCTGTTCTCCAAGCTCTTCGAGCTGTTCAACCAGCCAGGGCCGGTCAATTGGAAACTCGCCGCCGAGGTCGCCCGTCACCTCGCCGGGGATCGCCAGCCGGTGGAGCCCTGGGCGGCGGAGGAGTTCAGGGAGCTGGCGCGGCTCGCCGAATATCGCTTGGAGGAGATTGCCCCGTTCCCGGTGCGACCGGCGACCGATGTGCTCCCCCTCGACCCGCGGACCTGGGCCGAGAAGAACCTCGAGAACTACGGGTCCCTGGTGGAGCCGTTCGCCGCATCGATGGGTGGTGACGCCGCTCCGATGATGGCGTCGCTGGCCCCGGCGATGATCGGCCTCCAGGCGGGCACCCTGGTGGGGAGTCTGTCGGCGTGGGCTGTGGCCGGTTTCGACGCCGGTCTGCCCCCCGACCAGATCGGACCGCTCACACTGATCGTCCCCAACGTCGAGTCGCTGGTGGTCGGCGGGGTCGATCAGCGGGAAGTACGTCTGTGGGTGGTCGCCAACGAAGTGGCCTTCCGATCGATCTGCGATGTTCCCTGGATCCACGACCACCTGGCCCAACTCGTCGCCGACTACGCCAACGCGGTCTCGATCGACCCCACCAAGCTGAGCGGGCTCATGATCGGCGGGACGGATCCTTCCGCGATAGAGAAGGCCATCGAGGAGGCCGGGGGCATCGACGGGCTCATCGGCGGGGAGGAGGCCGAGGCGCCTCGTGCCGAGCTGGAAGCATTTCTAGGAGCGGTCACCGGTTGCGCCCGGTTGTTGGCGCGGCGTGCAATCGGCGAGATGGCCCCCCACTTCGACACGATCTCCACCACCCGTGACGAGGAGAGGGAGGAGGTCACGGCGCAGCCGACGATCGGAGTCGGCCCCGTCCCGCCCGAGGCCACCCACCTGGGCGACGAGTTCAACCAGGAGGTGGAGAGACGCTACGGCGACGACGCACTCCAGACTCTCTGGGCCGACCCATCTCGCATGCCCACCGCCGCCGAACTGCGCGACCCCACGGCGTGGGCCGCTCGGGTGCTCCTGGACGGCTGGGGTTAAACCGCGAACCCGGGGTTCCTCGAGCCGGATGTGGCCCGAATCCGCTCATCTTCGGTGGGGAAGACGCGTGAAACCACGAGGGTGGCTCCCAACATGAGCGGATTTGGGTCACATATGGCCTCAGCAACCCCGGGTTCGCATGTACGGCGACCTGTTCTAGCCGAACAGGTTGCGCCACCACCGGCGGAAGAAGCCGGGGTCTTGGGGGTGGGGCAACTCGGCGAGGACCGCCTCGTGGAGGTCGGGGGGGAGATCGCCGACGAGGGCCATTCCCCCACCCACCGTCTCCCACACATAGGTCACCTGGCCGGCTGCGAAAGCCCTTGCGTAGTGGCCGCTCTGCAGGTCGACAGAAACCGCCTCGGGTAGCTCCACCGGCGTATCAGTCTCGAAGACGGCGAAGGAGAAGAACCCGTCGGTGTAATAACTGAAGCGAAGGCCGTCCTCGTCCTCGTATTGATCGAGCAGCTCGAATCCGGACACCTCCTCGGGCAATTCTGACGTCTCGATCACGACAGGCGATGTTCCCGAAGCCTCGGTTGCGGCTTCGGTGTCGAGAGCCGAGACCGTCCCGACCTCGGCTTCGATCGAGGTGAATCGTCGCTCGCAATAGATCTCGTCGTCGAGCGTGAATGTGATCGCCTCCACGAGGGCGCCGGTTTCATTGTCGAAGGTCAGCTCACCGCGAGGCTCGCCATCCCTGATGAGCAGGTAGGACATGGCGGCTCGGCCCAGGTACTCGACCGCCTCTTCCTCCTCCACTGTGTAGAGCGGTACCGTCTTCTCCTTCTCGCCCGCATCGACCGCCGCCTCGGCGACCAGACCGTCACCACTTCGCACCGACCAGGTGCCCCCACCGGCGGCCACCTCGACTTCATCCGTGACACTCGAGGAAACCCTCAGCTCGCCCTCCGTCTGGGTGATTCGAACCACTGCGTCGCGAACACCGTCAGGTGTCGAGCAACTTATGGTCTGCTCGGCCGAGTAGGTGGCCTCGTTGCTCCGGGTGAGCAGTTCGTCGAGCTCGGCTCCCGACGCCGCCGTCGCCGGGACGAGAGTCAGCAGGCCAACCAGCGCTGCCAACCGTCTCATTCGCTCACCTCCAGCGGTACCACGACCTTGGCCGGGTTGAACGCCGGGTCGAGGGTGGCTCTGGCTCCGAATCGGCTGGTGAGGTCCTCGATGGAGACCGGCTCCGGCGTAGGGGTCACCAGGGCGGCAACGGCGATGACGAGGGCCACAACCGCGGCAGCTGCGCCGACCCAGAGCCCCCGGTTGCGATGAATCGGAACCACCTGGGCATCGGCCTCGGGAACGATCCCCTCGGGCAGCTCGAAGACGGGGAGGGAGCGAACTGCCGATCGAACCCTGTGCAGGTCTTCGAGATCCGCCGAACATCGCCCACACCCACCGAGATGATCTAGGAGAGACCTCAACTCCGACCCGTGCAACTCGCCGTCGAGATAGGCGCTGATCAACTCGGAAGGATGGTTCATGAGATCAGATCCTTCAGCATCTTCCGGCCTCGGTGGATCCGACTGCGGACCGTCCCGATGGGGACGGCGACGGCGACCGCGATCTCCTCGTAGGAAAGACCGACCACATCGCAGAGAACGACGGCCTCGCGGAAGTCGACAGGAAGCTCGAGGAGGGCCTTCTGGATATCGTCGCCGAGGGAGATCCGGTCGTATTCGGTGTCGGCCGAGTCGGCCGAGGCGAGGTCCCAGCGATCGACCTCATCGGGCATCGGGGAAGTCGGCCGACGCTTCTTGCGACGAACGTCGTCGAGGAAGGCATTGCGGGTGATTCGCCACAACCAGCCTTCGAAGCTTCCTGGCTGATAGCCGTCGAGCCCGCGACGGACACGAAGGAGGACTTCTTGAACGAGATCGTGCGCGTCGTCAGGGTTGCCGGTGAGGCGATAGGCGAAGTTGTAGATCTTCCGTCCATAGACACGGGCGACCTCTTCCCATGTGAGTGGTATGGACTCCATCTTTTTGGAGACCTACTCGAACAACGACGCCGCGAGGAGTCGAGTTCCCTGAGGAACTACGAATCTTTGGGGTCGGGAGTTTCTGGCGTCGCCGGGTCGGACTCGGTGGCTTCGGTCACCTGCGCGTCCTCGGGGTCTTCCTTCGATCCTTCTTCGATTCCCTTACGGAACTCCTTCGCGGAGCTACCCAGGGACCGGGCCAGCTCGGGCAGTTTCCTGGCACCGAAGATCAGCACGATGATCAACAGGATTATCAGCAATTCTTGACCTTTGAGACCCAAATGGACCTCCTTCCACGCGCCATCCTATCAAGGAGCGCTCTGTTGCGAACTTTCAGCCCAACGCCATCGAGTCGATGAAGCGTTGCACACGCTCGCGAGTGATGAACCTGACCCTGGGCTGGTTGGTCTCGATCTCGTGAATGAGGAAGGGGCTGTACTTGTCGCTGATGAGCATGCCACGGTCTGCACCCGAGGAGCCGTAGTTGGCCAGGAACCTGCGGATGACTCCCTCATCCAGCTCGGGATAGTCGCCGGACTTGTACGTGTCGGTCTCGATGTAGGTCGAGACGCCACTCTTGGTGGCCATGTAGCTGCCGTCATAGGCCTGCTCGGTCACGCCATATCCGAACATGCGGAGCAAAGCGATGACGAACTCGGGCCCACCCAGGTCGGTCGGATCGGTCCCCAGCGCCCGCAGACCGCGATCGAGGCCCTTTGGGATCCTCAACTCGTCGACGAGGGGCGGCAGCTCGTCTTCTGGGACCTGCACCGCCGTCCCGGGGGTGAGACCGAGGTCTGAGCCCTCGTCGAAATGCGCTGCGAAGGGGTCGTGGGCGATGTTGCTGAAGCTCATCCCCGATTCCAGGAGTGGCGGTGGCAACTCGCCCGGGGCGGGAAGCTCGTGCCGGGCCACCTCACGCTTTCTCTCCCTGCCGGCGAAGACAACGATCTCTTTCACATCGTCGATGGGAAGGGTGTGTCGCTTCTGCCTGACGACCTCGATGGCCTCGCCTTCGAGCAAGTCGTTGAGGACCTCGTCGTCGTCATCATCGAGCGGCACGTCGAAAGTGACCCGTGCCTCCGTCCCGACGACGTGGAACGACTCCAACGGGGCATGGTGGCCCACCTCTGCCTCGAAGAGGTCTCGGTTGATTGACAGCCCGGTCGCTGCGGCCGTCTTCGCCTCCTTCTCGGCCTCTTGCATCCGACGCTTGCGATTGCGGAAGAGGTTGAAGAGAACGAGGCCGATCGCCACCACCACGACGACGAAGATGAATGGTTCCACTTATCTGTCTTTCAGCTAGCTGGCGGCATCGAGTCTATTCAGGCTCGACGGGCGTCCCTTCTTCGGCGGATTCCTCCGGCTCCACGAGTGGAATCTCCGCCGTGGGCTCGTCGGCTCCGGCATTGAGTCGGTCGATCATCCGCCTCCGGGAGCTCTCGGTGCCGAACGCGGTGATCACGTCTCCGGCGATCAGGTTGGTGTCGCCATCGGGCACGAGCACCTGTCGTCCGCGACGGACCGAGACGAGTGTCGACTCCTCGGGCCAGGACACATCCCGAACTTTTCGACCGTCGGCTATCGAGCCCACGGGCACCCTGAAGTCGTAGTAGCCGGCGCCGGGCTGGGTCCTCTGGGCGAGCCGCTGTCGGTGGAGGTGGTGATCGGTGGTGCTGGTCAGGGCCTCGTGATAGGCGCGTACCGCTTCCTCTCGACGGAACATGCCGACCAGCTTCCTCGGGTCATCCGACGCCACGACAGGCAACCGGCCCACACCGAGGGCTGCCATTCGCTCCAAAGCGCGGGACACGGGGGTGTCCGGGTCGACTGTCACCGGTCTCGGCGTCATGACTTCGGCGACGATTGCCGTCTCCGCCGGGCCCTCTGCCCGGGTCAGGTCAGTGATTGTCACGACACCGACCAGTGTGTCCCCGTCGACCACAGGCACACCATGGGATCTGTTCGCCTCGAGCATCCGGGCCGCATCGTGAACCGTCATGGTTGGAGTCGCCACCAGACGGTCCCCCGCCATCACCGACCCCACCGTCACCGTGTCCAGGATGTCGACCTCGCCTGACCGGGTCAGTCGGATCCCTTTGCGTTTCAATGCCATCGTGTACACAGAGTCCTTGTGGAACAGCTCGGCGATGAACGTGCCGAGCGTGGCCACCAACATCAGGGGCAGAATCAGCCCGTAGTCGCGTGCATCCGTCACCTCGAACACGATCAGGATCGCGGTCAGAGGCGCACGCCCCACCACGGCGAACATCGCCGCCATCCCGACCACGGCGAAGGCGCCGGCATCGAGGCCGAGCTCGCCTCCGGAGATCTGCTCGGCGAAGCGGGCGAACCCTGCTCCCACGGCAGCGCCCATGAACAACGAAGGCATGAAGGCACCTCCCGAGCCGCCCGAGGAGATGGTGATACTGGTCGCCACCGCCTTGCCGACGGCCAACAGGATGAGAACCCACCACAACTCGCCCCGCCCGGTTGCCGCGGCGAATTGCTCGTCGAGAAGGAGACGGTCGGTCACTGCCTGGCCCGTTCCGAACAGGGCCGGCTCGATGAATATCAGCCCGGCGATGACGACACCGAACAGAGCAGGCCGCAGCCACGACAACCGCTCGGCGCGCTCGTGGGTGAAACTCTCGACGAGATCGAGGAAGCGGAGGAAGAAGAGCCCCACTGCAGTTATGGCAAGCGCCAGGAGCGCGTAGAGAACCAGTTCTGAAAACGAGTTGAGCGAGTACTCACCGGCGCGCAGTGCCAGCTCCGGGCCGACGATGCTCCGTGTGGTGATCGCCGCCGTGACCGAGGCGATGACCACCGAGGACATGTGACGCGGGGCGAAGGAGACCAGTATCACCTCGAGGGCGAACAGCATCCCGGCGATGGGAGCGTCGAAGGAAGCACCGATGCCGGCCCCTGCTCCGGCGGCGACCAGTGATCTCAACTGGTCCTCACCCACGTTGAAACGACGGGAGAGCCACGACCCGATGGCGGCGCCGATCTGAACGATCGGGCCCTCACGACCTGCCGACCCACCGAAGCCCACCGTGAGCGTGGTGGCAATCAGCTTCAGGGGCGCTACCCGACCCCTGATATGGCCGCCTCTGACCAACAGCGCCTCGGTGGCGGCGGGCACCCCGTCACCGGCAATTTCGGGGGCGAAGCGCTGGGCAACCCACCATGCGACCGTCAGGCCAAACGGCACGGTAAGGAAAATCCAGGCGCGGTCGAGGCTGAGGATGGAGCCATCGTCCCCGGCGAACAGGGGCTCGATCAGCTGGCTGACCCATTCCAGGGCCAGGATCAGCCCGGCGGCGCCGAAGCCGACCCCGACGCCGACGAGTGCGGAGAGGGCGAGAAAGCCCCCGACCTCACGTTCGGCGAGGGCTCCAACCGCGGGAACGTCACGCAGTCTCCTCAGGGGATTGTTCACTGTGAGGCAGCGTAGGAGCCACAATCAGGAGAGATGCGGTTCCGAAGCCACCTCGGGCGGGACATCGACCTCCGCCACCTTCCCAACCTGTTGCTCATCGCGATAACGCTCCTCGCGGGTGGCATTGCCTTGCTCTACTGGCTCAACGGCGGCCCGGCGGAGGCCATCTTCTTTGCCCCTGCCTATGCATTCACCACCTGGGCCCTTCTCCGCGAAATTGACCCGGACCACAACTGGACTGCTTTGGTCTCCTCGATCCTGGCCGCCGCATGGGTCCTGACCGGTGGGGCCCGGGTATCGGTGCTGGCGCTCGGGGTGCTGATCCTTGTCGGTCGCGTCGCCACCGAGAGCACGGGGCGGCGGCCGTTGGTGACCGATCTGGTCGCGCTGTTGTTAGCGGCTGCGGCCGGGTACACCGCCGAAGGATGGGTAGCCGCCTTCGGTCTGGCGATCGCCCTGTATCTCGACGATCGGTTCACCGAGATTCGTCGCCCGGCCCAGGTCTGGGTCTCCGCCGGGATCGCGGCCGGCGCAACATTGGTGGCGACCCTGACCAGCGCGTTTCCGGAGACCCTCCCTCGGGTCAAACCGGCGATCGTGCTCGCCGCCGGGGCGATGGCGCTGGTCCTGGTGCTGAGAGACCCGGCCGAGCCGATCACCCTGGTCGACGCCCGTCACAAAGCGTTCCTGCGTCAGGACCGCTTGCATGCCTCCCGATCGCTGGTGGGGGTTCTCGTGTTCGCCATGAGCCTGGCCACAGGTGAGGACGCACAGGGCTTGCTGCCGACACTCGCCGCCCTGCTCACCGTGGTGGTCTCCAACGAGATCGAGTTGGTACGACGTCGCAGCCTGTAGGTTTGGCACCATGTGCCGTTCCATCAAGGTGCTCCGTGAGGGAGCCACACCCGCCCCCGACGAAGAGATCGAGGCCGCCGCCCGCCAGTTCGTGAGGAAGATATCGGGCTTCTCCAAACCCGCAGTCCATAACCAGGACGTCTTCGACCAGGCCATCGACGAGATCGCCGCCGCTTCACAACGTCTCCTCGACGGTCTCGAGATCAGAGGGGCCCGGAAGGCCAGCTAGCCCAGACCGTTCTGTGGAGTCAGGACGCGAACTATTCGCGTCCTGACTCCACAGAACGGTGGTCAGTCCACTACGAGACCGATCCCATCACGCTCCGCGTTGGCGAGGGCACGGCCGGCAGCGGCCACGTCCTGGGCGGCCACGCCGACGCTCTTGAAGACGGTGACGTCCTCGGCGATAGCCCCAGCCCGACCATCGAGGAGGTCGCGAAGGGTGGCGTCGGGGTGGCGACCAGCCTGGAGGAGGTCACCGGCCTCGGCGGCGGCGGCATCGACATCGTCGACCACCACGTAGGCCCGTTCGAGGAGCCCGGGTGCGAGTTCAGCCATCTCGGGGGTGAAGGCCCCGACCGCATTGACGTGGGTACCGGGGCGGACCGAGGCCGGATCGAAGAGGGGCGTCGTGGCCGGAGTGGCGCAGGAGACTACGTCCGCTCGGGAGACGGCCTCGTCGGCTTCTGCGACGGCCACACCACCAACACGCTCGGCCATTCTCCGTGCGTTGTCGAGGTTGCGGGACCAGACCAGGACGCTCTCGATGGGCCGGACCGTCCTCACCGCCTCGATCTGATCGAACGCCATAGCCCCCGAGCCGAGCATCGCCAGCGTCCTGGCGTCCTCCCGCGCCAGGAGCCTGGTGGCCAGGCCTGAGCCGGCGCCTGTCCTTATCGCTGTGATGGTTGGACCGTCGACCACTCCAAGGGGCGACCCGTCCTCGCCGAACACGACGACCAAACCGACTGGATTCCCGGGCACGATCGACACGACCTTGACTGCCATCAGCCCATCGAGCGTGCCCGGCATGACCAGGGACGCACCGACGATCGACCGGAGCGGGGTCTCCGCTTCGCCCGTGAATGCATGCACCATTGCGTCCACGGCATCGGCCATCGGCAATGCCTGACGACTGGCGGAGGCATCGAGTATCCGCATCAGGTGAGGTCGTGACGAGCGGTCACATTGCCGTCACGGTGTAGTCCCCGACCTTGTCGTCCCAGGTCAGGTCGATGACACCCCGGGTCACCGCCGCCTTGCAGAACTGGAGGAATCCTCCGTAGCCGAACTTCTTCTCACTGAAGTCGGGTTGTCTCTTTCGGAGCTGGTTCTTGAGGCCGGACAGCACCACCGGGCCGTCGGAGGAGTTGAGATCCTTCACCACAGCGTGCAGCAGGTCGAAAGCACCCTGCTCACTGGTCCCCGTCTCCGGGAACTGAACAACAGGGTCGCCTCGCCCCGGCCCCTCGGAGAGCTCGAGGACGCCCTCCGACTGGAGGTGGCGAAGCAACTCCCCGAAGCCACGGAAGCCAAAATCGGCCTCTGTGAACGTCGGGTCCTTTCTCAGGATCGCTCGTTTCAAGGAGGAGGCGAGCACCTCGCCCTGGCCGGAGCGAAGAAGCCCGCCGAGAGTCGTCGTGACGATGGAGTCGATCTCGGTCTCGGCATCGTTAGAGGACGTGGTCGCCTGATCGCGGGCATCGACACCGGTGAGGTTGTCGTAGAAGAGGAACTCGTCGCATGCCGGCGGCAACAAGTTGGAAGTCGAAGCCTTGACGCCGACACCTATGACTTTTTTGTTGAGCTCGCGCAACTTGTGCACCAACGGGGTGAAGTCTGAATCCCCGGTACAGACGACGAAGGTCGTCACATAGTCGCGCTCGAAGGCGAGCTCGATGGCATCGACCGCCATCTTGATGTCGGCAGCGTTCTTACGTGCCGCCCCCATGCGCTGGGGAATCTCGATCAGCTCGACGTGGCTGCGAGTCAGCGGATGACGGGCATCGGAGAACATCGACCAGTCCGCATATGCCCGACGAGACACCACCCGACCTCGCTCGGCGAGGGCATTGCCGATTGGCTCGAAGTCGAACTCCATACCTCCGAGCGCCTCCCTGGCACCGATGGCGAGATTCTCGAAGTCGATGAATAGCGCTATCCGTTCTTCTTCCATGTGCGAGGAATGTAGTGGGGTTGGGGCGTGGGATCGGATAGGTTGACCTTCTTCGATACCGGGAGTCGACATTGCCGAAGGAACTCCGCGTTCACGGCGTATCCGGCACACCGCCACGCAACCTGCTGTACAACGACCCGGTCAGCTACGACCGGGGACCGGATCTCGCCAAGGTCTATGAGCCGGTCCGTGATAGCTGGACCGTCAAGGCGTTCCATTGGGGCAGTCTCACGTCCAAGTCGTCCATCACAGCGTTTTGGATCCTCCTCGCTCCGTTCGCAATGGCCAATGTCGCGGGGTGGATGAGCGAGTCTCCCAACATTTGGTCACGGATATGGATTCGACTGGCAGGCCTCACATTGACCGGGATCTTGTTCGCCCAGCTCGCCAACATGAGTCTCGACATCCCTGTCTCCTCTGGTGTGTCTCAGGGCGCCGCCTTCTGGATCTATCTGACACTCTGCGTCCTCGCCATCCTCGGGCTCGGCCTGCTCTCCACACAATCGACGTTCAAGAAGCTCACTTTCGGCGAACGTTTCCGCTTCCTGTTCGCCCCGGCGATCTCGTCGATGCATCCGACCATGAAGGCCGTGCCGGAGTGGGATGATCCCAGCGACGATTACGCGGTCGTCGGCCTGCGGATGTGGAGTATCCACTCCATCGTTCACCGTCTCCGCAGGATCCACATCGCGTTCGGTGCCGCCGTGCTCGCTCTGGTGGCCGGCCGGGCAGCCGGAAGTGACGTAGTTGAGATCGCGGCGATATCCATAGCGGCCGTTGCCATGATCTGTCTGGCGTTCTCGACCGGTGCGTTCGCCGTCAATCGCGTGGTGCTCGGCCTGACCGCGATCCTTCCTCTGGCCGGTGTCATCGTCCTGATCTGGGGTCAGGTGGCGCTGGCGACGGGCTCCCTCGATGCGGGCAACATCGCTGACGACCTCACTTTCCAGATCGCATTGATCCTCGGCCTCAGCGCGGGCTTCGGTCTGATTGGCGAGGTCGTCGCGGGCCGACTCCGATCAGGATGGGTTCCGCTCGGCCTCCTGGCCGTTGCCACGCTCATCGGAGCCAACTTGGGCTTGACCGGAGCGATGCTCGTCGAGACCTATCTGACCGCGGCCGACACCACTTCCGACACATTCGATGCCGGCGCAACGTTCGTGACCGTGGGCATGTTGGGACTGGCTCTGGTAATGGCAGGGACATTCGTGGTGGCGATGTGGATGGGCAGGCAAGACCCGACGTCCGGCTCTCGGTTCCGCGGTGGAATTCTCCGCGCGCGTTGGATGCTCGCCGCGGCCGGGCTCTACAGCGTCATCTTCGCCATCGTGGCGGTCGTTTGGAGTTGCACAGGCGAGATCACCGGTTGCACACAGAACAACATCGTCATGGCCGACTGGGTTGTCGAAGACCCTGACAATCTCACCGTGTTCCTCGGCATTCCGTTCGACCCGGGGTCTCTTCTCGGTTGGGCCAAGCTGTTGATGGTCGCCATCCCGTCGGTGCTGATCGTGCGCTCAATCGTCGGTGGTCTCCTCAACGGTCAGGACTCGAGAAGACAGGTGGGGATCCTGTGGGATCTCGGCTCATTCTGGCCACGCTGGTTCCATCCCCTGGCACCACCGGCATACGGCCCCTACGCGGTGACCCGCCTACAGACCGTGATCGATCAGGAGCGCCCGGACGTCGTCGCCGCTCACTCGCAAGGGTCGCTCATCTCCGCTGTTGCGATGAGTCTCACCCCAGCTGACCGGGTGCCCGGGCTCTTTGTCACGTACGGCTCCCAGATCGGGCATCTCTACCCCGCACTCTTCCCTGCCGTCGGGCTCGATCACCTGGTGACCACGGTCGACTCCCAACTCGAGGGACGTTGGTTGAACCTGTGGCGAGGAACCGACGCCATAGGCGGTCAGGTCATCGACCGTCTCGGCTCGAGAAACTGGGAAGTGGTGAGTGGGGCCGGCCACTCGTTCTACGAACTGACCCCCGAGTTCTGTGCCGCGCGGCGCGCAGTCGAATCCAGGGTCCTGACCAGGCCGGAGGACGCCGAGATGGCGAATTGCTGGGAACAAGTCGCTCGTTGACCGTGCTTTCAGTTGGACGGATCGACTAATCCGGCCACGAGTTCGGGTCTCTCCCTGGCAATCTCGACATTTCAGACTGATATGGAGACCTACCATCGACCCAAGCGCCCTCGTAGCTCAGGGGATAGAGCACGGGTTTCCTAAACCCGGTGTCGCAGGTTCGAATCCTGCCGAGGGCACCGACACCGAATCTCCACCTCGAACCTCCACCGTCAGTGGTTCCACCAATCAGGAGATTCCCACGACTCGCGAGCGCGGTAGGGATCGAGGAGATTGCGGGTGATGGATGCCACGCACCGCGGGGCCGAGGCGGCCAGCAGCCACAGCCCGGCGACGAAGATGCCGAAGCCCCATGGCGGAGACACCGCGAAGCTCGCAGATGCAGCAACGAACCCGACCACGGCCAGCGCACCCCATACTCTGATTTGCCGGATTCGCTGAGCCTCGCGGAAATGGTGTTCCGCCATCGCGATCGCCATCGAGCGGCGCTGGTCAGTACGCAAATGAGCCCCTTCATGGTGCGTCTCCCATTGCTCAGGCCCAAGACAACGGATCCGGTACGAGCCCGCCGCGAGGTCGCTCCCCAGACGTGACCAGCGAAGACGGCCTGAGGCTGGGCCGATCTGGTCGTCAGACCCTTCTGGTGGCTTGGTGCGGAGCATGGTCGTACCCCAGCGTGAAGATGAGAGCCACTGGTGCGGTCGCAACAGTGCTGAAAGCCCCATGATGAGGGTCCGATTTCCCGTGGTGCGGGAGGGCACGGTGGGGGCGTTGAATCGCACTACAGATCGCCAATCGGAGAGGAGCCGCTCCCAACCGTCGACGATCCCTGGTTCTGTCCTACGTCAGCCTTACGGTGGCGGGATGGCTGAACTCTCTGTTGACGTCATTCGCAGCAAGCGCCGCAAGAGGACACTGTCCGCCCGTGTGATCGACGGTCGGATCGAGGTCCGGGTCCCGGCCGGGATGGACCCGGAGGAGGAAATGAGACTCGTCGACGAGTTGTTGGCCAGGGCCCGTCGCAAGATCTCGTCGGCAACGGTCGACCTGCGAAGAAGGGCCGCCGAGCTCGCGGCCAGATATCGACTCCCCACGCCGGTGAGTGTCGAGTGGTCGTCGCGCCAGATGAAACGTTGGGGCTCGTGCACTCCGGACGATGGCAGGATCCGCATCTCGGATCGTCTCGCGGATATGCCGCCGTGGGTGCTCGACTCGGTGTTGGTCCACGAGCTCGCGCACCTCGAAGTCAAAGGGCATGGACCGGAATTCCAAGACCTGGTCGACCGCTACGAGTTGACCGAAAGGGCGAGGGGCTATCTGATCGCAGTCACAGAAGGTCGGTCGGCAGGTCCGGCAGGCTGACCGATGAGGTAACTCTGAAGCGGGCGGGGAGATACCCGCGGGCGTGCAACACTGTCCGGCTGCAATGGCTGAAGACAAACGTGGGTCCCGCTACCTGCTGATCACGTCGCTCGGAGCACTCGGCGTGGTGTTCGGCGACATCGGGACCAGCCCGCTCTACGCGTTCCGGGAGTCTTTCCTGGCTGCGGAGGGCCTTGTGGTCGACGAAGAGAGCGTCCTCGGAATCCTCTCCCTGATGTTCTGGTCGTTGATACTCGTAGTGACGGTCAAGTACTTGATCTTCGTGATGCGGGCGGACAACCACGGCGAAGGCGGCATCCTCGCCCTCACAGCGCTGGCCGCCGAGGGAGCCGAGAAGGCAAGTAAGAGACGAAGGCGGACGCTCATCATCGTCGGCCTGTTCGGGACGGCTCTGCTCTACGGAGACGGGGTGATCACCCCGGCGATATCGGTGCTGTCGGCGGTCGAGGGGCTGGGAGTCATTGCACCCGACCTCGAGTCATACGTGGTCCCCGTAGCTGCGGCGATCATCGTGGCGCTGTTCCTCATTCAACGCCAGGGGACGTCGCGGGTCGGTGCCCTCTTCGGGCCGGTGATGATCATCTGGTTCACCGTGATCGCTCTTCTCGGCGTGGTCGAGGTGATCGGCCATCCCCGGGTGTTCGTTGCGATCAGCCCGACGTACGCGCTCTCCTTCGTGGCGGACCACCCCGTGATGGCGTTTCTCGCACTGGGCGCTGTGTTCCTGGTGGTCACTGGGAGCGAAGCCCTATATGCCGACATGGGTCATTTCGGACGCCGCCCGATACGGCTCGCCTGGGTAGTTCTCGTGATGCCTGCGCTTCTGCTCAACTATTTCGGCCAGGGTGCGCTCTTGATCTCTGACCCGACCGCTATCCGAAATCCTTTCTACTCACTCGCCCCCGATTGGGCGCGGATCCCCCTCGTGATCCTGGCCACGATGGCTGCCGTGATCGCATCCCAGGCATTGATCTCCGGCGCCTTCTCGCTCACCCAACAGGCCATCCAGCTCGGCTATCTGCCCCGGATGCACGTCGACCACACCTCGCCCCGCGAGATCGGGCAGGTCTATCTCGGCGCCATCAACTACGGCCTCATGGTCACGTGTATCGCAGTCGTGGTCGGCTTTCGAACCTCGAGCGCTTTGGCGGCGGCGTACGGGGTGGCGGTCACCACCACGATGGTGATCACCTCGGCGCTCCTCTATGTGGTGATGCGGACCCGTTGGGGTTGGCCGGTGGCGGCGGCCGCCTCCCTATCCGCTGCTTTTCTCATCATCGACCTGGCGTTCTTCGCCGCCAACATCATCAAGGTCCCTCAAGGCGGCTGGTTCCCGCTGGCCGTCGGGCTCATCGTCATGGCCATCATGGTGACCTGGAAAACGGGACGTGAACGGCTGACTTCGAAGATACGGAGTGGGGAACTGACCACGGAGCGCTTCATCGGGTCGATCGCCACCCATCCACAGCGTCGGGTGCCGGGGACAGCCGTTTATCTCTTCTCGGACCTGGGGGCCACCCCGCCACCACTCCTGGCCAACCTCCGTCACAACGAGGTGCTCCATGAGACGATTCTCATCACGACGGTCCAGTGGGCGACGAAACCTCGTGTTCCCAGGGCGAGACGGGCGACCGTTCACGAGCTCGGAGAAGGGTTCTTTCAGATTCTGCTCCAATACGGTTTTACCGAGACCCCCGACGTCCCCCAAGCTCTGGCCGACATCACCACGGCCGAATTCGGCTTCGACCCCGACGATGCGGTCTACGTCGTCGGCAACGAGACGGTGATCCCAAAGGCGGGAATCGGCTTCATGGCGCTGAGAGATCGGCTGTTCGCCCTGATGCACCGCAATGCGGCCAGCCCGATTCGGTTCTTCGGTCTGCCCCCGTCACGTGTCATCGAGGTGGGCACCCAGGTCGCCATGTGAGTCAGACCGATGTTTGTCGTCGCAGCGCTCGTCTCCGCCGACGACGCCACAACCACCATCCCCCAAAACCGACGATGAGCGCAGCCGCGACGACGGCATGGACGAGGCCGGAGGTCGTCCTCCACCACTCGGCCGCCAGGTATCCCACCGCGGTGAACACCACGGCCCAGACCACCGCACCGAGCCCGTTGGCCAGTGCGAACCTGGTCCGCCCCATGCTCACCATGCCGGCGAGGGCCGGAACGACGGCCCTGGTGACCTGGTTGAACCGCGCCAGCACAACCAGGGCCGCTGCCCTAGGGCCGACTAACGAAGGCCGCAACTCCTCGATCTCGGGTCCCAATCTCCGTGCAATGGGCTCCCACTCCAGGAGACCAGGGCCATAACGTTGCCCGACCGCATAACCCACGACTCCGCCGAGCAGCGCTCCCACCGCGGCGACTCCGGCGAGAAGCACAGGATTGAGCCCGGCGGCGTTGCCGAGAGCTGCAGCAGTAATCAGCCCCACTTCGCCAGGGAGAACCAAGCTGAGGAAGGCGGCCGATTCCCCAAAGGTCAGCGCGGCGATGACTGCGTAGATCAGCCAAGGATCGAGGGACTGGAGGAAGTCTTCCACGAGAGAATCATCCGTCTCTGGGGCTGTTGGTGAAATCGGGGATCACCCTCTGCCTCCCCTCAGGTATGTCTAGTGAACAGGGGTCGAGGAACTGCCCGGGAAGGCTCGGCGGGCGCGTTCAATTGCCGAGAATGCCTCGGCAGAGTCCTGCCAGCCTTCCACGGCGGTCTTCTTCCCCTCGAGCTCTTTGTACACGGCGAAGAAGTGCTCGAGCTCCCGCAAGAGGTGCTGTGGGATGTCGGTGAGGTCTTCGGCATCTCGCCAAACGGGGTCACCCACCGGGACTCCGAGAATCTTCAAGTCCTCCCGACCCTGGTCCTGCATGACGAACAACCCGACCGGTCTCATGGTGATCCAACACCCCGGGAAAGTCGGTTCGCTGACCAGTGCGAGAGCATCGAGCGGGTCGTCGTCATCGGCGAGCGTGTCGGGAATGTAGCCGTAATCGGCCGGGTAGCGGGTTGCGGTGAAGAGCATCCGATCGAGGTAGAGACGACCCGTTTCGTGGTCCATCTCGTACTTGTTGCGGCTGCCTTTGGGTATCTCCACGACCATGTCGACCAACATGCGCGGGAAGTTACCCGAGTTGACGAATCTCATACACCAGATGAGGCGCGCTCCATAGCTCCGGTACGACCCACTAGGGGACTGATCCTGATCCCTGCGGCCTGATAGCGTCACGCGTTGAGAATGACCGAATTCCACTACGAGCCGCTCAGCTATCTCGATGCTTCGTTCCTTGCGCTCGAGACAGCCAACTCACACATGCACGTCACCGCAGTGGCGCTGTTCGATGCCGCTCCGTTGAAGGCCGACGACGGTGGCATCGACATCGACCGAATCAGAGCCCACATCCGCTCGAAACTTCAGTACATCCCCCGATACCGTCAGCGGCTGGAGTGGGTTCCCTACGACCGACGACCGGTCTGGGTGGACGATCAGCACTTCGACTTCGACTACCACGTCCGTCACACGTCACTACCGAGCGCCGGTTCGGATGACCAACTTCGAGAGCTGGCGGGCCGGATCGTGTCGACAAACCTCGACCGGGCAAAGCCTCTATGGGAGTTGTGGGTGGTGGAAGGACTGTCGAGCGATCGCTGGGCGATCATCGCCAAGATCCATCACTGCATGATCGACGGCTTGAGCGGCGTCGACCTGACCACGATCCTCTTGAATGTCGTGCCAGGCTCGGAGATCGAAGAAGAGCCCGCATGGAACCCTCGGCCGGCACCCACCCCTACCCAGCTCGCGGTCGCAGAGGCAGCCCGTTTCACCCGTCGTCTCATCGACGGGTTCACCAATTTCGGCGAGATGGTCAAGGACGGAAAGATCATCACCGATCGAGCGGTCGACAAGTCCGCAGCGGCGCTCAACTCGCTGAAGTCCGGATGGTTGACCACATCCGCCAAGACGCCGCTCAACCCCGATATCGGACCGAGCAGACGGTTCAACTGGACAGATATGGATCTCGCCGACGTCAAGAAGATCAAGGATGCCCTCGGTGGCTCGGTGAACGACGTCGTACTCGCCACGACCGCCGGGGCGGTGCGTCACTTTCTCACCGAGGAGCGCGACTTCGACCCTTCCGGAGCAGAGTTCCGTGCGATGAACCCGGTGTCCACCCGCAGCCCGAGCCAGCAGGGGCAAATGGGAAATCAAGTGGCGATGTGGCTGGTCGACCTTCACATCGGAGAAGCGGATCCGTCTGCTCGATATGAGGCGATCAAGGCGGCGACGTCCAATCTGAAGAAGACCAAACAAGCTCTGGGGGCGGCCACACTCGTCGAGCTCAGCTCGGGCACACCGGTGACCCTCCTCTCGCTGGCCAGTCGTCTTGCCGGGCCCCGGATCCGGCCGTTCAACATGACCGTCACCAACATTCCCGGCCCCCAATTCCCCATGTATCTGCTCGAGTCACAGATGCTCGCCAACTACCCGATGGTTCCCCTCTGGGCGCAACACGGGATCGGGATCGCGCTTTTCTCCTACAACGGCCGGCTGCTCTGGGGAGTACAGGCCGACTACGACACCCTCCCCGACTCGGACCGGTTCGTCGCTGCGTTGCACACGTCATTTGAGGAGCTGCGTGGTCTAGCGCGAGCCTCATGACCTCATCCCGTTTCGACTCCCACCGCTGGACGCTCGCCGCCGCGCTCCTCGGTGCTCTTCTCATCTCCTTCTCGGCGATCTACTACGCCCTTTCCGACGTGTCCCCCACCACGGCAGCGTTCTTTCGTGCGGTCTACGCGCTTCCCGTCCTGTTCGCCCTCTGGTGGATGCGAAAGAGCCGGGACCGTCGCCCTGCCCGCCGCCGTTGGCTCGCCGTGGCGGCCGGCCTGTCCCTCGGTGCTGATGCCGTCGCCTGGCACACTGCCATCGACTTCATAGGCGCCGGACTGGCGACGCTCCTCGCCAACACCTCCGTGATATTCGTGGCGGTGGGAGCATGGGTCCTGCTGGGAGAGAGGCCGAGACGGGCAACTCTGATCGCGATCCCGGTGATCCTGACGGGCGTCGCCATGGTGTCAGGCATCGGACAGGGCAACGCGTTCGGCACCGATCCCGTTCGCGGAACACTGTTCGCCCTCCTGGCCGCCGTCCTCTACGCCGGGTTCATTCTCGGGTTCCGCCACGCCAACGACGAGCGGGCTCCCGCCGCCGGCCCCCTCATGGAGGCCACGGTCGGCACGGTGTTCGCCGCCCTGGCCATCGGTCTCGTCAGCCAGACCATCACATTCGAAGTGACCTTCCCTGCTCACTTCTGGTTGATCGTCCTGGCCCTCAGCTCGCAGGTGGTGGGCTGGTTGCTGATCGGCTACGCCCTTCCCCGCCTCCCTGCCGTGGAGACAGCAACCATCATCCTCATCCAACCTGCCTTGACCATGGTCTGGGGTGCACTCATCTTCGAGGAGCGGCCCTCCCCCCTGCAGATCCTCGGAGCGGTCGTCGTGCTGGCCGGGGTCAGTTTCGTGGCTCTCGTCCGAGCCAGGAAGAAGCCCCAGCCCGAGATGGCTCAGGTCTAACCGGCCAGCACGATCACGACCAACCGGCCCGTGGGACCATCGACAACTGCCACCCCGGCGCGGTCGAAGTTGGGGTCGACGAGCATCGCTGAACCATCGGCCGTTCCCCTGATCGCGTCATAGGCGGCGATCGCCGTGCCGGCCAGCGCGGTTCCGTTGGCGCAACGGGCCACCCGGTAGTCACGCTCCGCAAGAAGCTCGGCACAGTTCTCCATCCTCTGGAGTATCCCCGCCTGATATAGGGCAGCAGCGCGTTCCTCAGCCAGCCCGGTCAGGGGAGCCACCGCGACCACGGCGTCCAAGTCCGCAGCGACCCTGTCCTCGTTGATCTGTTCCAGAACCGAGCCAGCTTCGCTGCGAACCTGTCTCACCTCATCGGGCTCCGCTGCGGGAAACTCCAGGACCTCGTCACCCTGAGGGACGGCGCGATCCGCGCCGAAGACGTCCCGAATGGCAGCCATGGCCGCCATGACGTTGTCACCCGCAACCGATTCGAAGAAGCGGCGGGGCAGAGCATCCTCGCCGGCGATCAGCTGGACGATGTTCGATTCGTCGACTTCGTCCTGCCAGCTGTCGGGCAGGGGTAGCACCGATGCCAGGCTTACCACGATCAAGACGATCACCACTCCCCACCCCATGGCCACGGCGGCACCACCGACACGGTTGACCATGGAGAGACCGGGGAGATTCATCGCCTTCGACAGGTAGTGGGCGGCGATGCTGAGCAATGCGCCGAAAAGCACGAACAGGACGATTCCGCCACCGATTCGAGCCAGCTCCGGGCTGACGTCGAATGCGCTGGTGAGGAAGTCACCGAAGGGATTGGACAGCCGGAAAGCAATCCAAATCCCGAGAATGAGACCGACGAGATCCAGTGTCTCGCGTACGAACCCACGGGTCCAGCCACGCAGCAACATAGCCGCCAGGGCCAGACCCAGGATGAAATCGATCATGTCCTACCTCCGGGCAGCAAATAGGGGCGACGCATTGCGTCGCCCCTGACTCCCTGGAGAAAACGTAGCGAAGATGAGCGGATTTGCGCCGCATATGGCCCGAGCAACCCCGGGTTCGGGTTTCATGGGTGGACGGTGTCGGTGACCCTGATGCGCATTCGCTTGTTGGACTTGCCTTTCGACTCGGTCTTGACCACTTCGATCCGGCCGACCTCGAGTGTCGAGTTGACGTGGGTGCCACCATCGGCCTGACGATCGAGACCTTTGATGTCGACCACCCTGATCTCTTCGATGAACTCAGGTATGAGATTGACCTTGGTCCTGATCAGATCGGGGTCCTGGAGCGCGATCTCGCGCGCCATGGTGATGATCTCGGTTGGATATCCCCTCACCAACTCGGCGTTGAGGACACGCTCGATCTCCTGACCGAACTCCTGGGAGATGCCATCGAGCTCGAAGTCCATCCGGGCCTCACCCGGTGTCATGTTCCCGCCGGTCACCTTGGCGCCGTAGTCCCGGAAGACGACTCCGGACAGGGCGTGCAATGCAGTGTGTGTCCGCATGGTCAGATAGCGGCGCTCCCAGTCGATGACCCCCTCCACCGCCATTCCCGGGTCGGGCAGGACGCCGCCATCGGCTATCACGTGAAATGGCCTGCCGTTCTTCCGGACCGTGTCGACGATCTCGACCGATCCTTCGTCCCAGGAGATAGACCCCACGTCGCCGGGCTGACCGCCACCACGGGCGTAGAAGACTGTTCTGTCGAGAAAGAGGCCATCCTCGGCGACGTCGAGCACGTGGCCCTCGGCGGTCGATAGATACGAGTCGACAGGTGCGAGCTCTTCTGTCGGTCCTGATCCCGCCATGCAACAACTCTAGGAATCGGCCAGGGAAATGATCCCGACTGAGCTGACGACGTGATCCTCCAGGACGAAGAACTGATTGACCGACCTCAGATCGAAGATGGACAGACCCACGCTCCTCGGCACGATCAGGAATCGAGAGTCGGTCGACCAGATAGCCCTCGAGGCGTCCTCGACGTGGAGCTCCTTCGTCTCGCCTTCTCCTCTGATCGGACTCACGAGGATCCCCCGACTCCCTACGAGGGCGATCGACTGCATGTCCGATGAGAATGAAGCGGAGACGACCGAACCCACCCGGTTCGTGCCGACCTGGGTTCGCACGACCCCTCCACCGGCGGACAGGAGATCGATGGAGTCGCCCGACACCAGAAGCCACCCGTCACCTCTCGATGCAAGAACCCGTCCCTGATAGCTGGCCTTCCTCCCGCCCTCCGGTGTCAACAGGGCTACTTCATCGTCATCCTGCATGGCAAAGCCCCATTCACCCCAGGCGACCAACTGCGGAATTGGTCCGGTCCCCTCGAATTGGACTCTTGCGGGAAAACCCGGAATGACCTCCCAAACCTCCCAGTGATCGTTGAGATCGACCAGGTAGCCAAGACGCCCCGGCTCGTCGTCATGCCAGGCGAAACTTGTCGCCTTCTCCGAGACCAAGCGAAGCGAGTTGAACCTACCGGCAAGGAGATTATGTCGACCTTCGGTAGACGACGCCGACAGGCTGGCCATGAAGACGCCACTCGCATCGAACGAAACGTCGCCCTCACCGGGCGTCTCTCGTTGCACCAGGGGTCTCGTGTTGGGCCAGAGGAGATGAACCACGTTCCCATCGGAATCCATCGAAACGCCGACAAGTGCATCCTCGAAGCCAGCTATGACCTGGCCGATCCCCCGCTCTTGGGCTCGAAGATCCTCGGGTTGTGCCACCGCCTCCCCCGGTTGGGTGCTCGTTACCGGCTGGGAGTCCGGCACGGCCAGGGAGATCACGAAAAAGCCACTGACCAAGACCGAAATCAGTAAGACAGGAAGAAGAGCCGACTTCGAGCGCTTCGCACCACCCTCGGTCTCGACTCCATCGGCTCGAACCTGCGTGCCGTCGACCATTGGCTAACGGTAGGTGATATCGCCACATCTGGGGGCGTTCACGGCGCTTGCAGGCCCGAGGAGGTCTAAAGTTGCGGTCGACAGGTCCATGATGACCTGTCGACTTCAATTGGAGGAAGGAATACATGTTCAAAAACAAGAGCACGCGGCTCGTCGCCGTACTTTCCGCCTTGGCTCTCATCGTCGCAGCATGCGGTGATGGGGGTGGCGGTGGCGACTTCGAGGCGGGTGAGCTCGGTGCCGTGACCGTAGAGGCCGGCGAAGCAATACAGATTCGCTCGCTTCAGGTGATCTCCGGGCCGGACGCCACCCTTGGTATCCCTGAGGAGCGCGCAGTCCGGCTCGCTGTTGCCGACTATGGGCAGATCCATGGTCACGACGTCGAAGTCGGCACTGGCCTCGACGACCTCTGCTCGGCAGACGGTGGTCAGGCAGCTGCGCAGACGATCGTCGCCGACGATCAGGTCGTGGGCGTCATCGGAACCTCGTGTTCCGGCGCGGCCACGGCTGCGATGCCCCTGATCAGCGAAGACGGGATGGTGATGATCTCGGGATCCAACACCTCACCGGCTCTCACGTCTGATCTCGCAGGCACCGCTGGCTCCGACTACCACGATGGTTACTACCGGACAGCGCACAACGACCTGATTCAGGGTGCGGCGGCTGCCACCTTCATGTACGAAGAGCTTGGGCTGACCGAAGTCGCCCTCATCCACGATGGCGACCCCTACACACAGGGTCTCACCACCGCGTTCCAGAACGCCTTTGAGGAGCTCGGCGGGACGATCACCGTCCATACGTCGATTCCGAAGGGCACGACGGACGCCGCTCCGGTGTTGACCGAAGTTGCCGGCACCAACCCACAAGGTGTGTTCATGCCGATCTTCATCGCTGAAGCGACGGCAATCGCACAGCAGAAGGGGAATGTGTCCGGGCTCGAGGACGTCACGTTCATGGGCGCCGACGGAATTCTTTCCCCGGCATTCATCGAGGAAGTCCCGGAGTCAGCTGACTTCTACTTCTCCGGCCCCGACCTCCGTTTCGGTGAAAACACCAACGAGGCGACCGACGTGAACGCCGAAGAGTTCCTCGCAGCTTATGAAGCCGAGCACAACGAGGCCCCGACGGCCCCGTTCTGGGCGCATGCCTACGACGCAACGACACTGTTGCTCACGGCCATTGAGAACGTCGCGGTCGTCGACGGTGATGTTCTTCACATCGACCGGCAGGCGCTTCGTGACGAGCTGAACTCGGTCTCGGGCTTCTCCGGGATCATCGGGACGCTCAACTGCGATGAGTTCGGCGACTGTGGCGCGGCCGCGATCACAGTCATCCAGAACACAGACAACGTTTATGCGAATGCGACTGAAAACGTCGTTTTCTCATACGTTCCCGAAGGCTGAGCAAAACTGGTCAGAGCTAGTCTCTGAAGAAACGGAAGCCCCGGCTCACATGAGCCGGGGCTTTCTCGTATGCTGCCCCGCCAAGTGGTTTCCAACACGACTGAGACAACAGCCTCCGCGCGTCGCTTCCGGTTCAACTGGGTCGACAGTTTCCTATGGTTCATTCGCGTTGCGGCGATCATCACCATCGTCGTAGGTCTCACCGGAACCATTCAGAATTTCATCGCCGGCGAGGGCCCGACCGTGACGCAATGGCGCGACCTGTTCGTCTCATCGATAAGCACTGGTGCGATGTATGGCTTGGTGGCCCTCGGCTATTCGATGGTCTATGGCGTGCTGGGCTTCATCAACTTCGCCCACGGCGAGGTCTTCATGAGCGGGATCATGGTCGGCTGGGTGGCGGCGACCCTTCTTTTCCAGTACGGCCTGTGGGACGCCAATCCCTTCTTCTCCCTGGCCGTCGTCCTCGTCATAGCCATGATCACCTCCACGCTGATCGCAGTCCTCACAGAGAAGGTCGCCTATCGGCCCCTGAGGGGAGCCCCCCGGCTGATCCCGCTTATCACATCGATCGGGGTCTCGTTCTTCCTCCAGTACGCCTTTGCCGGGCTGTTCGGAGTCGGTCTGCAGACCTATCCCTCCCCACCGGGCATCCTCGGGCGGGACATCAACATCCTCGGAGTGCCCATAGAGGGCACCAAACTCCTGGTGATCGTTGTCGCGATCCTGGCGATGATCGCCCTGTGGTATTTCGTGACGAGGACCAAGACCGGGCGGGCGATGCGAGCGGTGGCCGAAGACAAGGAAATCGCCGGCCTGATGGGTATCAATGTCGACCGGACCATCATCATGACGTTCGCCGTCGGCGGAGCCATGGCCGGTGTCGGTGGTCTCCTCTGGGCCCTGCTCTTCCGGAATGTCCAGTTCATCACCGGATTCCTTCCCGGAATCAAGGCGTTCACGGCCGCGGTGCTAGGAGGGATCGGCAATCTTCCCGGCGCCATGCTCGGAGGGGTCCTGCTGGGGCTCTTCGAAGGCATGGGCCCACTGCTAGTGCTCGACGGGCTTGGCATCCCCGCCGTCTCGCAGCTCAAGGATGCCGTTGCGTTCAGTGCGCTGATCCTCGTGCTCGTCTTCCGGCCGAGTGGTCTCCTCGGCGAGCGTCTGGGCTCGGAGGAGCGAGCATGATCGACTTCAAACGCAGCATCAACTTCGGCTTGCTGGCCGGCGTCAGCATGTCCTTCCTCGGTTCCATCGGCATGATCGAGACCTTCAACGCGCGCACGCTGATAAACCCGATCCTCAGGATGGGAGATCTCTTTCTCTACGGCACGCTCCTGGCCATCGCCTACTTCGCCGCGCGTGGCGAGCTGAATGTTCTCGAACAGCCGAAAGTCGAAAAGGGGACGGGCATGCTGACCGGGGCAGCCGTTGGGCTCGTGGCTGCGGTGTTCACATCTCTGTTCCTGCTCCTCATCGACAGCGTGAACGTCGTCAGATTCTTCCCCAACATGGACCAGTCCATGATCGACTCGCTCACGTTCGAGCAGGGGATCCCCCTCGGGCTTCTCCTGCTGGCAGCTGCTTCGGTAGTGGTCGGAGCCGTCGGGGGCCTTCTTCCTGCTCTCTCCAAAGAAGTGCGAAAGTCGGTCTGGCTGGTTTCGAGTTGGGTCCTCAGCATTGCCCTCCTCGAAGTCGTGGTGTCCGACATCGTGGAGAACCGGTCTGCGATCAGACTGATCTACGCGCCAGGGGGCGGGCTGAGGCTTTGGTCGGTCGCCGTCATCGCGGTTCTCGTGGTCGTTCTGTCGAGAAGGTACGAAGGGAGGCTCGGGGCGTTCACCACGAAGGTGAAGGAGTCAGATCCCAAGAGCCGGCTGCGTCGGGGGATCATCGCACTTGCCATCTTCGCCGCCATCGTTCTCCCCATGCTCCTCGGCGGCATCCTCAACGAGCTGTTGATCAACGTCTCGCTTCTCATTCTCATGGGTTTGGGGTTGAACATCGTCGTCGGTCTGGCCGGGCTCCTGGACCTGGGCTACGTGGCGTTCTTCGCAGTGGGGGCCTACGGCATGGCGGTGCTGACTTCGCCATTGAGCCCCACGATCTCACCCGAATTGTCCTGGTGGCTAGCTCTCCCGGTGGTTCTGGTGCTCGCCACCTTCGCCGGTCTCCTGGTGGGCACACCGGTCATCAGGATGCGGGGTGACTACCTGGCGATCGTGACTCTCGGATTTGGCGAGATCGTCAGGATCCTCCTGCTCTCCGACTGGTTCACCCCGGTCTTTGGCGGCTCGCAGGGCATCCGTCGCATTCCGGGCGTTCAGGTGCCGTTCCTCGGCGAGGTCGGAGGAACCCGACCCGAGCTCTTCGTGTACTTGACCACCGCCTTCGTTCTGATCGCCGCCTACATCTCCTACCGGGCCCAGGAATCGCGGGTGGGTCGCTCATGGGCCGCCATGCGTGAGGACGAAGACGTCGCAGAGGCGATCGGCATCAGCACCGTACAAGCCAAGCTGCTCGCTTTCGTGACAGGCGCCATCGTCGCCTCGTTCGCCGGAGCCCTATTCGCCGCCAAGGTCGGGGCAGTGTTCACCAACTCGTTCGACGTGCTCGTCTCGATCGTGATTCTCGTTGTCGTGATCGTCGGCGGCATGGGGAGTATTCCCGGAGTTGTGGTCGGGGCATTCGTGCTGATCGGCGTGCTTGGCGGCCCCAAGTCGCCTGGCCTGCTCCAGGAGTTCGCCGAGTACAAGCTCCTCTTCTACGGAGCCATCCTCGTGGTGATGATGCTGAAGAAGCCCGAAGGCCTCTTGCCATCTGTTCGACGGTCGCGGGAGCTTCATCAAGAGGATATGGCCCAGGATGCCTGGCTCGACAAGGAAGCGCACCTTCTCGAGGACCGTCTGGAGGTGTAGCGGCCGATGCCACTTCTCGAGATCAGAGGGCTCACCAAGGCGTTCGGGGGGGTCAAGGCCCTGGCCGGCGTTGATTTCCACATCGACGAGGGAACGATCGTCTCGGTGATCGGGCCCAATGGAGCCGGCAAGACTTCCTTTTTCAACGTGATTTCGGGGCTCTTCCAGCCTGACGCGGGAGAGATCATCTTCGACGGAGACAACCTTGCGCATCACGAACCCAACGAGATCACACGAAGGGGTATCGCTCGCACTTTTCAGAACGTGCGCTTGTTCCCCAACCTGACAGTGCTCGAGAACGTGATGGTGGGCCAGCATTGCCGCACCAAGGAAGGGATGTGGGGCACGATCCTCCAGACCAAGAAACAGCGTGCGGAAGAAGCGATGATCGAGGAGAAGGCCAAAGAGGTGCTGTCCTTCTTTGGTACCCGACTCACCGGATATCGGTTCGATCAGCCTGCGTTCGTGTTGTCATACGCAAACCGGAGACGGCTCGAGATCGCCCGGGCGATGGCCACCGAGCCCAAGCTGCTGTTACTGGACGAGCCGACGGCGGGAATGAACCCCAGGGAGACCGCCGAACTGACAGAGTTGATCGGGAAACTGCGCGACGATCGCGACCTGACGGTCGTGGTCATCGAGCACGACATGAAAGTCGTCCGAAACGTCTCTGATCGGGTGGTGGTCCTCGATCATGGGGTCAAGATCGCCGAAGGCGACTATGACGAGGTTTCGACCAACGAGGAGGTCATCGAGGCCTACCTCGGGCGTCCGGCGGAGGCCGGCTAGTGTCCGAAAGGACTCCCGTACTCTCGTTCCGTGGCGTGAACACCCATTACGGGGCGGTCCAGATCCTCAAAGACGTCGACCTGGACATCTACCAGGGTGAGATGGTCTGTCTTCTCGGTGGCAATGCCTCGGGAAAGACAACGACCTTGAAAACTGTCCTCGGGTATGTGAAACCGACCACCGGCGAAGTGCTACTCGACGGCGAGGACGTCAGCCAGTGGACCACCGCCGACCGGGTGAGCCGTGGAATCACGATGGTTCCGGAAAACCGTCGTCTCTTCAATCGAATGTCAGTCCGGGAGAATCTCGAGATAGGTGCCTACCTCCGCTCCGACGAGGACCTGACGTCCGACTTCGACAGGGTCTTCGAGTTGTTCCCGCGGGTCAAGGAGCGACTCAACCAGAAGGCCGGCACCCTGTCCGGCGGCGAGCAACAGATGGTGGCGATGGGACGTGCGCTGATGGCACAGCCCAAGGTCCTGCTCATGGACGAGCCTTCGATGGGGCTCGCTCCAGTTCTGGTAGCGCAGAACTTCGAGATAATCGAACGGATCAATCAAGCCGGGACGACTGTCTTCGTGGTCGAGCAGAACGCCAACATGGCACTCTCTATCGCCGATCGTGGATACGTCCTGCAAACCGGGAAGATCGTTCTCAGCGACACCGCCGAGGGTCTTCTGGCCAACCCGCAGATGCGTCAGGCCTACCTGGGCGAAGTGGGATGAGATCCGGCTGAGCCTGCCCATCGGTTGCGCAGTCTGTGTCCCCCATCGGTCAACCGGCCCGACAGATAACCGACCGACTAGACCTTTTCGTCTTCGGCCACAGCCTCGTTGACGGCGCTGAGTTCCTGAGTGTCGAAAAGACGAGACTGCTCGGGGCTCTTCCTGCTGAGACGGGCCAGCCGCTCCGGCGGCTCGGTCATCTCGATCATGGCCTCGCTCGCCTCCTCCCAGGACTGGCCGAGGATTCGGGTTCGCCACAGGTGGCCGACGATGATCCGAATCGCTGCCGTGGCCGGGATGGCCACGAGGACTCCGAGGAGCCCGGCCAGGGAGCCGCCGATGATCAAGGCCAGCACGATGACCAGTGGCGAGAGGTTGACGCGTGCCCGTTGCACCATGGGTGTGATCAGATGGTTGTCCACCTGCTGGACCCCGATCATGATCACCACCGCCCACACCGCCTGCCACACATCACCGTTGAGCAAGGCGACCAGGGCGGCGAGTGCGCCCCCAACGACGGGGCCCAGGAATGGGATCAAGTTGAGAAACCCGGCGATGATCCCGATCAGGAGCCAGAAGGGCAACCCAATGGCCCACATCCCGATGCTGGAAGCGATTCCGACGATGAGTGCCACGAGCAGTTGGCCGCGGACGAATGACCCCATGGCAGTGCCCAGCTCGCCTCCGACATAGGCCACTTCGTTCCTGTGCTGGGGCGGGGTCAGCTCCAGGGACTGAGACTTGAACCGGTTGAGATCCATCAGGATGTAGATAGCGAGGACCGGGGCGAGTGCGATGACGGCGATCGTCTCGGCTACGCCACGCAGGATGACCCCGGCACCTGCTCCAAACCCGAACAGGAGGTTCTGGATCGTCTCCTGGTTGGCCGGATCACGCAACCACTCCTCGATCGCCTCTTGGGAGAGGAACTCATTGAGGTCGAGACCGAAGTTGGGAGCCACACCTTTGATCCAGTCGACAACGCCGACATAGAGGTCGGGTAGCTGTTGGATGAACTCGGTCCCCTGCTCCTGGACGGTAGGCCACACCAGGGCCCCTACGGCAACGACCACGGCGACCATCACCAACATGGCGAGCAGAGCGGCAACGAGACGAGGAAGCCGGAGCCTCTCGAACATCTTGACCGCCGGCTCGAGGAGGAAGACGATGCCGGCGGCGAAGGCTATCGGCAGCCAGATGACCCGCACGGCCTCGGCGATGATCAGGATGACCCATCCCAGAAGAGCGGCCCCTACGAGGGTCCAGACGATGATCGCGTTCTGTCGGAGCCGATCTGAGGGCACGGTTCGAGGATTGTAGAGCCCTACCGCTCGACGATCGTCAGGGAGGCGTCACCCACCACGGTGAAAACCCACCCGTTCCCGCCGCCTGAGGAGCTTGCCCCGTCCTGGGTGAGAGTCCAGGAAGACGGCACCCTGGCGGTGCCTACGACTCTTGCGGCGGTCCCGGCTGGGATCGTCATCTGGAACGAGCCGCCGACATCGACCAGGGTCTCCACCATGGCTTCCCCCAACCGAACCGTCCCGGCGCCGCTCACCTCGACCTCGTCGAGCGCCAGCGCGGTCAAGTCGGCGTCGATTGCGCCCCTCAGGTCGAGACTCCACACCGGACCTGGTGAGAGACGCACGTCCCAGCCGGCGTAGCTGTAGAGCCCGGGGTTCGGCGGCGCCTCGAGTGCGACCGTCACCATCGTGTCGGCCACCGTCTCCACTGCGTCGGGGATCCCGACGCGGCCCCCCCTCTTGATCGGCTCCACTTGATAGAGAAATTCTGACTCCCCTCGCACCTCCAACTGGCCGTCAATCTCCGCTATCAACGTGGCGGTGTCGACCGACCCAGGCTCGGGGCCCACGAGACGTTGAGAGGCAGAGGGCATGATCGACCAACCCGCCAGATGGCCCAAGATGAAGAGAACGACGAAGAAGAGGGCGATGATGGGAACGAGGCCGGCCGCCCTCAGATTCCCGAGCCGACGCTCCCGGAGCAGGTAGGCGGTTATCGCCAACCCCAACCAGATCGGCCACCAGGCCAACAGGTCGGCGACGATGGAGCGGCTGAGACGACCGCTGGCGGCCACGCCGAGGATGATGGTGAGAGCACCTATGGGCAACAGCCAGGCTCGAGGAAAGCCGCGGCCGAAGCCCACGGCGCGATGGGTCATCCGCCGTAACCGGCCCCGAGGACCAGGACCACGTCGGCTCCTTCGCCGATTGACTCGTCGGGAATGGGCTCAACGGCCGCCCCGGGGAGATGCTCGAGAAGAACAGCGGCCTCGGGAGCAAACCCTTCCCGATACCAGATACGAGACGGATCCTGCTCCGGTTCGTAGTTGTCGGGGGTGAGTGTCTGATACCCGGCTTCGGAGAGCTCGGACGTCTTCTCACTGGCGGCTCCGTCAAGGCCCATGGAGTTCAAGACGACCACCGTGACCTCGGACGGTGGTCTGACGTCCACCGATGTCGACGAAGTCGTTCCCGGCGTGGATGTCGTGGTGGACAAGCCGTCGGTCGTCGAGGTGTCCGCGATGGTGCTCGTCGGTTCGGCGAATGTGGTGGATGTCGTAGTTGGCCCGGTGGCCGGCTCGTCGGCGAACAGATAGAGGAGAAAGAAGACAGCCGCGCCCACGAGGATGACGCCAACGATCATGATGGCGAGATCCCGATAGAAGGTCCCCGGCGTCTGCGAAGCGTGTTTTCCCTTGTTGTTGGTCATCAGACGGCAAGCTCGGTGTTGGAGGGAGACTCGACGAGTCTCAGGACACGTTTAGCCGTGAGGGGGTCGTATGCGGAACCTGCCCGCGTGGAAATGACGGCAATCAGCCGCTCGTAGTAGGCAGCCGAACTCAGGCCGAGAACCATCTCGATCGTCTGATCCTTGGGTCCCGATTCGCACCAGCTGGCCCTCTCGAAGTCGAGGATCGCCCTGTCCTCATCGCTCAACATCGTCCGGAAGGGTAAGTCGGGCGCTGTCTGGTATCAGGTATTAGGTATCAGGACTTGCGGGTCTGGTGACATCGAAGCCTAAGGGCAGGGTGCAGCCAAAACGTGCTGGTTGCTCGGGTCGTTGGTGAAGACACAACCGAAGTCCGCGGAGGCCACGGCCACGGGGTCGGTGACGTCGTCGCCGGCCGGCTTCACCCCGGCTTCGACCCAAGCGACGAGATCGACGAACGCCGTGACCAGCTCTGATGCGGTGAAATCGCAGTGGCCGACTCCCCTGATGGCCCGCTGCACCACCAGATCGCTCTTGCCGTTTGCCGCTGCCTCCTGTCCGTAGATCACCTCGTTGTGGAAGGGAACGAACAGGTCACCCAGGTTGTGCAGGCTCAACACCGGGACCCCCGGATCCCCGGCCACCTTCGGTACTTGTGCGAGCCCGTTGCCGGCGCGGGCTTGTGGATCGGCCTCAACTCTGGCCACTTCGTCATTGAAAGACTGTTCCTCGGGGCTGAGTGTGCCGTCGGTGTCGAATTGATAGACGACGTCGCTGTTCTCTACCGCCACTCCCGGCGAACGAGCCAGGGTTCCATCCTGAGCACCAAGGTCGAAGAGGAAATTGCCCGCCCCGGACTGGAAACTGGGGAAGGTGTTCCAGAAGAACCAGGCCTGGTCGAAGTTCGGTCGATCGCCGCCGGAACGCAACTCTGTGAGGTCCTTCAGATTCGCACCGTTTGCGTTCAAGGCGTTGGGCCAGCCGCCGGGCACGGCCTCGAGACCCGCCTTGATCGCCGGAACCGTCGTCGTGAGGTAGTCAGACCCCACCGGGAACATCGAATCGCCGACACCGAGCTGCTGGGCGGCGACGTTGAAATCGAGGAAGTAGTCGAACAGCTCGTAGTCGCCGAGCACGCCGCATATAGGCATGGCACCGTCGTAGAAGCTCGGATACTGCTCGATGGACACCGCTGTGATGTGGCCACCCATCGACGCGCCGGTCATGTATATCCGATCCGGCGTGCCCACGATCCCGTTGAACCTGGTGGCAAGGGCATGGGTGTCCTGAACACCTACGGTGATGTCGTAGTCGTTCCGTGTGTAGCTGGAGGAGGCCCATGCGTAGCCACTGGGTATCAGAAAACTGCGCAAGGGATGATTATCAACGGTGAGCTCGAGACCCGTGCCACGGAACCCGTGGGCCCACATCACCAGGGACCCATTCCAATCGTCGGGCACCTCGATTCGATATCCGGCTCCCTTGTGAGCACCCCAATAGGCCGTGGCTCCAGGGAGGGCTTCGAATGGCAAATCCTCCTCGACGACGAAGTAATCGGGTTTCGGACCGTTTCCATTGCCGGGTGCGGCCACGGCCGGTGCGATTCCCAAGGCCAGGACCGCGACGATTGCCGTCAGACGTAGCGCTCGACGCACGGTTGTCCTCCTAAGTCCTGATCCGACCCTACACCTCGTCTATGGATCTGTGATCACCAGATCAGTGGTGGGGCTGACTCAGGCCGGTTTCCGGGCACTGGCTGCGATTGCCACGGCCGAGAGCGAAAACGCGGACGTCGGTGAGCCGAGGGCTTCTAAGAATCGGTGACGCAGCCGTTGCCGCGCCCTGTCCTCGAGCGAAACCACGTAGGAGCCGGCAGGACCGATGCCGGCGAGGAACCCCGCCCAGAGCTCGTCGAAATCGACGTAGTCCACCTGCACCAAGAGCTTGTCCTCGATGACGTCGACGAAACCGGCTCTGTCGAACAAGGCGGCAATCTCCCCTTCGCGTCCGAAGCGCAGATTTCGTTCGTGGTCGGGAGCGTCGGGATCGAGACCGAGAACGACCAGCCAGAACTGGCTGAGCATCTCCATGCCACCGGAGAAGTCCCATACACATGCAGAGGCCCGCCCGCCCGGCCTCAAGACTCTGGACATCTCGGCTGCGGCCAGCTCCGGATCGGCGACGAAGTGCAGGACCAGCTGCGCCAGGACCCGGTCGAAGCGGTTGGCCTCGAATGGCAACGACTCGGCGCGGCCATCGACAACCTCGACTCCGGGGTTCCTGGCGAGGCATGCCGCCACGAAGGAAGGGGACGGATCGCAGGCGGCGACTTGGCTCGCCCCGAGCCGGTGGACCAACTCACCGGTCAGCGCACCCGGCCCACAGCCGACGTCGAGGGCGCTTTGACCGGACTCGATCCCGGCGAAGTCGGCGAATCTCGGAGCGAGGCGAATCGAATACCTGCCCATGAACGAGTCGTACGACTCACCACCGGCGTGGAATGTCCGGGCACCGTCGACACTGCTCATCTAGTGACCTCGCCGCACTTCGGCGTCGGAAATGTACAGTCGCCGAGCGTCCCGGCACTCCCCATACAAAGGCAACGATCGGAGCCGCGTGCCGGAGTCGAACCGACGACCTGCTGATTACAAATCAGCTGCTCTACCAACTGAGCTAACGCGGCATGATCTTCTAAGCGTGTGCAGGAACCGTGGCTGAGCCACCGTTATTGCACACGCTTACGCACTCTCATTATCTCAAAGGAAGCCAGGGCAGCGGAAACCGAGGCGTTCAGACTCTCGGTGCCCGTTGCCATCGGAATTCTGGCGACGAGATCACATCGTTTGCGGGTCAATTCAGCCAGACCCGAGCCCTCCGATCCCACAACGACCGCGACCGGCTCAGTCAGGAGATCGAGACCAAAGAGACTCTGATGTCCTGAGGCATCGAGACCGACGATCCAGACGTCTTTGTCCTTGAGCCGGCTCAGCGCCTCCGGGATCGAGTTCACGATCGAGACCGGCAGGGTCTCCAACGCCCCCGCCGCGGCCTTGAATGCGGCGGCCGAGAGAGGTGCGGCGCGACGGGCGGAAACCAACATTCCGGTGATGCCGGCCGCCCCGGCGCTTCGCGCTGCTGCACCCAGGTTGTGGGGGTCCTCCACATGATCCAGGACGAGGATCGCGGGCACGCCCGCGGCGAGCTCCTCCAAGGTCACCGGGTCGATCCGTCTGCACTCGGCCACCACTCCTTGCGGCGCCTCCGTGTCGGCCAGCGACCGCACGTCGTCAACCAATCTCACGAGATCGTCGTTCACATCGGCCAGCAGGTCACGAAGCCGGTCGCGACGACCCCTTTCGACATAGAGCTTCTGAACGCGCCCCGCTGCCAGGGCGGCGGCCACGGCGTGGACCCCTTCGACCCTACTTCCGTATCCAGCGGGTGCCATCGGGCCCGTCCTCGATCGTCACCCCGGCGGAGGCCAAGCGTTCCCTGATGTCGTCGGCTTCTACGAATCGCCTCTCCTGGCGAGCTCGGTTGCGCTCTTCGACGGCTTCATCGATCTCCTCGTCGGTCATGCCTCCGGCAGAAACGGGCGCCGGCTCGGCGTCGTCCAGACCGAGCACGGCGACGATCTCCTCGACAGCACCCCCGATCGCGGACGCGTCCCCACCCTCATCGGCCACTCGGTTGCCCTCACGGACCAGATCGAACAGCAAACGGACCGCCTGAGGCGTGCCGAAGTCGTCGTCCATCGCCTCACGGAATTGCTCGATGGCATCACTGTCGGGGATCCCCGAAGCCACCCGCTCCCGGAAACGGTCGAGGCGGTCGAGTGACTCGGCGGCATCATCGAGAAGCTCCTCCGAAAAGTCGATGGGCGATCGATAGTGCGCTCTCACGTAGAGCAGTCGCAACGCTCGACCACCTCGTGCGTCGATTATCGATTCGAGATCGACGATGAGGCCGGTCGACTTGGCCATCTTCTCTCCCTCGAGGTTGACCATGCCGTTGTGGAGCCAATAGCGAGCAAAGGTCTCCCCGGTTGCCCCCTCACTCTGCGCCACCTCGTTCTCGTGGTGGGGAAAGACAAGATCGAGGCCGCCACCGTGGATGTCGAAGCCATCGCCGAGGTACTTGGCGGCCATGGCCGAGCACTCGATGTGCCAGCCGGGTCGACCCGGCCCCCATGGCGATTCCCAGGTCGGCTCCCCTGGCTTGGCCGCCTTCCAAAGAGCGAAGTCGAGAGGATCCTCCTTCTCCTCGTCGACCTCGATGCGGTAGCCCGAACGAAGCTCATCAGGTTTGCGGCCGGAGAGCCTGCCGTACGACTCCAGAGTCTTCACGGCGAAATAGACATCGCCGTGCCGTTCATAGGCGAGCCCACGCTCAATGAGCTTCTCGATCAGCTCGAGCATCTCAGGGATGTGCTCGCTCGCCTTGGGCTCTATGTCCGGCGTGAGAACACCAAGCCGGCGAAACGCTTCAGTGAACCGCTGTGTCATCCGGATGGCGTGCTTTTCGACGGGCTCCCCCAACTCCTCGGCTGCGGCGATGATCTTGTCTTCGACATCGGTGATGTTGGACACGTAGGTGACCACCAGGCCGCGCCAGGTGAGGTAGCGCCTGATCACATCGAACGCCACGGCATACCGGCCGTGACCGACGTGGGGCTCGGACTGGACCGTCGGCCCGCACACGTATATGCCGACCTTCCCCTTGTCACGGGGCACGAAGTCGACCAGGGCACGCCCCATCGTGTTGTGGACCCGGATCATGAGGTGATGTTAGGAATGGCCTCGACGGTGATCACTGCCACCGCGGCAATGCCTTCACCACGACCGATGAAACCGAGGCCATCGGTGCTCGTCCCCTTCACCGACACCGTGTCCGGGCTCACCCCCAAGGCTCCGGCGAGCATTCTTCGCATGTCGTCCCGGTGGGGAGCCAACCGGACGTCTTCGGCGACGACGGTGACGTCGAGATGGGCAGGTGCATAGCCGGAGGAGGCACACACATCCACGGCGTGGCCCAGCATGGTCATCGAGTCGGCATCTTCGTTCGATGGATCGGACGACGGGAAGTGCTGTCCGATGTCACCGGCTGCGACGGCGCCCAGCACGGCGTCGATAACGGCATGGGCGACCACATCACCGTCCGACGTGGCTGAGACGCCGACCGACTCGGAGACGACGACACCGGCCAGCTTCAGTGGAGGGGGGCCATCGAGACGGTGGGCGTCATAACCCCACCCGACCCTGAGGGTCACTCTTCGACCGGATCGACCTTGGGCAGGGCCCGATCGAGCTTCTTGATCGCCTCTTCCTCGTCGACCTCGAGACTGAAGGCGAGCTCCGAGCTCAAGGTGAGACGAGCTTTGGAGAGCATGCGCTTGAGGGCGGGGCTGATCCCCTTGGTCTGTTGGGCATAGGAGAGGTCCCGAACCACCTCGGCGACCTGGAAGATGTCACCCGAGACCATCTTCTCGTTGAGGACCTTGTACCAGCGACTCCAGTTGGATCCCGCCTCCTCTGGCTCTCCTTTGAGCGACTTGAGGACCTCGCGGGACTTGGTCTTGGAGATGACCGGGCGTATCAGATCGTCGACCTTCTCGAGCGGCACCATCACGGTGAGCTGCTCGGTGGCGATGTCGAGGATGAAGTAATCCTTCTTCTCCCCGTCGAACTCCTGACGGATCTTCCTGTCGATCGTCGCAGCCCCATGCTGGGGATGCACGACCTTGTCCCCTACCGAAAACTTGGTCTCTTTGGCCATTGACGTTGCCGCAGTGTACAGAGAGGGTCGGCGTGTGCTGAATGCTGCCGTTGCCCAGGACGGCGGTCAGGCGCCCCAACAGCAAGGACCGCCTAATCCAGCACCGGCTCCCACTCGTGGGCGGCGGCTTCGAGTCTGCGGAAGAAGTTGAGAAGCTGCTCGGCTCGGGTGTCGCCTACTCCCTCCACGGCAATCAGCTGCTCCTCGGTCGCTCGGAGCAGCCTCGTCACCGAGCCGAAGTGTCGGACTATGTCCTCTCGCACCGGATCGGGGAGTCTTCCCACCTGGGAGAGGAGACGGTGTCCGCGCGGTTCGGCGGGATCGTCGAGATCGGAGAAGCCGAGCTCCTTGGCAACCCGCGCCGCATCGTCGAGATCCTCACCCGAGAGCTCGTCAAGTGTCTCCATGGCACGGGTCACTGCGCCGGAACGCAGCGGTTTGACGTAGTCCTGGAGCACCAACTCTTCGATGGAGGCGACTCCGGCGAGCAGATCGTTGAGCTGGAGAGCGGCGATGCGGCCCTCATCGCCCAGGGTCCTGGTCCGGTCTCGAATCACCGCGGCGAGACGGTCGACCAACTCAGCGCGCTGGACAACAGTGATGACCGACCGATAGGTCACGAGACCTGTCACTTCCAGCCTGCTGAGACGGCTATCGGCTTCGTCGAGCCGGCTGCGGAGACGTTCCAATGATTGGAGCTCCTGGTTGACATAGGCAGCGACCTCGGTCGGAGCCGCCAACTCGATCTTGTGCTCGCCGTAGAAGAGTGTTGCCACCCGACGACCTTCGCTCACCGCCACCACCGGCGTGTTGGTCTCCTTGGCCAGCCGCTCCGCGGTGCGATGCCGGGCACCCGTCTCATCGGTCTCGATACTTCCGTCGGGGATGAAGTGGACGTTGGCGGCGAGTATCTGCGACCAGCTGTTGTCGAGGACGATGCCGCCATCCATCTTGGACAATTCGGAAAGCCTGGCCGGCGTGAAATGGGCGCTGGTCAGCTTGAACCCGCCAGAGCTTGCCTCGGTGACCTGCTGGTTTTGACCCAATACGAGGAGGCCACCTTTGCCCTGTTGGATTATGCGCTCGAGGGCATGACGCATGGCGGTGCCTGGCGCCAAACGCTCCAAGGTCTCACTTATCGTCTGGCCACCCACGGGTTTCAGGCTATCACTGGTTGGTGAGTCCAGCCGTGCGCAGAGCGTCGGATAGCCGGAGCGGCTCTCCTCCGCCCGGCGCAATCCGATTCTGCAAGCCCATGCGATCGAGCTCCTCGACCCGCCG
>DASPGH010000106.1:0-3903 GCA_035620735.1 Acidimicrobiia bacterium | reverse complement strand
GAAGGTTTGGAAGTGGTGGCAAGACGGCGAATCCAGCACGGCATCAGCGAGTCGGAGGAAATGGACACCAAGGCGATCCTGGATCGAGAGCCGGAAGTCGTCCTCGTCGACGAGCTGGCTCACACCAACATCGCAGGGTCGGGGCATCCGAAACGTTGGCAAGACGTCGAAGACATACTTGCGGCGGGAATCGACGTGATCTCCACGGTCAACATCCAACACTTCGAATCTCTGAACGATGTCGTCGAGGAGATCACCGGGGTCATACAAACCGAAGTCATACCGGATGGTGTAGTGCGCAAGGCAGACGAGATCCACCTGGTCGATCTCACCCAGCAGGCGGTACGAGAGCGAATGGCTGCCGGCAAGATCTATCCGGCAGAGCGGGTTGATGCTGCATTGTCGAACTTCTTCCGGCCGGGGAACTTGGGTGCTCTCCGCGAACTTGCGCTGTCGTGGACGGCGAAGCAAGTCGACGAGGCGGTAGATGCCTACCGGCGCGAACACGAAATCGAGCGCCGCTGGGAGACGAGAGAGCGGGTGGTAGTGGGGCTCACGGGGACGGCTGGCGGCGACGACACCATTCGCCGTGCGGCACGAATGGCGCTGCGGGCCAAGGGCGAGCTACTTGGGGTACACGTCCGATCCGAGGGGCTCAGCGCCGCATCGACCCCTCAACTCGACGAGCATCGGCAACTACTGGAGCGGCTCGGAGGCGAGTATCACGAGATAGCTAATGCCGACGTGGGGGAATCGCTCGTCGCTTTTGCCCGCGCCCACAACGCCACGCAGCTCGTGGTTGGCGCCACGCGGCGCAGCCAATGGCAGGAACTGGTCGTCGGGTCGGTGATTCAGCGAGTGCTGAGACTTTCCGGAGATATCGATGTCCACGTGATTTCGAACCCGGTGAGGTCAACGACGAGGGTCAGACCACATCCCTCTTCGATTCCGCGTCGTCGCCGTCTTTGGGGGTGGGTCGTGGGTGGCCTCGCCTTCGCAATAGTGACTCCGCTCATGCTCGACCTGCGAGGAGAGTTTGCGCTGCAGAACGTGCTGCTCGTCTATCTGTCGATCGCAGCTGTTGTCGCATGGATTGGAGGAATTTGGCCCGCCCTCACCGCAGCAGTCGTCGGCTTCGTTCTCGCCAATTACCTCTTCACTCCTCCGTACCGCACCTGGACCATCGGCAGCACAGACGACGTCTTCGCCCTGATCGCATTCGTCTTCCTCGCCGGACTCGTCGGTTTCTTGGTTGGGACTGCTGCGCGCCGAACCTCCGAAGCAGCCATAGCCAAGGCGGAGGCGGAGACACTCGTGGGTCTCATCGGAGCAGGGGGCGAAGGGTCTCCCCACAAGCTCATCGACCGGTTGCAGGTCGCACTCGACGCAGATGGGATCACCCTGTTCGACTCTGTCGGCGGGGAAGTCAGACCGATCGTGACCGCTGGGACCCATCCGCCGGAGACAGTCGAGTCGGCCGAGCGGACGGTGGCTGTGCGTGGCGGAGCCATCGTGGGGGTGGTTGGCGGTCCCCTGGACGCGATCGATGAGAGGCTCCTGGCGGCCACTGCTACTGAGTTGGCGACCGTCATCGACCGTGCCGAACTCGCCAACCACGTGGCTGACCTCGATGCTCTGGAGAAGGCAAACGAGCTCAGAACCGCTCTGCTGCGAGCCGTATCACACGATCTCAGAAGCCCGCTGTCGGCGATCCAGGCGTCGGTGACGAGCATGCTCCAAGACGACGTCGCTTGGCCGCCCGAGGACGAGAAGGAGTTCTTGCGAACCATCAGTGAGGAGTCGGAGAGGCTCAACCGAGTCGTCTCCGACCTACTCGATGCTGGACGATTACAGACCGGAACCCTGAACGTTCATAAGCGGCCAACCGGGGTCGAGGACGTGGTATCGACCGTGGCGACCGCATTCCGATCACAATTGCATCGACTGTCCATCGACACCGAAGTGGAGCTCCCCGATGTTTCCACCGACCCAGCCCTTCTGGAGCGGATCGTCGAGAACCTGGTCCGGAATGCACTCGACCACTCTCCCCCGGAATCCCCAGTGAGGGTCACCGCCGGAGTCGTCGGCGATAGGATCGACCTGCGGATAATCGACCGGGGCCCGGGTATCGACCCGGAGACACGAAAAATGATCTTCGAGCCCTACCGGACCCTCGATGACAGTCACATGGCCGGAGTTGGGCTCGGCCTGGCCGTCGCCAAAGGTCTCGCCGACGCTTTGGGACATGAGATCACCGTCGACGACACGCCCGGTGGCGGGACGACCATGATCCTCACAGTGGAACTCGACTCATGACACGGGTGCTCGTTGTCGAGGACGACCGGTCGCTGGTTCGAGCATTGGCCAACAACCTCAAAGTCCGCGGATACAAGGTCGACATCGCCACCGACGGAGCCGCCGCCGTGAAGCGAGCAGCCGACAAACGGCCCGACCTCGTCATCGTCGACCTAGGTCTCCCCCAGCTCGACGGCCTCGAAGTGATCCGCAGCCTCCGAGGCTGGACGGAGATACCGATCATCGTTCTCTCGGCACGTGGCAGTGAACACGACAAGATCGAGGCTCTCGACGCCGGCGCAGACGACTACGTGGCCAAACCTTTCGGAATGGGGGAGCTTCTCGCCAGGGTGCGCGCCGCGCTTCGTCGCGCCACCCCGAGCGTCGACCAGGCGACTGTGGAAACACCACACTTCGCTATTGACCTGGCCTCGAAGAAGGTGCGGGTCGGTAACGAGGAGGTCCATCTCACTCCGACGGAGTGGGGAATGTTGGAGATGCTCGTCCGCAACCCCGGCTCTCTTGTGTCCCAGACGATGATGCTCAGAGAGGTATGGGGACCCGCCTATGAGGACGAAACTCACTATCTGCGGTCCTACATCGCACAGATACGACGAAAGCTCGAACCCGAGCCGTCCCGACCGCGATACTTCATCACCGAAGCCGGGATGGGATACAGGTTTGAGCCTGCGTCGAAGTCAGCCGACCAGGTGTGATTTCAATCCGGTACGTCGCCGCGTTGTTCGCTCTCGGGTTCGAGGTGGAATGGGACGCTGGTGACTGCGATTCCCGGCTCTGACGCCAACACTCCTTTGATCGCCAACCCGGTCTGGTTGTGGAGAAGCTGGGTGACTCGGCCCGGCACCACGAACTCGGGGATCACAGCGGAGATGAGAGTTCCCGGTGTGGCGGTGCGGCGCCGCTCTCTCAGGTAGGTGACAAGCGGGTCGACGATGCTGCGGAATGGGCTCGGAATCACCTCGAGCTCGAAATCGAACCCTGCCTCTAGCCACTGCCGTTCGACTCTCTCCCGCTGCTCGGAATCGACGTCGATGTGCACCGCTGTCACCGCAGGTCCGAGTGATTGAGCGTAGGTCAGCGCTTCTCGGATCGGCCTCGTCATGTCAGAGATCAGGACCACTTGCTCGATGCGACCCACGGGAACTGCCCGAAGATGACTGCGACGTGAGCGACGGAGCACGTTTAGGTCTGTCACTACCACGTCGGGTTCGAATAGCAGACGTGACTTGATGGCGAGGCTGTGCCGGTGTGCGAACGGAGCCAGGATCGAACGGATCCGCACCCGATCGGCCAACACCACGGTGATTGTCGACTCGGAGTGCTCCTCTCGTTCCCTCCGCACCCGTTCCACGACACGCTGGGAGATCGACTCCTTCTCTCCGGGCAGCACCTCCAGGGAATGGCCAGGATGGGCGGCATCCCAGGTGTAGATCAGATCGTCTGACCGGGGCTCCTCAGCGTGGACGCAGGTGATCGCGTCGGCTCTGACCTTTTCCGCGTACCTGAGCGCCCGATCGGTGCCCTCGTCGTGATGCGCGACCAGGACGATGATCCGGGTGGGACGGGGCACGGCCTCCACCGGGACAC
>DASPGH010000105.1:0-2127 GCA_035620735.1 Acidimicrobiia bacterium | reverse complement strand
TCACCGAACTTGGCCTGATCGATGAGTATCGAATCTACCTGCACCCCGTCGTGCTTGGTCACGGCAAACCATATTTCGCCCGACCCCGGCCGCCGCTCCGCCTTATGACTCATGACCGGATTGGCGAGGATGTGATCAGGTTGACCTACGTTCCTGCCTAATCTCGTGACTCGCCGGATAGAAATCGCCGCTGAAGTATCCAATGTGCAGGTCAGTGCGGCCTAATCCCTCGCTCGAGCCGACCTGCCTCCGCGGGCGGCACAGCTCGAACGTTATCCGGTCCCGAACGGCGTCGTGACCCTCCCTGTCACCGAGTACCGACCCCTGAACCGCCGGCAGTTGGAGGAACTTCGCGGCTACGTAGCCCTGTCGACGACGATCGGTCGGGTCGCTCTGTTCCTGGTGGGTGTCGGGATCGTCAGTCTGCTGTCCTGGTCCTTCGCCCGCCAGGTAACGCCCAGAGTCGGTCAATGGTGGCCGCTGGTGCCCCTGGCTTTCGGCGGGTGGCTCTTTCGCGTGTCTGGCGGTTGGACCGGTGGGCCGGAGTTTCGCCGAAGGGTGAAGGAGGACATCGTTGGTGGGGTCGCTGCTGTTCGTCGCGTTTCTGCGGTGGATGCCATCGAGATCGAAGAAGTAGAGGACGAGGGACCCTCGTACTTTATTCTGACGAGCGACGGGCAGACACTGTACATCGGGTTCCAGGAGTTGGATCGCCACAAGAGCCGCGGCTTTCCGTGGACCGAGTTTGAGATCGTGGAAGCGCCCAACTCGGGCACCTTCTTCTCCCTCAAGAAGATCGGTGGCAAGCTACAGCCGTCGCTCGTACGGTCGCAGCTCCCCTGGGATGAGATGAAGCAGATCGGGTTCGACAAGCGCTACCGGGTCCTCGACGTAGAGTTTGCGAAACTCAAGGAGCAGGCCCGTGCCGCTAAATCCCGATAACCAGGCGATGAACCTTTCGAGGCCTACGACTCGTATCGCCGCGGGTGCACTGCGACCCCGCGCCTGAATCCGTGTGTCATGCATATGGACGATAGGCGCCCATCGGCAGTCCGCTGGCTTTCGCGTTCTTGTTGGCTTGCGCGAACACGCACGAAAGCCGGCACACGCAGGGATATCGCGTCACGTTTGCAACCGCACCCCTGGAATCGATAGCATCGCGAGTCAAATCTCGAGGAGGAAACGAAGTGAAGAAATTCTTGACCGTGGTGACCGTCGTGGCGATCATGACGGCGCCGAGTCTCGCCCTGGCCCATCCGCATTTCAACAAGACGATTACCTGCGCCCTTCCCGGCGGGGCCGAAGCAACGATTACCTACAACACGACCCCGGCGAACATGAGCCATGCGGAGAATGCCGAGGTCGGGACCTTCATCACGCCGCGTCGCCCCACGTTGAAACTCTCGGCTGACGTGACTGTCGGAGGCGTCACGCTCCCTGCCGGCGAGCACACCATCGGTGTCGTGAAAAACGGTGCGAACGATTATGTGATGGCGCTCTACAAGGGCGGCCTCGCCCGGGGCACCGAGCCGGATATGGCTCAGGTGGTGAAACTCGATTCGATGTACTCATCCGACGCCGGAACCGCCGATCACATGCTGATCGACATCACGCCGGGTCACGGCAAATTCGAGGGCAAGGCGGTACTCACGCTGCACTTCGGGACGATGTTCCTGGCTGGCGCCCTCTCCTGATCAGCCTGCTCGAGGGCGAGCTCGCTCGAGGGCGGCTCGCCCACACTCCCTGCTGGACGGCGTCAGTAGCGGTAGTGGTCCGGCTTGTAAGGCCCGTCGACGGGAACGCCCAGGTACTCCGCCTGTCGTGCGTTCAACCTCGTGAGCTTGGCGCCCAGCTTGTCGAGATGGAGACGGGCCACCTCCTCGTCCAGTTGCTTGGGCAGTGTGTAGACCCTGTTCTCGTAGGATCCGGCGCTGGCGAAGAGCTCGATCTGCGCGGCCACCTGGTTGCTGAAGCTCGCGCTCATGACGAAGCTCGGATGGCCCGTGGCGTTGCCGAGATTCAATAGTCGGCCTTCGGAGAGGACGATGATCGAGTGCCCGTCGGGGAACTTCCACTCGTCGACCTGAGGCTTGATGTTGACCCGCTGGACGCCCTCGACCTTCTCGA
>DASPGH010000104.1:0-36003 GCA_035620735.1 Acidimicrobiia bacterium | reverse complement strand
AGCCGGGACGCCGAGATCCTCCTGCAGGGCGATCAGCGCCGCTTCCACCTCTGGTGACCACATGCCGTCTATCGGGCCCGAATAGTGACCCGTGGTGATGAGGATCGCCTGAAGCGCACCAACTTGGGCCGATTCCCGGTCACCGGAAGATCGTTGTCCTCCTGGAATCGCTCGACCGCCTCTATGGTCAGGGGGCCGTAGAGCCCGTCGACGTCACCTTCGTAGTACCCGATGGTCCGCAGATCGGCCTGGATGCCTGCCACGTAGTCGGAAACCCATTGCTGGGCAGCAGCCTCGGCTTGGGCATCGCCCTCGAGACACCCCGCATCGGCGAAGAGCCGAACCCATGCCACTTCGAGTTGATAGGCAGCCGAGCTGAATCCCACGCCGGCATCGACGATGGGGGTTCGGTCGTCTATGTCGCTGGCGTCGGCAAAGACGGCCTCTGCGTCCGCAACCGCCTCGATCGTCTCGGGCTCGACGAGCTCGAGACTCAACCCAGATGTCGGATCGGTCTCCACTGCCTCTCTGAACACCGCGGCCGACTCCTCGACCGCCTCGAGGCTTGGCTCGAGGTCGTCCTGGGCCGACTTGACGTCACCGACGGTCAGTTCCACGTCTTCGAAGAGACCGCCGTATTCGCCGATCGCGGCGACATGGGCCTCCACATCTGAGCAGAACTGTTGTTGCGCCGCTATTGCATCGGGTGCCTGGTCTTCGAAGAGGGTGCACCCTGTCAGACCGAGTGTGACTGCCAAGGCTGCGGCGAGGAGACGGTGGGAGTGAGCCATGTAAACCGATTACATCGCCGCGTCCAGATGTTCTTCCTCCATCTCGGGCGATATCCGGCTCTCCAGACCAGCTGTGTTTCAGCCGAAGAGTTGGATCCCGCGACGTCTCCGGTAGAGCCGGTCGATCTCGCAGTACAGGGCTGCGACGAGCGACAACCCGATCACGATGAGCCATTGTGATCCTTCCAAAGACGTGGTCAGCAGGAGTCTTTGCAGCATGTCGAGTTCGACTGCGGCCCACGTGAACAGCCAACCCACCATGACCCATCCCAGATACGGGAAGGCGGGTTGGGAGAACCACGGCCGCTGCTCGCGGCGCAGGACCAATCCGATGTTCACCGCGCTCATGGCAACGATGGCGAAGGTCATCGTCATCGACACGGACGGATCGGTCGTGCTCGGCTCGTCCGGCCCGTTCAGCAGGACCAACAGCGCCGGAATCGCCACCAGGAACCCCGTGATCGCCCAACGAGGAACCGTCCTGCCGTTGACGATCTTGGTGCCGGGGCGTCGCGGAGGCACCTCCATCACCCCCGGGTCGGCGACATCGGCGATGAACCCGACGACGATCGCGACCACGACGAACAGCTTGCAGAAGAGCAGCATCATCGGGAAGAGGGCCACACCTTCGTTGATGTTGAAGATCGTGGCCAGCAGCATCAGCTGGAGAACAGAGGAGAGAACAGAGAGCTGCAGTCTGATGTAGGAAGAGATCCGTCGGTAGATATCTCGGCCCAACTCGACGGCGCGCACCAGGGTGGCGAAGTTGTCATCGGTCAGGATCATCTTGGCGGCCTGTTTGGAGACCTCCGATCCGCTACCCATGGCCACGCCGATATCCGCCTGTTTCAAGGCGGCAGCATCGTTGACCGCGTCACCGGTCATCGCTACGACGTCACCAGCCTCCTGCATCAGCGAGGCCAACCGGACTTTGTCCTCCGGTGCAACACGCCCGAAGACATGGATCTCGGGCAGCTTCTCGAGCACCTCTTGATCTGACAGTCGACCCAGTTCCAGTCCGGTGACCACGCCGGGTCCCAACCCGAGCTGGTCGGCGATGGCGCGGGCGGTGATCGTGTGGTCCCCGGTGATCATGCGGACATCGATTCCGGCACCGAGAGCCACCTGGACCGCGTCCCGGGCTTCGAGTCTCAGCGGGTCGATGATCCCCACAAGAGCCACGAAAAGCAGGTCTTTCACCGCCTCGAACGGGTCTTGAGTCGCCGCCGCCATCTGCGCATCGTCGAGGTCGCCGGCGGCGAACGCGAGAACACGCAAGCCCTGCTCGGATAGCTCCCGGTTGGCGGTGAGGATCTCCTCTCTGATTTGAGATATCGGAAGCGATTCACCGTGCCAGAGGGCTCGATCACAAAGACCCAGAACGACGTCGGGGGCCCCCTTCACGCACATCAAATGCGGAGCACGCAGGACGCCCGGGGTCAACCAGTCCGGCCTGTCGTGGAACGTGGCCATGAACTTGTATTCGGAATCGAAGGGGACCTCGGCGACCCTCGGCATGGTGCGTCGGGTCTCGACCGCGTCGACGCCGATCTTGGCGGCGAGCACGACTAGAGCCGCCTCTGTGGGGTCGCCGATCACGCTTTCGTCGTCTCCCACGGTGGCGTCGCTGGACAGACTCAAGCCCAAAGCCAGTCTTGTGAAATCGGGAGGTGCGGCTCCGGCGACTCCAAGGATGGCGCCACTCTTCGCGTAGCCACCGCCCTCGATTCGATACCACTCCCCGCCGGCAAGCATCTTCGTCGCCGTCATGGCGTTCATCGTGAGGGTGCCGGTTTTGTCGCTGTTGATGACGGTGGTCCCTCCCAGCGTCTCGACGTCGGTGAGGGTCTTTACGACTGCTTTCTGGTCGGCCAGATGCCTAGCCCCCGCGGACAGCATCGTCTGCACGAATGTGGGTAGACCAGTGGGGATCGAAGCGATTGCCGTGGAGATACAGAGCAGAAGTAGCGTCTCGAGCTCCTGGTCTCGTGCCAGGCCGGCGATGGCAATGATGGCCACTGCGCCCCAGGCGATGAAGCCGAATATCTTGGTCAATCCGTCCAGCTCCTGTTGGAGAGGAGATTTGGAGCGCTCGACCGAGCTGACCATGCCGGCGATGTGGCCCATCTGAGTCGACTGGCCCGTTCCAGTGACTATGACAGTGGCAGTACCCCTGGTGACCTGAGTGTTCTGGAAAACCATGTCGGTTCGGTCACCGAGGGCAACGTCGCCCTGGGCGATAGTCGACGCGTCCTTGGCGATGGGTGCGCTTTCCCCGGTCAGGGCTGCCTCTTGCACCTCGAGGGTGGCCGACGACACGATCCGACCGTCCGCTGGTACCACATCCCCCGCTTCGAGCAGGACGATGTCTCCAGGGACGACGTGGGTGGACTCGATCTGAACGATCTCACCCGATCGGATGACTCGGGCATGGGGGACCTGCAGCTCAGCGAGGGCCTCGACGCTGGCTCTGGCCTTCAGCTCCTGATTGGTTCCCATCACCACATTGAAAGTCACCAGGGCGCCGACGATCACGGCGGTGGGAATCTGGCCGATCAACAGACTGGCGATCGCCACGATGATCAGCATGATGTTCATCGGGTTGGAGAGCTGCTCGAGCGCGATCGACCATGTGCTCGGCGATGCCTCCTGTGGGATCTCGTTCGGTCCGTATTGGGCGATACGACGCTCGACCTCGGGGCCAGTCAGCCCGTTGGTGACATCAGCCGATAGCCGCGAGGCGACTTCGGCGGCGTCGAGTGAGTGCCAGACGACGTCGTCAGAAGACGAGGCGGCCGGAGTTTCGGTGACGCTCAGATCCCTGCTCCCAGTCGGTTGATATCAGTCACTGATACTCCTCATGAGCCTTGTTGCATCCCCCAACGAAGGTGATACGCAAGAGGATGGGCTTCCCGAAACCGCACAGGGAAACGAGGCCACGTGTCGGGGTTCTCAGACCCGTTGCAGCGCCCGTCCGTGCACGATGAGCGCCCAGATGACGAAGGCATTCGCAGTGATCATGATGATCGACCACAGCGGGTACCAGGGCAGCCAAGCGAAGTTCACCAGCGTGCTCACGACCGCAACGATCACTCCCACCACTCGCGCCCAAGTCGCCCCGCTGAGCAATCCGAGACCGGCCAGGAAGACGACGATGCCGGCGATGAGGTGAATCCAGCCCCACGTCGTGGCATCCAGCTCAAGAACATACCCGGCGGCCAGGACATACAGCTCGTTCTCGAGGATGCCCACCAGACCGGCGAACGCGTGGAAGCCGCCGACGAGCATCAACATCACCGCTGCGTATGAGATCCAACCGACAGCCCACCCGCTTGGTTCGTTCTCGGGAGTCACGCTTTCTCCATTCTGTAGGTCAACTAGGGCGAACATCGCCCTGTCACTGACGCCAGTTCACCGAAAGTCGGGGCTCCCGACATCCTCCCAGTTGGGTGGTTTCTATTCGCACACCCGGGGTACCTGGCGCCACATATGGCCCAAATCCGCTCCTGTTCAGGGCTGCTCGAAGATGAGCGGATATGGGTCAGATACGGCCTGAGCAACCCCGGGTTTGGTCCGGCAGCGCTTTGCGGGCTCAGGCGGATGAGCCCCACGGTTGACGTGCATTCACCTTCGCCCACACGTAGGACATGAGGATTCGGGCGCTGGCGACTACCGGGACCGCAAGTATCGCTCCGAGGATGCCCGCCACCTGGTAGGCGGCGGCGATCGAAATGAGAACCACGAGCGCTGGCAGTTGCACCTGGCTTCCCATCACCTTCGGCGCGATCAGGTTGCTCTCCAGCTGCTGGATCAGGATGTAGGCCGCGACGACAATGAGAGCGAAGACGAAGTTGTTCAAATCGAACCTCGTCGACCCCTGGAAAAGGGCGATCACGACCGCTGGGATGGTGGCGATGATGGGCCCGAAAGTGGGGATCACCTCGAGTAGCCCGGCGACCACCCCGAGGAAGAGCGCGCCGGGGACGCCGAGCAGCCAGGTGACGACGAAAGTCGTGAAACCGATCACCAGGACCATCACGCCCTGACCGCGGACGTAGTCACTCCAGGCCCGATTGAGCCGCCGACCCAATTCGAAGAGATCGTCCTCGTAGCCATGGGGTGCGAGGCCGCCGACGGCTCGGAAGTAGCGATCCGAATCTGCGCTGAGGTAGACGGCGACAATGATCACGAAGAAGATCGCGGACACCGCGCCCACGACGACTCCGAGGAAGCCGGCGGCTGCGGTCAGAAATGACTCGAAGGCATCCAAGAGCCTGCCGGGTTCCAGGGCCGACGACGACTCGGCGCTCGTCTCCGAGATGGCCCCGCTGACGGCCTCCATGCTGGACATGTCGATGCCCAGGAAGTCGCTGCTGGCCACACTGGTGGCGAGCTGAGTCACCCACTCGTCGATGGATTGGACTATTTCGGGGACGTCGATCTGGGCTATCGAGCCGATGATCATCACAGGGAGGAAAAGAACAGCGCCGAACGCGATCGCCGCCACCACCAGGTAGACGATGAGGAGCGAGAGCCAGCGGGGCAGATGTAGCTTCTCGACACCGAGGCGGATCACGGGCTCGATCAGAAAGGCGACCAGGCCGGCGACGATGATCGAGTCGAGAAGCCCGGAAAGGAGGAAGGTGCCGAGGAAGAGGACGCCGAGCACGAGAGCGATGGATGCTGTCCGCCGGGTGCGCTCGTCCCACGGTGGCGAGGGTGGTGCAGGCTTGTTTGACGCAGCAGAGGTACTCAATACGACTCTCCTGACCGTGCGGCCACGTTCACTCGCGTTCGAAAGCCGCGTCGACGTCGTAACCCAGTGCGAAGGCGATCCTGGGTGCAACGGTCACCACCCTCGGACCTCCTGCCGCCGGAGCTACGGCGAGCAAGACCCCCACGACCTCTTCTGAGGCGGCACCGGCATCCATCGCTGAATCGACCAGCGATTGGAAGGTCTTGGTCGGTGCGCCGGTGCAAACGGCGGCCCCAATGGCGACCAGGGCTCCGGTGCGGTGGTCCAAGTACTTCAACTCGGACGCTTCGTGGCTCTCCGGTTCCGCGACCTCTGCCAACTTCTCCAGTAGCTGCTCGACTTCCGCCTTGAGCGCCATCGCAATCCTGTCAGTCGGGTTGGGCTCCGCAGCAAACAGAGCTTTTGAAGGCATCAGACACCCCCAAGACGACAGTGACATCCCCCTGTGAGGGGGGTTTCTCCCTAGCGGGTGAGCAGGCCGATCTCGTAAGACTTGGCGATCGCCTCGCTTCGCGTAGAGCTACCCAACTTGCGGTAGATCGATGTTGCCTGCGACTTCACCGTGTGACGGGAGACGAAGAGCTCTTCTCCGATCTCAGGGAACGACAGGTGGGTGGCGAGGTACGGAAGTAGGCGAAGCTCGGCCTTGGTCAAAGGAGGAAGCGCAACCCTCCCTGGCCCCAGGCCCGCCAATGACTCCTTGACCGTCTCTACTTCGGCGAGAAGAACACCGAGGTCCGGGCGCTGAAGGAGGATGTCATCGGCTTCCCGTATAAGGGGGCGCGCTCCAGCCACATCTGACAACTCGACATGTACCTTGGCCATCTCCACCAGTGTTTGGACACTCATGACCGGCATCGCAGCGCTCAGCCTCGGTCGCACTAGCGACGCCCTGGTGAGAAGTCTCTGCGTCCTGGCGATGTCGTTGTCCCTCCGTGCGCAGCGTGCCGCGGCTATCAGAGGCAAGCCACTGGCTAGATAACCATCGAGTTCGCCTTCGTCGATGATCGACAGTGCCTGGTTGGTAATAGTCTCTGCGAGGACCCAGTCTCCACGGCCGATGGCTATGAGTGCCCGATTGCCGAGAGCAATCAAGACGGCTGCCAACGACTGGTTTTCCAACCCGATCTTGGCGGCCTCGACAAACGACACCTCGGCCAGATCTTGATGGCCATTGACCATGTGGGCCGAGCCCTCAACGACGTGGATCGCGGGAAGCCATCGCGAGCCCGGGCCCGCGGCGTCGAGTGCCGTCTCGATGTCCTCGACCATGCGCTCGACACCGGAGCCAGTCATCGCTGCCCTCACCAGCGATATGACTGCTTTGGATTCACCATCTTGCCGACCTCGAGCAGCTGCATCGAGCCATCTCTCAGCATCCATGGAATTGCCTTCTTGGACATGGACGAGGGCTCCGACCGCCGCCAGTCCCGTATGGTCCTCCAACGCGACATTCTCATCGAGCCATTTCATCCAGCTGAGCACGTCCGTCAAACGGCCGGAGATGTATTGACTCTTGATCAGACGTTCCATGAGACTCGCGAACACCTGTTTGTCTCCTGCCCGTCGGGCGTGTTCGATTGCTTCGTGCGGCATGTCATTTGCTTCGTACCACTCCGCCGCTCGGGCTTGGACCAGTTGATTCTGCGAGTCGTTGAGTTCGAGGTCGGAGAGAAGGGCTTGACGAATGACCCCGTTCATGACAAACCAATTGGCATCCTGGTCCACGTGATGGATTAGATGAGTATCCCTCGCGAGTGCCTCGAGGAGGCGGTGGGAATCTGAATACCCAGAAACGGCGTCGCACAGCGGGCCACTCATCTGAGCCAGCGGTGACACCAGCGTCAAGAACTGTCTGCGTCGTCTGGAGAGTGGCGCGATGACCTCGCTTCTCACGAACTCGGCGAGATGCAGGTGACTTTCGATATGGGCGTTGTTGAGCCTCAGCTCTCCATCACGTGCTGCCATTGCGGCCAAGAAGACAGCCGCTGGCCAACCCTCGGTCGACCTTGCGATGTCCGGAGCCAGATTCGAGTCGATCCCGAGATTCGTCATCAACCTCGCGACCTCGTCGCTGCTGAACGCCAGTTGCTCTTCAGTGATTTCCAAGAGACGACCGTCGGCGCGCACCGCAGGAAGCCTGATCCGCGGCGTCGAGTGAGAGGCGAAAACGATCCGTGCCCGCCCGTCGAGGGTTTCCACCAGATCCGCTACCACGCCGGTGACGGCCTTGCTTCTGAGGGCGTGGACGTTGTCGATCATCAGCACAAGGGGAAAACCAGTCGACTCGATCAGCTCTGCGAGATGGCCTGCACCTCGAGTCGCCGCCTCTGATTCCGCCATGAACTGGAAGAACGCGACATTCTCGGCGGTCATGATCCCGGTGCGCTTCATGGAGTCGGCGAGCCGGCAGAGAAGGGTCTTGGGCGTGTTGTCCGAGTGGCCGGCCCGGAGCCAAACGACGGGGGCGGTCTCCAAGCGGGCCCACTGCGCCAAAGTGGTGGTTTTGCCATATCCGCGCGGAGCGGTGAGGGTGACGACGTCGGCCTCGCTCGTCATCAAGGAGGTTACGAGAGCGCTTCTGAGGATGAATCCTGATCGGGCAAGAGGGGGCCGCATATCGAATTCCGCAGCCCGCGTTGGCAGGGCCGGTGAAATTGTCCCCCTTTTGATCCCCTGCTTCTCAGACGTCATGACTCCGCTTTGGTGCGGACGTTAGACGGCGGCCTCATTCGTTGTCTAAGGCGATGGCAAGGCGGGGGATGGCCGACTCGACTCGCGTGATGCCGATGATTGACGATACGGCCAGAACCGTGTCGACGATCTCCTCATCGCCTGCACCGACTTTCAGGATCTCGTCCCGGGCCACCTGTAGCGATGCGATCTCGGCGCCGAGAGCGACGAGCCCGGCGAGCCTCACCAGAGCCCGGGTTCGGTCGTCGAGCAGTTGTTGTTTCGACTCCTTGCTCCCCGATATGACCTGGCGCAGCGTTCTCTCGTCGTTCAGGGTCAGTCTTCGCAACAACTCACGGTGGTCTTTCCGAAGGGCCATGTTCTCTCATATCCTGTCCTAACGGGATGGGTCCGACATCGCCCTCCGAAGGCGATAGATCCAGCGGTTTTCGCCCACCCTGGGGGATGCTGCCGGGTCGGCCCTCCTGTTCAGTCGGGTGGTAGGAATCACGCCTACGACGGCTCGAGAGAAAGGACTGCCGTGCCCCTTCTAGACCTGTTCTGGTCGATGCTTTGGTTCTTCTTGTTCTTCCTGTGGATATGGCTGCTCATCAGTCTCTTCGCCGACATATTCCGCAGTGACGATTTGTCCGGCTGGGGGAAGGCGGGATGGGTGATCTTCCTCGTCGTCATCCCATGGCTCGGCGCATTGATCTATCTGATAGCACGTGGCGGGTCCATGCAGGAGAGGACTATGGCCGACATGGCGGCAAGGGAGAGAGCTACTCGCAGCTACATCCAGGATGTCGCGGCACCGAGTTCGACGGCGGACGAATTGGCCAAGCTGGCCGGCCTCCACGACCGGGGTGTGTTGACCGACCAGGAGTTCTCCCAGCAGAAGGCGGCTCTGCTCGGTTGAGGGAATGACCGTCAGCCACCGGGAGAAGCGGAGAACGGGGTGACATCGGAGCCGGGGCCAGCCCGGTCCGACGACGTGGTCTGGCACGGTCTCGATGTCGCACAGGTGGCCGCCGAGCTAGGCGTAGCGCCGGAGCACGGCCTCAGCGCGGCGGAGGTCTCGGACCGTCTGAGTCGCCACGGTCCCAACCGACTGGCGGAGAAGAAGAAAGAAACCGGCTGGCAGGCGTTCCTTCGCCAATACCGCGACTTGATGCAGATCATCTTGCTCACCGCTGCCGTAGTCAACGTCCTGGTGACGGGTGTCTGGTCGACGACGATCGTGCTCGTTGTCCTCACGGTGTTCAACGCCGTGCTCGGGCTCCGGGGGGAGTCCAAGGCCGAGGCGAGTCTGGCAGCTCTCTCCGAGACCATGAGGAACGTCGCGCGGGTCCGTCGAGATGGGGAAGCCATCGAGGTCGACGCAGAAGAACTGGTGCCTGGGGATGTGGTACTGATCGAGGCGGGCAACGTCGTCCCCGCCGACGGCCGACTGTTCGTAGCGGCGACAGTCGAGATCGAGGAGGCGGCTCTGACCGGCGAGAGCACGCCCACCCTGAAGACCACCGAGACCATCGTCGGGCCCGATGTGGGTCTTGGGGATCGCATCAACCTGGCTTTCATGAACACCTCCGTGACCAGAGGACGCGGTGAGCTGATCGTCACTGCCACGGGAATGGGCACCGAGATCGGTCATATCGCCGAGTTGCTGAACAAGACGGAGGCGGACAAGACCCCACTCCAGAAACAGCTCGACCGTCTCACGGTGGTGATCTCGGGTCTGGCGGGTCTGGCGTTCCTGGCCATGGTGATCCTCGGTCTCGTCAGAGATCAGGAACTCGACACCATCTTCGTCTCTGGCGTGGCGCTGGCTATCTCGGCGATACCGACAGGTCTCCCCGCGGTCGTCACCACGATGTACTCGATGGGAACGCGGGCGCTGGCGGCCATGAACGCAATCGTCAAACGTCTCCCCTCTGTGGAGACGCTGGGATCGGTATCTGCGATCTGCTCCGACAAGACCGGGACACTCACGCTGAACAAGATGACAGCTGTCGAGTTCACCGTCCCGGGGCAGAACCGCTACACCGTCCGCGGGGAGGGCTACAGCACGACAGGTGAGATTCTCCACGCCGGGGGATCAACCCTCCCGCTCGAAGATGTGATGCTGCCCATGGCTCTGTGTGCCGATGCTCGACTCGTCGGCGAGGACTTGATCGGCGATCCGACCGAGGGTGCCCTGATCGTGCTGGCCGAGAAGGGGGGAATCCACGTCGACTCCGCAAGGGAGATGTACCCGCGGGTGGCGGAGGTCCCATTCGACTCCGAGTACAAGTTCATGGCCACTTTCCACGCGATGCAGGACGAGCGGGGAAGAGACGTCATCCGGTGCTTCGTCAAGGGCGCCCCTGACGTTCTCATCGCCCGAGGCGCCTACTACTGGCTGCCGGGCCAGCAGGCACAGCCGATCACGGAGCAGAACCGTTCTTTGGCCTCTGGCGAGAACGAGCGCATGGCCGAGCAAGGCCAGCGGGTCATGGTGGTCGCCCGCCGTGACTTCGACCCCGAAACATTCGATCGACGCGCCAACCTCATCGATGAAGTCACCGACCTGACCCTTCTCGCCATGATCGGCATAGTCGACCCACCGCGTGCCGAAGCCCGGGATGCCATCGCCAGGTGTCACAGCGCCGGGATCCAGGTGCGCATGATCACCGGTGATCATGCGGTGACTGCGGCGGCCATCGGCCATCAGTTGGGGATCGAGGGCGAGGCGCTGACCGGTGCCGAGTTTGCCGCCCTCAGCGACGACGAGCTCGCCGCGCGCCTCGACGATATCGGAGTTGTGGCCAGGGTGGCGCCCGAGGACAAGATCCGTCTCGTCCACATGCTGCAGCGAGGGGAGCACATCGTCGCGATGACCGGTGATGGTGTGAACGATGCTCCGGCGCTCAAGAAGGCCGACATCGGGGTGGCAATGGGCATCACCGGCACCGAAGTGTCGAAGGGCGCCGCGGTGATGATCCTCACCGATGACAACTTCTCCACGATCGTCAAAGCGGTCGAGTTTGGGCGGGCGATCTACAACAACCTGTTTGGTTACATCCGCTTCCAGATGACTGCTTTGGTGGCATTCATCGTGGCGTACCTGCTTGCCGCAATATTCCTGGTGTTGGGGGGCATCCCGTTCACTCCGCTGGTCGTCCTGTGGATCAACTTCCTCGTGCAGGTGCCCATCGCCATCACTCTCGGCTTCGGCAAGCCGGTGCCCGGTCTCATGGAGCGCAAGCCCCGGCCGTTGCGCCAGCCGATCCTCTCCCGTGCCCAATGGGTCCGCGTGACGGCTATGGGACTGCTCATGGCCGTGACGACTGTCGCAGTGGAGGCGGTCTACGAGGCGGATGGCTTGGCCACCGCGGCAACGATGGGCTTCGTCGTCTTCAGCTTGTTCAACATCGTCGTCGGCCCCATGTCACGCAGCGAGACAGAGTCGATCTTCACACGGGAGACCGTATCGGAGAGCAGACAGCTTCTTCTGATCGGCGCGGCGTTCCTGCTGACCGTATTGCCGACGCAGCTCGACTTCCTGGCGAGTTGGCTGGGGCTCACCCGGCTCACCGGTTACCAGTGGCTCATCGCCATGGGTCTGGCGTTGGGGCTGGTGCTTGTCGACGAGATCGTGAAGACCGTGCTGCGCAGTCGGGTGCGATCAGTAGATCCTGCACCCCCGCTGCGTCCGGCGGTGGCGGTTTGAAGCGCAACCGAGGTTTTCTCGCTGGAGATCGGCACCCGCGTCGTGTGTCCACGTCACGTATGAGCTCATAGAAGGCCGATGCCGGGACGTGGCGTGTCGTCGACCACTGGTCCGCGCGACTGCCTCATCCAGCCGAGCAAGGGGAACACCCGATGACTATGGGAAGAAGCCAGAAGAACATGCGATGTGTGAATGTGGCCGCGGCGACCGAGTCAGTCCAGATGTGGGTCGTCCGCGGCGAGAAGCCAGATGTAGGTCAGTTCCACGACTCCTAGACCGGAGGGGACGACAGGCATCAAGGCCATCAAGATTCCGATGGAGTAGACAGCAAGCAGTTCATCGGCGGGAACAGCGAGCCGACCGATGCCCATCTCTCTGAACAGATACAGCATCCCGAGATAGCGGACGGCATGCATGGCCTGGAGATACAGGAGGGAGATCCACCAGCGAGAGGCGAATGTGCGGCTCACGAGACGCACAGAGAAATTCCTTCCATCCCGCCCGGTATCCGAGTTCGGGAATCAAGAACGTATAGAAAGCAGCATCGAACCAGGAGGACCCCACACCCATGAAGCTCAGCAGGAGTACCGCAGAGGGATTCAGACCGATGATCTCCTCCCAAACATCCTCGTAGTCGATGAATCGGGGGATATCATTCCGAACAGCACGACCAAGACGAGCAGAGGTAGGACCCACTGCCACCACGTCAGCCGACGTTCCCGGGTCAGTGCCCCATCACTCAGGGCCGGATAACGACGGTGCGTGCCAGGGACTTGCCTCTTCGTGTGACGTGAATCGAGGAGGCGTTGTCGCCCAGACGAAGGTTGACCCGACCCGGAGTTTCCCGCAGGGAGATCACGGGGCCGTTGTTGGCGGTGCCTCGCTAGAGCCTTCGGTCGTGACTCTCGCAGCCGGGGCGTCGGTCGACGACGGGCTGTCATCAGCGCCGTTGTTGAATATGAAGACGAGGACGACCACCACGATGAAAGCTCCGACCAGCACCCCGAGGACACCGGCGGGGCCGCTGCCACCATCGCGTTGAATGACTTCAGAATCGGGCGATGGCATGTCGACGGGAAAGGACGATTTCGTCACCTCTGCCTGTGGGCCGGGAGCTGGAGGGGTGGCCTGGGCAATCTCGTCCAGGTCGATCGGATCGATAGCTGACGCTTTGCCATCAGAGATCTGGTTCGACCACCTCGATCCGTCCCAATACCGGTACAAATGCCTCCCTGAGGGATCGGCATACCAGCCTGATGCCAACTGTGACATGGTCGTCGAGGCTCCTGTCTGAAAACCACCAAAGTACATGTCCCATGTCAGAGCGTGATCACCCCACGTGGGGGATGTACGCCTGATGTGGCCGAGATCGATAGAACTTCCAAGGCGAGTCTGCTCTCCTTGCGGGGGGGACGTCGAATCCCCCGTCATGGGGGATGTCATCAGCCGATGACGCTTGTTCCTTAGAGGACGGACTAGGTCACGACGAATGATCGAGACAGGGACGGCCACCATGACTCTGCGTAACCCACCGGACACGGCTCGATTCGATGGTCCCGCAGATGTTCGCGACATGCGCGCCAAGACTTTCGACAAGGGGGTCGACCGCAACGTTTGGACCGCATACGGCGGTGCCGGCCAGACGACGGAAGGGAGGGTGCTCTGATGAGGGTCGTCGTTGCATTGGGGGGCAATGCCCTGCTCAAGCGGGGAGAGCCCATGACCGCGGAGGCCCAGCGTGCCAATGTCCGTCGGGCGGCCCCCGCCCTGGCCGATGTCGCCCGCGAGCATGCACTGCTGCTTTCTCACGGCAACGGGCCCCAGGTCGGCCTTCTCGCACTCCAAGCCGCTGCTTACGAGGAAGTAGAGCCCTATCCGCTTGACGTCCTGGGTGCCCAGACAGAGGGCATGATCGGTTACGTCCTCGAACAAGAGCTGGGGAATGTTCTCCCGTTCGAAGTCCCTTTGGCCACCTTGCTGACCATGATCGAAGTCGACCCAGCCGACCCCGCATTTTCCCATCCGACGAAGTTTGTCGGCCCCGTCTACGACAAGCCCAAGGCCGACGAGCTGGCGAGTGAGAAGAACTGGGTTTTCAAGGCAGACGGGGAATACTGGCGTCGAGTCGTACCGTCTCCCGAACCCAAGCGGATCTTCGAAATCAGGCCCATCCGGTGGCTGCTGGAGAAGAACTCGGTTGTGATATGCGCTGGGGGAGGCGGTGTCCCCACCATGTATGACCCCGATGCTGAGCGCACCCTCATAGGTGTAGAGGCGGTTATCGATAAGGACCTGGCCAGCGAGTTACTCGCCCGAGAGATCGAAGCCGACGTCTTCGTCATGGTGACCGACGTCGACGGCGTCTACGTCGCTTGGGGAACGCCTGATCAGCGCCGGTTGGAAAAGGCCACACCCGAGGAGCTACGCGAGTACGACTTTGCCGCAGGATCGATGGGCCCCAAGGTCGAGGCCGCGGCCAGATTCGTCCAGAGAACAGGGCAGCGAGCTGCCATTGGCGGGCTCGATCAGATCGTAGGAATAGTCGAAGGCAACGCCGGAACCCAGATAGTCCCGGGTTGATCCTGCGTAGAAGACAAGGAGAACAAATGGCATTGGGAGTCCATTCAGAAGTCGGCAAGCTCCGCAAGGTGATGGTTCATCGCCCGGAGTTGAGCCTGCAACGCCTCACGCCGTCGAATCACGACGACCTCCTCTTCGACGACGTCCTATGGGTGGAGCGAGCCCAGTACGAGCACGATCGCTTCGTCGAGAAGATGCGAGAACACGGTGTAGAAGTCTTCCTGCTACGCGACCTCCTCACGGAGGCCCTGGCCGCCAGTGAGGAAGGACGCAAACGGCTGATCGAGTTGGCGGTGTCCGAGTACACGGTGGGTGTCTCGCTGGTGGACACGGTCCGTGACACACTCTGGGGCTATGCCCCCGACGTCCTGGCCAAGCATCTGATCGGCGGCCTCACCGTCGCTGAGGCCGATATCGATCTCGATGAGTTCAGGAAAGTCTCGCTGCCGGCAGCGGCTCTCGACGACACCAGCGCTTTCGTGCTTCCCCCGCTCCCCAACACCCTGTTCACCAGGGACTCTTCATGCTGGATCTACGGTGGGGTGTCCATCAACCCGATGTACTGGCCGGCGCGACGGCTCGAGGCGTACAACGTAGCGATGATCTACCGGTACCACCCGATGTTCGCCGACTCCGATTTCCAGTACTGGTATCCACACCTCGGGGATGACGGTCGCTTCAACGCCGAGGACTTCGGGCGTTCCTCCCTGGAGGGGGGAGATGTCCAGCCGATCGGAAACGGCACCGTCCTGATCGGGCTCAGTGAGCGAACCCAGGCCCGCATGATCGAACAGATCGCCAAGGCCCTCTTCGACAAGGGAGCCGCGGAGCGGGTCATCGCAGTGGTGATGACAAAGGATCGGGCTCATATGCACCTCGACACTGTTTTCACCTTGCTCGATCGGGACAAGGCGACGGCTTATCCGAAGGTCGTCGACAACGTGAGAGCGATCAGTCTGCGTCCCGGAACGAACGGTGAGTTCCACGTGACCGAAGAAGAGGACTTCTACTCGGCAGTCGCCGACGCCCTCGGTGTCTCGTCCTTGGAAGTCGTGGAGACCGGTGGTGACACCTATCAGCAGGAACGCGAGCAGTGGGACGATGGCAACAACGTGGTTGCGCTGGAGCCGGGCGTCGTCGTCGCCTACGAACGCAACACCTACACGATCGGCGAGATGCGTAAAGCCGGTGTCGAGGTGGTCACCATCGAAGGTTTCGAGCTCGGGAAAGGGCGCGGCGGCGGGCACTGCATGACTTGTCCTCTGGAGAGGGATCCGCTGTAGAGGAGGTGAGCGAATGAGCTGGGTGAGATGGCTCATCGTGGTAGTTGCGATCGTGCTGATCGTGGCCTTTGTCGGTTACGGGCGCGGGGAGCGCCAACGCGGACAGGACGTCCCTGAATCCATGGGTGTCGTTCTCACGTCGGATACAGCGGCATAGCGCGATGACAGAAGAGAGGAAGAGTGATGACTGGGCCGACTGACGTCGACACGCAGGAGACAGCGGAACCCGAAAAGAAGCGATTCCAGCTCCCCTCGGCATACACGATCCTCTTTGCTCTGATCGTCCTGGCGGCGATCGCCACCTGGCTAGTGCCGGCGGGCGCCTACGACTTGAACGACGAAGGTGAGCCCATTCCCGGCACGTACCAGGAGGTGGAACCGAACCCGCAGCGGATCTTCATCGACTCGGTCACGGCACCCATAAATGGTCTCTACGGCATCGAGGATGAGACCGGCAACATCAACTACTACAACAGCGGCACCCTTTTCGGTGCCATCGACGTCGCTCTGTTCATAATCGTGATCGGCGGGTTCCTCGGCGTGACCATGAAGACAGGAGCGATCCAGGCCGGCATCGGTCGGCTGGTCATGCGGCTCCGGGGACGGGAGCGATGGATGATCCCCATCCTGATGACCGTGTTCGCCCTGGGTGGCACCACCTATGGGATGGCAGAGGAGAGCCTCGCCTTCTATGCCCTTGTGATCACAGTGATGATCGCCGCCGGCTACGACGCACTCACCGGCGCCGCCATCGTCTTGATCGGGTGTGGGATCGGCACGCTCGGCTCGACGATCAATCCTTTCGCCACCGGCATCGCCTCCGGGTTCGCCGATGTGGCGATCTCCGAGGGGATCATCGGCCGGTTGGTGATCTTGATCGTCGGGCTGGCCATCGGGATCTTCTTCGTGATGCGGTATGCCGCACGCGTTCACCAGGACCCCACCAGGTCGCTGGTCTACGACATGAAGGCGGACAACGAGGCTCACTTCAAGGCCCAGGACGAGTCGGGCGGAGACATGACCTCCCGGCAGAGGACGATTCTCTGGGTCTTCGGTCTTGCCTTCGCGGTGATGATGTATGCAGTGATCCCCTGGGCTGATCTCGGTGTCGGCTTGCCCACCCTCTACTGGTGGTTCCCGGAGATGACTGCCTCGTTCCTGGTCTTCTCGGTGATCATCGGTCTCCTCGGCCACATGAAGGAGGGCGATCTCACGTCGACCTTCGTGGTGGGAGCCGGCGAACTCCTCGGTGTGGCACTCATCATCGGCGTCGCACGTGGTGTGACCGTGATCATGAACAACGGCCAGATCACTGACACCGTCCTCCACTGGGCTGAGGTGGCGCTCGGTGACGTCGGCCAGGCGGCTTTTTCCATCGTCATGTACTTGCTGTTCCTGCCGCTGTCGTTTCTCATACCGTCGTCGTCTGGTCTGGCAACGGTGGCCATGCCGATCATGGCCCCACTGGCCGATTTCGTAGCGGTGCCGGCCCAGTTCGTGGTCACGGCCTTCCAGAGCGCCAACGGCCTGATGAATCTGTTCATCCCCACATCAGCTGTGGTCATGGGTGGACTGGCCATCGCCCGGGTCCCCTACGGGCGATACCTGAGATGGGTGTGGCCACTGCTGCTGATGCTCGCCGGAGTCACGATTGTCGTGCTCGGCGTCGGGGTCCTCATTGCGTGAGCGAGGAGTGATTCACCCGGGGTGGGCGATGCGCACGGTTGGTGATTGCGTTTCCGTTGACCTGGGAGACGATCTGAACAAGGAGCCTGCCTGACCGGCGTGTTGGGGGGAAGAGAAAGGAGTCTGCAGATGTCCTACAACCTGAAGGGTCGGAGCTTTCTCAAGGAGATCGACTTCGAGCCTCATGAGATGCGGTATTTCCTCGACCTGTCCAAGGCGTTGAAGACGGCGAAATACTCGGGCACGGAGGGCAAGAAGCTCGCCGGCAAAGAGATCGCACTGATCTTCGAGAAGACCTCGACCAGGACGCTGGCCGGGTTCGAGGTGGCCGCTTACGACCAGGGGGCGCACGTCACCTACTTCGCCCCGTCGGGATCACAGATAGGCCACAAGGAGTCGATCGCTGACACCGCACGTGTCCTGGGCCGGATGTATGACGCAATCGAGTATCGGGGTCGGGCGCAGGCCGACGTCGAAGCGTTGGCCGAGCATGCCGGAGTTCCTGTGTACAACGGGCTCACCGACGAATGGCACCCGACCCAGATGCTCGCCGACTTCCTCACCATGCACGAGACGAGCGGCAAGCCCTACGACCAGCTCAAATATGCCTTTGTCGGGGACCTGCGCTTCAACATGGGTCGCTCACACACGGTGATGGCCGCCCTGATGGGCGCCGACATCCGTCTCGCCGGGCCGGGCCACTATGCCCCACCGGACGACGTTCTCAAGATCGCCAGAGAGATCGCGGATCGCACAGGGGCGACGATCACGGTCAGTGAGGATCCCAAACAAGCGGTAAAAGACGTGGATTTCATCCACACCGACGTCTGGGTTTCGATGGGCGAGCCCAAAGATGTCTGGCAGAGCCGTGTCGAGGAGCTCAAGGCCTACCAGGTGAACTCCGATCTGATGGCCGCCACCGGGAACCCGCACACCCGGTTCATGCACTGCTTGCCGGCGTTTCATGACACGAACACCACCGTGGGCAGTGAGATCATGGAGCTCACCGATATGCCCGATGGGCTGGAAGTGACCAACGATGTGTTCGAGTCCGATCGCGCCGTCGTTTTCCAGCAGGCGGAGAATCGGTTGCACACGATCAAGGCGCTGCTGGTCGCCACGCTGTCATGACCTGGCAGCCGGTCACCGGTCTGGACTGAGCGACATCCGTCCGGTGACCGGCCACCGCTCGAGGACCCGGGCTTGGCGTGTTGGGCGGAGATTGCTGCTGACACCACGGTCGCCGTTGAATAGTCGGCCGCGGAACCGACCACTAGGAGGAGCTTTGGAAAATGTGGTTCACCGATGGGAGTGGCGTGCCTTCGGGGCGCGGCTCGGCTCCGCCGAGGAAGCGTTCGCGGCTCTTTCCCCGGAAGGAGAAGCGGTAGAAACCGATGAGATCTATCTCCTCGGGCCGGGGGATGTCAACGTCAAGATCCGCTTTGCCCTGCTCGACATCAAGAAGCTGATGGAAGTCGACGGGAACGGTCTCGAGCTGTGGGCGCCCATTTCGAAATCGGAGTTTCCCATGCCGGCAGTGGCGGCTGCATCTGTGTTCGACGCCTGGGGCCTGCCCCGACCTGAGACCGAGCGGGACATCTATGAGCTCGATCAGTTCCTCGACGAATTGGTGGCGCCCGATCCCGACCTCGAGATCGTGGCCGTCCAAAAGAACCGGGTTCGGTATTCGATTGAGGGCTGTATGGCCGAACTGACCACGTTGAGCGCCAACGGGAGACAGACGAAGACTGTTGCCGCGGAGACCGAGGATCCCAATGCGGTTCTGGCCGCCGTAGAGAGACTCGGTATGTCCGGTTACGTGAACATGAGCTACAACCGGGGTCTTCGCTGTCTCCTCGGGCTGGCGCCGGTTCGGTACGCCGTCGTCGACATCGGGACCAACTCGGTGAAGTTCCACATCGGAGAGCAGCATCCAGATGGATCCTGGACCCGGCTTGTCGACCGTGCTGAGGTGAGTCGGCTCGGTGAGGGACTCGACGAAACGGGTGAGGTTCAGCCCGAGCCTCTGGAGCGGACGGTCAGCGCCGTGGCGGGGATGGTGGCTGAGGCCAGGGAGCACGATGTTCTGGCTATAGCTGCGGTCGGAACCGCCGCACTCAGGATCGCGACGAATTCCTCGGAGGTCACCAACAGGATCAGAGAGCGGGTGGGAGTGCCGGTGGAGGTGGTGTCGGGTGAGGAAGAAAGCCGTCTTGCCTACCTGGCGGTGAGCGCCGGAGTGGGGACGGCCGAGGGCGCCATAGTCGTTTTCGACACCGGCGGCGGCAGCACCCAGTTCACGTTCGGTCGTGGTGGCGAGGTCGATGAGCGTTACAGCATCAATGTCGGAGCCGTCTCGAATACGGAGCGCTTCGGTCTCGACGAAGCCGTCGGCGAGTCCATCATCGAGGAGGCGCGCATGGCACTGGGCGAAGACTTGGGAAGTTTGGATGGGCGCAGCTCGCCAGACGCGGTCGTGGGAATGGGCGGAGCGATGACCAATATCACGGCGGTTTCGCTATCGCTCAACCCGTACGATCCCGACGTCGTGCAGGGGGCCACCGTCACCACAAAGGAGGTCGAGCGTCAAATCGAGCTCTATCGATCGATGGGTCATGAGGAGCGCAGAGGGATCGTCGGTTTGCAGGCCAACAGGGCACCGGTGATCCTCGCCGGTGCACTGATCGTTGCCACTGTGATGGAGAAGCTGGGCAAGGAGTCTCTCGTCGTCAGCGACCGCGGGCTTCGACACGGTCTGATACGAGAGCGCTTCGGGGTATTCACCGCCACCTGAAGGCCATGCCAGTCTTGAAGCCTGCCGGCAGGGCGCAGCGTGACCGGGTGGCCGAGTGGGTGAGCGCCGCCTCCTACGGCACGGTCCTGATCATCGCGGCACTCGTCCTTGTCGAAGCGGAGGATGTCGCCTCGGGATTGGGATGGGAGCTCATCGTCGGAGTGGGTGTCGCCACCTGGATTGCTCATCTCTACGCAGAGGTCCTGGGAAATCACGTGCGGAGCGTCGAGGCGCTAAAGGCTCACGAGCTGCGCAGGGCGGCCGGAGATGGGCTCCCGATTCTGCTCGCCTCCGTCTTCCCCGCTGTTGCACTCCTGCTCGGGCGTTTGGAGGTGGTCGCAGCGAGACAGGCTCTGTGGATCGCCGTGATCCTCGCGGTGCTCCAATTGGTGGTGGTCGCGGCCCTGGTAGGAGTCATCTCCGAACAGCATCAGAGCTCCTGGCGGTATGGGGCTGTCGCCAGCGTTTTTGGTCTGGCAGTGGTACTGCTCCTGGTGGCCTTGGGCCATTGATCATGACGCGGCTCTTCCTGAGTGCATGCTCCTCTGGACGCTTGTGATGGACGGCAGCCAGCAACACCCAAGGGAGCTGTTGACGTTCCTCGTCGAGCTGGGCGCGGCGATGAATACCACGACGCAGCCGGTCTATGTGGTGCAGAGTCGACTGACCAACGTCGCCAGGGCATATGGGGCGAGCATGGCCGCCGTCAGCGCTTTTCCAACCTACCTGATGGTCTCGATCGGTCGTGGTGAGCCGGCCGTCCTCGAGCTGACGACCACGTCGACTGGCTCCGCCCGCTTGGATCAGGTGGCAGCTCTAGATCGGCTGCTGGAGTTGGCGGAGCGGGCTGAGCTCGATCCGGCCGAGGGTCTGCGTCGGCTCGAAGAGATCCGTTCCATGGAACCGCGTTTCGGTCGCCTGCAAGCGGTCGCGGGATACTCCTTGGTGGCAGTGGGGATCTGCCTGGTCCTGCACCCCGCGCCACTCGAGGTCCTTGCAGCAGCAGTCTTGGGTGCTTTCGTCGGACTACTGCGCTCGGTTGTCCAGGGCCAGCAAACCCTGCAGGTAATGACTCCGGTGATCGCCGCCTTCGCGGTTTCGGCGTTGAGCGCCTGGGCAGTCCAACAGGACATCTCGGATCTGGGGCTGCGCCCGATGGTGGCCTCACTCGTCGTCTTCCTGCCCGGTGCGGCATTGACGACCTCGGTCCTCGAGCTCGCTGCGGGACAGATGATCTCGGGGGCAAGTCGTTTGGTCTGGGGCATCGTTCAGCTGGCGTTGCTTGCGTTTGGGATCCTCGCCGGTATCGAGGCCATAGGGGTCTCGAGATCTCGGATTCTGTTCAGCACCGAGGCGCTGCTCGGTGAGTTGGCGATTTGGATCGGTGTGTTGGTTTTTGCCATCGGGGTGGTGGTGGCCGACTCCGCGCCGCGTCGATCCCTTCCCGGACTGCTCATCGTCCTTTACTCGGCGTTCGCCGCCCAGGTGATAGCCAACACGCTGCTCGGCGGCTATGTCGCGGCGTTGATCGGAGCGACGGTGATGACTGTGATGGCCTTCGTGGTCGAGCGTCTGCCAAATGCGATGCCCGCCCACGCGGCGTTTCTCCCTGGATTCTGGCTTCTGGTGCCCGGCGCACTCGGCCTGATCGGCCTCACCAGGCTCGCCGGCGGCGGTGACGATCAAGAACTGTTCGTCACCGTTGGCTCGATCTTCGCCGTCGCCCTCGGTGTCCTCTTCGGTACCCAACTCCTGGCGTGGGCGACTCACGCGGGGCGGGCCATCGACAGGGCCACCGACAGGGGTGATTGGCTCGGTCAATTCCGCAAGCAATCTGGTGGCCGATCCTCACCGGAGCGAGGCGGGGGCTCGCCCGATCTCTAATGCAATGAAGCCAGCCGGGGAAGGGCGGGTGGAGTCCCGGTTCTGGACGAGCGGCCGTCGCCCCACTTAGGCTCGGCATCATCATGGCTTGCTGGTGGTCGCGGTTGGGCGATTTGAGGTCGAAGCGCCCGGGAGCTCTACATAATCAAGGCGTCGCGGTACCTGCCATGGTCTCGCGCCGTTTCGCCAGCAAGAAACGAGCAATCGAGACCAGCAGATAGGACGTGATCACGGCCACGGCAACCGGTGCCGTAGTCCTCGGGTCGAGAGCCACGGCCACCGCGGCGATGAAGGTCATACCGATAGGTGCTCGAAGGTAGGAGCCGGGTACTGCGGCAAGCATGCAGGAGACGGCGAGGGCTGGAGGGACGGCGGGGACGAGGAGATGGACTATCACACCGGAAAGCCCTCCGATGAAGATCATCGGAAACACGTTTCCCCCCAGGAAGCCGATCTGGAGACTGAGGGCCAGAGCCAGCATCTTGGCGAGCAACACGACGACGAGGAATCCGATGCTCCAGGCGGACAGCCTGCCGACGATCTGTTCCAGCTGGCTCTGACCAGCTCCCAGAGTCAAAGGGAGGGCCATCGCCAGGATTCCCACGACAGCCCCGCCGAGCACTCCAAGGAGATAGCGATTGGTGATGATCTGCCCCAATCGTCGCACCGCCAGGACGATCACGACCAGTACCGCCATGATCACCGCTGACCCCGCGCCCAGCGCCACCGCAATTGCCATGTCCTGTATCTCGAAGTGGTAGTCGGGGAGTTCGTAGACACCGAGGAAAGTGCGGCCGAAGACGGAGAAGTAGATGATGAAGCCGATGGTCGCCGAGATCAGCTGTGGGATGATCCCGGCGACATATCTCGCTCTCGGCGTCGGCGCCAACTCGGTGACGATGAATGCGGCGAGAATCGGCGATGTGAACGCGGCACCAAACCCTCCGGCTACTCCGGTGAGCGTGTAGTCCTCGTTGGCTTGATCCTCAGGCCAGCGATAGTCGGCGAGCCACGAGCCCAGACTGCCCCCCATCACGGCGAGGGCGAACGACGGTCCCAGACTCGCCCCGGTGATAGCTGAGATGATGGCGAGGCCCACCCACTTGACGGCGCTCGAATGGTCGATTTGCCCCGCTTCGATGATCTGGACCCCTCCCGGAACGTGATCCACCACGTTCCACCTATTGCGCAACCACACGACGATGACCGCACCCGCCACGGTGAGCGGGATCCACCACCATTGCCCGGACCAGAGCGTCCCGTCGGCATCGCCGAAAACGCTGTCGATAAGAGCGCCGGTCGCGGTCAGGTAGACGAGGGTGAGAACGCCGCCGGCGACGCCGAGACCGAGTGCAGCCCCGATGAGCCGGCGATACCAGCGGTGTTCGAGAGGGAGCATGAGGCGGTGAGACTAGATCCTGGCACGAGTTCGAAGTGTGGTGAAGCGCAACGATGAAAGGGCCGGGAAGCAGGGGTGGGCGGTCAACCCCCGAGCCCGCCCTCGATGTCAGCCGATGGCACGACATCGGGCAACCGCATCATCCGGAAGCCGTTGAAGAAACCGACCAAGGCCGCCAGCAAGGGGATGAGCAAGGCCGCCTGCAGGGCCCTTGGTCGGGCCTCGGTATTGATGCGGAGGATCTCGTCTGCGACCTCGTCGGGTTGCTCGGAGAGCAGTTGCTCGAGCTGGGTGTTGGCCATCACCTGAGCATCCTCCTCCAAAGCTGTGGCGACGCGTTCTTTGTCGTCTGATGCCAGGACGTCACTCGCATCGCTCATCGACACAAATGTGAAAGACAAAGTCGCCAGCATGACACCACCGGCGAATGCCAGACCGAAAGACAAGCCAAACGAACCCGCGGCCGAGTTGACCCCTGCTGCCTCACTGACTCGCTCCTCGGAGATGGGCGCCAGCGCATAGTTGTTGAGCTGGGAGACGAGAAGCCCCAATCCGAGGCCCATGATGAGCAAGGGGATGGCCAACCACAACCCGGAATCCGTTCGAGGGACGATCGGGATCATCACCAGGACCCCCAGAGCGAGCAACGCAAAGCCGGCGCGAATGATGCTCGCCGGTCGACGCCTGCCGGCCCGCTTCCCGGCGATCATGGCGACGAAGAACATCGTCAGAGACAGTGGAGCCAGCGTCAGACCGGTCTCCATTGCGTTGTACTCGAGCACCATCTGAAGAAAGATCGGGACGACGATCATCGAGCCCCCGAGGGCGATCTGTTGCAGCATCTGCCCGGTGATGCCGAGGCGAAACATCTTCGACCGCAGCAAATCGGGGTCGAGAAGCGGCACCTGTCCGGAACGCTTGCGATTCACCAACCAGAAGCCCAAAGCCGTCAGGGAGACGAGGCCCAGGGCGATCAGCAGCCCCACGTACTCGCCTCCTTCCTGCCACACCAGGATGCCCATCACCAGACCGCCCATTCCCAGGATCGAGAACAGAGCTCCCATCAAGTCCATGCGTCGATCCCCGGTGAAGGGGACGTCGCGCACCATTCCGATTCCGAGAAGGACTACGGCGATGATCACGACCTCCATGGCGAAACCGATCCGCCACGAAAAGTAGGTGGTAACGAAGCCTCCGATCAGTGGTCCCACAGCGGCCGCAATGGATGCCGAGGCGCCGACGAGAGCGTAGACCCTGCGCTGTGCGCTCCCCTTGAAGTTGCCGTGGATGAGAGCCTGCATCGCGGGGAGGAGTAAGGATGCGCCGAGCCCGCCGAAGATGCCCCAGAAGACGATCATGGGAACCACGCTGGTGGTAACGGTCATGGTCAAGGCGCCGATTGCGTAGCCAATGAGGCCCAGCACATAGGCGCGCTTGCGTCCGATCAAGTCGGCCACTTTGCTGCTGATCAGGATGAACGCCGCCGAGACAAGTGCCTCGATCGCGATCGCCGCCTGCACACCACTCACTGTGGTCCCCAGGTCTTCGACCACCGCGGCGATCGAGACGTTCATGAGGGTGGTGTCGACGACGAGAACAAACATCGCCATGGCGAGGAGGATCGCGAGCCTCGCGTTCCATCCCCCTGCCCGGGGAGTCGCCGTCACGTTGCTCTCTGAATCCATGCTGTCGTTCGGTCCTCAGACAAACGAGGTTGTCGCCCGACGCCGCTTCCACAGGAAGTCGAACAGGATGCTCAATATCAGGAAGACCACCATGGTGATCGCCGTGCCCGGCTCCTCGACGAGGGTGGTGATGGCAAAGGCCAACAGGACGATGCCAGAACTGAACACTCCCAGGAGAAGCAGCCATATCTGAGCGCCTGTCTCTTGGCGAACCCGAATGTGGCCCGCGGTGATGAGTGCGAACACAACGAGGGCGATGGCACTACCGATCGAAGCCACGGCGGAGAGGCTGAAGAACAACACCAGGCCGACCGAGCCGATGGCGGTTAAGAGCAGTCCGTTGGGGATCCTTCCTGAGCGAGCCCCCATCAGGGGAGGGAACTGCCCGTCTGCGGTGAGCTCGTCGGCCAGTCCAGTCGCCGGGTAGAGGCCGGCGTTGGTGGCCCCCGCCGTTGCGAACAGGGCCGTGATGCTCATCATCCAGAAGCCAACGTTGCCGAGTATCGGCTCGGCCGCCACCGCTATTGCCGTGGCACCTGCGTCGATTACTTCGTTCACCGGGAGAGTCCCGAAGACTCCCAGCGCGATAGCGACGTAGATGACGGTTGCGATGCCCAGAGCCAGATACACCGCTCGCGGAAGCTGACGCGACGGATTGGGGAGGTCCTTGGCGGTGAAGGTGATTACACCGAAGCCGAGGAAGGCGAAGAAGGTGAGGGCGACACTGGCCACGATGTCCCTGAACCCTGGATAGTTCGCAGACGCCAGAAGCCCGGGCTCGATGTTGGTGAGAGTGGCGACGGCAAAGACACTGAGAGAGCCCAGAACCACGATCACCACCACTGTTTGGGCGTGAGCCACTGCCTTGGATCCGGCCACGTTGAGCAGCGTCATCACGACTATCACCAGCGCAGCGAATGCTTTGAGCCATCCGGGGTCGCCGTCGGTGAACATCTCGCTGGCATAGCTGCCGAAAGAGATGGCGACCATGGCCGTAACCACGATGTTGGTGGCGTATATGAGCCAGGCGATGATCCCGGTGAAATGCCCGTCTCCGTATGCCTTCCGCACGTACTCCAACAGACCGCCGGCCGTGGGGTATCGAGCACCGAACTTGGCGAATGAGTAGCCCTGGAGTCCGGCGATGGCACCTGCGATCAAGAAGGAAACCCATACAGCTGCACCGGCGATTTCCCCGGCCGGGCCCAGGAGCGAGAAGATCCCGGCGCCAACCATGGCTCCGACGCCAATGAAAGCCGCTTGCCGGACGGTCAGTCTGGTGGAGCGCGGGGGTTTCGCAGCCTCGATGTCTTCGGCTCCTGGCTGGGTCGGGGAACTCATACGCTCGCCGACTCCGTCTCGACCGCCGCTGCGGCGGAGAGCTGGGAGGCGAAATAGCGCAAGGCAGTTCTGGTTTTGGTCTGCTGTTTCGCACTCAGGTCTATTCCGCGTTCGGCGAGGAAAATCCGTGCCTCCGTCGCCACCTGGAATGCATCGTTCGGCACGGTTTTGGTAGATAGCTCGAGGATTCTCGACCCGTCGGGGTAGAGCCACAGCTCGGCGACCATCGGCCTTCCCAGGGTCTTGGGGCTGAACTTGAGCTTCAAGAGAGTGATGGGCCCCAGCACGCTCAGATCTCTCATCCTCAGCCCCGACGGGGCATGCTGACGGAAGAAATCCTTCTGTGTCTTGGTGAAGAGGGGACCGATCTTGGCCTTTCCCTGAGCGACTTTCCGGACCTCCGCGGACGTCGTCTTGCCTTTGATCGAACCGGAACAGACGAACCCTCCGGGCATGGCGTCGACTTCGACGCCAAGACCCTTGGGACGGTGATTCTTACCCACACGCACCCCTTTGGGGAGTGGGCGGAGCTTCACGACTGTGTCACCCGCACCACCCTGTATGCGTCGGCTACGCACCACAACGCCGTTCGTGTAGAGCGTCAGGTCAGGAGTGTCGAAGAAAATGACCTGACGCATCTGAGCCTCGAGCGGATCGAGGTCGAGGGAGTCGACGGCCGAGCGGAAACCGGAGTCGGGTACGGTGAGCTTCAACTCGACGGTGTCTGCCCTACCCATTTCCTCCAAGAGTTCTGCGAGCTGGGCATCGTCCAGTGTTGCGGCCATCGTCTCGTCTACCTCCTTGATTCGCGGGCTCCCAAGAAAAGCCGGTGGGCCGGTCAGAGACGCCCGCCTCGTCTTTCTACGGTGAATCGCTCCCGCGTTCGTCCTCCAAATGGGGCTATTTGCGGGCCACAGACCGAAGGGACGACGTGGTTAGCCCAATCGGGGGGATGTCGCCTCGCACCGCCTGGAGCATGCTTCGTGGAACATCCGGTTAGAGGAAGGGATGAAGATGACCGATACCGATGTTGAGCTGGGGCCCGTCGACTACATCGTCGTGGAGTGGCCCAAGGGCTCGAAGCCGAATGGTGAAGCCTTCCCACATCTGGTCGATCTGGTCGACCGCGGGATCATTCGCCTGCTCGACCTCGCCTTTTTCGAGAAGGACGCGGAAGGGAATGTGCTGGCAATAGACATCTCAGACATGGATCTCGACGGTGACCCCGAACTGGCGGTGTTCGTCGGCGTGGCGTCTGGGATGTTGGATGAGGATGACTACGAAGAAGCCGGAGCCATCCTGGAACCAGATGTAGCGGCGGCGATCCTCTTGTACGAGAATCGGTGGGCGGCTCCATTCGCGACGGCCCTCCGCAAGGCAGGGGCGAGACTGGTCGCGTCAGGTCGAATACCAGTCAACGAAATCATCTCGACTCTCGACGAGCTCGAGAGAGGAGAAGGCTGACAGGAGGGACTGAAAATGGGATTAGTCAGAGGAATGGCGCGCACAGCTGTCGTCGCCGGCACGGCCACGGCCGTATCGAATCGAGTGTCACGTCGACAGGCAAACCGCTGGGCGGACCAAGAGGCGGCCTCATACCAGAATCAGGAGCCGCAGTATCAGGCTCCGCCGCCGGCCCCGTCGGGCACGGATGACACGCTGGCGCAACTCAAGGAGCTGGCCTCCCTGAAGGAGGCGGGTGTCCTCACCGATGCGGAATTCGAGGCACAGAAGGCGAAGATTCTCGCCGGCTGATCTGGCAACGATCCGACTGAATCGGGGGACTGGGACGTGCCGCCGTGGGTGACGTGTGAAGCGGCGACTCAGGAGGCGTTGGCGAGGGCGGCTTTGACGGTACGACGGACGTAGACCTTGGCGAGATGGGTCTTGTACTCCTCGGAGCCGTAGAGGTCCTCCAGGACCGTGATTTCGTCAACTGCCTTCTCCGCGGCGGCACCGATGGCGGCGTCCGACCCGTCTGTGCCGATGAGGGCCTGGCCGACCGACTCGGCGAGCTGAGGCTTGGTGCCCACGCCCGTTATCGCCACTCTGGCGTCGGCGATCGAGCCATTTGACTTCCTCACCCAGGCCGCCGCACCCGCAACCGCGTAGTCGGAATGGCCGCCGCGGCGCCCCAACTTGTCGTACGCCGAGCCCTCCCCGGGTCCCGTCTTGGGAATGCGGATCGAGGTCAGTATCTCGTTCGGTTCCAATGCAGACGTGAGGGAGTCCACGAAGAAGTCGCCGGCATCTATCTCCCGGGTGCCTTTGGACGAGCGGGCAACCATGATGGCTCCACAGGCCAGAGCGCCCGCCGGCTGGTCTGCGGCCACATCAGAATGGGCGAGAGCGCCGCAGGTGGTACCTCGATTACGCACCTGGACGTCGCCAGTGAGAGATGCTGCGGTGGCCAGAGCCTGGGCATTCTGGGCAATTAGGGGGTGACTCGCCGTCGTGGCGTGACGCACCAAAGCGCCGATCTCGATGTGGTCGCCGTTGTCTTCGATGCCCTCGAGACCGGGGATGCGACCGATGTCGACCACGAGACCGGGTGAGAAGAGTCTGAGCTTCATGAGTGGTATCAGGCTCATGCCACCTGCCATGACCTTCGCATCCTCGCCCAATGCGGTAAGGGCGTCCTCGATGGACGAGGGGGCGGTGTAGTCGAACTGACGTGGGTACATCAGGAAACTCTCTCCCAATCGGGAGGGGGTGGTTCCTCGCCACGCATCTTGGCCGCTGCGTACTCGACGGCACGCACGATGTTGTGATAGCCGGTGCAGCGGCAGAGGTTGCCTTCGATGCCATGGCGGATTTCCGCTTCGGAGGGGTGGTCGTTCTCGTCGAGAAGGGCAATTGCCGACATGATCATGCCCGGTGTGCAGAAACCGCATTGCAGACCGTGTCGTTCCCAGAACCCCTCCTGGACAGGGTGCAGCTTCTCACCATCGGCGACTCCCTCGATGGTCATGATGTCGGCCCCCTCGGCCTGAACGGCGAACATCGTGCACGACTTGATGGCTTTGCCGTCGAGGTGGACCGTGCATGCGCCGCAGTACCCGGTCTCGCAACCGACATGGGTGCCCGTGAGTCTCATCTGCTCCCGGATGAAGTGGACGAGCAGGGTGCGGGGCTCGACTTCGGCCGTGACCGCGCGGCCGTTGATAGTCATTGATACTTCCATGTGGGCCACACGCTAGTGCTGTGAAGGTCGGCGGCCGACTCGTTGCACTGAAGGGTTGGGGCAATGTCGGATTCGCTCGGTCACTCCACGAGGAAGCGGTCGGGAAAGCAGTATTTCCATGTCTCCCCCGGCTCGAGGGAACGCACGAGAGCATGTCCGTCTTGCTCCCAGTGCTTTCGCGCATGCCGATTCTTCGAGTTGTCGCAACAACCGACCTGCCCGCACAGGAGACAGGACCGCAGGTGGACCCAGGAATCTCCCGCCGCCACACACTGGTCGCAGACGTCCGATTTGGGATCTGCCTCGCTCTCGAGCCGTCTGAAGTGAAAGCAAGGTCTCGTCATGTTCTCGAGGGCGACGGAAGAGGGGTCTTCAATTGCGCGACCCCTCTTCCTCAGATTCTCTCGTCAACCGGCCCGGGATCCCGCAGCCGCCAAGGCACGGGCAACGAAGATGGGCAGCATGTCTCGCCGGTAGCCCTCACCGGCGTAAACATCCCCCATTACGTGATCCCCAACCTCGTCGCCGGCGGTCTGAGCTGCTGTCTCGGCAGTGTCGTCGGTGATCGGATTGCCCACCAGTGCGCTCGCCACAGACTCGAGGACAGTTGCTGTTGGAGTCAATCCGCCTACAGCAACCGTGCAGGCCGTGCAGGTTCCGTCGCCGTCCACGTCTACCACCGCACACGCTCCCACGATGGCATAGCGGGACGCGGGGTTGAAGAGCTTGGCGTAGGCAGAGCCCCGTCCACCCCCCTCGGCATCGACCTTTATGGCGCTGAGGAGCTCGTCCTCGTTCAACGCCGATTCGAACAACCCCGTGAAGAAGTCGGCGGCAGCGACATCACGGCTGGAGCCGCCCTTGGATGCCGTGGTCATGGTGGCGCCCAGCGCGGCGAAGACCGTAGGGAGGTCGGAGGCGGGATCGGCGTGAGCCACATTGCCTCCTACGGTCCCCCGATTTCTCACCTGCGGGTCGCCGATCATCCCGGCAGCTTCTTTCAGTGCGGCTGGGAACCCGTCGCCGTCTTCCGAGGCCACCATCGAGTGCGTCGTCAGGGCACCGATTGTGAAGCCGCCGTTGGAGGTGATTCCACGAAGGTCGTCGAGACGCCCGATATCGATCAGCGTCTCGGGCGAGGTCATTCGGATCTTCATCATCGGTAGCAGGCTGTGTCCTCCGGCGATGAACCGCCCCTCGGTTTCTGACTTGAGGTCGAGCGCCTGCTCGACAGACTCAGCGCGTACGTAATCGAACGGTCGCGGATACATCATTCACCTCCGCCATTGCCGGCTGCTGCTATCGCTCTTTGGATCTTCTCTGGAGTCAGCGGCATGTTCATATGGGTGATCCCGAGTGGAGCCAGCGCATCCAGCACGGCGCTCGACACTGCTGCCGTAGCAGCGATCGTCCCCATCTCTCCGGCTCCCTTCACGCCCAGCGGATTGTGGGGGGAGGGAGTCTCGATCCGATCTACCGCGATCGATGGGAACCCGTCGGCCCGGGGAATCGCATACGAGAGCATCGAGCCCGACAGGAGCTGTCCGTCCTCGTCGTAGATCCCATGCTCCCACAGTGCTTGACCGACACCCTGAGCGATCCCTCCGAGGATCTGCCCCTCGACGATCATGGGATTGATGACGTTGCCCACGTCATCGACGGCCGCATAGCTCTGCAGATCGACCTCTCCGGTCTTCGCATCGATCTCGACCTTGGCGACGTGAGCGCTCGCCGGGAACGTGAAGTTGGCCGGGTCGTAGAAAGTCGTTTCCTCGAGCCCCGGCTCCATGCCCTCAGGCAGGTTGTCGGCGGTCGTCAGGGCGAACGCCAACTCGGCGAAGGTCTTGACAGCTTCTGGCGAGCCGGCCACCGAGATGGTGCCCTCGTCTTGGTCGTAGACCATGTCATCGACTGAGGCCTCCAACTGATGAGCTGCAATCTTCTTGAGTTTCTCCCGGATCTTCTCGGCACTCTTCACGAGAGCGCTTCCACCGATGGCCGCACTCCGGCTGCCATAGGTTCCGACCCCATAGGGGATGCGGTCCGTGTCGCCATGGACGATGTCGACGTCTTCGATGTCGATGCCGAACTCATCAGCCACGATCTGGGCGAAGGTCGTCTCATGGCCCTGACCATGGGAGTGAGAACCAGTGAGCACAGTCACCTTCCCGGTCGGGTGCACGCGGATCGTTCCACTCTCGAAGAGCCCGATGGCGGCGCCCAGGCCGACGGCGACCGCCGAAGGAGCCGGACCGCTGGCCTCGATGCAGCTGGCGAAACCGATGCCGACCAGACGACCCTCGGAACGCGCGGACTCCTGCTCATTGCGCAACGCCTCGTAACCGGAGAGATCCTCGGCCCTGTCGAAGAGCGCCTGGTAGTTCCCACTGTCATAGACGAGGGCTACCGGAGTCTGATATGGGAACTCATCGCTCGGGATGAGGTTCTTGCGACGCAACTCGACAGGGTCCATGTCGAGTTTGCGGGCCGCCAGATCGACCATCGTCTCCAGGAGATAGCTGGCCTCTGGCCTCCCGGCTCCCCGGTAGGCGTCCACCGGCACCGTGTTGGTCAAGGTTCCGTAGGTCTGACCGAAGATGTGTGGGATCTTGTAGACACCAGACAGAAGCGTGATGTACAACGCCGTCGGGATCAGCGGTGCGAAGGTCGACAGGTAAGCACCGTTGTTGGCCCAGGTCGTGACGTGCAGACCGGTGATCATCCCGTCATTGGTCACCCCTATCTTGGCTCGGGTCACGTGGTCTCGCCCTTGGGCGTCGGTGACATACGACTCGGAGCGTGTCGCCACCCACTTGGCGGGTCTCTTGATAGCCCGCGCCACCCACGGCGTGATCACCTCTTCGGGGTAGTGGAAGATCTTGCTGCCAAAACCACCGCCCACATCAGGCGCAATGACCCGGATCTTCTGCTCCGGGATGCCAAGCGTGAATGCACCGAGCAGCAACCTGATCGTGTGCGGATTCTGCGTAGTGGTCCAAACGGTCATCGACTCGGTCGCTTCGTCCCACTCGGCCACACACGCCCGAGGCTCCATTGCATTGGCTATCAGACGCTGGTTGATGAATTCCAACTCGATGACATGGTCGGCGTCGGCCAACGCCTGGTTGGTCGCCTCTTCATCGCCGAGGGGCCAGTGATAGCTCAAATTGTTCGGGGCCTCGTCGTGCACGAGAGGCGCCCCATCGTCCATCGCGCCACGCGCATCGACCACCGCCGGCAACGGATCGAGGTCGACATCGATCAGGTCGAGAGCGTCCTCGGCGATATACGGCGACTCTGCGACGACGACCGCCACGGCATCACCGACATGGCGGACTTTGTCTACTGCCACTGGGTTGTGCGCAGGTGTGACGATGTCTGGAGGCGTGAACCCGCAGGGGAGAGCGCCACACGCAAACGAGGCGCCTCCGTCGAGAAGGTTCTGACCGGTGAACACACCGATCACGCCGTCGAGGGCTTCCGCCTGCGACGTGTCGATCCCGCGAATAGTGGCGTGGGCCAGTGGGCTCCGTTTCACCGCTATGTAAGCCATCCCGGGAAGGCTGAGGTTCGCGACATACTTGGCTCTCCCCTGGAGGAACCGCGGGTCCTCGACCCGCTTCACGGATGTTCCCATGTACCGGCTCATGACTGACCTCCCATCGCGGCTGCGCCCATCTTGACGGCCTTGATGATGTTCTCGTACCCGGTGCAGCGACAGAAGTTCCCCTCGAGTCCGTGCCGGACGTCTTCGTCGGTGATCCCGGGATTTCCGTCGGCGATCTTCACAGATGCCATGATCATCCCTGGCGTGCAGAAACCGCACTGCAAACCGTGTGCGTCCCAGAAGGCTTGCTGCATGGGATGGAGTTGCCCGTTGCTGGCCAGGCCCTCGATTGTGGTGATGTCGGATCCATCGGCCTGAACCGCCAGAACAGTGCAGGACTTCACTGCCATGCCGTCCATATGCACCGTGCACGAACCGCATTGACTCGTGTCACAGCCGATGTTTGTTCCGGTGAGACCGAGATTGTTCCTCACGAAGTCGGTGAGAAGGGTCCTCGGTTCGACGTCGGCCGAGACCTCCTTGCCGTTGACGGTCATCGATACATCCATCGCGAGTCCTTCCGATAGCTGACCAGTGTTACTGAACATATCAACTGAGGCGGGGTGCGTGACGCCTGGTTGAGAATGCTTTCGCGGTCTTCGTCACATCCATGGACCAGTCACCTTCAGTCGCCCGTAGAAGATGTGCCCGATTAGGTTCTCCCGTCGGATCACCCTATGACGAGAGAGTCACCCTCCGCAGTGCCCGAGACTCGATACGCCGACAGCGGCGGCGTCAGCATTGCCTATCAGGTGCTTGGAGACGGGCCCATCGACCTCGTGTTCGTTCCGGGTTTCGCATCCCATCTCGAGCATGCCTGGCAGCACCCGAGGCTGGCCCATTTCTATCACCGACTCGCCTCCTTTTCCCGTCTCACACTGCTCGACAAGAGAGGAACAGGGTTGTCCGACCGGGTTTCGCCGAACGACATTCCCGGCATCGAGCAGAGGAAGGACGATCTGAAGGCGGTGATGGACGAGGTCGGCATCAACCGTGCGGCGTTGGTTGGCGTCTCCGATGGGGGTCCATTGGCCATGTTGTTCGCGGCCACATACCCGGATAGAACCGAGAGTCTGGTCCTGGTCAACACCTATTCGAAGCGAATTCGATCCGACGATCATAAAGAGGCGCTGACCCCGGAGGCCTACGGCGACTTCGTCAGGGAAGCCTCAGAGCACTGGGGCCAGCCGGTGGCGGCAGAGCTACTCGCTCCCGGTTCAGCCAACGATCCTCGTTTCCGTGACTGGTGGGGGGCAGCGCTCCGGATGAGCATGAGCCCGGGTGCGGCTCGGGCGATGCTGGAGATGAACTCGGCTATCGATGTTCGGGCCGCCCTCTCAGCTATTCATGTTCCCACCCTGATCGTCCACCGCACAGGAGACATGGCCACGCCTGTGGAAGGTGGCCGTTTTCTGGCCGCTGAGATCGAAGGTGCCCGAATCGTCGAGCTTCCCGGAGACGATCACTTCCCCTGGCTGGGGGATGCCGACGCCGTGCTCGAAGCGATCGAGGAGTTCGTGACGGGTGAGCGCTCCGGCTTGGTCCCCAATGTCGCTCTGGCGAGCATGCTCTTCACCGACATCGTCTCTTCGACGAAGAAGGCTGCCGACCTCGGGGACAGGGACTGGACTGCTCTCCTCAAGACCCACGACTCACTGGTTCAGGACGCCGTGTCTCGTTTCGAGGGTCGTGAGGTCAAGCACACCGGAGATGGGTCTCTGAGTGTGTTCGAGGGCCCGGCCCGTGGAGCAAGGTGCTGGCTCTATCTGCGCGATCGGCTCCACGATATCGGCCTTTCGATCAGGGGCGGCCTTCACACGAGTGAGATCGAGGTGGTCAACGGAGACGTCAGGGGTCTGGGTGTTCACATAGCGGCTCGTCTGATGGGGCTCGCCGCACCTGACGAGCTGATCGTCTCATCGGTGGTCCACGACCTGTCGGCCGGCTCCGGCCTGACTTTTGCCGAAGGTGGCGTTCACGAGCTGAAAGGTGTTCCGGGCGACTGGCATGTGTACGGCGTAACCGGTTGACCTCTTCGAGCAAGCTGGCCTGGCGCTGCCGGACGGTCTCAGTCCTCCCGAACCTCCCGAGCCAGCGCCAGCCCCGCTATGCCGGCACCGAGGAGGGATAGACCGAGCGCCCACCCCCACCCCGCTGATAGTCCGGTGAGGGGCAGTTGCTGCAGGTCGGACATCTCGACCGTTGTTGGCGGTTTGGTCGTCGACGTAGTCACCTGACCGGGCAGAACCTCGGCTCCGGTCGTCGACGGACCTTGCGAAGGTGTCTCCTCTGTTGGGCTTACCGCAACCGTGGTCGTCTCCAACGTGGTCTTGGTCGTCGTGTCAGCGGCCCCGGTGACGGTCGTCTGGTTGGTATGGAGATAGCAGAACGAGATGTGACTAAGTCCGTACCACTTGTCAGAGTTGTTGTTCAATGGGGAATGCAGCTCCGTATCGCCAGTGGCCGCTGGTGTGTAGCGATAGACGTTCGCTGCAGGTCCGCCTTTGACGACGACAACGTCCACCCCGAGGTTGGACGACCAATCGAACGCCGGCCCCATGGCGGTTTCGTAGATTTCGATGTCGACCACCAAAACGCCGTCCGTGTAGGTCCTCGCTGTCCTTGCTG
>DASPGH010000103.1:0-14577 GCA_035620735.1 Acidimicrobiia bacterium | reverse complement strand
GCCTTCTGGAACTCCTTGACGTCGGAGTAGCCGGTGGTGGCCATCGACATCTGGAGACCACCGAAGAGGTTGCGTCTGCCATCGTTCTCATGGGCCGGCCCGACCAGGATCTCCTCGAGCGTTCCCCGATCACCGACCTTGACCCGGGCTCCTCTCGGCAGGGTTGGATGAAACGTGGCCATGCCCCAGTGATATCCCTTGCCCGGCGCTTCCGAGGCTGACGCCAGTGGCGAGCCGATCATCACCGCGTCCGCCCCACAGGCGATCGCCTTCGACACATCGCCACCGGTCCTCATGCCGCCATCGGCTATCACATGCACATAGCGCCCAGTTTCGTCCAGGTAACGGATGCGCGCTCCGGCGGCATCGGCGATCGCAGTCGCCTGCGGCACGCCCACCCCGAGCACACCCCGCGTTGTGCACGCCGCGCCGGGACCGACGCCGACGAGGACACCGATCGCTCCAGTGCGCATCAGATGGAGAGCGGTCGAGTAACTGGCGCAGCCTCCCACGATCACCGGAACGGGGCAGTCGGCGATGTACTCCTTCAGGTTCAGAGGCTCCTCCCGACTGGATACATGCTCGGCAGACACAACCGTTCCCTGAATCACGAGGATGTCTAGCCCTGCCTCCAGAGCCATGGGTGCCCACTGCCGAACTCGTTGCGGGGTGAGGCTGGCTGCGGTGACCACACCTTCGGACTTGATCTCTTGGACACGTCGGCCGATGAGATCCGGCTTGACCGGCTCGAGGTATATCTCCTGCATGCGCCGGGTTGCCTTTTCATCGGGGAGTTCCCCGATTTCCTCGAAATATGGGGTCGGATCCTCATATCGGGACCATAGACCTTCGAGGTTGAGCACCCCGAGACCCCCGAGCCGACCAATCGCGACGGCGGTCCCGGGGCTGATCGCCGAGTCCATCGCCGAGCCCATCATCGGCAGGTCGAATTTGTAGGCGTCGAGCTGCCAGGAGATGTCCACGTCGTCAGGGTCACGTGTCCGTCTCGAAGGGACGATTGCGATGTCATCGAACCCGAAGGCCTGACGACCCGACTTCCCGATGCCGATGTCGATTTCCATTGAGCAGATCCTCTTCCAGCGCTGGGCTCGCAGAGTAACAGTGCGAGGCAGAGTTCTCGGACAGTCAGATGTACCCTCATGCCTCGTGCTCAGGTCCTGGTCGGTGGTCGACTTCATCCTCGTATGGCTGGGAGGTGCCTTCGGGGCAACGGCCGGCGCTCTCCTCGTGGCGTCTTCCGACGCGCAGACGGTCTTTCTCGCGGGTCTCGTCGGCCAATACGTCGGCTTCTTGGGAGTGATGGCCATCCTGGCCCGTTTCAAAACGGAGGCGGGCTTGGGGCTCGTCATCCAAGGCAGCGACTTCTTCTACGTCGCCGGTGGCCTGACCCTCCAATTCGCCGTGGCCTTGTTGCTGTCTCCGCTAGCCGACGCGCTATTCGAGAATGGTCTTCCAACTCAGACTGTCGCCGACAGCCTGGTCGATGCCAGCTCCATCCGGGTTCAGGTGACTCTCGTGTTCTTGTACGTCGTCGTCGGTCCGGTAGTCGAGGAGCTGACATATCGCGGCGTTCTCTTCAAGGCCCTGAGGCGGCGGGGCAAGTGGGTCGCCATCCTTGGAACGGCAATCGTGTTCGCCTTCGTTCATTACGAGGTCGGCTCTGGTTGGCAGACCGCTGTTGTCATACTGCCACCGGTTTTCGTTCTCGGGGTGCTGCTGGCATGGCTCACCGAGCGCAACGGTCGGCTCGGCCCTGCCATCTTCCTCCACTCCGGCTGGAACCTGTTGGCCGCCTTCGTCCTCCTACTCCCACCCGAGCTGTTGGAACAGGTCAGCTGAGCTCTAACCCAAGCTCTCCAGCAACAACCGTCCCGGCGCGCCGAGCAGGAAACCTATGGCAACCGCGACGGCGAGGGTCACCAGGGCCACGGCGAAGCCCCGAGCCGCACTATCGGCCCGCTTTGCAGCCATCGACTCCGCCGGGGCGCTCTGGCCCGCCCTCCGCCGAAGATCGCGGCGAACCGTAGATGCGTGGATCAGACCAAGGATCGGGAGCATTGCGATGTTTATGGCATGTAGTGCGCCCATCGCCAGCAGGAGGAAGCCGACACGAGCGGCTAGATCGTCGATCGCCGAGCTCAACACGATCCTCTCCGCCAGAGCCCAACTGTCGGCGTCGATAAGGAGGAGGCCCGTGAAGAACGTGTAGTAGGCGATGTCCAGGACCGTGATGAACCTGCCTCCGACCTCAGGGCTCATGTGGAAGACATCGTCAATGAAACTGCGAGCGAATCTACGTATGTTCGGGGCGAGAGCCACGATGAACGCCCCGGCCACTGCCAGGTGTGCCACGGTCATCCGCCAACCGTCGATGAACAGAACGCCGGCGGTGCCTCGCCCCGCCGAGAGACCAATCCAGGTCGCTACCACGGCAAGACCGAACAAGACGCCTGCCAACACCGCATTCCGACGTCTTCGGAATGCCCGATCCTCGTCGAGGCTCCGCTCGAATCTGGCAAACAGGTCGACACTTGGCTCGTACTCGTCCACCTGATGCAATGCCTCTGTGAGGCGGTCCTCAATGGTCATCGGACAGACCCAGCCTCTCTCCCAGAGCCTCCAAACCGCGGCGGCAGTGCGTCTTCACCGAGTTTGGAGAGATCTTCAACGTGCTGGCGATCTCCTTCTCGGTGAGATCCATGTAAAAGCGGAGGACCAGACAGTCGCGCTGACGAGGCGAGAGTTGGCCGAGAGCCACGAGTACCTCCTCCTGGCTCTCTGTGCGGGCAATTCGCTCGTCCGGCAACTCAGGTGTGCGTCTGTCGAGCATTGCATCCTGATGACGCAAGGACATCAACCCTCGGCGGTTTTGGTCCCTCGCCAGATTGAGCACGATGGACCGCACGTAGGCAACGGCCTTCTTGTGGTCCTGGATACGGTCGACCGAGCGGAACAACCGTATGAACGCTTCCTGGACGATGTCCTCGGCTCCTGTGCGGTCATCGGTGAAGAGCCGGGCAAGACGGAGCAAGGACCTGGCCTCCGCGTCATAGATGGACTCGACGAACTCACGACGAGCCTGGTGCTCGGCAGTCCAGGAAGCCTCCTCGGCCGCAACGACCGCCAGCCAGTACACGACCTATGCGCCCGTATCAGGAACGTCGTCTTCGAGTTGGCGGCTCATCCCGAGCAGACGACCGATCAGAGGGAGGCTCAGGACATTGAGCCCGTGCAGCGCTCCCATGAGCAGGAGCATCCCTGCCACCCGGACTACCTCGTCCTGCAACACCGCTGCGTTGGATCGCTCCCACTGGATCGAAGGCTCGAACGTCACCGTGAAGAGGATGTACGCGGAGAACACGAGGTAATAGGCGACGTCCATCAGGACCAGGTAGCTCTTGCCTGTTCTCGGGTTGGCGCGGAAGATGTCTCCGGCATAGGCCCGCCCGAACCTCTTGATCAGCGGACCGAGGACCACGACTATCGCCACCAGCACGATGTTGGTGACGAGCTCGATGACCCACCAACTCATCCGCACTCCCTTCTCGTGATCCTCATGCTGGCACCTTCTCCTTCTCCATGTCTCGTCTCTCGAACATGGCTCTTTCGGCCAGCTCGGCGATTGCCATCGCAGCGATGCCGTAACCCAACGCCACCACCGAGAACAACGGGATGTTGATCCAGGGACTGATTCCGAGGTCGAACAATTCTCGACTCACATCGCCGGAGAAGAAGGTCAGATTGACCATCACCGTCGTCGCGAGCATCAACCCACCGACCACTGCCGAGCGGATCCCGAACGCCTTCCTCACCAGGTTCACTATGGCTCCATTGAGCCCACCGAGAACCGCCCCAATGCCGACGACAATGAACAGTGTGCCGCCGACGGTGAACTCCTCTGGACGGGCCTGATCCATGAGAGCCACCGCGCGCATGGCCACACGGAATCCCGGTCCGAGGATGAGGATGCCGGCCGCGGCTCCACCCACGAGCCCCCCCACCAGGGTCTTCAAGAACCCGTCGTGCATGCGCCACAGAAGGATGACCAACGTCAGAACAACCAGCAGGCCCCAGGGCGGGGCCAGGATGTCACCCATCGAGAGTCCCGCGATCAGCACGCCTGCGGTGGCCAGAGCCTTCAATTGCCAGCTCACTCTTTTCCTCCGTTTGCTCACCTCTACAGACGAGCGAGCTCCCGAATCGGGTGACACGGATCGACTGTCACCCAAGACGATTCCTTGATCGTCCGTATCACCAGATCCGCTTTCCGAAGGAGGGCAACATGCGGAAGACAGGAATGGTCATCACGCTCGTGGCAGCGATCGCACTCGTGGCGGCACCGGTGTCGGCAACGGCGGCCCGGGTGACGTCGGGCCGATTCGCCACATTCGCCGATGGTGCAGGCCTGGGTTACGCCGTGGCCGGGCATGCGGTGATGACCCGCACGTCCCACACGACCAAAGTGTCGCTGGCTGTGAGTGGGCTGGAGCCGGGGAGCACATACGGCTCGCACGTGCACAACCAGAGTTGTGACAGCGGCAACGCCGGAGGTCACTACAGCTTCGGCTATCCAGTGCCGGGCGGTGCGCTCGACGGTTCGGAGATCTGGCCGGGGCCTATCACCGCCAACGCGGCCGGTCGTGCCGTGGGGTGGGTGCGCGTCGACGACGTCGCCGGGCCTGAGGCGGTTTCCGTGGTCATCCACGCACCAGGTGGAGCCAAGATCGCCTGCGCCGACCTGGGCTGAGAGCCTTCGCTGTCTGCCCGCGGGCAACGCGTAGCGCCACGCGCAACGCTGTGCCCGCGGGCAAAGCGAGATTCAGCCCAGACCGACTGCCTCTTTGACCAGCTCGATCGTCGCGTCGGCGGAGTCTGCGGCGCGTTCGGCGCTGCTCGCCATCACCTTCGACACCTCGTCGTCGGACATGCCCTCATAGGCCTCCCGGATCGGCTCGATGCCCTTGGCCACTGCCTCGGCGACAGCGAGCTTGAAATCCCCGTAGCCACCGTCGTGGTACTCCGAGACCAGGTCGTCGATGGATCGGCCGGTGAAGTAGGCGAAGATCTCGAGGAGATTGGAGATACCCGGCTTCTCCTTCCAGTCGAAGCGAAGCTCGGTGCCGGTGTCGGTGACGGCAGACCTGATCTTCTTGACGATCTCGTCGGTGGTGTCCGTGAGAAACACCGTGGCCTTTGAGTTGGCGTCAGACTTCGACATCTTGGCGGTCGGATCCTGAAGCGACATCACCCGGGCCCCGATCTCTGGGGTGATCCGCTCGGGAATCGGAAAGACCTCCCCGAAACGGCTGTTGAAACGTTCCGCGAGATCCCGGGTCAACTCGAGGTGCTGTGTCTGATCATCTCCGACCGGAACCGCGTGGACACGATGGATCAAGATGTCGGCGGCCATGAGCACGGGATAGGCGAAAAGCCCGAGGTTCTGACCGGACTTGTCCGCCTTCTCTTTGTATTGGGTCATCCGTTCCAGTTGCCCCATACCCGTAATCGTCCCGAGGATCCAGGTCAGCTCGACATGTTGGGGCAGATCGGATTGGTAGTAGAGGAGTGACCGGCGCGGGTCCACACCCACGGCGAGGATCATCTTGGCCAGGTTGAGACGATCTCGGCTGAACCGCGCCGGGTCGTAAGGCGTGGTCATTGCGTGCAGGTCGACGACGCAATAGATCGTCTGATAATCCTCCTGCATCGAGACCCAGTTGCTGAACGCCCCGATCAGGTTGCCGAGATGGGCACCACCGGTCGGCTGCATTCCGGAGAAGACGAGTTTCTGGTCGGTCATTTCGTTCCTATTCAACAAAAAGCCGCCGGTGCTCCGGCGGCGACATCATGGCAGGTGTAGTCGTCCGCTAGACGGGTGACCACCAGATGCCGTTCGAGTTGCTCATGCTCAATCGAGGGTAACACCCTGCCCCCGGAGATAGAGGGCCTGGGACTCGACCAATCCCCAGGCGTCTTCGAAGCCGGCGCCAACGACGTCGGCTCCGTGGAAGCGGGCAGCAGAAAGCGCCGTGTGGGAGAGGTCTGCGCCGCTCAGGTCCGCACTGGTGAAGTCGACGCCTTCCAGATCTGAACCGGACAGGTCCGCACCCGCCAGCCGGGCCCCACGCAAGCTGGTCAAGCTCAGGTTCGACTCACGCAGGTCGGCTCCGGTGAGGTCGACGCCGGCGAGATCACAATTCTTCAGGTAGAGCCTCCTCAGGTTCAACGAAGCGGGATGCCAGCCTGTGAGATCGAGCCCGATCATCACCCGACCCCTGTATTTGTCGTAAGAGCCAGCTTCGAGGAAGCGGACCACCTGTTCGGGGCGAAGTGAGCCGGTGATGAAGCGCTGGTCACCCGCCATCGGATCGGCATTGTTGTGATAGGACGAGTTGGTCTCCCACCAGCCGAGCCGGTCATCTTCGAGGACTGTGATCGACCTCAGCCACTTGATGGACTTGTAGAAGTACTTGCCGGGGGTGACCACTCGCACGGGGCCTCCGTGCTCGGTCGACAGTGGTTCGCGTTCGAATCGATGAACGACCCAGCTGCGAGCGAGGGCGTACTCGACTGGAAGAGACGTGTGATGGCCGCGAGTGGAGAAGGCGTCGAAGGAGACGAAGCGAGCTGCGGGGAGTGGCTCCACCAGCTCCGAGAGGGGGACGCCGGTGAAAGTGGAATCGAGCCTCGTCCAGCTGGTGACACAGTGGACGTCGAAGGTGAGTTCACGGTGGTCAAGACGTTGATAGTCCTCCCAGCGCAGCTTGCGGCCACGGGCGACGATCCCGTCGATGGTGAGGCTCCAATCCGTGATATCCGGCGAGGGAGTCCGCTCCCCAACCACCGGAAAGCGCTTCGTCTCGATCTGGCCGGGCGGGAGGGTGGGCATTTGGCTACTGCGGGAGGGTAGGCCCCCGACCCAGGGGTCGTGACTTCGCTCAGCGAAGTCCCCGGCCCCGAGAAACACGCCGGCTTGCCGTCTACCTCCTCAATGAGGTCAGGCAATGTCCGATCAGCCGGCGACACCGAGGAGCACACCGGCATCGGCGTCGGCGCTGGCCAGGAAGTCAGCGACGATCTCATCAACGGGCTCGGCGGGTCGCAACACGGCGGCCCCTCCATCCGTGGTGGCATCGAAGACCGGGATCTCGATCTCGACGATGCCGCCCGACTGGAGGCCACGCATCGTCATTGCCAGGTTGACCGCATCCAGAATCGAAAGCTCGGAGTCGACGGTCACGTAGGGGGCAACCGCCTGTGCCGCCGAGGTCATCGCCGCCGGGCTGGTGATGTCTCCCGCCCGGCTCATCATGTCGATGAGGAATGACCTCTGCCGCTCGTTTCTCGCCAGGTCGTTTATTCCCGACATGGTCCGCCATCCATCGTCTGTCAATTCCTGGGTGCGACGGGAGCGCATCCAGGCCAGCGTCTGGGCGCCATCGGCCATCGTGCACCCGGCGGGCAGCTCCAGATTGGCACGAGCGTCACGCACCGGGTTCTCCACGCATATCTCGTACCCACCGACGGCATCCACGGCTTCCTGAAAGCCGACGAGATCGACCAGGGCGAAATGATCGACACGTTTGCCGATCAGCCTCTCCACGGCGACAGTCAAGAGAGTCGGACCGTTGAACGGCGGACAGCCCTCGAGCATCTCGCTCACCTTCGTGTCAGAGCCCCCACACGGGCTGTCGACCAGCAGATCCCGGGGAATCGAAAGCAAACCCGTCTTGGTCGGCTCCTTGAACAGCACCATCACCACGTCTGCCCGGTTGCCTTCGAAGTCGCCAAACCCCGCGGTGTCCTCCAGATCCTCACGAGAGTCGGATCCGACCAACAGGAACACCTGGCTGCCCGGATCGACAACTTCGACCTCTTCGTCCCCGGCCGGCTCCTCGCCTTCCTCGTCCGGCTGAGCCACCGGTCCTCCTGAATCCTCGGACGAGGGTCGGTCGATCGTCACACGATTGACGTCGTTCCAGGTGGTGTATGCGATCAGCGCGCCCATGCCGAACAGGAGCAGTGCCAGAACGGCACCACCTATCCACAGACGGCGTTTGAGAGGTGAAGCGCTCATTTCCCCAGGCAGCGAATGATACGTGACGCCCGAGCCGAATCGAATTTCAGGCGGGCTCCGGGACCAGATTCTCCGCGTGCTGCACCGCGGGCGGAAGTGCCAGCTCGAATCGATGGTGAGGTTGGTCGCCGTGGACGTACTCGAGCGTCCCACCCATCATCTCGGCCAGCTGACGTGATACCGCGAGTCCGATCCCCACAGAGCCCGGCTGGGTCGGGGACTGGGCGCTTCGGTAGTAGCGCTCGAAGATCAGCTTCGCCTCGCGCTCATCAACCCCTGAACCGGTGTCGCTGACCACCACGACAGTCCGCTTGTCCTCGTCGCGAACTGCAACGACGACATGGTCACCACCGTATTTGATCGCATTGGTCACCAGATTCCGCAAGATCTGGCGCACCCGGAGAGGATCGGCCCACGCACTCATCGACTCGCCGGTGAAGCTCACCGTCTTCTCGGTGGGTGTCGATTCCCGCAATCCTTCTAGCACGCGCTCCACCTGATCTCGAATGTCGATCAGCTCGGGCCGGATCGATAGATTGCCGAAATCGGCCCGAGAGGCGACCAGGAGGTCTTCAACCAGCTCGGCCAGCTCACGGCTCTGAACGGCGATTATCCGATTCAGCTCGTCGAGCTCGTCGTTGCTCATGCTGTCCCTGAAATTGGCGATCTCCTCCGACAGCCCGACGATTGCCGTGAGCGGGGTGCGGATCTCGTGTGACACGGAGGCCAGAAGCTTGTCCTTGGATTCATTGGAGGCTTTCAGGGCCACGGCGTCGTCCTGTCTCTTCCAATAGGCGCCGACCATGTCCGCGGCGCGCCACAGAGTCTGGATCTCCGCATCGGTCCACCGCCGCTCATGTAAGTACTCGACGAAGCCGATCGAGCCTCGGAAATCGCTCCCCACGAAGATCGGTATGGAGACCTCCGACAGAATGCCATCGCCGTCGTACAGCTCGCGCTCGTCGCCGGTCAGCTCGGATGTCTTCACGATCGCAGCCTCACCGGCGACGAGCGCCTCATAGGTGGTCGGGATGCTCGAGTACTTTCCGATCTGCCACTCGACTCCGACCGAGTTCACTCGATGCTCGGCGCTGGCCACTATCTCCCACCCGGGCTCACCGTCTACCTCCAAGGTTCGATCGACATAGGCGTAGTCGGCGTCGGTGGCTTCGAAAACGGCTCGCACCGCTTCATGTAGGGCGAACGCGTCGGGGTGGACGAGTAAGGCCTCGGAGCATCTGGCGACGGCATCCTGGAGGCGTACGGCGCGATCGTGGGCTGCGATGGAGGCTGTCAACTGGTCGTAGAGCTCGGCGACCAGGGCAGTCGTGAAGATCACCCCCGCTGTTGCCACCACGGCTCGCACCCCAATGGCATCCACCGAATCACCTATCAGCAGCCCAACCGCCACCACCCAAGCTGCGACGGCGCCGGCGAGGCCTCCAGCCCAAACGAGGCGACTTCCCATCGACAGTGTTCCGGCCAGTACGGCGAAGAGCATCATCAGACCGAACGCCGTGGAGAAGTCGAACGAAGTGACGTCGACCTCGTAGATGGCCTCGACCAAGACCAGGGTCCCGGTGAACCACATCGTCGCCAACACCAACGGGATCGAATCGGGCTGGTCGGATCGCGCCACCACAACCGCCCAGATGGTGAGGGCCAGCGGACCGGCGAGACGAGCCAGCGGCAGCGGAGTGCCATCCATGGCGCGCATCAACTCGACGACCGCCACCAGGGGCACTGTGGTCGCCAGGAGGACCGCTACATAGCGATGAAATCGCAGCCGAGCAGGGTTGGTCGATCTCACCACGAGGGGTGTCGTCACACCAGACGGTCCCGAATAGGGGCCGACCGGCCTATTCGTCGTCGAGACCGACCAGTTGTCGGACCATGCGCCCGGTTGCCCCCCAGAGGGTGTCGCCCTCGAGGTCGTAGTACCAGACCTTCCACCCGTCCCAGGGAACATGCCACCAGCGATCGGGGTCGGCGAGATCGCTGAGGAGAGGCGTGTAGACCCTGGCGACCTCGCGTTCGGAGGGGACGAGGCCTAAAGGGGTCGAAACCCGGCCGACCACCGGAACGACCATGAGAGTGAACTCCACGGTGTCTATTGGAGGCAGAAACCCGAGGACTTCGACCTGGCTCTCCTCTATCCCCACCTCCTCGTGTGCTTCGCGCAGGGCGGTGCCCACCGGACCATCGTCCCCCGGATCCGGTCGGCCACCCGGGAAGGCGATGTGCCCGGCATGAGTGGGCATCGTGTCTGGACGTTTGGTCAAAACCACACGCACCAGACCGTCCTCATCTTCGAACAGAGGGGCCAGGACAGCAGCCATTGGCTTGTCGGAGCGGTCTGGAAAGTCAGGTGTCAGTCGAAGTCGATCCCACATGGCCAGACCGAAGGTTAAGGCGCGATGCCCGGTTGGCTGGACCGATTCGTGACCGTGGGTACTCTGACCCCGGTGCCGCAGCCATCTATCGAGAGCCAGCGTCTGACTCTGCAACGTTTCGCTCGTCGCGACGCCACCACGCTGGACGAGGCGATCCGGGAGTCGCTCGCTGATCTCAACCAGTGGCTCCCTTGGGCCCGCATGGATTACACCTCCTCCGACACGACCGCCTTCATACGGGAGTCGATCCAGGCGTGGAAAGAGGAAAGAGCCTGGGATTACTCGATTCGTCTCAATGAGGACCCGAGACGGCACGTGGGAAACATCTCGTTTTGGACCGTCTCCAAGCTGGGGAAGATCGCTGAGATCGGATACTGGGTCAGGTCAGGTGACACCAGCCATGGGATATGCACCGAAGCCGTCGGCATGCTCCTCGACGAGATCTTCGACTCCTTGGGATATCACAAGATCGTCCTGCGGATCGCCGTCGGAAACGACGCCTCCGACCGGGTCGCCGAGAAGCTCGGCTTCACCCGCGAAGGTGTGCTGCGTGAAGAATTGCTGATCCGGGGCAACTGGGTCGACCACTCTCTTTGGTCACTCCTCGACCGGGAGTACCGGGCCTCGAAGCGGAGCCGGGCCGCCCGCGGCTGAGTCCTGGCGTTGCGATAGCAAGGTGTCGTGGAAAATGAGTCCTGATGCTATAGCAACCCCGATCAACCGCCCGTGGCGAGGACCTGCGCTGCGTCCCGCACGAAAGCGGCGATGCTCGGGTAGATGCCGATTGCGAGGGTGAGGGCGACGGCAACGCCCAGCGCCAGTTTCAGTGATCCGGCCGGAGCCACCGCCGCCTCGTCGGCGAACTCCCCGACGGGGTCATCGAGCCAAACCGCCTTCACCACCCTGGCGTAGTAGTAGAAGGCGATCACCGCGTTGACGGCGGCTATCACGGCGAGTGCGATCGTGGCGGGGTCGGCGATCATGACCGAACGGAACATCTCGAACTTGGCAAACCATCCCGCCAATGGTGGGATGCCGGCAAGGCTAAAGAAGAACACCGCGGTGAGCACCCCGAGAATCGGGTCGACCCTCCCCAGACCCGACCAACCCTCGATCGTCCCGGTCTGGGTCTTGCGGGCACCAGCGATGACCGCCGCGAATGCCCCGAGGTTCATGATCGCGTAGATAACCAGGTAGATGAGGGTGGCTCCGAAGGCTTCCTCGAGGTTGGCTCCGGCGACGGCTGCGGCGGCGAATGGCACCAGCATGAAGCCGGCCTGCGCTACCGACGAATAGGCCAGCAGCCGAACGATGTTGGTCTGACGCAACGCCGAGAGGTTCCCGATCGTCATCGAGAGCGCAGCCATCAGCCACAACGCCGGCGCCCAGATGTCGGCTGCGCCTGGCAACGCCTGATACATCACGATCAGCATGGCGACGAATCCTGCGGCCTTCGAGTTGACCGACAGGTAGGCGGTGATCGGAGTGGGCGCTCCCTCGTAGGTGTCGGGCGCCCAGAAATGGAACGGCACGGCGGAGACCTTGAAGCCGAAGCCGACGAGCATGAAGAGGATGGCTACAGCCAGAGCCGGCTCATCGGCCATGTTCGCCGTGGCCGCGGCAATCTCGGTGAATTCGACCGCCCCCGTCAGACCGAACAGCAACGACATGCCGTAGAGGAGCAGAGCCGTCGACAGCACCCCGAGAATGAAGTACTTCATCGACGCCTCGTTTGACTTGACATCCCCCTTGCGCCACCCGGCCAGCAGATAGAGCGGCCCGGTCACCAACTCCAGCCCGATGAACAGAACGATGAGATCGCGTGCTGAAGCCATCACCAACGACCCGAGAAGCGAGGCGAGGAGCAGGAAGTAGTACTCCCCCTGGTAGTAGCGCTCGCTCTCGATGTAGTGGTGGGACATCAGGAAGACGATGTATGCCGCTACCAGGAACAGCCCTTTGAGGACGAGGGCGAACTCGTCGATCACATAGGAGCCGTCGAACATCGAGATGGTCTCTCCATTGATTGCCAACATCCCCAGGGGGACGAGGGCTAGAGCCGTGCCGGCCACGGCGACGGTTGCCGTCCAGTACTTGTTCTCCCGTTGCAGCACGAGGTCGAGCGCCAACACCAGGATCAGCGTCCCGACGACTATCAGCTCGGGAGCTAGCGCCAGATAGTCGATCTCGTAGGGCATCGGGGTCTAACCGCCCTTCACAACTGATGTGATCGAAGCCGTGGTATCTCCAGCGAACACCATGTCGACGAGTGATGTCACCGCGTCTGTGGTCGAATCGAAGATCACCTTCGGGTAGAAGCCGATGACCACGATCAGGATGATCAACGGGACCCAGGCCGTTAGCTCGAAACGGTCGACATCGTGGAACTCGTGGCCTTCCCACTCTGCGTTCGGCTCACCGAGGTTGACTCGCTGCAGCATCCACAGCATGTAACCCGCCGTCAGCACCGTGCCGATGGCGCCGAGGACCATGCCGGTGCGGAAGACACCGAGGGAAAGCCCGTCGAGGGGGTTGTAGGCGGCGACGAGGGACATGAACTCACCCCAGAAGCCGGCGAGGCCGGGCAACCCCAGCGAGGCCATCGCGGTGAAGGCGAGGATCCCGCCCATGACCGGCATCAGCTTGATGTTGCCGCCCAGACGAGCCATCTCCCGGGTGTGATAACGGTGCGACATCGACCCCGCCAGGAAGAACAGGAGACCTGTGATGAGACCGTGGGCCACCATCCCTATCACCGCAGCGTTTATCCCGATATCGGTGAGGGTGGCTATGCCCAGCATCACGAAACCCATGTGCCCAACCGAGGAAAATGCGATGAGCCGCTTCATGTCGCTCTGCGCCAGACAGGCCAAGGAGCCGTAGATGATCCCGATTACGGCGAGGATGGCGATGATCGGAGCCCAAGACCGTGCCTCGTCGGGGAGGATCGGCAACGAGATCCTGATGAAGCCGTAGGAGCCGAGCTTCAGGAGGATCGCGGCCAGGAGCACCGAGCCAACCGTGGGGGCTGCCGTATGGGCGTCTGGAAGCCAGGTGTGCAGCGGCCACATCGGGACCTTCACCGCGAAGCCGAGGAACATGGCGGCGAACACCCAGGGTGCCAGCTCCCAGCCGGAGAACGCCCCGGAAGCACCCAATTCGGTGAGTTGCTGGATATCGAAGGTCCGTGCTCCCTCGCTTCCTGACTCGAAGTAGATGGCGAGGAACCCGAGAAGCATGAAGGCCGATCCGAAAAGGGTGAACAGGAAGAACTTGATCGAAGCGTAGAGACGTGTCTCGTACGGCTTGGAGAACCCCGGCACCTTGCGTGGCGCCCTGTCACCCCAGATTCCGATCATGAAATACATGGGCAACAGCACGATCTCGAAGAAGATGAAGAAGAGCACCAGATCGAGGGCGACGAAAGTCCCGTTCATGCCGGTGGCCAGGATCATCATCAGGATGAGGAAGGCCTTGGGGTTCTTTGGCTCCTCCCAATGGTTCCATGAGTAGATCACGGCCAGGACCATCACAAAAGTGGAGAGGACCAGCAATGGCAGGCTGATTCCGTCCACCCCGACGTGGTAGTTGGAGTTTATGGCCCCGATCCAGGTCTCGTTGACCTCGAACTGATATGTGTTGTACGAGCCACCGCCGAAGTCGAATCCTACGACGACACCAATAGAGGCGATGAAAGCGAGGACGGTGAACGAAAGCGCCGTGATTTTGAGCGCGTCTTCGTTGTCCCTGTTGATGAACCCGAGGAGCACCGCGCCCACCACGGGTAGGAAAACGGTGAGGGTCAGTCCCCAGGTCTCGAACCATTCCATCGTTACATCACTCCTAGATCACGAACACGAACAAGACGACGAGTATCAGGGCACCGGCGACGAACCCCGATGCGTATTGCTGCACCCGACCGGTCTGCAGCTTGCGCAGACTCGACCCGGCGCTGTCGGCGACAGCCGACAGACCATTGAAGACGCCGTCCACACCGACCTGGTCGAGCCCGTTGTACACGATGCCGCCGAGCCACTTGGTGGCGCCGCCGACGGCGTTCACGATGCCATCGAGGAGGTATGTGTT
>DASPGH010000102.1:0-21764 GCA_035620735.1 Acidimicrobiia bacterium | reverse complement strand
ACCGTCCAGGAGGAGGTGGAGCGGGCGCTGGAGACCCTTCTAAGGAGCGAGGTGGAAACGTCGGTTGCCGGTCGGACCGACGCCGGGGTCCATGCACGAGGCCAGGTGATCTCGTTTGCTCACGACGGCGATCTGGATCTCGTTCGGTTGCGACGAGGCCTGGACGGCGTTCTCGGTCCCGAGATCGCCGTCACAAGCATCGAGACTGCATCGGACGACTTCAGCGCCCGGTTTTCGGCCAAATGGCGCCGCTATCGCTATCTCATCGACATGCGCCCATCGGCCGATCCACTGACACGTGGCTTCGTGTGGCATGTGGGGCGCGAGCTCGACGTCAAATCAATGACCAGCGCCGCAAACGCTCTTGTCGGAGAGCACGACTTCTCGTCGTTCTGCCGGTCTGTGGAGGGGAGGAGCAATGTGCGCCGTGTGATGGAGCTGTCCCTTCTCGAGCATGATGGGCTGGTGACGATCTGGGTCCGGGCAAACGCCTTCTGCCATCAGATGGTTCGCTCCATCGTGGGGTACCTCTATGACGTGGGTCGTGGGTTCAGCGAGGGGGGGTCCGTCGAGGATGTGATCGCTGCCCGAGACCGGAGTCTGGTGGCAACAGTCGCCCCACCCCACGGTTTGACACTGTGGGATGTGGGTTATGAGTGAGCGATTGTCGATTCCGACCACACGGCCCGATATCCGTCTCTTCAACCCAATTGGCCTAGCGGTGACACGTCGAATATCATGTAGCTGCTTCCTCCCGGAAGCCGTTTCCCCAAACGCTCCCCGTGCTTTCAACGTGCGAGGACTTCCAAACCATGACCATGAACAAGACCTTCTCGCCCAAGCCCGGTGACATCGAGCGCTCGTGGCATCTAGTCGACGCCACCGATCTGCCCCTCGGTCGGCTGGCTTCAGAGGTGGCTCAGGTGCTCCGGGGCAAGCACAAGCCCACTTTCGCCCCACATGTCGATGTCGGCGACTTCGTGGTGGTAGTCAATGCCGACAGAGTGGCGGTGACCTCGGGTAAGAGCCAGGCGAAGATCTACTACCGCCATTCGGGATATCCCGGAGGGATCAAGGCCGAGACATTCGAATCCTTGCTGGCGAGACGCCCAGAGGCTGTCGTCGAGCGGGCCGTTCGGGGCATGCTCCCCAAGAACAAGCTCGGTCGGCAGATGGCCCGCAAGCTCAAGGTGTACGCCGGGCCGGACCACCCGCACCAAGCCCAGGGCCCCCAGCCACTCGATCTGAACATCCGAAAGGTTGAAGTTTGATGTCGAAGCCACTCATCCAGACCACCGGTCGCCGTAAGGAGTCGGTCGCCCGTGTTCGTTTCCGTGAGGGATCCGGCCAGGTCACCCTGAACGGCAAGCCACTCGAGACCTACTTCCCGACCATGGCCATCAGGATGCGGGTGATGGAGCCGCTCAGCCTTACTCAGACCCAGGGTCTCTACGACATAGACGCCACTCTTGGGGGAGGCGGCACCACGGGTCAGGCCGACGCTCTGCGTCTTGGTGTCGCCCGTGGGCTCGCCGAGCTCGATCCCGAGCTTCGGGCGACCTTGAAGAAGGCCGGCATGCTCACCCGCGACTCGCGCGTCGTCGAGTCGAAGAAATACGGCCTGCGCAAGGCTCGCAGAGCGCCCCAGTACACCAAGCGTTAGAGGGCACGATCCGATGGATCTCCGTCGTCTCCTCGACGATGGCAAGCCCATCTTCGGGACCGACGGCGTTCGTGGTGTGGCCGGCTCCGAACTCACCGCCGAGCTCGCCATGGACATCGGGCGGGCCGCCGGCTCATATCTGCGTGGAGGGCCGGTTCTGGTGGGCAGGGACACGCGCCGGTCCGGGTCGATGCTGTCGTCTGCTTTTCAATCCGGTCTTCACTCGGCAGGGATCGACACCGTCGACGTCGGAGTCCTGCCCAGTGGGGGAATCTCCTATCTGACCGCCAATAGCGGGGCGACCATGGGTGCGATCGTGTCGGCGTCGCACAACCCGGCCGAGGACAACGGCATCAAGCTCCTCGCAGCCCGGGGGACCAAGCTCCCCGACGAGGTGGAGCGGGAGCTCGAGGATCGGATGCGGTCCTCGGGTCGCCAGGTCGCCGTCGGCGCCGGAATCGGGTTCCGGCGTGAGAACCCGGAGGGATACGAGCAGTATCTGGGTCACCTGACGGCTGCAGCCCGATACTCACTCAACGGGATTCCTCTGGCGCTCGATTGCGCCAACGGGGCGGCATATCAAGCCGCCCCCGACCTATTCGAGCGTCTCCAGGCCGACGTCCGTGTCTTCCACGCCGAGCCCAACGGTCTCAACATCAATGACGGCTGTGGGGCCACGGCTCCCGAGTTCATCGCCAAGCATGGTGGGGGTCGCATCGGCCTCGCCTTCGACGGAGATGCCGATCGGCTCATAGCCGTCGACGAGGACGGCGTTGTCGCCAACGGCGATGTCATCATGGCCATCGTCGCCAGACACCTGAAGGAGCAGGGACGTTTGACCAGGAACATGGTCGTGGCGACTGTCATGTCGAATCTGGGTTTTCGCAAGGCTTTGGCCGATGCCGAGATCGAGATGGTGGAGACGCCCGTCGGCGACCGCTACGTGATGGAGGCGCTGTCCGATCGTAAGGCGCTACTCGGAGGCGAGCAGTCCGGGCACATCATCTTCACGGACCTCACAACGACCGGCGACGGGCTGCTCACGGCGGTGCAACTCCTCAACGTCGTGGCCGGAACCGGCAAAGAGCTTCGCCAGTTGCGAGCCGACGCCATCGTCGAGTATCCGCAGGTGTTGGTCAACGTTCGCGTCGACCGTTCCATCGACATCGGTGCGATGGAGGATCTGTGGAACGAGGTAGCGGCCGTGGAAGAAGAGCTTGGAGAGGATGGCCGGGTGCTGGTGCGGCCGTCGGGCACCGAGCCACTGGTCAGGATCATGGTCGAGGCTCCTTCCGAATCCCTGGCGAGCGGTTACGCTGATCGTCTCGCAGCCGTCACGGAGGCGGCGACCAAGAAGGAGTGAGCATTCGATAGATCGTCTGCGACAGACGAGACGTAGCGCCTGGCCTCGCTGGTCCAACGGCGAGGTGACGAGGAGGAAGGTCATCGAAACATTCGGCGGATGCCTTCCCGGCCCACCAGGGTCGTCACGAATAGGGGCAAAACCCGGGAGCGATCCCGGAACAGAGACCATTTCGATCTGGCACCGGCTTCATGCCGGTTTCCCTGTCGCACGCGTGTTCCTGCTCACCGAAAGGAACGAAAATGTGCGGAATCGTTGGATATGTGGGGCCCCGTCACGTGGTGGACGTCCTCGTTCCCGGGTTGGCTCATCTCGAGTACCGGGGGTATGACTCGGCGGGTATCGCCCTCAATCGGGGAGACTCAATCGACCTGATCAAGACGGCGGGTCGTATCGCCGACCTCGAGGAACTGGTGGCCGCGGAAGGAGAGATCGAGGCCGTCTCCGGAATCGGGCACACCCGTTGGGCAACCCATGGCGCTCCCAACACCACGAACGCCCATCCACACACCGATCAATCCGGCGATGTCATGTTGGTGCACAACGGGATAGTGGAGAACTGGGCCGAGTTGAAGAAGAAACTCCTCGAGGAAGGCCACGAGTTCAAGAGTGACACCGACACCGAGGTCGTCGCTCATATGATCGGCGATCACGCCGACCTCCCACTCGTCGAGGCGGTCCGACAGGTGATGCTCGAGGCAGAAGGTGCCCTGGCCCTGGCGGTGATGAGAAGAAGCGAGCCAGAGCTCGTCGTCGGCGCTCGCCGCGGATCACCGCTGGTGGTTGGTCGTGGGGATGGGGAGAACTTCCTCGCGTCTGACATCCCGGCTTTCCTCGAGCACACGCGTGAGATGGTGATAATCGATGACGACCGTGTGGTTGAGGTGCGTCCCACGTCGATCCGCATCATCGATCTCGACGGCACCGAGATCGAGCCAGAGCACCGGAAGATCGAGTGGGACTTCGACGCAGCGGAGAAGGGCGGCTTCGCCACGTTCATGCTGAAAGAGATCCACGAACAACCCCACGCCATTGTCGACACACTCGCCGGCCGTGTGTCCGAGACCGGGCGGGTGGTCCTCAACGAGCTCGAGATGGATGCCAAGCTGCTCAGAGCGATCGACAAGGTGTTCGTGGTTGCCTGTGGCACGTCCTATCACGCCGCGATGATGGCCAAGTACGCCATCGAGCGCTGGACCCGTCTCCCGGTGGAGATCGACATCGCTTCGGAGTTTCGGTATCGCGACCCGGTTCTCGACGCACGTTCGCTCGTAATCGGGATCAGCCAGTCCGGTGAGACCATCGACACGCTGGCCGCGGTCCGGTATGCCAAGGCCCAGGGGGCCAATCTGATCGGGGTCAGCAACGTCATCGACTCAGCTCTGGCCCGCGAGTCCGATGCCGTCCTCTACACCAGAGCCGGTCTCGAGATCGGGGTGGCGGCAACCAAGACGTTCACCACTCAGCTGGTGGCCATGCAACTGCTTGGCCTCTATCTGGCCCAGGTGCGTGGGACCCTGGATCCCGGCAAGATCGAATTGCTGGTACGAGACCTCCAGAAGCTCCCCGAGCAGGTGGCGACGGTTCTCGAGACGTCCGAGGAGATCGAGAAGCTCTCACGTCAGTGGGTCGATGTCCGCGACTACTTCTTTCTGGGGCGCTCCGGTGACTTCCCGGTAGCCATGGAAGGTGCCCTCAAACTGAAGGAGATCGCCTATGTGCGCGCCGAGGGGTACGCAGCCGGTGAGATGAAACACGGTCCGATCGCCCTGATCGAAGACGGTGTGGTGGTGGTGGGGGTCGCTTCTGATAGCCATGTTCGCTCGAAAACGCTTTCCAACATGGAGGAGATGCGGGCTCGTGGCGGGACCATCGTGCTGATCGCCGAAGACGGCGACGATGTGGGAGAGGTGGCGCACCATGTCATCCGGATTCCTGCGGGGCCCGATCTGTTGTGCACGGTTACCGCGGTCATCCCGCTCCAACTGCTGGCGTATCACATCGCAACAGCACGTGGGCTCGATGTGGACAAGCCGCGCAACCTCGCCAAGACGGTGACCGTCGAGTAGATAATCTCGTCATCGGCGTGGTATCGACGACTTTCGCGCTCTATAGTGTGCGTCACCCCCACATTTCCCCATTGTTCCCCCGGTCTCCCAGTGGTGCCCCCACAGCGATATCGGTCACCGATATCCCACGATGGCCGGGGGAGCTTCTTCTTCCGACGTGGTGACGCACGGTCCCTCGCCCCTCGAAGGTCAGGAAACGGGCGCCATCTCGGCGTGAGACGACGATGGTGTAGCCTCTTTCCGAGGAGGCGACCCAATGGCTACTTTCAAGAATGGCTACTTTCGATAGTCGCTTGTGGATCGTTCCCGACCGGCTATCTGAGGTCAGTGTCACCGTCGACGTGGATGCGGAGCGGATCAAGATCACATCCGGTCTGATCGTGATCGGGGATTGGTCGATCAGTGATGTGACAATTGAGTATCGGGACCACGACATCCATGTCTTCGCCGAAGGTGAGGAACTCGTTGTCTGGTCCGCCGACCCCGGTTTCGTCGACGCGATGATGGAGGCTGATCGCAACCCGCTCGGGGACTTGGGTATCGATGCCGCCGAGCTTCGACGTCGTGTCCAGGCTGCTCGTCCCAAGCACCTCAGACGCCGGTAGATCAGATACGGATGAGCCGAGCTTCTTCGATCTCCGTCGCCGAGTCCTGCTTCTCCTCGATCGGTCGCAGCTCTGCAGCCATCTCACGGGCATAGCGGACCGCTTGGCCGGAGGGGCTGAGCTGACCGAGAAGCCCGATGACCAGTGAGAGAAAGCCCAGAGCCTGATGTGGGTCGACAGTGCTCGTCGGCGCGTATGTCTCGAGCCACCAGACCCAGCTTTCGGCGGGAAGCCATTTCGTCTGGCCACCGAAGGCACGAAGCCAGACTTCTGTGGGGTTGGTAGCACCGTCGGGCCCAAGTGCTTTGGCCCAGGTGTTGTAGAACAAGCTTCGCTCCGCCAGATCGTCCATGGCGTCCATCGGTGCCCGTAGCCGTATTGCCATCGCAGCTATCTAAGCAAAATTGTCGAGCACGTGACGGCCGGTGCCCGCATCGGGAGCGGCAGATGGGATCACGATGATGGACGACACGTCTGGCCGCACACCAGACTGGCACACGAGAAACGTCCTATTTGGCCTGCGGACGGTGGGTGGTCTGACTCAGGAGGTCCGTCACGAGCTCGCGATATTGTCGTCGTATCGTCTCGGGGGCCCACGATCCGAAGTCGACACTCGAAGTCTCGTGGTATGCCGAGAGCGCCTCTGCAACGGCGGACACCGCAGATCGGAGGTCGCCCAACTCGACGATTTTTCCGCTTGCGCCCAGATCCAACAACTCTCTCGTGCCGTCGACGTCGAACGTTACGAACGGTGTCCCGACCGACGCCGACTGGACCAGGACCTGTGGAAGTCCTTCAGCGGAGCTCAACAGAACCAACGCGCTCGACGCCTTGATCAAGGGAGCGACACCGTTGACGTATCCGAGCATCGTGCAGTATGAGCTGAGGCCGCGGGTCGCTAGCTCGTCTTTGAGCTGGTCCTCCAGAGGCCCTACCCCGGCTATCACCATGTGAAGCGTCCCTACCTCCGGGTTGTCGAGGAGCGTCTCGAGAAGGTCGGGCAACATCATGACGTTCTTTCGCGGTTCCAGGCTCCCGACGTGGACGAGCCAGGGCTGATCGACCGGCATAGCCAGTTCCCCGGCGAGTCGGTGTTTGGCGTCTTGGGTGCTCTCTGCCACTTTCGGGATGGGAACACCCGACCGGATGACTCGTAGCTTCTCTTCGGGCACGCCGATGTCTCGATAGCGGCCGGCGAGGTCATGCCCCACTACCGCGTACGCGGAGGTCAGGGGAGCGAGTCTTCTCTCTATCCACCTGAAGGCGGCGCTGTGGGCGGGCGAGTACCCCTCACCAAAATTGGCCATGGAGAGCGAGTGGACCACTACTGGCCGACCGGCCGCCCACGCTCCAAGACGTCCGATTGCGCCAGCTTTCGATTGATGGGTGAACACGATGTCAGGACGGAGGCTGTTGATGATTCGACGTATTCTGAGGACGGCGAGGGGATCGGACAACGGGTTCGGATTTCGGCGGAGGCTGGGCTCGAGAGTGACCTGACACGTCGGCAGGTCGGCGTTCGCCAGGTCGAGGTCGGATTCGGAACCCACCACGACATGGTGGCGGAACTCATCCAGAGCACCTACCACGTCTCTCACCCTTCGTTCCGAGCCCCCTCGCAGATACCGGGTGACCACATGCAGCGCCGTTCCGCTGGCGGGCATGTAGGTCGCGTCCGGCAGATCGGTCACGTCTGAAACGTCGTCAACTATCCCATTGAGATGATTCGCCCCCATCGTCCCTTCCGTCCTGACCTCGATCGATCGACTGGCTCTCCCCGTCGAACACTTGCCCCTGAGAGTAGTCTATCGTCACTCGCTGTGGCCAAGGGGGGCAAGTGGTGGATAGAGGATTCCTGTACGACGAACGCATTGCGGGAACGGTGACATACTGTGATCGCTGTGGTTGGCCATTGGGACGGGCGGGCTCGAGTAGCTCGCGCTGAAGAAGATCTTTCGATGACCAGGGTGAGATGATGTTCGTCGAGAGCCCGCTAGACGTGAGACAGCACCGTCGTCTCCCACGACTCACTTTCCAGAATGTCCTGATATTCGGAGTCTTCCTGGGCATTGGCTTCCTAGCGCCCTCATTCGGCCCCGGGATCGTTCCCGTCGATGCTCTGATCCTGGTGATGATCGTCCTCTGGGTCCCGAGCATTGCCGATGGAGAGCCACGCGGTGTGCTGCGGCCACTCCTCATCCCACTGGCTCTGATCCTGGCCGGGTCTCTCCTGGGCAGCATGGCCGTGGGAATCAAGCCGTGGATCATCACCGACCTGGCGAAAGACGTTGCTTCGTTCGCCTCATTCTTCGCCGTCATCGTGGTTCTCAGATCTGGCGGGCCGTCGACCTTGAGAGCTGCCGGATGGGCTTCCGCCCTGGCCACGATCATCGTCTGCCTCGCCCTGATCGTCGATGTTGGATCACGGGCCCAGGCCACGTTTGCCAACCCCAACATCGCAGCACACTATCTGGTCACCTCCCTGGTGGTCCTGACTCGTGTGCCGATCCCCAGGGTGTTGAGATTCGGCACGATCGCCATCGGGGCGATCGGTCTTGCAGTCACCGGGTCCTTTGGTGCGCTTCTCATGTCGCTCGGAGCGTTTGGCTATCTTGCCGTGAGTTTGCCCCAGGCCCGACGACGCGTCCTCGTCAAGAGGGCGGCTTTGGTCGGGATCTTCGTCCTGGGAATCGTCATGATCGTCTCCGGTGGCGGGGCTTTGACCCCTGACACCGAGACCGGATTCAACGAGCGCCACTTCGAGCGGAGCTCGGAGGGGCGGTTTGGCAAGTGGACCGCGGCTGTGGATGTCGCCATCGAGAACCCGCTCGGCATTGGCCCGGGCAGCAACCGCGGACTCGGGCTGCTCCCCGGAGACCAGGAGGCCCACAACGAGTACCTTGCCTACCTGTCCGAGCGAAGCCTGGTGGGTCTGATCGGGCTGATCCTTCTCTATCTGGGAATGTGGCGGCTTGGGCCGCGTGGCGGGCTGACCCGAGCCCTCGTCATCGGGTTCGCCCTTCAATCGCTGGTTCGGGAGACATTTCACTATCGCCACCTATGGCTCGTACTCGGACTCGCGTTCGTCCTCGACACCGGCCTGGATGAAGCAGCGCCGTCGCAAGACCCGTCACTGGAGGAGGTGTCGGCTTGAACGACCGGCCAATGACATCGATGGGCCAGAGATCTGTCGAGGGATTCCTCTGGTCCGGATCGGCTGTGGTCGTTCAAGCCGTGGCCCAAATCTTGGTTATCGGCTTGTTGGCTCGGCTGCTGACAGCCTTCGAGTTCGGCGTCGTCAGTGCGGCTCTCGTGGTGGTCGCCCTCATCCGAATCTTCACCGAGTCCCTCATTGGCCCGGCTCTCACGCAACGACCCGACCTCACCGAACGCCACGAGCGGGCGGCGTTTGCACTGTCGATGTATTTCGGTGTCGTCTCTTCGGTCGTCCTCTGGGCATCGGCCGGTCTGGTTGCCGGCATCTTCAACATCCCTGAGCTGGTCCCGGTGGTGCAGGTCCTCTCGATCATGTTCTTCCTCGAGGCGCCAGGAGCGGTGCCGGGGGCGCTTCTGCAGCGTGACCTCGCTTTCGCCCGTCTCAGCATCGTCGAAACGGTGTCCTTCATCGTCGGCTATGCGGCTGTCGGTGTGATTCTGGCGCTGATGGGAGCGGGTGTGTGGGCTCTGGTGGCGGCCCAACTGAGCTACTCGTTGGTCAGATCCGTCATCTTGCTCTTCTCCCGACCGCATGCCTTCGGTTTGGTTCCGTTTCGGCGGGAGTCGAGAGAGATCCTCACTTTCGGTGGCGGTCACGCTTCCGCCCGGTTCTTCAACTACCTCGCTGTCGAAGGTGACTACTTCGTCGTTGGCCGATGGATCTCGGCGGAGGCACTCGGCTTCTACGGACGCGCCTACCAACTGGCGATGCGCCCGTCGGTCCTCCTGGGCAAGGCTCTGGATCGCGTGATCTTCCCTGTCATGGCCGCCGTTCAAACGGACTACGAACGTCTGAGACGGGTCTACCGGAGATCCGTCTCGTTGGTGGTGACACTGACGACTCCGCTTTCGGCTCTGGGCGTGGTCCTGGGGCCAGAGGTCGTTCGCGTGGTGCTCGGCCCGGATTGGGAGCCGGTGAACATCCCATTTCAGATTTTTTCCGCTGGCCTGCTCTTCCGGAGCGTGTACAAGCCAGCCGATTCGTTGGCGAAAGCCATTGGCATCGTGTACGAGCGAGCCCGTCGTCAGGCCATCTACGCGATCCTGGTGTTCGGATTCGCCCTGGTCGGGACCAGATGGGGGCTGCCCGGAGTCGCATTCGGGGTCTTCCTCGCCGTCGTGGCCAACAGCTTGATGATGGCCCAATTGAGCCTCGCTGCCCTGGGATTGAGATGGCGGGATTACTTCTCGGCTCACTACCGGGGTCTGTTGCTGGCGTTGGCTGCGGTGGCGGTGGCCTGGCCCACCTCTGTTTTGATCCGTGTCGGTGGGGGTGGTGACCTCCAGGTCCTGATCGGCTCGCTTGGCGTCTGCGCCGTCGTGGCTGTCGTGGCCATTCTTATCAGCCCGGAAACAACTCTGGGAGCTGACGTGCTCTGGTTCCGAAGCCGGGCTCGGCGTCGTGCCAAGGGCCCCGAAGATGTCCCACAAGAGACCCAGGGCTCAGAACGTCAGTCGTAACGTCCGAACTCTGTCGTCCACGCCTCCACTGCCCGTTCCCACACCGCGGCGTCGGTCGTGATCGTGAAACACCCGGGGAGAGTCCCGGGAAACGCTCCGTCCCCCAACCAGACCATCACGTTGCCCGAGCAGGAGCCGAGATACCCCTCGGGCAATCCGAGGTCACCGTCGTTAGGCGGCTGATCTGCGCGGAAGACATTGTCGTGGAGCTCGATCTCCGGCCCCCGATCGTCATTGTCCCATTTGAAGAATCTGCCGTGCCCGGGCGCCGTTCCCTTGTAGACCGTCGGCATCGGCTCGAGCCGGATCAGTGATCTCCTGATGACCCAGACGTCTCCTTCTCCGTCCGATTCAGAGTCGCTGGGGTTGGGTCTCGCGCTGAGCGCGGTGTAGCAGCCGTCGAGGAACGAGTCCTCCACGACGCCGGCGTGGAGACGGTCGTTCTCGATGCAGTCGTCGCGGATGTAGGTGAGATGGAGCTGGCGAAGCACGAAGTCTTCGGCGTTGTCGACGATGTTGATCGCGTCGCCATAGTTGTGAACTCGAATGCCGGAGCCGACGAATCGGGGGAGAGTGGCCGTGAAGGCAGCCGTGTCGTGCATCCGATCCCAGGAGTCGGTGTCGGGGTACGTGCCTGCCACGATGCCACCGTGCCAGCAGACGCCGGACCCTCCACTGAGTCGAATCGGATAGTCAGACACGGCAGTCCAGGAGGCCGTCGTGGCGTCGAAGGTGGTTTGCGCGGGGATTTCGAGATCCTTGTACTGCCGGTCCTGTTCCCCCTCGATGCGAACTATCGCATCTCCCAGCTCGCAGCCGTCGACTCCTGAGAGGACATGCTCCTCGTCCCGGACGGTGTCTCCGGTCGTTGCCGGACCCTGTGAGGTCGCGCCCGAGCCGCCTTCCGCCGAATTGGGATCTTGCTCGAGCCCCGTCGATGGGCTCGGGTAGAACAAGAGCAAGCCGAGCAGTAAGAGCCCGAGTGCTCCCGAGGCGAGCGCGACCCAGTTGATCAGTCTCCGTTGGGATTGTGTGGTGCTCACACCAAGTCGTGCCCCCGTCGACCTGTCCGCCCATGGCAACGACGGAACGTGGTGATGATAACCCGGCCCGGAATCGACTGCGCCAACTGGACCACGACACCAACTCCCGCTGGCGAAATCGACGAGGTCGGTCTAGCCTGTGGATCGGACACCACGGAGAGTGGTAGCGGCGAGAGCACTCGGAAAGGGGGGCCACCTTCATGTGGGGGCAGCCATGCGCGAACAGATACGCGCGCACATATTCCGCGCCGGTTCTTGTTCGTCATCGGTTGGGGGATCGACCGGGGCGCAGGGCCATCTGGATCAGCCAAGCGGATGCTGTACGATTGACCCAGGGCACCCTGGAGGACTCTATGCTGAGCCGGTTCGACGGCGAGCGTTGCGTTATCAATCGAGCAGGATCGTCGCGGCTATGGGGGCGATGTGACTAGCGAGTTGATTCCGCCGATCATCGTGTTGGGAAATACCAGATCGGGCACGACCGTCGTCCAGAACCTGATCGCGGCTCACCCTGACGTCGTGGCCTGGTACGAGCCGCGTAACCTGTGGCAGTACGCCGACCCTGGCAGGGAGAACGACGAGTTCGATGCGGTCGACGCCACCGACGGGGTGAAGCGGTATATCCGCAGGAAGTTCCTGGCGTATCAACGACGCAACGGGGGTCGACGGATAGTCGAAAAGACTCCGGTGAACATCCTTCGTATCCCCTACGTGCATGCCATCTTCCCTGATGCGACTTATCTCTACATCGTGCGCAGCCCGTGGAGCTTCATAAGCTCCGTCGAACTGAAGTGGCAGCGGACCGTGTCTGTGCGCGGGCTGTTCTGGAGGTTTCGGTCGACGCCCCCGTCCCAGCTGCATCATTACATCGCCAAGTACGTGAGGCAGATTTGGGACAAGCGCATCCTGAGACGCAGGTACCTGTCTGTCTGGGGACCTCGCTATGAGGGCCTCAGCCACGACCTGGCAACCGAGGACATGATCACTGTCGTCGCCAGACAGTGGTCGATCCCTTCCCGTGAGGCCGCCGAGGACTTGGAGCAGTTTCCGCCCGGGAAGGTGCTCTCCCTCAGATATGAGGACCTGGTCGAGGATCCGTTGAATCATCTCGCTCGCATCGCCGAGCATTGCGGGTTGGACGCGTCCCCCGAGATGGTGTCATACGCAACAGACATGATCGCGGCGGACCGACAGGAGAAGTGGCGTCGCATGGACCCCACCGATCTGGCGACCGTCATTCACGAGGTCCGAGAAGAGATGATCAGACACAGCTACTCGCTGCCCGAGGAGATCTCGGCCTTTCCGAGCGTCACCGAGAGCGAATCTGGGGCCCTGTGATGAAACTCGCGGTCACAAGAGGTTCGAGATGACCCAGACACCGACCAGCACGGGTCGGCCGATGCGCTCCTCGTTCGATGAGCCGCTCACGTCGACCGGTGAGTTCAGCCGGACGCAGATACTCTGCACACTCGGCCCTTCGTCGCTGGACGACAGAACCATCAGACGTCTCGAGCAGGCAGGGGCCAACCTGTTCCGCATAAACCTCTCCCACACGCGGGTTGACGACCTGAGCGACATCGTCCGTCTGATCAAGAAGACGACCGATGTTCCGATCTGTCTCGACACCGAGGGAGCGCAGGTTCGGACGGGCGACATGTTCGGTCGCCCCATCACGCTCCGGGACAACACGATCGTCGATGTTCACTTCACGCGCGTCCCGGCCGACGACAAGAACCTGAACTTCTATCCCTTGGAGAGCGCACAGCTGCTGGATGTCGGAGACTTCGTGAGCATCGACTTCAACTCAGTGCTGACACAGGTGATTGCCAGGTCCGATGACCGGGTTTCGATGCGTGTCCTGCAAGGTGGTCTGGTAGGGCAGAGCAAGGCGATAACGATCGAACGAGACGTCCATCTCTCGCCCCTCACCGACAAGGATCACGCTGCCATAGAGGTCGGTCTCGACATGGGTTTGACCCACTTTGCCCTGTCCTTCGCCAACCGCGGTGAGGATGTCGAGGCTATCCGCGAGCTCGTGGGCGACGAGTCGTATGTCATCTCCAAGATCGAATCAACGCTCGGGATGACGAACATCGAGGCGATCGCCGATCGATCCGATGCCCTACTGATCGATCGTGGGGACCTGTCTCGTCAGGTTCCGATCGAGCTACTGCCCCAGGCGCAGAAGGGGATCATTGCGCGCGCCAAGGCGTCGAACAGGCCGGTCTTTGTCGCCACCAACCTGCTCGAGTCCATGGTCTCGGTTCGGGCTCCTACTCGTGCCGAGGTCAACGACATCTACAACACCCTGCTCGATGGTGCCGACGGTTTGGTGTTGGCCGCGGAGACAGCGATTGGCAAGTATCCGATCGAGTGTGCCTCGATGGTGAGCAAGATCATCCGTGGGTTCTCCCTGGAGGCGGTAGACGACGTCGCCGGGTATTACCCGGAGGAGGCCGTTTCCCTCCTCGTCGCCCCTCATGGGGGCCGGCTCGTGCACAGGGAGGCCGGACCCGGTGATGTCGACGATCTGAGCGCTTTGCCAAGCCTGGCCGTGGAGCGAACAGATCTCATGGACTGTGAGCAGATCGGGTACGGGACCTACTCACCCCTGACCGGGTTCATGACCCAAGAACAGCTGACGTCGGTACTGGCCAACTATCGGCTCCCTGATGGCGAGGTTTGGACACTGCCTATCCTGCTGCAGCTTGGGCGCGATCACGACTTTTCCTTCTCCGTCGGCGACCGGATAGTCCTGACCGACGACCTAGGGGTACCACACGCATTGCTCGACGTGTCCCAGATCTACACCTACGACCTGGAGCGGCTGGCCGCCCAAATGTATGGAACGACGGCCATCCGCCATCCCGGCGTCGCCCGCCTCATGGCCAAGAGCGACACCTTCATCGCCGGAGACGTCACTCTGGTCAAGCCCTTGGAGTCGCCGCATCGGCACTACTTGCTCACTCCGGCACAGACCCGGTTCATCTTCACCCGTCTCGGCTGGTCCCAGGTCGTGGGCTTCCACACCAGGAATGCAGCACATCGGGCCCATGAGTGGATCCAGGCCGAGGCCTTGGAGCGGTCAGGGGCCGACGGCCTCTACATAAACCCGGTTGCCCGCCCGGAGAAGCCGGGGGATTTCCTGCCCGAGGCCATTCTTCTCAGCTATCGGACCCTCCTGGAGTTCGGCTGCTATCCGGAAGGCAGGGCCGTCCTGGGGAGCTTCTTCACCTATTCGAGATATGCCGGACCTCGTGAGGCAGTCTTCACTGCCCTGTGTCGGCAGAACATGGGTTGTAGCCATTTCATCGTCGGTCGTGATCACACCGGAGTCGGAGACTTCTACTCACCGGATGCCAACAAGTGGCTCTTCGATGCAGTGGGCGACATCGGAATCACACCCATCTTCTTCGACCCGGTCGGGTACAACGAGCAGGCCCGGAGATACGAGATAGATGTTGGGCAGGGTCTCAGCCACATCTCCGGGACTCAGGTACGGGACACTCTTCGCCAGGGTGGTGCATTGCCTGATTGGTTCATGCGTGAGCTGGTTCAGGAGGCACTGAGGGCAGAGCTGAAGAGGGGGCGGTCGGTGTTCAACGACGATGAGACGAGCTGGTCAGAGCTGGAGGTAGGGCAATGAGTAGGGCTGTGGTGACAGGGTGTGCCGGATTCATCGGTTCACATCTGACTGAGAAGTTGCTGTCGCAAGGCTGGTCGGTGATCGGCATCGACTGCCTGTCTCCGACGTATGACACGACACGGCGACGTCGTGTGTTGGACGAGATCGCTGCCGATCGCGATTTCGAGTTCATCGAGGGCGACATCGTTCAGATCGACCCCCGTCCTCTGCTCGAAGGAGCCGATGTCGTGTTTCATCTCGCGGCGCGCCCCGGCGTGCGTGCGTCGTGGAGCGACTTCCGCGTGGCCGCCGACGCCAACATCCTCGCAACTCAGCGTTTGCTCGATGCCCTCGCCGACCGGCCAGGGATTCGTCTCGTTTTTGCATCGTCGTCTTCGGTGTACGGGAGCGCAGAGTCTTTCCCCACCTACGAGGACACCCCGTTGGCTCCCATATCGCCATACGGTGTGACCAAGGCAGCATGTGAGGCCCTGGTCGGTGCCTATGCGGCGCAGACGGGTCTCGACGTGGCAAGTCTTCGATACTTCACCGTCTACGGGCCCCGGCAGAGATCGGACATGGCCTTCACGAAGTGGATTTCACATGCTCTGCGCTCAGAGCCGCTCCCCGTCTACGGGGACGGCTCGACGGTCCGGGACTTCACATACGTCGACGACGTGGTCAACGCGTCGATAGCGTGTGCATCCTGCGAACTGGAAGGTCACGAGGTCTTCAATGTCGCCGGAGGGAGCCCGGCCACCCTCAACGATGTACTCGACCTGCTCTCCGAATTGGTCGACACCAGGATCAAGGTGGAGTACATGGATCGTGAGCGGGGAGATCCTGACCGGACAGGTGGGGATACCACCAAGCTCCGCAACGCGACCGGGTGGCACCCCAGCTGGACGCTCGCCGAAGGTCTCGCCCTTCAGGTGTCGTGGCTGCGTGGTGTCCTGGGTCGACCCCTGAAGTGATCTCCGGAAGGGAGGATACTGACGGGCCGGCGGTGGCGACCCGTCACTCGACCCCATCGGCGTTGTTCGCTCGTCTCGATGATGAGGGCATCGTCTATTGTCACTGGAAGAGCAACAGCCACCTGGACGCGGCTCTGGAGGGTCTGACCGATCTCGATCTTCTCTTCGATCGGACACAGGTCGACGCGATCCACACCATCTTCTCCGAGACGGGGTTCAAGCGCTTCGTGACCGATCGTTCCCGGTCCCACCCGGGAACAGAGGACTTCCTCGGTGTCCATCCGGAGAACGGGAATCTGGTGCACCTGCATGTTCATTACGAGCTCCACACCGGCCCGCGCCACCTGAAGAACTACCGTCTCCCCTGGGCGTCCCAGATCCTGGCCACCCGGGTAAAAGACCCCGTGTCGGGCGTGTACACCGCAGATCCGGCGCAGGAGCTGTTGCTGTTGGTGGTTCGGGCCGCTATGAAGGTCAGGGCTCGTGACCGCCTGAAACCTCTTCTCGGCAAGAACGCCGTCGCTGCAGACCTCACAGCCGAGTTCGATTGGCTGATCGCCCGCATCGGCCGCGAGGCACCGGTCCATATAGCCGCCGAGGTGCTGGGCGGTCGTGTCTCCGGACTGGTCGCGTCGTGTGTCGAGTCACGGCTCACCTTCAACGATCTCGTCCGCCTGCGTCGTGCGCTGAAGGCGAGTCTTCGACCGTACTCCATACATGGGCCGCTGACCGCTGTCTTGCAGCGTTTTGGGCGAGAACTGCATTGGCTGGCCGGTTCGATCAATAGAAAGTGGCTCAAAGGTCCGTATCGCTACGCCAGAACCCCTGCGAGCGGGGGGCTTCTGGTCGCCTTTGTGGGAAGTGACGGGTCCGGGAAGTCGACCGTCGTCGCAAAGCTCCATCGATGGCTGGGCGGAAAGGTCGACGTGATGCCGGTCTATCTGGGCAGTGGCAAGGGGAGAGGATCTCTGCTCAGGTGGCCGCTACAGCAGGTGAAGAAGACGATGAGAGGTCGGGGTCGCCGTCCGGGGTCCGGGGTCAACGGTTCGACACGGCGCATCACAACCGATCGTGTCGTCTGGGCACTCGCCCTCGCCCGGGAGAAGAGTCGGAAGCTGAAGAGAGCGGGCCGAGCGAGAGAGAAGGGTCTCATCGTCATTTGCGATCGCTATCCGCAGACGCAAACAGACGGGATGATCGATGGGCCCCTGCTCTCCTCATGGCTGTCCTCGGAGAACACGACACGACGTGTTCTCGCCGAATGGGAGAGACGTCCCTACTTGCTGGCCGAGTCTCTCGGGCCGGATGTGGTCTTGCGCTTCGACGTTCCCTCCGATCTGGCGAGATCGCGACGATCCGAGGTGGATGCGGAGACCTTCGAGCTGAGACGGAATGTCGTCATGGATCTCAGGTTTCCGAACGCCAGATATGGACTCATCAGCATCGATGCCGCCCGTGACCTGGACTCGGTTCTGGTCGACGTCAAGCAGACCATTTGGAGTCTGATCTAGAGACCGAGGTGACTTGATGGCTAGGGCGTGGCCGGCCGGGACGAGATCATGATCGTGGAGTTCTTCGGTCTGCCGGGGGCAGGTAAGTCGACTCTCGCCGCGGCATTGGTAACAGCACTTCGCACGTCAGGTGATCCCGCGTCGTGCCCGTCTTCGATGGTGGGCTCCGACGTGAGTGCGCCACTCCGATATGTGCGTAAGTCGACGAGGATCGGGAGTTCAGTTTTCCGGCGACCGGCAGCCTCGTTTCGTCTGCTTCGAAGCATCGCCGAATCCGAGCAGGAGTCGAAGACTCAGGTGGGAAAACGATGGGGAGACTTCATGCTGGCACAAGCCTTTCTGTCCCAGCAGCCGTCGGGCGGGTCCGTGGTGTTGGACCAGGGTTTCATGCAGGCGGTTTGGTCGATCGGATTGCGAGGACGTCTCGAATCACCGTTGCAGACATTGAGCGGCACGACAGACGCCTGGAGTCGGCCCGATCGTGTCATCGTGGTCGAGGCTCCTCTCGATCAGTTAGCGAAGAGGCTTCGCGCTCGAGCCAGTCGGCATAGTCGCGTTCAGGACTCCGGTCGGTCGATGGTGGCCGAACTGGACCGTGCCCGGGATCTCATGTCCCATCTGCTCGCCGAGGCGAGATCCCTCGGTCTGGAGCCGGAGTCGATTATCACGATCGAGAACCCCGATTCCGCCTCGCCAGAGGATCTGGTCTCCTCTATCTCTCCGCTCTTGGGCCGCGGCAGCAGAGGCCGTTAGCGCTCGACGTTGTGGCGTTGTGCCCGATTCGAGGTTGGCAGACCTTCAATAGGCCCCGTTCCGCGAGGTGACCATTGCGCGCACCGTCCTGAGGATGATCATGAGATCGCGTCCCAGGTTGCGAGTGAGAACGTACTGACGGTCGAGGGCGACGCGCTCCTCATATGTTGTGTCGTTCCGGCCGGAAACCTGCCAGAGGCCAGTCAGTCCCGGACGAACGCTCAATACCAGAGGCAAGTACGGACCGTATCGCTCCTGTTCGGCATGCACGATCGGTCGGGGCCCTACGACACTCATCTCCCCCTTGAGGACGTTCCAGAACTGAGGTAGCTCGTCGAGGCTGGTCTTCCTGAGGACCGCCCCGATCCAGGTGATCCTCGGATCGTTGGTCAGTTTGTGTTTCTGCTCGTATTCCTCTCTGAGGCGAGCGTCGTTCGCCAGCAGTTCCTCGAGGATGGCGTCAGCGTCGGGAACCATCGTCCGAAACTTCAAGCACTGAAACGGATGGCCCCGAAACCCAACCCGTCTCTGCCTGTAGATCGCTGCTCCGGGTGATGTAAACCGGATCGCAATCACGATCGCGACCATCACCGGCAATGTGACCACAAGCGCGATCAATGCAAACGAGATGTCGAATGCTCGTCGACCGGCATTGGCCAACCGACTCATCCATACGTTGCTCTGACCGTCTATGACTTCCAGAGTCGTTGGCTTGTCGGCGCGGTCTAAACCGTCCTGTCCTGTCCACGGGACAGAAGACAAAATCTCCTGTTGCCCGTCCCCCGATGCCCCCTCAGCAGGGAAGGCGCGAGGTTCCGCCCTGCTCCAATACTGCAACACAGCCTCCCAGTGGTGCCCCTTGAATTTTTGGTTCGCCCCCCCGGGGCTGAACCGCTCATGACAGCTTAGCGCGCGATTAGTGGTTGTGCACTGTGCGTGGTCGGGTCCGCTTTCATACTCCGAGACTGTCGAAGACTCGGGGTTTTTTTTCCACAAGTCCCAGTCACTAACAGTGGTTTCGGGTTTCCATGCCCGGTAGTGGCCACGCAGAGTGCCCGATTGTCCCGAACAGTGCGGGAACCTGGTGCCCCCGAAGTGTGTCGATGGATGCCAGACTGAATCGAGATGGAATCTCACATCGTCTGGCACTCCGGCGCCGTAGCACGCCAGCAGCGTCTAGAGGTCACCGGAGGGCCCGGGGCAACGGTTTGGCTGACCGGTCTGTCGGGGTCCGGCAAGTCGACAATCGGACATGCTCTTGAGATAGAGCTGATCGCCTCGGGTCGGGCCGCTTACGTTCTCGACGGGGACAACCTGCGGTTCGGCCTCAATTCCGACCTCGGGTTCTCGGCAGCGGACAGAACCGAGAATGTGAGAAGGGTCTCACACGTCGCAGCACTCATGGCCGACTCGGGTCTGGTGGCGGTGGTTCCGATCATTTCTCCGTACGCTGTGGGCCGGGCCCGGGCCCGAGCAGTCCACGAGGAGAGGGACCTCCCTTTCGTCGAGGTCTTCGTCGATACCCCGCTGGAGGTGTGCGAGAGTCGCGACCCCAAGGGTCTCTATCGGAAGGCGCGTGCCGGCGAGATCGTCAACATGACCGGGATCGACGATCCCTATGAACCACCGGAAGCGCCCGACCTGACCGTGCACACGGTATCTGAGTCGACTGGAGAGGCGGTGGAGAGAATTGTGAAGGTCTTGGGCTCGGTCAGCGGGAATCCCTGACCTGAAGGGGTGTGACTGACTGGCGCTCTTCGTCCCGGCTCCGGGGCGGGTTCAGGGGATCGAGCTGATCTCGATGTGGAGGAGTGGCGCCCCGGCGGCAAAACCGTCATACGCCTCGGCGATTCGTGACCCGGTTCCTGAGACGATGAAGACCATGGAGTTGCCGCTGGCCCATCCCGTTCTGTCGACCACCTCTTGGACCAGGCTGGATAGATCCGGTGTCTGCTGTCCGGGCCCGGCCTCCCCACTTATGAGCCACTCTCCAGGCGACCAGAAGGTGGAAGCGCTGGTGGTGGCGCGACCGGAGATATCTCCGCTGGTGCTGGTGAACGTCCCCGGGTTGTCGTGCGCCTGGGCTCTGATGGTGAGGTCTGCGGGTGACGCGTTGGTGGTCGAATCGGTCTGGAACTGGATCCAAGCAGAGGTGATGACCGAGCCCTGCGGGATGGTGATGCCGGTGAAGCGCATGCCCACGATCTGTTGAGTGTTCTTGTCGAAGACCAGCTCGAGGTCGGAGCTATTGAGCTTGACCGACCCCGAGGACCGCTCCTCGGCGTCGTCGGTGCTGGTGTTGACCCGGACCTCGATGACCGATGGGGCGTTGGCCGACAGGATCGTGATGTTCACCGTGGCGACGTCACACAAGCCTTCGAAGTCACAGATCTCGTAGACGAATGTGTCACTTCCCGCCGACCCGGCGTCGGGGGTGTAGGTGAATGAGCCGTCGCCATGGTTGATGAGAGCACCGTTGGCGGGGGAGGAGCAGCCGGAACAACTCGTGTTCGTTGTCGTCACATCGAGATTCCCATCCGGGTCGAAGTCGTTGGCGGCGACGTCGATCGGAGAAGCGGTTTCCTCGACTGCTGACGCCGCGTCGTCCACCGCTGCCGGTGGGCGATTGGGCACTGATCCTGTGGTGTATTCGAGATGGAGGATTGGCGCCCCGCTGGGGCTGCCATCGAAGGCCTCGGCGATTCGTGTGCCGGTGCCGGCGATGACGAATGCGATGGAGTTGCCATCTGCCCACCCGGGACGGCTGATCACTTCCTGGATCAGAGAAGCCAGTTCTGGTGTCCTCTGGGCAGGCCCGGCCTGACCGGTCGTGTTCCAGGCAGGCGGGGACCAGAACGCGGTTGCAGTCGTGGTCGGTCGGGTCGTGATATTCCCGGCGCTGTTGAGGAAGGTGCCTGCGTTGTCGTCAGCCTGGGCCCTGATGGTGAGATCCGTCGACGTGGTGCTGACCTCGTCGGTCTGGAACTGAATCCATGCCGAGACGATGCTGGAGCCCTGCGGGATGGTGATGTTCGTGAAACGAACGCCCACGATCTGTTGGGTGTTCTTGTCGAGCACCAGCTCGAGGTCGGAGCTGTTCAGGCTGACCGAGCCCGAGGATCTCTCTTCGGCATCGTCTGTGCTTGCTGCTACCTGGACATCGAGGATGTTCACGTCCTCGTCATCACTGATATTCACGGTTCCCGTCGACGGTGTCCCCACCGTGTAGGCGGCGTCGGCGGTGATGGTGGCGATCACCGTCTCCGCGCCTTCGATCTCGGTGTCGTCGATGACGTTGACGGGTTGGGTGGCGGTGGCTTGTCCGGTGGGGATGGTCACGGTCCCGGTGAGAGCGGTGTAGTCAGAGCCGGCGGTGGCGGTTCCGGTCACCGTGTAGTTGACGGTCAGCGGGCTGGTGGTGGGTCCGCTGCGGGTGAAGGTGAACACACCGTTGTTGGCTGGTTCCCCGGCGGCGGGGTCG
>DASPGH010000101.1:0-24471 GCA_035620735.1 Acidimicrobiia bacterium | reverse complement strand
TCATGAGCGGCTCGGTCGACGAGACCGGTGAGATAACTCTCGAGCCGCGTCATGAAAGTGTCAGCAACGGCGAGAGAATGTCACCGGACTACTCCCGGTCCGCCTTCGCCGCCAAGCTCGAAGAGCTCGGTCTGATGACGGCGACCAGCGGGAAGATCCTGGCTCTGGTGCCGGAGCGTTTCACTGCCGAGCAGCTCCAAGATGCCTTGGGTGTGGCGGTCGACAGTGATGTCGACCGGCTCGAGGTTCAGGATTCTGTGAAGCGAATGCATTGGCTGGCCGACTCCAACTATGAGGTTCGGTTCGATGCAGATCTGCCTCTGTCCGAACACGTCATCTCACCAGGCGCCCCGGCGGAGAGCCGTGGCATCGAGGACGCCCGTTTCGTCCGGTTCACCGACGACGACGGGTCGATCGTCTACTACGCCACCTACACCGCGTACGACGGTCTTCGCATCCTGCCCCAGCTGATCGAGACACGGGACTTCATCAACTTCAGGATGGCGACCATGACCGGTCCGGCCATTCATCACAAAGGGATGGCGATTTTTCCCCGCAAGATCGACGGTGACTATGTGGCATTGTCCCGACACGACCACGAGCGCTCCTTCGTCCTGCGAAGCGACAGCGTCCGTAGCTGGACCAACGCCGAGCTCGTCTTCGGCCCCGAGACCGAGTGGGACATCGTCCAGACCGGCAACTGCGGCTCACCGATGGAGACCGAGGCAGGCTGGCTCGTCATCACCCATGGCGTCGGCGCAATGCGCCGTTACGTGTTGGGAGCCGTGCTGCTCGATCTCGACGAGCCAACCAAGGTGCTCGGTCGTCTTCGCACACCGCTGATCGAGGCCGAGGGAGAGGAACGGTCCGGCTACGTTCCCGACGTCGTCTATTCATGCGGGAGCATGGTCCACGCCGGAAACGTGATAATCCCGTTCGGCTACTCGGACAACGGCATCAAGATCGCAGTGACCACTCTGGATGAGCTGCTGGAGGCGATGGATTGACCGCGAGCTCTTTGTACAGGGCTGCATAGCGCTCCGCCATCACAGCATCCGAGAACCTGGTCTCGGCCACCAGCCGGCAAGACCGTCGCGAGATGTCACCCAGACGTCGCACGGCGCCGACGGCATCGTCGGTGTCATCGACCAGGAAACCGGTGACACCATCGTTGACGATCTCAGGCATCGCCCCTCGTCTCCATGCGATCACCGGCGTTCCCGAGGCCAGCGACTCGATCACCACCAGCCCGAAGGGCTCGTCCCAGGTCAGAGGCATCAAAAGACCCTCGGCCTCTCTCATCAGCCAGGAGAGCTCGGGACGGTCCAGGGCGCCCACATACTCGACCCCGCCCCCGGTCTCGGAGATGAACGTCTCGGCATACCCGCGGTGAGCATCTTCGATGACCCCGGCGATCTTCAATGCCATACCCGACCGGCGTGCGCACTCGACGGCGAGATGCGGCGCCTTCTCCGGGGCAAGTCTGCCCACGAAGACCAGATAGCCGCCGCCGCCAGCGCCCTCGGGGAAGTCCTCGAGACGTATGCCGTTGGGGATGGTCGCCACGTAGTTCAGGTCAGGAAGGAACAGACGTTCGCGATCGCTCAACGACACGTATGGCCGATGGGCGTGACGACTCAGCGTTTGGTGATGTGCTCGGTCCCATGCCGCACCGTGGAGGGTCGTCAGCAACGGACGCGACAGTCGATCGACATGTCGGAGCACGTGTACATGGAGATGGGAGTGCACGACGTCGAAGCTTTCTGCGTCGCTGATCTGGATGGCCCTCTCGATGTGGCGATCTTCGGCCCCTCTCCGATGCTCCGGTGCAACCTGGGACAGCGGCCTGTGGGCTGTGGGCACCAAACGAGCGGATGTCTCGCTGTCAGCGGCTGCGAAAAGAGTCACCTCGTGCCCGTCGACGACAAGCCGCTCGGTCAGGTCGTGAGTCACCCGCTCCCAGGGGCCATAGCCGGAGGGTGGGTAGGCGTGGGTGATGGGAGCGATCATTGCGACACTGGTCATTTCAGGATCCGGTCCAGCGACGGAGTTGCTCCCTCCGCATCAGGGTCCCGAGCGCGGCCAGTGTCGACTCGGCGCCACGATTCTGGTTGACACCGTTCTGCTCGAGGCCGTCGAAACCGGCACCGGTCTCCGGGTCGTACATGAGCCTCAGGTTGTCGTTGGCCCCGGTGAACCACTCTGCCGCGAGCTCGAGGCATCTGGCCCAGCCGATGTGTGGCTCGATCGTGTGTGCCGCGTGGCACGCATCGGCCATGGCCCACGCCTCCAACGGCTGTTGGTCGAAGCCGGGCCTGGCGTCGCCGTGAGCGCGCCCCGCCGTCGGTGCGAAACTGAACCCTTCGGACCCCGTCTCGGCGCCGATCAGCCAGCCGAGCAGCTTCATGCCGTCGTCCACCAACGGATCGTCGCCCAGGGCTAGGCCGGTCGTGATGAGCGATTCGGGAAGTCTTGCGTTGTCATAGGTGAGTCTTGGCTCGGGCCATGGCCAGGGTGTCGTACCAGGTCTGGGAAGCCGTCGCGCCGCGCCAACCAGGAAGTCTTCCATGAGATCGTCTAACAACCCCGACTCCAAGGCGGCGGCGGCGCCGAATACTGCGTAGGCGATCGAGCGAGGGTAGGTGCTCTCGAATGAGATGACTGCCGCACGCATCGCTTCGATAACCCGCTCGTCGCTGCTTCCCGACGAGATGACCTCGCCCAAGCCCCAGATGGCGCGCCCGTGGCAATCGTCTGAGCCCCGTAGCTCCGTCCACTCTCCCGTCTCCGACATCCGGTTGCGCCAACCGCCCGGAACCTCGCCCGCGAGAACGAACTCGAGATACGGGTCGAGCCCGGGATGCTCGATGCCCTCTTTCTCTGCCCGGGAGAGGATCACCAGCGCCCTGGCGTTGTCGTCTGTCGTGTACCCGTGGGATCGCCGGGGCTCGTCGTAGAGGGCGTGCTCGTACAAACCATGTCGCCCGGTGAGGGCAGAAAGGTGAGTGAACACAGGTCGAAGCGTCGGGTTGCTCTGCACTCTCGAGTCCAAATCGATCACGGCCCCAAGATTCCCAATTTCGGCCGTGGGCAAACCGCGAGACCGCCACGGCTCAGCTGACCGTTGCCGTCCTCACCTCGGGCGCGTCGCCGCCAAGACCGACCACGACATAGATCCAGTCCCTGTCCAGGGCCGTGTCCAGATCCACGGATGACATCTCCGCCGGCCCGTCGGGATGGGAGTGGAAGACCCCGCCGATCAGCCAGCCCCTCGACTCCGCGTCCACCAATGCGTCGTAATGCTCCTGAGGGGGGATGGTGAACGAGTGTGGCGACGCGTCCTCATTCCCGGTCGGGTAGACCTCCACCACTCGGTCCCCATCCACGGCGAGCAGACCACACCCCTCGTTGGGGAGGGCCGCAACGCAGTGGTCGACGATGCGGCGACGGACTTCCTCAGACAGAAACACGACAGGTCGGGTCGTAGTCGACGATCGTGGGAAGACGGTCCGGGTCCCCGCAGGCGTTGCAGTCGGGGTCTCTCCTCACTTTGACCACGGTGAAGTCCTGTTCCAGGGCGTCATAGACCAGGAGCCGGCCGGCCAGAGTGTCGCCTATGCCGAGCATGATCTTTATCGCCTCCATCGCCTGGATCGACCCGATCACACCGGGCAGAACACCGAGGACACCGGCCTCGGCACAGGACGGGGCTACCTCGGGGGGTGGCGCCTCGCTGTGAACACATCGATAACAAGGGCTCTGCCAGGGGTCGAAGACCGATACCTGACCCTCGAATCGGAAGATCGAGCCGTGCACTACCGGGACGCTCAGATGCAAAGAGACGTCGTTCACCAGATAGCGTGTTGGAAAATTGTCGCCACCGTCGAGGATGACGTCATAGCCCGACATGACCCGGAGCGCGTTGTCGGCCGACAGTCTCTCCCGATGCGTCTCCACCTTGACGTCGGGGTTGAGGGCGGTGAGGGTTTCAGCCGCCGAGTCGACCTTGGCGATCCCGATGCGGTCCATGTTGTGAAGCACCTGTCGCTGCAGGTTCGATGCATCGACGACGTCGTCGTCGATCACGCCGATGGTTCCGACACCGGCCGCGGCGAGATAGAGGGCAGCCGGGGAGCCCAGCCCACCAGCGCCCACCACGAGAGCTCGAGACTCGAGAAGTTTCAACTGGCCCGCTTCCCCGACCTCGGGCAGACGGACGTGCCGGGCATATCGTGACTTCTGATCCGCGGTCAGTCCGGTCGGGTCGCCCCAGGGAAGACCGGCCGCCTTCCACCCGTCGAAGCCACCGCTCATCGAGGCGACGTTCTCATATCCCATGTCGTGCAATGAGGCAGCGGCCAGGGCACTTCTCGATCCGCCGGCGCAATAGAGGACGATCTCGGTGGAGCGATCGGGGACAACCGACTCGATGTCACGCTCGATGAGACCGCGGGGAACGAAACTGGCGCCGGGCACCGCCCCTTGGGTGTACTCATCGCTCTCACGCACATCGATGACCGTGACGACGTCGAGTCGACTGCGAACCTCATCGGGTGAGACTTCGTCGATGCGTTCCTTGGCGGCTGCGACCAGGTCCCGGTAGTGGCTCATTTGTGTGCGTAGGCCGGGTTTGGGGTCTCGGGGTCGATTCCGTGGCGATCCATGGCGTCCCTAACGGCTTCGGGCTTGATCTTGCCCGACCGCACCAGCCCCGACAGGGCGGCCACGACCACATGGCCGGCGTCGGTCTCGAAGAAATGTCGCAAGGCCTGGCGGCTGTCGGAGCGCCCGTACCCGTCGGTGCCCAACACCAGGTACTCGCGCGGCATCCATCTGGCCACCTGATCGGGCACCATCGTCATGAAGTCGGTCACTGCGACGATTGGACCGGACGTCTCTCCCATGAGCTTGGTGACCAGGGGCACCCTGGGCTCCTCGTTCGGATGGAGCCGGTTCCAGCGTTCCACCTTCAAAGCTTGTTCCCTCAGCCTCTTGTACGAAGTCGCCGACCACAGCTCCGCCCCGACGCCATAGCGCTCTGCGAGCTCCTTGCGGGCCTGTCTGGCAGCGAGGTTGGCTGTTCCCGAGAACAGGATCGCAACGTCCTGGTTGGTTCCCTCCGGCTGTGATGTCCACCGGTACAGCCCATCTATGATCCCTTGCTCCACTCCGTCGGGGCGACGAGGCTGGGCATAGTTCTCGTTGTAGAGAGTCAGGTAATAGAACACATCGTCGGGGTCGTCTCCATACATCCGCTTGATTCCGCGTTGGACGATCGTGCCCACCTCGTAGGCGAAAGCGGGGTCGTAGGCCTGACACACCGGGACAGTGGAGGCCAGGACCAGGCTGTGGCCGTCCTGATGCTGAAGACCTTCCCCGGCCAACGTCGTTCGACCCGCGGTGGCACCGAGGAGAAACCCCCGGACCCGGGCATCGCTGGCGTTCCAGATGAGGTCGCCGACACGCTGGAAGCCGAACATCGAATAGAAGATGAAGAAGGGGACCATCGGGATGCCCCTGGTGGCATATGAGGTGCCGGCAGCGGTCCACGAAGCCACCGAGCCGGCTTCGGTGATTCCCTCTTCGAGAATCTGGCCGTCCTGGGACTCGGCGTACGAAAGCAGCATCGAAGCATCCACCGGCTCATAGAGCTGCCCCCTGGAGGCATAGATCTTGAGCTCACGGAACAGAGAGTCCATGCCGAAGGTCCGGGCTTCATCCGGGACTATGGGTACCACGTGAGGGCCGAAGCCCTCGGTCCGTGACAATGAGCGAATGAGCCGGGTGAAAGCCGACGTCGTCGAGGCCTCGACCTTGCCCGACCCGGCCATCACCTCCTCGTAGGCCTCGTCTCCGGGGAGTGTGAGGTCGAAACCGGGTGTCCGTCGCTCCGGGATCGGCCCGCCCAGCTCCTGACGTCGGGCCATCAGATAGTCGTGCTCCGCAGTCCCGGGCCCCGGTCTGAAGTACTGAGGCTCGTTGTCACCTTCCAGGGACTCCTCGGAGATCTCGTTCTCGAGATGGAGCGTCTTGCGAAGAGCGAGCAATTGTTTGTTGGTCAGCTCCTTGATCTGGTGGGTGGCGTTACGACCTTCGACGTCGGGGCCCAACGTCCAGCCTTTGATCGTCTTGGCCAGGATCACGGTGGGCTTGCCGTTGTCGAGCTCGGTCGCCACCTTGTAGGCCGCGTAGATCTTGCGGAAATCGAGACCTCCCCGACGCAGGTTCCAGATCTCCTCGTCGCTCATGTCGGCTACCAGCTCCTTGGTGCGTGGGTCCTTGCCGAAGAAGTGCTCGCGGACATAAGCGCCGTCTTCGGCCTTGTATCGCTGGTACTCACCGTCGACGGTGTTGCTCATCACATTGACCAGGGCTCCCTCGTCGTCCCTGGCCAGGAGATCGTCCCAACCACTGCCCCAGATCACCTTGATGACGTTCCAACCTGCCCCTTTGAACACGGCCTCCAACTCGGTGATGATCTGACCGTTGCCACGAACCGGCCCGTCGAGACGCTGTAGGTTGCAGTTGATTACCCAGATCAGATTGTCGAGACCCTCCCGGGACGCTAGAGAAATCGAGCCCAAAGTCTCGGGCTCGTCGGTCTCGCCGTCGCCGATGAAGCACCAGATCTTGGAGTCGGACGTGTCATCGAGCCCACGGTTCTGGAGGTACTTGTTGAAACGGGCGTGATAGATCGAGTTGATCGGCCCCAGACCCATCGAGACCGTGGGGAACTCCCAGAACTCGGGCATGAGCCGGGGGTGGGGGTACGACGAGAGACCGTCGCCTCCGATCTCGAAACGGAAGTTGTCGAGATGCTTCTCATCGAAGCGGCCTTCGAGGTATGCCCTGGCGTACGTGCCCGGTGCGGCATGACCCTGTATATAGATGTAGTCGCCTCCGCCGGGGGCGTCTTTACCCCGGAAAAAGTGGTTGAACCCGATCTCGTAGAGGGTTGCCGACGAGGCGAACGTGGAGAGATGGCCGCCGATGCCCTTCTCGCGTTGGTTGGCCTTCACCACCATCACTGCAGCGTTCCAGCGTATGAAACGCCGGATGCGGCGTTCGATGTGCTCGTCACCGGGAAACTCGGGTTGTTCCTCGAGCGGGATCGTGTTCACATAAGGGGTGGTCACCGCCGCCGGGATGCCGAGACGCGTCTCGTGAGCCCTCTCCAAGAGCTTGGCGAGGAGAAAGCGGGCTCGCACCGCCCCGGACTCGCCGGCCACGGCATCGAGCGAGTCGATCCACTCTTGGGTCTCTACTGGGTTTGTGTCGGGGAGTTGGTGTACGTATTCGTCACCGATCGTCTCTCCGAGATCGGATGGCATGTGCCCAGGTTAGTTAGTGCGCGATCTGGTGCCTCAGGTGGGCGTCGAGCCAAGGCTCGACGACAGAGAGGAACCGGATCGGGGCATCGATCTGTGGGGTGTGACCTGTGTCCTCCATCAGCACCAGTTTCCAGTCCAGACGCAACGAGCAGATCCAGGCCACCGACGTCGGGGAGACCACCGGGTCGGCTATCCCGGTCACCACGAGAGTCGGCGCCTTTATCGACCGGATCATCTCGATGAACCTCCTCCGGCGCACGAGGAGTCGCCGGATCGATTGGCCGGTCTTGGGCACAGCGTCTGCGGCCCAGGGCAGCCGGCTGCGCGTCTCGGCAACGGTGACGAATGACTCAACCATCTCGAGTGGCACCCTTCCCGGCTTGTGGGTGATCCTGTGGAGGAGATCGTTCACCAGCTCTCTCGAGGTCATGGAGCTGACGATCTGGCGGTTGACCATCGGCCCTATCCCGGGGGTGGCTCCGATCAGGAGACGGCGCGCCATCGGCCAGTGGATCTTGGGGTCGGGTAAACGCGGGGGAGTCGCCGGCGAGATGAGGACCAGGGCTTCGACCAGGTCGGGATACCGCGATGCGACCATTTCGGACAGCAAGCCGCCCATCGAGTTGCCGATCAGCACGGCCGGCTCACCCATTGCCTCTATGAAGCCGGCGATGGCGTCCCGGTGTGTTTCCAGTGACCAGTCCTTGGACGGTGGTGACAAACCGAAGCCCGGGAGGTCGAGGGCGGTGACTCTCGCCCGGTCAGTCAGACGGGGGGCTATGGCATCCCAGTTGGCCACTGAGCCACCGAGACCGTGAACCATCACCATCAATGGTCCCGATCCTCCATAGTCCTTCCAGTGGACGACACCGGTACCCAAGTCGATGTAGTGGGCCATGGTGATGCGAGAGTATCGGCGCACCTCCCATATGCTGGAGAGCCGATGCAGATCCTGTTGATCTCGACATATGAGCTAGGCCGCCAGCCGTTGCACCTGGCTTCACCGGTTGCCTCCCTGCGTCACGCCGGGCATGAGGTGAGGACGGTGGACCTGGCCGTGGAGGATCTCGACGACGAGATGCTGGCCTGGGCCGAGCGGGTGGCCATCTCGGTCCCCATGCATACCGCCACCAGGATGGCCGACCAGGTCGTCCACGCTCTGGGAAAGCGACATCCCCGACTCCCGGTTGCCCTGTATGGCCTCTACGCCGGGGTAGGCAGCGTCGATGTCGACGCCCGGTTCGACGGCGAGTACGAGCCCGGGCTGCTGGACTGGGTTTCCCGGGACAGGGGATCCGACACCGCTGACGCCGGGCTCGCCTCGCACGAAGGGGCCCCATTGAAACGTCATCTCGGACGATCCGAGTTTCAGCTGCCCGACCGGCTGGATCTTCCGCCACTCCGACAATATGCCCGTCTCGAGATGGGTGGGGTGACCCGTCTCGCCGGGGCTGTCGCGGCGTCCCACGGATGCCGGCATCGCTGCCGGCACTGTCCGATCCCGGCTGTGTACGACGGTCGTATCAGGGTGGTGCCCGCCGACAACGTGATCGCTGACATCTCCAACCTCGTGGCCGCCGGAGCTCGTCATATCACGTTTGGAGATGCCGACTTCCTAAATGCTCCACCACACTCTCTCTCGATCATCGAGCAGGCTCACGAGAACCATCCCGATGTGACCTTCGATGCCACCATCAAGGTGGAGCACCTGATTGATCACGAGGAGCTGCTTCCCAAGCTGGCCGCGGCCAATCTCCTCTTCATAGTGTCTGCGTTCGAGAGTGTCGACGACACGACGCTGCAGATCCTCGACAAAGGACACACGCGGGCCGAGATGTCCCGTGTGGTGGAGCTGACACGTGATGCCGGCATCCACATCAGGCCGACGTGGCTTCCTTTCCTCCCCTGGACCGAACCGTCTGACATCGCCGACATCTTCGGTTTTCTCGGCGACCACGACCTGGTCGGCGCAACAGATCCGGTCCAGATGGCGATAAGGCTGCTCATCCCGAGGGGATCGTTGCTCGAGGATCACCCGGCGATCACGCCCCATCTGGGCGGATACGACGACACGGCCCTCTCGTGGCGCTGGGAGTTCGCCGACCCCGAGACCGCCGTGCTTTACAAGGAGTTGGAGAGCATCGCCGCCAACGCCAGCGACTGTGGTCAAGAGACCACGTCGACGCTCAACGACATGCGCGAGGTGGTGATGAGGGTCTCTGGCATGAGCCTGGAGCCGCTCTCGGATGCCAATCCGGGACCACGGCTGACAGAGAGCTGGTATTGCTGTGCCGAGCCGACAGCGAGCCAGACCGTGTCACTGAGGATCGGGCCTCGTTAGAGTCGATCCACCCGTCAGGGAGTATGTAGCTGACTCAAGTGCTCAACGCGCGCAATCTGGTCAAGCGGTTCGGTGATCTGACCGCCGTCAACGACGTCAGCTTCTCGATCGATGAGGGCGAGACCTTCGGGCTTCTCGGCCCAAACGGTGCAGGCAAGACCACGTCGATCTCGATGGTCGCCGGGCTCATCGAGACCGACGGCGGGTCGGTCACCGTCGCCGACGAGCCAATCAGCACAGGATCGACCAGAGGTCGGTCGGCGATCGGCTTGGTTCCACAGGACCTGGCGGTCTACCCCGATCTCAACGGGCACGAAAACCTGGTGTTCTTCGGACATCTCTACGGGATGAGTGGTGATTCGCTGTTGGAGAGAGTGGATGAGGTGCTACACGTCGTGGGGCTGGTCGACCGCAAGGACGACCTGGTCAAGGAGTACTCCGGGGGCATGAAGCGTCGTCTCAACATCGGCATCGGTCTGCTCCATCGGCCACGTCTTCTCATCCTCGACGAGCCCACCGTCGGGGTCGACCCTCAGTCGCGCAATGCCATTCTCGAGTCGGTGGAGAGCCTGTCGCGGGAGGGAATGGCCGTCCTCTACACCACCCACTACATGGAGGAGGCCGAGCGGCTATGTGATCGGGTGGCAATCATCGACGAGGGCGTCATCCAGGCCGAGGGGACCCGGCGGGAGCTGGTGTCCATGGTTGGTGAAAAGGACCGGGTCGCCATCGAGGCAACCGGCGATCTCGGCTCTATCGCGGAGACGGTGGGAGGGATCGAAGGTGTGGCCCACGCTTCTGCCTCCGATCACCGAATCGACGTTCTCGCCTCCGATGCATCGTCGATCTTGCCCCAGCTCCTGACCTGCGTGACCGACTCCGGAGGGTCGATCAGCGGGGTCGAGGTACACGAGCCGAACCTCGAGGCAGTGTTCCTCCACCTGACCGGCAAAGCCCTCCGGGACTGAGCGTGGGCTCCGCATTCCGCATCGCGGGCAAGGACCTCAAGCTGCGGGTGCGTGATCGCTCCGTCTTCATTTTGGGGATCCTCGCCCCCCTGGTTCTGGCCTACATCTTCCACCTCGTCTTCGGTCCGGCGGCCACCGGGCAGGGTCTCAGCCTCGCTTACGGTGTGGTCGACGAGGACGGTTCCGACATCTCCTCGGCGTTTGTGTCGATTTTGGAGGATGCCGAGACTCAGGGGGTACTGGAACTGGATGCCTTCGAGGACGTTTCCGGGGCAGACACGTCGCTGGAGGAGGGTGAGATCGATGCCTACTTCATCCTGCCGTCCGGGCTGCAGCAGGCCGTGTTCGCCAACCAGCAGGCAACCATCGATGTCGTAGGTGACGTGGACCAGCCCACGTCGACCCAGATCGCAGCCTCGTTTGCCGAGCAGTTCTCATCCGGAGTGGGTGCCAGCCAGATCGCGGTGGCCGCAACGGCATCGATCGAAGGTGTGTCAGTCACCCCTCAATTCGTTTCCTCACTATCCGCTGACCCTGCTTCGGCAGGCATGTCTTTCACGCTCGTCGACCAAACGGCCGACACCAAGCAGTTGGATGCCCCCACCTACTTCGCTGCGGGCATGGCCGTCTTCTTTCTCTTCTTCACGGTTCAGTTCGGTGTGAACGGGCTACTGGAGGAGGAGCGGCAAGGAACTCTTGCCAGGCTGATGGCGGCACCGATCGGCCGATCGGCTGTTATCGCCGGTAAGGGGATCCTCGCTTTCCTCCTCGGGATCATCTCCATGATCGTGCTGATCGTTGCAACCACTCTCCTGATGGAGGCGAACTGGGGAGCGCCGCTCGGGGTGGCTCTGCTGGTGATAGCGGGGGTCCTTGCTGCCGTCGGGATAATGGGTCTGGTGGCGTCGGTGGCCAAGACTCCGGAGGGCGCGGGAAATCTCGGTTCGATCATCGCGGTGATCCTCGGGATGCTCGGCGGCACTTTCTTCCCGATCGCTACTAGTGGTGGCATTCTGACGTCGCTCACCTATCTGACACCACATGCCTGGTTCATGCGTGGTCTGGCCTCCCTCGGTTCCGGTGCCCCCTGGACGGATGCCCTGCCGGCCGTGGGGGCGATCCTGCTCTTTGCCCTGGTCACGGGCACGATCGCCTACGTCTCGTTGCGAAGGAGGCTGACGAGGTGAAGGCGCTCTCGATCGGGCTCGTGAACGTGAGGCGGATGATCCGCGAGCGCAGCAACATCTTCTTCGTCTTCATCTTCCCGATTGCTCTGGTCCTGCTCATCGGTGTGCAGTTCGGGAGCGGGTTCGCCCCCGTGATCGGAGTTCACCAGAGCGACGACGGTCGACTGTCCGACGCGATCGTCTCCTCGCTCCAGGACGACGAGTCGATCGACGTTCGCATGTTCTCGACGACCAACCAGCTGACCACCGGAGTGGAGGAGGGCTCGATCCAGGCCGGGGTCCTCCTCCCGGAGGGCATGGATGACACTGCTGCCTCCGGGGAGCCGATCGCCATTGGATTCATGGCCCGGACAGACGGCACGGGAGGTCAATTGCAGAGCATCGTGGGAGCGGCTCTCTCCGAGATCATGTCTCCAGTCGGCGCGGCACAGTTCGCCTCTGCGGAGACCGGTGCGTCCTTCCCGGAGACGCTCGAGGTCACCACGGGGCTGAGTGAGCAATTCAGCGGCATACAGGTAGACGTGTCTTCGACCGGGGAGGCCACATTCCCCGACACGCTCGGTCAATTCGACCTGGGGGCTTCCTCCCAGCTCGTCCTCTTCGTCTTTCTCACCGCGCTGGCCGGCTCGTCGGCCTTGATCCTCACCCGTCAGCTCGGGATCTCGAAACGGATGTTGTCGACACCAACGCCCATCGGCACGATCGTGGTGGGGGAGTCCCTGGGACGGTTCAGCACTGCGTTCGTGCAGGGGATCTACATCATGGTCCTGACCTTCGCGATCTTCTCGGTCAACTGGGGCGATCTGCTCGGCGCCGTGCTCATCCTCATAACGTTTGCCGCGGTGGGAGCAGGGGCGGGAATGCTGTTGGGCGCGGTCTTCAGCAACGATCAACAGGCCGGCGGCGTCGGAGTGATGATCGCACTCGGTCTGGCCGCCCTGGGCGGGGCGATGTTCCCCCTCGATCTGTTCTCACCCACCATGCAGAAGGTCGCACATCTGACCCCCCACGCTTGGGCCCTCGATGGCTTTGCCGAGCTGGTGCGTCGGGGCGGGACAGTGGTCGACATATTGCCCGAGCTCGGCGTCTTGACCCTCTATGCGGTCGTCTTGCTGGCACTGGCTTCGTGGCGGCTGCGTGTTGCCATAACCCGCCCTTGAAGAACAGTTGCCTCCACGCAATGGGCCAAGAGCACGACATCGATGGTTGAATGAGCCCATGACGGCACTCGGGCGAATCCTCCAGGTGATTGGATGGTTGTGGATCGCGGTCGGCTTCTTCGGCCCCCTCGTGAACATCCCGGACGTCAGCGTGTTCCCCGGCATCATCATCCTCTTCGTCTCGCGTGTCATCAGGAAACAGGGTGAGCAAGCGCAACGCCAGGACGAGGATGTCGAACAGGCTCAGGAGCAGCAGACACCGAGACCGCTGAACACCGAGCGCTCCCAACCCCCGGTTCCCAGGCCGAAGAGGACTGCCGAGCCGCCCAAATCGCCCCAGCCGGAGAGGGAGCCCGAGCCGAGGGCGACCCCCGCGCCGCGGGTGACCTCGACGGAAAGACCCCGGATGAGACCATCACCAGACCTGGAGGTGGCTGCGAGCGCTACTCCGAAGCCAGCAGGCGACGACGAGGAGCGGACCGAGATGTTGGAGAGTGTCCTGCTTGCCGGGAAGAGCACCACTGAAAAGTCCCGGGCTCCCGTCTATCCGGAGACGAAGTCACAAGAGAAGCAAGAACGCCCGTTGACGTCAGCCGAGATGATCGCCCGGGCCCATCGTCGCTGGGACCGCAAGCCCACCTAGTGGAGGCCTCTCGCCGCCAACTCACGGGTTTCACGCATTTCCGAAGCGAACTCCGCTCGTCGCGCGGCGACTCCAGGTGAGTCTTCGACAAGACCCCGGTTGCGAGCGAGGGCGAGAGCCGATTTGAAGAGGACCTGGCTGGCACTCTCCCCTGAAAAGAGACGTTCCTCGATGCGATACATCCTCGCCCGGGCCAGACAGTTGTTGAGGAATCGCCTCTCGTCGAACGGAGTGTCCAGGGCTTCGAGCTCGTCACCGACGATCTGGTAGCTGTCAAGGAACGGGAGGACTGCCCAGTAGGCAACCGGGTCCGCCATCTTTGCCAGCACCTCATATGGCCCGGCAGAGGTGAGGAGGCGGTCCCACCCCGGGACATCAACCTCGATGTCGGTCGACACCAGATGGAGGAACTCGTCCTTCTCCGGGAAGAAGAACTCGAACTTCAGCAGGTCGCGCAGGGCGAGCATCCGGATTTTCGCTGCTTCGAGTGATGCCTCCGGGTCGTCCAGGAGGGCGGTGATGGCCATCTCGGCAATGGCCCGATTGACGAAGAAATGGACGACCACGTTCCGGTAGTAGGAGACCCGGATCATTTGCTCCTCGTCCAACCAGAAGACCCGTCGTCCCAGCGCCTCGTGACTCGACACATTGGCATGCTCTGCCATCCAGTCGAGGATGCTGGTCAGCGTCTCGGCGTCGGCGATGTCGAGCGACTCGGTGGTGGGCAGACCTCTGGCACGGATGAAGTCGACGAGCTCCACACAGTCCCGGGCCAACTCATCAGCCGTTCGCGCCTTGCCCCGAGCTGCCAGCAATGCGATGGACACGATGGCGGTTGGCGTTGTCGGGGTCACCCGGCCGATGCGATACATCACCTCAAAAGCAAGCTTCTGCAAGCCCAGCGAGCTTTCGTCTTCGTCCTCGTCGATCGAGGAGAGGACCGATGCCACCGACACCGGGTCGCCGAACCTGACGTAGATGTCGCCGTAGCGTCTCCGCAGAGATCTGACGGCCCGAACCACCCAACCCAGCGACTCCGACTCCTTTCCCTTGCCCTGGGCCTCACGTGCGTAGTCGGGGACATCCTGGATCTGGTCGTAGGCGATCGAAACCGGGATCAGTTTGATGTCTTCGCTCTTGCCCCGCCGCAAAGAGTCGACCACGTAATGGAGAAGACCCAGACGGGGCGGGTTGAGACGACCCGATCGTGACCGCCCACCCTCCATGTACCACTCGAGGGGGAAGCGCTTTTCGATCAGGTAATCGAGGTACGCCCTGAGGACGATCTTGTAGAGCTCGTTGTCCCGGAACGAGCGGCGGATGAAGAAGACGCCAGTCCGTCTCAACAGCGGGCCGATAGGGAAGAAGTTCATGTTGATCCCACCGGCGGTGTGATTCGGCGGCAGGTCGTTCTCCCACAACATGAACTGCAGACTCAACCGGTCGAGGTTCGAGCGATGTGATGGCAGAAACACGATCGGATTCTCAGATCCGAGTTCTGCGACGGCGCGTACCTCTTGATCGTCGTACCTGATGGCGCCATATCCCTGCCGGTAGAGACTGTGTATCGCATTGGCGATGAGGTCTATGACATAGGGGCTGTGAGTCGCCGCGATCTCCTTCAGATATCGTTCGGCGTTCCGTCTCGCCTCCTCGACGTCGGTCCCCGTCTCCCGGGCATAGCGGCGCAACGTCTGATCGAACTCACCGCGGGAGAGGATGGCCTCGGGTACGAAGCGCGGGATCTTGTATCGGTTGCCCCGCAGCGTCCTCTCCACCTTGTCGAGGGTTCGCCAGGCTCTTCGTGTTATGAAGGCTGTCACACCGTCGATCTCGCCGGATTCGGCATAGGCCGTGGCCATCTCCGACGATCGAGCGCCTGTTGCGGCGACGAGTTTCACCCGTCCCGGGTGGAAGGTCCTGATGTACCAGGCCCGTAACCCGCGGGGGTCGCGGGGGTCGCCTGGCTTGAAGGCGTCGGACCAGCCCACCGACCGTCGGCCTCCCTTGGACGGGGCCATCCACACGATCCTGACCGGGATGAAGAAGACGTCGGGGTCCCCGGCGAGATCGCCGAGATCGTCGAACCGGGCGTTTCTCCGTCGCCGCGATGACCTGATGCGTCTCATCTCGGGATCGCCCAGTGCCCGGCGCAGCCATCTTTCGAGGATCTTCGCTTCGTACTCGGAGGAGGCGTCGAGGAGATAGATGGGGCGCGAGCCTTCGGGGCCTCTGAGGAGATCTCGGTCGTCAGTGCGTGGGCGGGACACCCGGCTCACTCTATTTGACTGCCAGAATCTCGAACGATGAGGGTTGTCCTGCAGAGAGTCAGTGAAGCCCGGGTCCGGGTCGATGGTTCTGTTGTCTCGTCGATTGGTCCCGGTCTACTGCTTCTCGTCGGGGTCGAGCCCGACGACGAGAGCCAGGACGTCCGGGTGGTCGTCGACAAGGTCGCCAACCTGCGTGTGTTCTCAGACGAGATCGGAAAGATGAACCTCTCTATAGGCGATGTGGGGGGAGAGATACTGGTGGTCAGCCAGTTCACCCTGCTCGGCGATATCAGAAAGGGCCGTCGTCCGTCTTTCACCCGGGCGGCAGACCCGGGGCTGGCGGCCCCACTCATCGCTGAGATGGTGGACGGCTTCAATCAGGTGGGCATTCCTACGGGGAGTGGAGTGTTCGGCGCAGCGATGGAGGTGGATCTGATCAACGAGGGGCCGGTCACACTGGTATTCTCCGTGCGGAACGCCAGGCTGGATTGAGCGGTGAGTCGCGCCAATGCTTCCATCCCATCACTGCGGTCATCCCGGTGGATAGGAAGACCAATTCGGCACCGCTCTCGACGAGGCCACCAGTAGACCAACCACGTGTCGGCCAGACGAGCGCTGCGACGAGCAGGCCGGCCATCGCCGTCAGGGCGGCCAGGCCGGCGAAACGGGTCAGGAGAGCGGCGAGCGCGATGAGCAGGGCGAGAGGCAGCACCACCCATGGCCAGAGGGCCAGGAGCACACCGAGAGATATCCCGAGACCCTTGCCACCGGAGAACCCATACCAGACGTTGAACACGTTGCCGGCGACGGCGGCGACACCTCCGACCACCGCTCCCCAGTCGTCGACCATCGAATTCGCGACCAGGACCGCGGCATATCCTTTGGCGGCCTCTACCACCAGGACCGAGATCGCCAGGATCACCCCTCCGGTGCGAAGAGCATTGTTGGTCCCCGGATTGCCCGAGCCCTGGCGTCGCAGGTCGATGCCCCGCAAACGGGCTATGAACCCAGCCGTGGGTATCGACCCGATGAGGTAGCCGGTAGTAGCGGCCATCAGGATCACTTCTCGACCTCCTGGAGTCCGGCGTCGCAAAACTGGAGAAAGTCGCAGTTGCGACACCACTCGCCCGGGGTGGGGTCGAACACGCCGGCCTCGATCTTCGCAGTCAGGCTCTCCAGGTGCCCCCTCGCGTTGGCGACCCAGTTCTGGTCGGCGCGGGCGGTGACCTCGGCGAGACCTCCGCCGAGATAGGCGAAAGTGACATCGAGTGTGTCTGGCTTGTGGTCGGCGAAGGGGACCTCCTCGATTGCGACGGCATAGGCCTCTAGTTGAACCATGCGGTTCGGATCTTTCTTGGGTCGGCCGGTCTTGAAGTCGACCACCTCCCAACGCCGCCCATCGGTGTAGATGGCATCGATTCGACCGCGCACCTTGTACCCGTTGTCTAGGGCAAACGTGAAAGGTGCCTCGACGAATTCAGCGGTTCGTGTGGCGAAGCGTGACGTCTCATAGACCGAAAACGCTCCGGGCCGGCTGTGCTCGTCGATCACGTCGTAGAGATCGGGCTCGAGGTCGTCGAAGGGCACCTGGCCGCGTTGATGGAGTTCGATGCGGCGATGTATCTCGCTTCCGCGGACAGCAGCGGGGTTTCGACGTCTCGGCAGGGGGTCGATATCCGCCCAGTAGAACCGTTTCGGGCATTGGGCGTAGGTCACCAGCCCGGTGACCGAGACCACAGAGGTCGAGTCGCCCCCGGCTTCGACCGGGACGTCGTCGAGGGTGAACAGCCGCTGGTTCCACTCCTCGGTCATGCGTCGATACTCGTCGGCGACACCGAGGTTTTCAGCCACCGCGTCGAGCCCTTCAGGTTCGTCCCGAGCCATACGCAACGCCGCTTGCCAGCCGTCGGGGAAGAGCGGGTCCGGTGCCGCACCGGTGTCGCCCGCGGCCAGAATCGGTGGTCGGGGTCCCACTTCGGCATGCCCCGCATTCCGGCTGGCGGCATTGGCCTCGACGAGCTCGAAGAGCTCTGATGGTGCGGCGGGTGTGGACCGGGGCTCCGGTAGCCCGTACCAATAGGCACCGGTAACGAAAAGTCTGCGCTTCGCTCGCGACACTGCCACATAGGCCACCCGCCATTCCTGAGCCCTGTGACGTTCGCGAAATAGGGCCCGTCGCCCCTCGTCACTCTCCGGGAGATCACCGATCGATGTGTCCAGCCTGAACTCGATGGGCAGGTGGTAGGGGAACCGGACAGGGTCGGGGAACGCCCCTGACCGGGCGGGAAAATTGTCCTTGGCCACCGCCGGGATGGCAACGTTCTCCCACTCCAAGCCCTTGGCGCGGTGCACGGTCACGAGGGTCACCGCGTCCTCGCCGGAGAGACGGGCGGAGTCGAGCTCTTCGGCCGGCTCTTCCTCCATGGCGGCCAGATAGTCGAGGAAAGCCGCGACCGAGGGACGGCCGCTGAGGGGGCTCCAGTCATCGGCGAGATCGAGGAATCGGTAGAGGTTGAGCTTGGCGGAGAGACGTGCGTTGGGTGGGAGGCTCTCGACGTCCTGCCACGCCCTGGTGTGATCCAGCACCAGGCGACATGTCTCTGCCAGGTTCAGACCCTGTGTCTCGAGCAAGAGCTCGCGGTAGACCGTGTGGAAGCGGGCAAGCCTCTGCCGCGCTTGTGGTGTCAGGGCCTCGATGTCGGCGGCGGCCTCGATGGCCTCGATGAGACTTACCGGATGGGTCTCGTCGGCGTCGACGTCGTCGTGCTCTTTGCTGCGAGATGTCAGCCATCGCGTCAGGGGGGCGACATCGGCGATGCCGAGCCGATAGGAGCTGCCGAAGAGGATCTGCGCCAGAGCCGTGGAGTCCTCGGGGTTCTGGAGGACCGTCAGCCACGCCCTGAGAAACGAGATCTCCGGGACCGAGAGCAGCCCACCCACATTGGCCACCTCGAGAGGGATGTCATGACGGGAGAGCACGTCGATGAGGATGGCGAAGTCCTTGTTTTTTCGAAACAGCACCGCCATGTCCGACCAGGGTGTGCCGTCGTCGTGAAGCGCCTCGAACTGCCGGGCGATCCATTCGGCCTCGGCGAGAGCATCGCCGGCCCAGAACGTGACGACTTCGGTGTCGATGTCCTGAGCCGCTTCGAGCTCGTCGGCATACGGGTTCGCCTGTCGCCGGGTCTCGTTCGCGATGTCGAGGATGGCTTGCCCTGATCTTCGGTTGAGCGTCAATCCCTCGTCGTGTGCCCTTCCCCCTTCGGCTGTTGGAAAGTGGTCGATGAACTGCTCGAAGTTCTCTGCCGACGCGCCACGCCATTCGTAGATCGTCTGGTCTTCGTCCCCGACGGCGATCACAGGAAAACCACCGCCGAAGATCGTGGAGATGAGCACCCGTTGCGCCGGATTGGTGTCCTGGTATTCGTCGAGCACCAACACCCGGTAGCGATCGCGCACGGTCGCTGCCAACGCCGGATGCTGTTGGAGGACCCTCGTCGACAGGGTCACCAGGTCGGCGTAGTCGACGACCCTCAGCTCTGCCTTGGCCTCGTTGTACCGGGCCAGAGTCTCGGCCATCTCCACACGCGCCGCCCAGGTCTCGTCGTCGCCGTGGATGACAGCAGCCCTGATGAGGTCCTCGGGGCGGAGGAGATGGTCTCCGAGCTGATCGCCCAGCTTGCGTATTTGGTCGAGCGTGCGCCGATTGGTCATGTCGAGGTGTTGATGTCCCCGGTCCCAGAAGACATCCCGTATGAGCTGACGGGCAAACGTCGGGGTTATGACACCCGACCGTGTGTCGGCACCGGCCAGAGGGCCGAACTCGGCCAGGACCTGGGCGGCGAAGCCGTGATAGGTGTGTATCTCGACCTGACGCGACGGGTCAAGGGTGTCGGGAAGCCGCCGGGCCACACTCTCGGCGAGCTCGGCGGCGGCCTTGTTGGTGAAGGTCATGCCGAGGATTCGCTCCGGCTCCACCCCGTGATGCTCGACCAGGTTGGCGATCACCAGTGCCACCGTCGTGGTCTTGCCGGTTCCGGCACCGGCCCTGATCCGAATCGAAGTCGGTCCCAGGTCGAGGATCCGCCGTTGTTCTGAGGTGGGTCTGATCTTCACGGCAGGAACGCCCCCCTGCCTTCGGGCCAGGCGGGACACGACCTGCGAAAGGCACACCGCGTGCAATCGTCGCTCACTCTGCTCTCCCAGACCTCAGATGAGACGCCGCGGGCTATCTCGGTCATGAGCCCACGGACTTCGTCGAGACGGTGCAGTGCCATCTTCCGTGTTGTGACACTCTTGGTATCGACCCGGGGATACCACATCTCGGAGGCGGCGACTTCGCCGTGTGACTCGCCCACCGCCATGGCATAGAAGGCGAGCTGGATAGACCCGGCCGCCTCCTCCTTTGTCATGGCGCGGCTCCCGGTCTTGTAGTCGACGATGCGTAGACCATCGTCCGAGCGCTCCAGGCGATCGACGCGGCCTATCCAGTCGATCCCCTCGAGGACGGACTCGACCTCGACCTCGACCTCGATCGGCTCACCACGACCGGGCCAGTTCTCGTAGAGCTTCTCCAACATCTCGACTGCCTTGGCCCTCCAAGCATCGTCGAGGTCGGGGGTGCCGAAATCCGCCTTCTGCCACACCTCGTCGACAATCTCGAGCACCCGACTCAAATCGGCGTGTCTCTTGCCCGTGCCTATCACCTCTGCTTCGGCGATCTCGAGGATCTGATGGGTGAGTTCGCCGAAGTGTGCGTACACCGAAGTCGAGTCCCCGAGACGAAGCCGACGCTCCAGTACGTAGCGGCGAGGACAGCGTTGATACGCATCTGCCTGACTGGGTGAGAGGCGGAAGGTTTCCTGGAGGACAGGTGAGTCGGGTCCCGGCACGACGGCCCCTGCAAAGCTGCTCGGGTCCCACCATGGTCGCGGGGGGTCGCCCAGGACCCTGGCCGCGGCAAGGCGGCTCGCCGGCGCACACCCGGCGTCGAGCAACGATCGTCGTAGCACGGTCTCGGCTTCTCTGAGGGTGATCGGTTCGCGGGTGGTCTCCCGGGGTGGCGCTATGGGGTCGTCGCCGGCCGCGGCGTGCAGGAAACGTGAAGGTCGTCTTTCGCCCTGGTCGACCCCGGCGTCGGTCGCCGTCCACACCACCCGTTTCCTGGCGCGTGTCATCGCGGTATAGGCGAGCCTCATCTCCTCCTGCAGTTGGAATAGATGCTGTGCCTCGGGGTCGACGATGCGCTCCGGGGAGAGGAGCTCGGGTCTGAGCATGCGTCTGCTCCGGCGCAGGTCGGGGAAGATGCCTTCGGCGGCGTTGGCGATGAAGACGACATCGAATTCCAGACCTTTGACCTGATGGAGTGTCGTCAGGCTGACCCGATCCTCCTGAAGACGGTGGGAGATCAGCGGTGTCGCTTCGAAGTCGTCCTCCTCGACCAGTTCGAAGAACCGGGCGAGGCTCACGGTGGGATCTCTTTCGGCCTGTCTGTTCAACATCTGCCCGAATGCGGTCCAAGCGCGTCGCCACTCGTCACGCTCCGGCGTCTCGACGATCTCCGTGATGCCCTCGAGCGTGGTCCATAGTTCCCAGAACCCTTCGGCTGCCCCGGGTTCGGTGGCCCATCCGGGCTCTGCGATGAGCTGGCGCAGCCCGGGTCGCTCAGGCAGATGCCGGGCGAGCAGGTCGGTCCACGGGGCTCCTCGGCGATACTCCCGGAGCATCTGTCGCTCGAGACCCACGGTCACGCCTACCAGCGGTCCGAGCAATATCCGGCGGATAGCGCCTTCCACGGCGAGAGACGACAGAGGAGACCCGTCGCCGAGCCCGGTTGCCGCGGTGACCACGTCTTGCACCACCCGGACCGCGGGATGATCCACCAACCTCGCATCGGGAGGGTCGTGGGGAATCGAGCGGCGACCCAGCGCTCGGGACAGCTCCGCGAGCAGTTCGCGTTTGGACCGGACCACAACGGCGATGTCAGCGGGTCGCACTGCGTCGACACGGATGAGATGCTCCACTTCTTCGGCTATCCACTCGGCCTCTGCGGTCTCCTGGTCGAAGACGTAGACCTCAGACCGCCCGGTGCGATCGGCCGGGATTACCGGGCCGGCAGAGCCAGGCAGGTCGCCGCCAGACACGATGCGGAGGGCGGCGTCCATGATCTGCGCGGGCACCCTGAAGCTCTGGGCGAGCACGTAGAGCTTGGTGTCTGCGGTCTTGGAGAACTCGGCAACGTTGCGCAGCTCGGCCCCGCGAAAGGAGAAGATCGACTGATAGGGGTCACCGGCGACGGTGAGATTGCCATGCTCGGCGGCCAGCAGCTCGGCCATGGCGGCCTGTGCCGGCGTTGTGTCCTGATATTCGTCTACGAGCACATAGCGGTGCTCGACGAGGCCGTCGTGGGAGCGCAGGATGCCGACAGCCCGGGTGAGGAGCACTCCGTAGTCGGTGCGCCCGAGCTCGGTCAGCTTGTGCAGATAGCGTCGATACAGACCCGGAAGCCCACGCCAGTCGGCGCGTTCGCGTGCCCGTACCTCGAGATCGTCGGGTGTGAGAAGACGTTCTGAGCATCGCAAGAGGAAGTCGGCGACCTCGGCAGAGAAAGCCGGGCTGTCGAGGATGCCCCGATAGGTGAGCGGCCACGCGGCCGGGTCTTCCTCGCCCAGCACCTGACGTACGAGACCTACCTGTTCAGGTGTGGTGAGCGGTATGGGACGATCGCCTGCGGTGGCCGTCTCGATGAGTCGGAGAGCCAGGGAGTGGAATGTCGTCACGTCGACGGGCACTCCTGTGGCCCCGATCTCGGTCTCGATTCTGTCCTTTAGCTTTGCCGTCGCCCGTCGGGAGAAAGACAGCATGACGATCCCCGTGGGATCGGTGGAACCACTCTCGATGATGTGCCTGACGCGTCGGACGAGAAACTCGGTCTTTCCTGTGCCGGGCCCGGCCACGACTATCTGACGACCGTCGGTGTCTGCCAGGGCCGAGGGCCAATCGTCCGGTGTCAGTCGGATCTGGTCCACGACCTGAGGGTAGGGGTCACGCCGCGGCCGGAAGTGTGGTTCCGGTCACCAACTCGGCGTCGATGCCGAGCCCGGCCAGATAGGCAACCGGATCGATGAATATCTCGCTGGATGTCGTGTCGTCGTATGTCGTCGAAGTGCTCATGATGTACAAGGTACGACCCGGCACCGACAGATTTTCCGTGTGACATCGTCAGTCCCACTTCGTGAAATAGGATCGGATCACACAACCGAACGGAGGACTCGTGGAGACTTCACGACCCGAATTCGACTCGCAGATGTACAACGAGGCGGTCGGGCAATTCAATCGCGTTGCCGCCTTGATGGGGCTGGACGACAACGTGGCTGACCGTCTTCGTGTGCCTCAGAAGTCGACGGTGGTCAGTTTCCCGTTCCGACATGACAACTACACGGAAGTCGAGACGATCTTTGGCTACCGGGTCCAGCATCTGACGACGATGGGCCCGACCAAGGGTGGGATTCGATTCGACACCAACGTCGATCTGGGTGAGGTGGCGGCCCTGGCGATGTGGATGACCTGGAAATGCGCCATCGTGGGTGTTCCATTCGGTGGGGCCAAAGGCGGGGTTCGCATCAACCCCATGAACCTGTCGCGTGCCGAGCTGCAGCGTGTCACCCGTCGATTCACGATGGAGATCATCAACGTGATCGGTCCGGACACCGACATCCCCGCCCCTGATCTAGGAACCAACGAACAGGTCATGGCGTGGCTGATGGACACCTATTCCCAGCATGTCGGTCACGCGGTGCCAGCAGTGGTCACCGGCAAGCCCCCGGCCCTGGGTGGGAGTGTGGCCCGTCGGGAGGCCACCGGCCGCGGTCTCATGTTCCTCTTGCCCCAGGCCTCGGTAGCCATTGACCTCGACCCGGTCGGGGCCAGTGTCGCCATCCACGGTTTCGGCAACGTCGGTCGGTACGCCGCCCAGGCCGCCCAGGAGGCGAAGGCCAAAGTCGTGGCCGTTTCCGACATTTCTGGTGCGGTGTACAACCCGGACGGGATCGATGTTGGTGCGATCGGCAAGTGGGTGGACGAGAACCGCTTTCTCGAAGGTTTCCCGGACGCCGACTTCATCGATGGAAATGCCATCTTTGGTTTGGACGTCGATGTGCTCGTGCCGGCTGCCATCCAGAACGTCATCCGCGCCGACAATGCACCCGACATCAAGGCGAAGCTGATCATCGAGGGCGCAAACAACCCGACCACCTTGGAAGCGGACGACATGTTGCGCGAGCGTGGGGTCTTCATCGTTCCCGACATCCTGGCCAATGCGGGCGGCGTCACCGTCAGCTACTTCGAGTGGGTCCAAGACGTTCAGAAGTATTTCTGGTCGGAGAACGAGACGGTCGGTCGTCTCCGGGAGATCATGACCCGCGCCTTCGACGACGTGCACAGCATCGCGATAAACGAGAAAGTCGACATGCGCACGGCCGCCCTGATCAAAGGAATCCGTCGGGTGGCAGATGCAAAGCTGGTGCGAGGTGTGTTCCCGTAGCGGGGGGTTTGAGGGGGGTCGTCCCCCCT
>DASPGH010000100.1:0-11615 GCA_035620735.1 Acidimicrobiia bacterium | reverse complement strand
AGTGCTGGCACTAATGACACCGTTCTGCCCCGATGTGTAAACCCCGCCGCCGGCGCTGAACGCCACGTTGTCCCTGACAGTGCTCTCACTGATGGAGAGTTGACCCCCGCCGTGGAAATAGATCCCGGCTCCGTTGTTGGCCAGGTTTCCACGCACCGTACTTGCATTGAGAGTCAGGTCACCTTCGGCGAAAATCCCACCCCCTCCTGAGCCTCCCGCATCTCCGTCCTTGATGTCGAATCGCGTCAACGAAGCCAGGGTGTCGGAGCCAGTCACCACCACACCTCGTCGTAACAGCTCGCCGTCGATCGTGGAGAGGCCCGTCTGGGAAGTGAAAGACCCGTCCCAGCCTCCTGAGAGGTTCAGGTCACGATCGATCATCACGACTTCGGATCCGACGCTCGTGTAGACGCCAACGGCGACCCGCACGGTATCTCCCGCTGAGGCCTTCGCGATGGCTCCCAGGATGGTCTGACAAGAGGTTGCCGGTGTCAGGCAGTCATTCGCATCGCTGCCCGTCGGCTGGACATAAAGAAACGTCGCGGCTTTCGCCGGCTCGAGAATGGTAAGCGAAGTCAGGGAGACCAGAGCGCTCAATGCGATGATGAACAATCGTTGGCGCCAGCGTCGACGCTTCGAGACTCTGAAACGACCCCCGTTCGAGCTCAACCGCTGCCACATCGAACTCCCCATAACGCTCCCCTCAGGGTTGCACGCTCGATACCGACCCTACGACGACCTGCAGTTCGGGTCAATGGGGAATAACCCTGATGCGCACCAGTTGGGTCTATTCCGAGATCGCATTCATGTTGGGCGGCAGACCGACCTCGCACAACCATTCCTCGCTAAGTTCATCGGCTCCCTGATCAGTCAAGGTTGCACGCTGGATGAGTCGACGTACTTGGGCGACTCTCATCGAAAAACCCGGCCCCGGGTATTGACAAGCTGATTCCAGCGCGGAACTCTCGGCAAGCAACAGGCCTAGCGTGTTCCGTGTGCTGCGACCCTCCCAACAAACGTCCATTTCGTCGCCTGATAGTGGCGGAATCGAGGGAGCCGTGTCAGCGCGCCCGTGGGTGATGACGCGGTCCACCGCAACGTGGCCTCTATTAGTCGTTCTGCTGTTTTCAGTCTTTCTTCTGGTGCCGACAGCACGCGCAGCACATTGCGGTTCCGGTCAGTTCTTCGTGAGTGGAAATTTCATCGACAAGACGAGCGGCAAGCCGATTCCCGCTGTCGCTACGGTCACCTTCACTCAGTTGTCGTCCAACCAGTCACGGGTAGTCGGAAAGACCACAACACAGCTCCCGACTTCTACGTATCAGATTTGCCTGCCCGCGCGAGGCGACCGCTACTACGTCAGATTTCATGCGGAGGGCTACGTCAATGGCCAAAACCCCGACTTCGACGTTCTCATCGACCCGGTGCCAGCAGCAGGCTCCCACGTAGTGGCCAACGAGTCCCAGGCTCGCATCGTCGACCTCTACCAATCGGAGCTCTTCTTTCATCGTGAGGACGGCCTATTCCGAGTTTACGACCCCCGAACTGATGGATCGCTGCCCAAACCGACGATTGCTGGGGCCAACTGGCCCCTCACTGGGAACTGGCAATTCTCCGCTCATCAGTCCTTTTGCGGCGGCACCCGGTTTCCGGTCTTCGCCTACGGGTCCGGCGGGACGATGTACATGATCTCTGACCTGATCGCCTTTCATGAGTCTGGCTTTGACAGCAAGTACTTGGATCCCGTTGGGGAGGAGCCTGGCTGGGACATTGCTACTTCTTACAACAGATCGAATGATGTTCTGCTCTACAGAACCGACGGGGCGTTCCAGGTGAAGCGTTTCGAACGCGACAACGATTGTTCTGAAAGCGTCGTCAATGAACCGATTCTCAGCGGAAACTGGACGCCGGGTTGGACATCGATCGTTCAAATCGACCTGAACGGCGACCAAAGAGATGAGGTGCTCTTTTATCGCAAGGCCGACGGGCTATTCCGGTACTACTACGTGCGGGACAGCGGCAGCATCTCGTCTCCGATCCTGGCCGGCGACGGATACACCACCGGCTGGGACTCCATAACCGCGGTCGATCTCGACGGAGACCGTCAAGACGAGATCTTCTTCTACCGAGAAGACGGCCTATTCCGGTTCTACGACATCAGACCGGACGGCACCCTGCCCAGACCCATGCTGGCCGGCGACGGATACACCAAGGGGTGGAGCTCGATCGCCCGGTTCGAATCCTGCCGCGTTCACGGCGATTGGGAGTGCCCATTTGCCGGCTAACACAATCGTCCGGTCAACAAGACCGGGCTAGGTCCCCCGAGTCGCCGGACGCGAATTCACGACTGCTTCAAGAGAGACCCGGCTGTACATCTCTCGGCCATTGACAGACTCGTGTCGACTGCGGCGCAGACGGTTTGAACTTCCCTGACCGCGGGCCCGCACCCGAGTCCCTACTGAACGATCGCAAGGCTCCGATCTGATGCGTTCAGGCTTTCATGGCCCTCTTCGACACAAACAACGATGTCCTCGATCCTCACCCCGAACTCACCGGGCAGGTAGATACCGGGCTCGACGGAGAAGGTCATGCCGGGCTCCAGGGGAGTCTCGTTCCCCTCGACCATGTAGGGCCGCTCGTGCACCTCCAGACCGATACCGTGACCGGTCCGGTGGATGAAGTAGCCGCCGTACCCTGCATCGTCCACCACTCGACGCGCAGCACGGTCGACCTCCTGACAGGAAATGCCCGGCTCGATGACAGCGCGGCCGGCCTCGTTCGCCGCACGGACGACTTCGCTCACCTCCACCTGCTTCTGACTCGGCTCGGCCACGACAAAGGAGCGGGTCGAATCGGAGTAGTAACCACCCAGCCGGCCGCCGTAGTCGCACACCACCACGTCTCCAGGATGGATGACTCGCTCCCCTGGGTGATGATGCGGCGAAGCACCGTTCGGCCCGGAGGCCACGATGGTGAATTCGGCGACGTCGTGACCCTCATCCACCGTCAGCTCGGCGAGGTGTCGGGCTACCTCTCTTTCGGTGCGATCCGAGAAGCGGACTTCGGCCGGGACTCGGGCCATCACCCGGTCGACTGCATGACCAGCACGACGAAGCAGGTCGATCTCGTCGGCGTCCTTTCTCATCCGCAGTTGTGTCGTGATCTCTGAGGCCGGACGCCAAGAGGCCGTCGTCCACTCTTTTTGAAAACGGGTGAGGAACACCGACCACATGTGGTCGCCAACTGCGGCCGCCCTCGGTTGCCCGACTACTCCGGCGGCGAGAGCCACCGGATCGTCCAACTCACTCCATGGCCGAACCTCGTACTCCCCTGCTCCCACCCGCAGTGCCTCCAACTCGGGAACGAACATGACGGGGGTCCCCGATGCCGGGATGACCAGAACGGTCAGTCGCTCCGACGGCGACGCCTCATAGCCGGTGAAATAGGGCAGATCGGCACCCACGGAGAGAAGCGTGACATCGACTCCAGCTGCATCCATCACGTCCTGGAGACGCCGGACGCGGCCGGCGTAATCGAAGCTCAAGCTGGTTTCGCCCCGATCGCCACGGGGACTGCGTCCCGACTCTCCTTGGCGTGATAACTGGACCGAACCAGGGGACCCGACTCCACATGGGGGATGCCCAGCCCCTCCCCAAACGCCTTGTACTCGGCGAACTCGTCGGGATGCACGTATCGGTGGATGGGACGATGACGGGCCGTAGGACGCAGATACTGGCCAATGGTGATGATGTCGATCCCCACGGCCCGCATATCCGCGAGGGTGGCGAGCACTTCCTCCCGGCTCTCGCCCATGCCGACGATCAGCCCCGACTTGGTGAGACCCTCGGGGTACATCTGCTTGGCCCGCCACAGAAGCGCCAGAGATCGTCCGTAGCTCGCCGAGGTCCGGATGTCCCGCTGCAATCGCATGACCGTCTCCGTGTTGTGGTTGAGGACCTCTGGCCTGGCGTCCATGACCGTCTGGAGCGCCTGCCGGTCTCCTTTGAAGTCAGGGATCAGGACTTCGATCTCTGTGCCGGGCGAGCGACGCCGTGACTCGGTGATGGTCTGCGCGAAGATGCCGGCGCCTCCATCGTCGAGATCGTCTCGATTGACCGACGTGATCACCGCATGCTTGAGATTCATGGTCTGGATCGCCTCGGCGGCCCGGTAAGGCTCGAAGATGTCGAACTCGGTGGGCTTGCCGGTGGTGACGTTGCAGAACGAGCACGCCCTCGTGCATTTGTCGCCGAGGATCATCAGCGTGGCAGTGCCCATGCCCCAGCACTCGTAGATGTTGGGGCAGTTGGCCTCCTCACAGACCGTGTTCAGCTCGAGCCCGCGCATCAGCTTCTTCAGCTCTAGGTAGTCGGAGTCCATCCGTGCCCTGACCCTCATCCACTCCGGCCGAGCGGGCTCGCCGGGAAGACGTCCGTTGATGAGTACGGGTTCGGCACCATGTGCCTTCGGTGAGAAGGTCCCCGCCTCGAGCAACCGATCCACTTCGAAGGACGACTTCTTACCCTGCCCTCGCACAAAGGCTGCAAGCTGAGTCTCTGACTCCTCGTATCCGAACACTCGCTCGAAGTGCGGAATCAGAGCCTCGACGGCCTCCTCCAACGTGACCTTGCGACCCACCAGATCGGACAGAGTCGTGACTTCCCGGTCGGTGATCCCGCACGGGTTCATCATCCCGAAGTAGGCCATGTCCGGATGGAGGTTGAGAGCGAATCCGTGCATGGTTACCCGGCGTGAGACGCGTATGCCGATCGCGGCAACCTTGCCCTTTTCGGTCCAGACTCCGGTGTAGCCCTCCTCACGCCAACCCCTCACGCCGAACTGGGACAGGGTGCGGATGAGGACTTCCTCCACCTTGCGCACATAGGGGACGATCTGTTTCGGGTCGTCGAGTTGGATGATCGGATAACCGACGAGCTGGCCCGGACCATGGAAAGTGATGTCACCGCCCCGGTCGATGTGGTGCACCTCGGCGCCCTTCTCGTGAGCTCCGTTCATCCCCACCAGCAGATTCGAGGAGTCGCCGTTCCTCCCGATTGTGAACACAGGTGGGTGCTCGAGAAGCAGCAGATAGTCGTCTTGCGTTCGACCCCTCACCCGACCTTCGTGGAAGGCACGTTGTAGGTCCCAGGCCTCCGTGTAGGGAATACGGCCGAGCCACCGGGTGCGGAGCAAGGTCACGCCAGTTCCTGCTCCCAATCCCAGGTCTGGATGTTCTCTTTGATCCGGTTGAGGAACAGCACAGCCGTCGAGCCATCGAACGCCCGGTGATCCCAGGACAGGCCGAGATAACCGATGTGCCTGATGGCGATGACGTCCTGACCGTCGGACGCGGTGACCACGGTGGGGCGTTTGGCAACGGTCTCGGTGGAGAGGATCGCGACGTTCGGTACGTTGATGATCGGTGCTGACATGAACGAGCCGAACGGCCCCGGGTTGGTGATCGTGAACGTCGAGCCAGTCAGGTCGTCGACGCCGAGCTGACCCGACCTGCCCTTCTCAGCGAGACCGGCGATCTCTCGGGCGATGCCGACGAGACGCAAACCATCGGCATTGCGAACCCGCGCCACCACCAGACCCTCCTGGTTGAGGTCGATGGCAATGCCGAGGTCGACCTTCTTGTAGAAGGTGGCAGTTTTCTCTTCGAGGTTGAAGGCGCTGTTCACCACCGGGTAGGCCTTGAGCGCATCGATGGTGGCTCGTGAGATGAATGGGAGGTAGGTGAGGGAGAACCCTTCTTCGTCCTTGAATGCCGTCTTGTGGGCCTGCCGGACCCGTTCGACTCTTTCGAAGTCGACCTCGACCGAGGTCCATACGTGTGCCGCGGTCTGTTTGGCATGAACCAAGTTCTCGGCTGCCCGCACACGAAGTCTCGACAGGTCGACGGTCTCAGCACCGCCGGCGGCGGCCGGTGCAGATGCGGTGACGGCAGGCTCCGCCTCCGGCTCCGGTGCCGGCTGGGCTGCCACGGGCTCGGGCTCGGGTCTCGAAGGAGCAGGCTTGGCCGGCTCCGGCTCGCGGGCCGGCTCAGGCTCGCGAGACGGCTCAGGCTCGCGCTTCTCTGACGGCGCCCCCGACTCCATGAAGGCCTCTACATCCTTGCGGGTGATACGACCGCCCTGGCCACTCCCCTCGATGTTGCTGACGTCGATGTCGTTCTCACGTATCAGCTTCCGGACGACCGGGGACAGCAGCATGGGCTCTCGCTCGACCTGTGAAGGTTCCTCGAAGAAGGCATCGACTTCCTCGTCAGACAACTCTTCCTTCTCCTGGCCGGCTTCGAAACCGGTGTCCGCCCCCGTCGGAGTCTCCGACGCCGGGTGAAGGGCTTCTGCCACGTCCTGGCTCATCTCCTCCGGTTCGGGCGACGGGGCTGTCTCCGCCTCCTCGTTGCTCGGGGCTTGCTCGGGAGGGGGAGGCTCGTGGCGGCCGGGGGTCTCCTTCGCGTCTCCGATCACAACCAGTTGGGTGCCAACCTCGACGGTGTCGCCTTCGGCCACGAGAATCTCGAGGATCGTCCCGGCTACTGGCGAGGGAACCTCCGTGTCTACCTTGTCGGTCGAGATCTCGACGAGTACCTCGTCCTCGGCAATGGTGTCGCCGACCTCCTTGGCCCACTTGAGGATGGTTCCTTCGGTGACCGTTTCCCCCAACTGGGGCATTGAGACTGTAGTGGACACGAGGTTTCCTCCTAATGCAGGCTTCTGCCTGCGGCCGACATCAATGTTTCACCGATTGTCTCGGACAGGGTCGGGTGGGCGTGCACGAACGCAGCGGCCTCGGCCGGCAAGGCTTCCCAACCCACCGCGTACATGAGCTCGTGGATCAACTCACCCGCCTGTGGGCCCACCACGCTGGCACCGACGATTGGCCCGTCTTTGATCGACACGACCTTGGCATGACCCTGATTCTGGCCGATGATTATTGCCCGGCCGACCCCGTTGAACCCATGCTTGGTGACTTCGACGTCGAGTCCCCTCTCCTCGGCCTGCGACGCGGTGATTCCAACCTCTGCAACCTCGGGATGGGTGTAGGTCACACGGGGGATGGCGTCGTAATTGACCGGCTGGCTCTGGCCGGTGGCGATGTGGGTCACCGCGGCGATTGCCTCCGAGAAGCCGGCATGGGCGAGCTGCGGGGTACCGGCGACGATGTCGCCCACCGCATACAGACCGGGCTCGGTGGTTTCCATCGTGTCCGAATTCACCTCCACGAACCCTTTGTCCACCCGAGCTTTGGTCGATTCGAGGCCAACCCCTTCGGTGTTGGGTCCGCGACCCACCGAGATCAGAGCAACATCGACCTCCACCCGCTCGTCACCGACGGGGATGACCACCGAGTCACCAACCTCGGGGGGCTCTACTCCGACCCCGATGTGGAACTTGACGCCACGTTTCTGGAGTTCGCGTTGCAGCATTTTCGCCGTCTCCGCGTCGGTGCCTGGGACGATCTGGTCGAGCATCTCGAACACGTGGACCTCCGACCCGACATCGACCAGGAAGGAAGCGAACTCACAGCCGATCACTCCCCCACCGATGATCCCGACCCGGTCGGGCTGCGACTCCCAATCCAGGGCATGGTCGGATGTGACGATCTTCGACCCATCGATCTCATATCCGGGGATGGTGCGGGCGTACGAACCAGTGGCGAGGATGATTTTGTCCCCTTCGATGGTGCGTGTGCCGTCGTCGGTGTCCACTTCGACTTTTCCCGGGCCCGCCAGCCGCCCGAAACCGCTGACGACATCGACCCCACGCTTCTTGAGCAGACCCCCCAGACCGCGCACAAGGCCTTCCACCGTCTGATTCTTGACCTCCAGACCCGCCTTCCAGTCGAGTTCGGGTTGACTGGCGTTGACACCGAACTCCGCGGCGTTGGCCACGGTCGTGTAGACGTCGGCGATGTGCAGCCACTGCTTCGCCGGGATACAACCCCTAATCAGACAGGTACCGCCGGGACGCTCCTTCTCGACCATGGCAACTTCCAGGCCGAAGTTGTGAGCGTATAGAGCGGCCGCGTACCCACCCGGCCCGCCGCCGACTATCACGATGTCTGTCATCACACCTCTCCTGTCACGCCGGTGAGCCTAGTGGTACGCCTTCCGATCCCTACCGGGGGGTCTGTGGACCATGCCTGTCTTGAACGGCCCAATTACCCTCTTCGCCGCATGCAAACCCGTCTCCTACTGATTGCGTCAGCTCTGCTGGCCGTCGTCATCCTGGTGGCGGGTGCGATCTGGCTGATCAGACTTCTGGCATGACCGAGAGGATCGAGCTCAGTACCTCAGATGGGCTAAGGCTCGAGGCCAGGGTTGATTCCCCCGAGCAACCCGAGCGGTTCACGGTCTTCTGTCACCCCCACCCGCTCCAGGGCGGGTCGATGAACGCACCTTTGATGATCTCTGTGACCAACCGGCTCGTGGAAAGGGGCCATTCGGTTCTCCGTTTCAACTTCAGGGGCACTGGTTCGAGCACAGGCTCCCACGACTACGGCCAGGGTGAGCTCGAGGACTTGTCGGCCGCCATCGACCTGGCTCAGGGACGCGATCTGCCGCTCGGAGTCGCTGGATGGTCCTTTGGCGCCTGGACCGCCCTCCGCTGGCTGGCTCGGGCCGGCGAAGCCATGCCATATGTGGGTATAGCCCCCGCTACCGCCGACCTGCCCACTGAGCTGCCGTCGGGGCCGAAACGGATAATCCTGGGAACCCGTGAGCAGGTGATCGACTCCGAGGCTCTGACGACATACGCACGTGACCAGGCGATCGACCTGGTATTGACTCCGGGAGACCATTTCTTTCACGGTCGTGGCAAACGTATAGGAGACCTGGTGGGACAAGGGCTGGAGGACGCCTGAGGCGTCTTCGACGGCAACAACAGGCGGATCAGACGGAAATGTTCGGATCGCTCAGCAGGATGTCCGCGGCGTATTCCTCACAGGATGGGTTTGAATCCCCTATTCCTGGCCTCGTCAACGGTGTCCGGGGCGAAGGACTGAACCAGCTTGCGTTCCACAAGGTGGTCGGACTCGATCCGCTGACTCAGCTTCTCGAACTGTTCGGTGTCGTCACAGTCGTAGACGCGCATGGTGTCCCTGGTTCCGACGAACCGGTAGCTCTCGAATCGGGAGAGCCGACTCAATCGCCGTTGTCCTCCTCGATGCCCGTGGGGACTTCAGCCGAACACATCGGGCAGGTCACTGTGGCCACCTTCCCTACGATGAAAGTGAACTCACACTCCGGGCATTCGATCTTTGGCATCGGCTCCTCATGACTGGGAGGCGGTGGAGGTTGGGCCTGCCCACTGCCGGGCTGACCGACACCGGGGGCAGTCTGGTAGCCGCCCATGGTCCCCGGCGACGCCGGCGGCTGCTCGGCTCCGGGTGGCGGGGTCTGTCCCCCCGCACCATTTCTCACCACATTCACCGACCCGCAGACCGGACACGCGTAACGGCCGGCCCCGGCTACTTCGAACTGGGTGCGGCATGCACCGCAACGAACCCTCATTCCTCTTCTCCTACTGGATCTCCAACGGCCCCGATGGCGACCAGATAGTCGGCCTCGAGGCGGAGCACTTCTGCGATCTGGTCATGAGGGTAGGACACACCGTGTTTGGTGCGAATCTGCTCGGCGATGTACTCGACCGAACGCTCGTGACCCCCTGCCACGGTCTCGACCGGGTTTTTTCTGTCTTCCTGAGCCAGACCCTGGAGATAGAAGACCTCCCATTCGATGATGCGCCGGACGTCTGCACTCTTGAGATTGGAGCCTTCAGGCAGTCGGTCTGCAATGTGCTTGACGGCGTCGTTGACGACATACTCGAGGGGCTCGTACGACGGCCGCCGCTTGGCCTCTTGCCACACCAAGAGCGCCACTATCACTAGAAGCGCTCCCACGAGAACGGCAACGAATGCGAAGATCTCTACAGGGGACATCCGTCCGCTGATAGGTACTAGCTACTAGGTCCCAGGACAAGCCAGGCTCAGAATGCCTCGACCGGCAACTCCATGAGGGCACCGTCCTCTGCCTCAGCAGCGGCACGGCGAAGGGCCGCCTTGGGCCCAGTGTGTCTGACGAACCACCGCGCCGACGCCACCTTTCCCCGGTAAAAGGGATCGTCGTCCATCTTGTCGACGGCGATCTCGGCATGCCGGAGAAGGAGCCACGAGATAACGGTCTCGGCCATCGACTCGAGGAGGTGATTGGTCTGGAGACCGACCTTGTAGATCTCCTCTGGTGTCCCCTGGATAGAAGACATCAGGTGCTCCACCATCGATCCGAGGTGTGCCTGGGTGTCGTCCAGCATCGCCGCCAACAGCTCACGCTCGTGCGAGAACGGATCGCCGTCGGCCCCGGCCTTGACGAACTCGACGATCTCGGCGGCGAGCGCGGCCAGGGTCTCCCCCTGATCGCGGGCGATCTTGCGGAAGAACAAATCGAGCGCCTGTATCCCCGTGGTGCCCTCATAGATGGTGTCGATGCGGGCGTCTCTGATGTACTGCTCCATCGGGTAGTCCTGGGTGTACCCCGAGCCGCCGAGCACCTGGAGGGACATCGACAGGAGTTCATAGGCCTTCTCGGATGAGTAGCCCTTGACCAGCGGGAGCAGCAGGTCGTTGAGACGCTCCCACCTGTCATCGCCGGGGTGCAGGATCACCTGGTCCTGGACCCATGCGGTGTAGAGCACGAGTGCGCGCAAGCCCTCGGCGTGCGCCTTCTGGGTCATCAACATGCGACGCACGTCGGGGTGGTCGATGATCGCGACCCGCGGAGCGTTCTTGTCGGTCACCCGCGTCAGGTCGGCGCCCTGCTTCCGCTCCTTGGCGTACTCGAGGGCGTTCAGGTATCCGGTGCTCAGGGTTCCCATCGCCTTGGTTCCGATCATCATTCGGGCGTACTCGATGACCCGGAACATCTGTCGGATGCCCTCGTGCTTGTCCCCGACGAGATAGCCGACGGCCGGCTCGTCTTGACCGAAAGCGAGCTCACAGGTCGTCGAGCCCTTGAGACCCATTTTCTTCTCGAGGTTGGTGGCGACGACGCCGTTTCGATCACCGAGCGAGCCATCCTCGTTCACCAGATACTTCGGGACGACGAATAGCGACAGACCCTTGGTGCCAGGGCCGGCTCCCTCCGGTCGGGCGAGTACGAGATGGATGATGTTTTCTGTGATGTCGTGCTCACCACCGGTGATGAAGCGCTTGACGCCTTCGATGTGCCAGGTCCCGTCGCCTTGCCGGATTGCCTTCGCTGTGCCGGCTCCGACATCGGATCCGGCATCGGGCTCGGTGAGGACCATCGTCCCCGCCCACTGCTTGTCGACCCAGGTTCGAGCGAATTCCTTCTGGTCGTCAGTTCCCTCCTCGAACAGGACACGGGCGAATAGAGCGCCACCGGCGTAGAACTGGGCCGTGGTGTTCGCCGCCAGCAGCATCTCCGACATGGCCCAGACGAGAGACGGTGGCGGTGCCATGCCACCCATCTCCTCCGGTAGCCCCATCCTGTCCCATCCACCCTCTTTGAACGCGGCGACGCTGGCCTTCACCGACTCGGGAATGGACACCTCGCCGTCGACGAGCTCGAGAGCCATTCGATCTTGATC
>DASPGH010000099.1:0-3180 GCA_035620735.1 Acidimicrobiia bacterium | reverse complement strand
GGAATTCCTCGCCGTGGAGAGGCCTATCGAGAACACAGCGAGATCCATGGCCGCGGTCGTCTTCACCGACATCGTCGACTCGACGAAGAGGGCTGAATCGATGGGCGACCGTCGCTGGGCAGCGCTGCTTAACGTCCACGACGAGACCGCCAACGACGTGCTGGCGAGGCACGACGGCCGCCTTGTCAAGAGCACCGGCGACGGGGTGCTCGGAATGCTGGCTGGTCCAGGCCGCGCCATCAGAGCCGCCGAAGACCTGAGAGCCAAGTTGCAGCAGCTCGACATCCAGATCCGATGCGGTATTCACACCGGCGAGGTCGAGCTCCGGAGGGACGACGTGGCCGGAATTGCCGTCCACATCGCATCGCGGGCCATGAGTGCCGCCCTCCCCGGGGAGATCATTGTGACCAGCACAGTGAGGGACCTGGTTGCCGGATCCGGGATCGCTCTGTCTGATCGGGGATCTCACGAGCTCAAAGGGGTCGACGGGACCTGGCATCTCTACTCGGTCGAACCGTCGCGGAGCGCATAACTGCACTTATCGATCGGGGGAGTAGTGGCCGGCTTGGTGGCTACCGACGGTTTACGTACGTTTGGAAAGACGTGAGGAGCTTGGAGACGTTAAGTCTCACGCAGCTTGACCCACCTGACGAGTGCAATATCCGACGAGACCAACTCGACGGCGCCTCGTTCACTCGCTGACATCACACGTTTTCGTCCCGTCGATGCGATGGGGGAGATACTGACCGCTCGCTGCGGGCCGGTCGGGGAACAGTCGGGTACCTTGCGGTGAGTCATAAGGAGAATGGGCTCGTGGCAGATCGAATAGACGACATCATTGGGGATTATCGGGCATTCGCCGTCCAGCAGCGAGAACGGCTGAATGCACGCGGCATCGACATCACCCCGTACGGCCTCAGCCATCTCGCGTACCGGGTCCCCGAATGGGACCAGTACGTGCACATACGGGGGCTCATCGAACGCCACGCGGTAGCCAACCGCGAGAATGTCTGGAACGGTCGCCCGATCTCTTTGATCGTTCTCTCCGAGCCGCTCGAAGTCTTCGACGGCAAGGTCGTTCCGTTGATCGAGCTAATCCCGCCTGTACACCAGCGCGTCTACAAAATGGGGTTGGAGCACCTCGGCGTCGTGGTCGGCGACACTTTCGACGCGTTCGTCGGAACACATAAGCCGGTCCTGACGGGACAGCAATTCCAGGGCCCGAACAGCACACCCGACCCCGTCTACATCTTGTTCGAGGACTTCACCCACGTGAAGTTCTATCGACTGTCGTTGAGGGAGTCCGTTGAACTCGATGGTGGCCTGTTCGGCGACGGGTTTCATCATGTCGACGGCTGGCTGCCGCAACGGCTTGTGACGGCGACCGGCCCGAATCCGCTGCCGCGATGACGGATTCATGCGTGGATAGGGTGAGCGGAGCTGTCGCCACCGGCCCTTATCGACACACAGGTCCGCCTGGGATACGTGAGCTGTGGGAGGTGTGCCATGCATACTCGCCCGTTTCCTGAGGCACCCGATGCCCGGTCACCGGCCGGCGCCGAGATCCGATATCTCATGGAAGGGGCGACCGGCAACATGATTCACTCTTCAGTTCCGCCGCACCAGGTGAACCGGGCGACGATCCATGCCACGGTGAGTGAGTTTTGGTACGTACTTTCCGGCAGGGGAGAGATCTGGCGTCGAAAGGGCGCCACCGAGGAGTTGGCCGTTCTCGAGCCCGGCGTCTCGATCGACATTGCGGTAGGGACGGCCTTTCAGTACCGGTGCCTTGGGGCGGAGCCATTGCGCTTCCTTTGCGTCACGATGCCGCCCTGGCCGGGCGACGAGGAGGCGAGCTTCATCGATGGGCCATGGGTGCCCACCGTGACCTAACCCGGCTTCAGGTCGATCGCGTGAGGGTGGCCTCTCACTCCGAACCGCGAACAGGTCTCATAGCCCCTGGTCAGAGCCGCTTTCACCAGCCGCCACGTTTAGGTGAGTTCTTATCGAGGTCTAGGCCCAGCACCGGTTGCATTCGCCGACGTGGTCGGGGTCCTTGCGATGACCTGATAAACGCCCTCTGGCTCGCTGAGATCTCTGAGCTGATGTTCTCCGAGGTCCCTGAAGACCGGTGCATCCGGCGCATCGGTTCGGGCTAACTCTCGGGTTGCAGCGGAGATCAACGTTTGCCCCCGAGTGCAAGTGATCGAAGTCGGGCACACCTGTTGACTGCCTGGCCGAAATAGTCGCGTTCACGGAGCTCGGCCTCGCCTGTGTGGAGGGCTGCGCGAATAGATATGGGCCGTACCAGGTCCCATTGCCGTCCGTTGACAGACTCTTGCAGGACCATCGATGTCTCGACCGCTTTGAGGGGGTCGGTGAACACAGAGAAGGTGCTGTCGCCCTCTCCTCTCCATTTGATCAGGATGCCCCCGCTGCCATCGAATGTGCGTCGCGTGAAGTCGTCGTGGCGGGCAGGCCGCCGTCATACTCTTCGGGTCTTCTTCCCACAATCGTGTCGAGCCCTCGATGTCAGTCATGAGGAAAGTGACGATCCCCTCGTGTAGCGGCCTGGCGTCCAACGCTCAATTCAGTGTGATGGCGGCATGCGCGGCATGGGCTTTGACTAGTCGCTTGTCGTCGGCCGGCAAGACTTCCCGTGGTCGAGGTGGTTGTGATCGCGCCAATGAGCCTGTCCCGGTACAACAGCGGAAAGATCGAATCGGTGTCGACCGACAATGGCAATAACACGCAGGGGATGAGGCCATTGGGGTTTTGGCCCCCTGTGGACCCAGCCAATCCCGAGCGCCGGCCACCTTCATCATTCCGGAGGAGGGTTGAAGCGCGGGGTCTTCAAGATCGTGCGGCATTTGCCGAAACGCAATGGAGTAGGTCTGGCGAGTTCCGTCGGATGGCCGTGTGCCGAAATGGGCTTCGGGGTTCCACTATCAACCGCACCTAATCCGAGCTCAGCCTCCGAGCTGGCCTATCTCAGGCGATATCGCAAGCTCAGCTTCCGCCAAGGAGTATCCGGCAAGGTTCACGTCGTTCACGAGGTTCACGAAAGAGTGACCTTTGGCCCTTGTGGACGGTGCCCGGTATGGACTATCCCTGCACCATGAGGAGATCTAATGGACGACAGTGAGCGTCGTGAGGCTGCTCTCGCACGGGTGAAGGCCA
>DASPGH010000098.1:0-20265 GCA_035620735.1 Acidimicrobiia bacterium | reverse complement strand
AGAAGGGTCTCCAGCGCCCGCTCGATCTCCTCCTGGACGGTGCGCTGGCCACTCTGACGGGCGTAGCCTCTGAACTGGGATCCGTCGTAGCCCAACTCGAGCCGGTAGGTCGTCAAACGAAGAGGCTGGAGAACAGGCCGAACGACGCCCCGAGCAGCAGCCGAACCACAGCCGCCACCGCGAAACCGATCAACACCGACACCCCGGAGAACTTGAGGTCGAGATCAGTCGCCTCTTTTGTGGCCAGGACCAACACCGCCAGATACCAGAACACCCCTACCCACGAGATCGGGCTCCCGAAGATCTCCAATAGCAAGGGGAGGGCAGCGAGACCCTGCATGGCTATCAAGGTCTGATATCGGTTGGACGCACCGAAGAGCCGGGTTGCGGCAAACCACGTGGCGAAACCGAGGATCAGCCAGGAGGCCACGGAGTAGATCAGAGATTGAATCAAACCCAGGATGTCAAACGCACCCAAGACCCCGTTCCAGGCCAGGACGCCGATGTAGACCACCGCTCCGACACCGGCCACGATCAGGGCGCCATCCGCCATTGCGTCGTCGTCGAAGAACGCCTCGGTGAAGGCTCTCCGGTCGAAAATGGTGGCACGACCGGCCCTGGTCAACATCTTCACTGTCCGCTCAGAGTACCGACTCTCTCCAGTCGCCGATATCTTGAAGGAATGCCTTCGCCGGTGAGCCGCCCAGAGACCAGGTACGTGGAGAGCCGTGATGGCTACATCGGCTATCAGACCTTCGGCGCCGAGGCCCCGGACATCGTATTCATCACCGGCTGGGTGACCAATGTCGACATGTATTGGGATGAGCCCTCGGCCATCCGGTACTTCGACCCTCTCGGGTCTATGGGCCGAGTCTTTCTGATCGACAAGAGAGGCTCGGGTGTCTCAGACGGCCCGATGAGGGGCTATATCGACCCGGTCGAGGATGCCCTCGACGACATCCGCACCGTGCTGGACGCCAACGGGTCCGAAGAGGCGGTCTTGATCGGCGATACCGAAGGAGGGATGCTCGCCTGCATACTCGCCGCCACCTACCCGGAGCGGTTCCCCACTCTCGTCCTGGTCAACTCCTACGCTCGGATGGCACGCGCCGAGGACTACCCAATCGGGGCCCCGCCCGAGGTGATCGAGACGCTGACCCAGGGCTGGAAGACCACTTTCGGGATGACCGCGGACGGATTGGATCTGACCGCCCCCAGCGTGGCACGGGATCCCCGGTTTCGGGCGTGGTGGCCGTGGTTCCAGCGTCAGTCGATGGCGCCGTCGGTGGGCCGCAAGGCAATCGAATGGATCGCCGAAACCGATGTCAGGTCGGTCCTGCCCACGATTCAAGCTCAGACGCTGATCGTCCATCGTCGCGATGCCCGGTATCACCGTCTCCCCTTCGGTGAGTACCTGGCCGAGCACATCAACGGTGCCAAGCTCGAGATCGTCTCCGGGGCAGATACATTCCCTTTCCACGCCGGAGACACCGCCGAAACCTTGAGCGCCGTCGAGTCTTTCATCACCGGCCGCTCCGGATCACTGCGGACCAATCGCATGTTGGCGACCATCCTCTTCAGCGACATCGTCGGATCGACATCACTCGCCTCGGAGTCCGGGGATGATCGTTGGTTGGACTCGCGAACCGAGCACGACCGGTTGGTCAGACTCCAGCTCGATCGTTTCCAGGGCACTGAGGTGAACACAACAGGTGACGGGTTCGTCGCCACGTTCGACGGTCCCATGCGGGCGATCCAATGCGCCCAGGTCATGATGAGCGAGCTCGGGAAGATCGGGCTGGAGATCCGGGTCGGCATTCACACAGGTGAGATCGAGGTGCGTGATGGGGAAATCGGAGGATTGGGTGTGCATATCGCCGCACGGGTCATGGGTGCAGCGGAGCGGGGAGGGATCATGGCCTCGAGCACCGTCAAGGACCTCGTCATCGGTTCCAACATCGAGTTCCACGACTGCGGGACCCACGAGTTGAAAGGGGTGCCAGGCTCCTGGAACCTCTTCGAGGTCTGGGCCCGCTCCTAGCGCCGCAGACGAACCCTCTTGACCGAATGGTCGGAGGCTTTCTCCAGGATGAGAGAGGCACGCGCCTTCGTGGGGAGGATGTTCTCGACCAGGTTCACCAGGTTGATCCTCTCCCAGATCTCACGAGCGACCTCCACCGCCTCCCCGTTCGTCAACTCGGCGTATCTGCGGAAGTAGGCGTCGGGCTGGGTGAACGCCGTCTCCTTCAAAGTGAGGAATCGCTCGATGTACCAGGTAGCGATGTCGCCGGGATCGGCGTCGACGAAGATCGAGAAGTCGAAGTAGTCCGAGACAAAGGCGCCAGAGTCCCCCGCCTGCAGGACATTCAGACCCTCCACTATCAGGATGTCCGGCCGATTGATCACCCTGGTCTCCCCCCGGACGATGTCATATCGGATGTGGGAGTAGACAGGGATCTCCAGATGCTCCTCCCCGGCGGCTGCCGCCGCGACGAAGCCGAGCAGGGCCCTGCGGTCGTAGCTCTCCGGAAACCCCTTTCGATCCATGAGTGCCCGCTCTTCGAGGATCGCATTCGGGAAGAGGAAGCCATCGGTCGTGACCAGGTCTACCTTCGGATGGTGAGGCCAACGTGCCAACAGGGCCTCGAGGACACGGGCGATGGTCGATTTGCCAACGGCGACCGAACCGGCCACGCCGATGACGAATGGTTTGGGCTGGGGCTGGGTGCCGAGGAATGTGTCGGTGACCGATGCCAGGAGCTGACCGCCCTGCACATATAGGTTCAGCAACCTGGACAGAGGAAGGAAGGTCTCCTCGACCATGTCGATGTCGAGGTTCACGCTGATTCCACTGAGTTTCTCGACTTCCTCGGAAGTCAGCGTGAGTGGTGTGCGGCCGCGGAGGCTCGCCCAATCCTTCCTGTCGAAGTCGAGATAGTGACCGTCCTTCACGTCATATCAGGGTACCTGGAGCATCGAAATCGATGTTCTGCGATACTCGGGCCCACGATGACACAGCAGCCACCGCAGTTTCCTTCCGATCCGGGTTCTTACCCCGAGCAGAGCCAGGCCACGACGGTCCTCGTGCTGGGGATCCTCGCCGTCGTCCTTTGCCAGATCCTCGGGCCCTTTGCCTGGGTGATGGGAAACAACGAGCTCGCTGCCATAGATGCAGGACGCCGCCCCCCGGAGAACCGGGGAACCGCCAACGCAGGACGGATTCTGGGAATCATCGGCACCGTTCTCCTCGCCATCGGGCTAATCGTGGGCATCCTGTTGATAATTGGGGCCTTCACGATCTCGACTGTCGATTTCAGTTAGAAAGGTCATAAGGTCCGCCTTTCTCGAGCCGATAATCATCGGAATGGGGACATACTCCGCATCTCTGCGCGCGGTTGGTGATACCAGCTCCGTGCCGGCCACCGTGCATTTGGAGAATGGACAACTCAGAATTGCCGCCGGCTCCCACGAGATCGGCTCGTGGTCACTGGCCGACATCCAACTCGAGCCTCTGCCAAACGGGTATCGCATGGCTGCCGAGGGTGACCAGATCATCATCGAGCTGAAAGAGCTCGACGCGTTCACCGAAGCTCTGTCCAATGGCCGTTTCAAACGACGACCGAAACTGAGGGGGAAGGAAAAGAAGCCGAGCGGGTCCGGGTCGCCAACCCGCACGCCATCAGCACCAGTCCGAAGTGACACCAGGCCGCCTGAGCGTGGTTCGGAGGCCAAGGCGCCCAAGGCACCCTCAAAGGCGACGGATGCCGGCCGCATGGAGAGAGGTCTCGACTCGCTCGATCACTTCATCACCCGTGCGCACAAACGTTTTGGCCCTTACCTGCCCGACTGGATGTTCAGTCGGGCGATGGCCCTCATCCTGGTAATCGCCCTGGTTGTGATGGTGATATTCCCCGCGCTGTTCCTCATAATCGGTGGTCTCACGATCGCGCTGGGTGCAGTGGCGTACAGCGACCCGATGATCGCTTCGCGTTGGCTGCCGGGTAGAACCCAGCCACCTCAGGTCCTCATCGCGGGTGTGGCAATACTCCTGCTCGGCGTCCTGGTGGGGATGGTCCGCGGCTGAGCTGTCCCAGGTGTCGAATATGAAGTATCAGGACTTCACATAGCAGCGAGGCCGCCCGATAGGGCTGTCTATTTCGTACTCAGTACTTCATACAACGAACTCGTCTTGAAACGAGTTCGATTCAGACCAGTTCGATCACGGCCTCCTCGGCGCCGTCCCCGCGACGTGGGCCCAGCTTCGTGATCCGGGTGTATCCACCCGGGCGGTCTTCGTAACGCGGGGCAACCTCTTCGAAGAGCTTGGCCACCGCTGCCTTGTCGTGGATGTCCTTGAGAACCACACGCCGGGCATGCAGATCACCCTTGCGAGCCTTCGTGATCAGCTTCTCGGCATATGGACGCAGCGCCTTGGCCCTCGCCGCCGTGGTCGTCACCTCTCGTGCACGATTAGGTCAGTGGCCAGGTTGGCCATGATCAGGCGGTCGTGAGACGGCGAACCCCCAAACCGGGGACCCTTGCGGGGGCGTGGCATCAGTCGCCACTCCCGGTCGGCGCATCGGCGAGACTGAGTCCCAGCTCATCGAGCTTGGCGATCACCTCGTCGAGGCTCTTTTGACCGAAGTTGGTGATGTTGAGCAGATCATCGGAAGTCCGTTCGACGAGTTCGCCCACGGTCTTGATTTGTGCGCGGCGCAGACAGTTGCGAGGGCGCTCCGAGAGATCGAGAGCCTCGATGGGCAGTTCCAGGTCTGGGGAGCCGGAGGTCTCCGGGACGATGTCCACGAGCTCGAGACCCTCACCCTGGCCGACCTCGGCGAAGATCTCCATTAGCTCACCGAGCGTCTTGCCTGCGGACGACACGGCATCCTTCGGCTCGATGGACCCATTGGTCTCCACATCGAGGATCAACTTGTCGTAGTTGGTCATCTGGCCGACCTGGGTGTTCTCGACCCGGTATGCCACCTTGCGCACGGGCGAGAAGATCGAGTCGACAGGGATCACGCCGATGTGGCTGCTGCCACTCTTGTTGGCATCAGCCGTGCGATAGCCGACGCCGGGAGCGACCGTCATCTCCATCTCGAGACGGCCCGAGGCCGACAACGTTGCGATATGAGCATCGGGGTTCACCACCTCGACACCGGCCGGGAGCTTGAGGTCGGCCGCGGTCACGTCACCGGCACCTTTGGCCGAGAGATAGACCGTCTGCTCGTCGACACCCTCCATCTGAACCACGATCCTCTTGATGTTGAGGATGATGTCGACGACGTCCTCGACTACTCCGCTGACCGTCGAGAACTCGTGCTCGACTCCTTCGATCTGGATCGAAGTGATGGCCGCACCGGGGATGCGCGACAGAAGCGTCCGTCGCATGGTGTTCCCGAGCGTGTAGCCAAAGCCCGGCTCGAGAGGCTCGACCACGAACCGCGATCGGTTGTCGCCGACTTCCTCGATTTCGATTTGGGGACGTTGAACAATCAACAAGTGGGTTACCTCACTTCGAGTAGAGCTCGACGATCAACTGCTCGTTGATGTCTGTGTCGATCTGATCCCGGCGGGGATGATCGTTGACGGTGATCTGACGATCGTCAGTGCTGACGACGATCCAGTCCGGCACGAGCCGATCCTGTGTGTCGACCGAATGTTGGATGACGATCAGGTCCTTCGACCGATCCTTCGGTGTGACCACATCACCAGGGCGCACCTGGTAGGACGGGATATCCACCTTCTTGCCGTTGACCCGGAAGTGGCCGTGATTGACCAACTGGCGGGCCTGAGGGCGGGTGGCGGCGAGACCGGATCGCCAGACGACATTGTCGAGACGCTGCTCCAGCATCCGCAGCAGGTTCTCGCCGGTGATGCCGGGTCGACGGGCGGCCTCCTCGTAATAGCGCCGGAATTGCTTCTCCAGCACGCCATACATGGTCCGCAGCTTCTGCTTCTCACGGAGCTGAATCTGATAGTCGCTCTCGCGGACACGACCACGGCCATGCTCGCCGGGTGGATAGGGACGACGCTCGACTGCACACCGTTTCGACTGACAGAGTTGGGTGCGAGCACGACGGCAGGCCTTGCATTTGGGTCCTATGTAGCGGGCCATGACCTATCCCCGACGTCTCTTCTTGGGACGACAGCCGTTGTGGGGGATCGGAGTCACGTCTTTGACCCAGGTGACTTCCATACCCATGTTCTGCAGAGTCCGCACGGCGGTGTCGCGACCGGAGCCCGTGCCGCTGACGATGACATCGAGCTTCCGGATCCCATGCTCACCGGCCCGACGCGCCGCTTCTTCGGCGGCTACCTGAGCGGCGTAAGGAGTCGACTTGCGCGAGCCCTTGAACCCGACCGAGCCGCCGGATGTCCACGCCACGGTGGCTCCGGTGGGGTCGGTGATGTTGATGATCGTATTGTTGAAGCTGGCTTTGATGTGGGCCTGGCCATGCGAGATGTTCTTGCGCTCACGGCGCCGAACTCGCTTGGCGCCACCCTGCTGTCGGGACGTCACTTGGTCACTTTCTTCTTGCCGGCGATGGCGACACGGCGGCCCTTGCGGCCACGTGCGTTCGTGTGGGTCCGCTGTCCGCGTACGGGCAGACCGCGGCGATGCCGGATGCCCTGGTAGCTGCCGATCTCGATCTTGCGCTTGATGTTCTGCTGGACCTCGCGACGCAGATCACCTTCGACCTTGAAGTTGGTCTCGATATAGCGACGGATCCGGGCGACCTCGTCGTCGGTCAGTGAACGAACGCGAGTGTCGGGATCGATATCGGTATCTGCGCAGACCTTCTGTGCCGTTGTGTTCCCGATCCCGTAGATGTACGTCAACGAGATCTCGAGACGCTTGTCCCTCGGGATGTCTACTCCTGCGATACGTGCCATCGATCAACCTTGTCGTTGCTTGTGACGGGGGTTCGAGCAGATCACCCAGACGCGGCCACGACGCCGGATGATCCGACACTTCTCACACATCTTCTTCGTGGAAGGTCTCACCTTCATCGTGTTTCTCCAATTCCTGTGCTCCTGTAGCGGACGCGAATACGCCCAGGGCCACGTCTCAGTTGCAACCGGAGCGTCAGGTGGTTGCGGGCGACGGTGCCCTGGCTACTAACCGTCTTTCGGCCACAGAAAGAGCGGTAAAGACCCTCAAATGATAACGAGGGGTGTGAGGTTGCTCAAGTTGGAGGTGTACATTCGGTTTCCGTGGCCGAAAACCCCCGGCAGGAAGATGAACTAGTCATCGCGTTGTCCCCGGCTCAGGCAGGGGCCGTCGTCGCCTTCGTGGTAGCACTGTTCCTGATCGTGCGGGCGTTGCGCGGACGTCGATCCGATTAGGTGTCCTCGTCGTTGCCCCGCGCTGCCCAGGCAAGCCCGATGGTGAGCCCGGCGCCGATGAAGACGGGGAGAAACACGAGTTTCTCGGTGATCATCCAGATGATGAATCCCACCAAGGCGCCGAGCAACATCGAGGCTGCCATCACCGCGGGTGAGAGGTTTTCTCTTCGAGGGGGGTCCGCCATTCTCACCTCCTCGTACCAGCATCTTGGACGTGGAACCGGGCCGATAGGGGCGAAGGGTCATTTGGTTGCTCCCGATGACATCATCGGACAAGACCTGGATCAGCCCCGCGTCAGCGAGTCGGCCGCCTCGGCGACCGGTACCGGCTCCTCGGCCGCCGTGAAGACCATTGGCCCGTCCGGGGTGATGGCCACGGTGTGCTCCCAATGCGCAGAAAGTGACCCGTCCTCGGTGCGAACCGTCCAACCGTCTTTGTCCACTCTGGTGTGTCGCCGGCCGATGTTGAACATAGGCTCGATGCACAACGCCATGCCCGGCTTCAGTCTCATGCCCTTGCCCGGCTCCCCGTAGTTTGGTACCTGGGGCTCTTCGTGCATCTGGCGACCGATGCCGTGCCCGACGTACTCCTGGACCACGCCGTATCCGTGCGCCTCGCCCACCGCGGCAATGGCGGCGCCGATGTCGCCGAGGCGATTTCCTTTGTGCACCTCGCGGATCCCGGCCCACATCCCCGCTTCGGTCGTCTCGACCAGATGTCTCGCTTCGTCTGTCACGGTGCCAATGGGCATGGTGAACGCGGCATCGCCGTGAAATCCCTCGAAGATGGCTCCAGCGTCTACAGAGAGGATGTCCCCCTCCTTCAGCCGGTATTCGCCCGGGATACCGTGGACGATCACGTCGTTCGGGGACAGGCAGAGGGTGGCCGGATAGGTGCCCAAATAGTTCAGGAACGACGACGTGCATCCATGATCTGCGATCACCCTGGCACCCACCTTCTCGAGTTCGAGAAGACTTACACCCGGGGCGGCAGCCTCACGGACTGCGTGATGCACGGCGGCGACGCACGCCCCGGCACGCTGCATCTTGGCGAACTCGCGACGGCTCTTTATCGAGATCATGCCTCTAACTGGGAGAGGATCCGCTCCGTGACCTCTTCGACCTCTCCGATGCCGTCGACCGACACGGTGAGATCCCGGGCCGCGTATATGTCGATGAGCGGCCGGGTCTGGTCCCAGTAGATCTCGAAACGTGCGCGAATCGTGTCCTCGGTGTCGTCGGCCCTGCCCCGTGCCAGCAAACGCTCTGTCAACTCGTCTTCGTCGACATCGATCACGACGACCTTTTCCAGGCCATCCTCGCCGAGCAGACGATCCAACGACTCGACCTGGGCGTCGGTACGAGGGAAGCCATCGAGAATGAATCCATGCTGGGCGTCTTCCTCGTCGAGACGTTCGGACAGCATGGCAACGGTCACCTCGTCCGGGACGTAGTCACCGGCAGCCATGATCGCCTCCACCTTCTTGCCGAGATCGGTGCCGCGTGAGACGTGGTCACGGAACATCTCCCCGGTGGAGACATGCGGGATCCCGAGACGGGCTGCCACCTTGCCGGCCTGAGTGCCCTTGCCCGCACCTGGTGGCCCGATGAACAGGAGTCTCATGACGATGGCCGTCCTGCTGCTCCAAGCGTGTGCAGGAGACGTGGCTGGACCATGGTTTCTGCACACGCTTCCATAGGCCACACGCCCCTCACGTCAGGATGCCCTCGTAGTTGCGCATCGTGAGCTGGCTCTCGATCTGTTTCATGGTCTCCAGCGCCACACCGACCACGATGAGAATCGAGACACCCGAGAAGGCGATCTGGATGTTCCATACCGCCCCGGCGATGGCGGGGAGGATCGAGATCGTCGCCAGGAAGATCGACCCCGGCAGTGTTATCCGGTTGAGGATGAAGGCCAGGTGACGCTCGGTCTGACGTCCGGGACGGACCCCGGGAATGAAGCCGCCCTGACGTTGGATCATCTCGGCCTGCTGCGCCGGATCGAACTGGATCGCGGTGTAAAAGTAGGTGAAGAAGACGATCAACCCGAACAGGATGGCGATGTACCACCAGCTCACCGCCTGAGCGCCAGCGCCAAGGTTGTCGTCGATCCAGCGTCGGATGGAGGCAAGCCAGGCGGCATCGGTGGGGATGGCGGTGGTGATCAGAGCCGGAATGAGCATCACCGAGGTGGCGAAGATGACCGGGATCACCCCTGCGGTGTTCACCTTGAGAGGGATGTAGGTCGACTGGCCACCCATGACGCGGCGACCTCTGACTCGCTTGGCGAACTGGATGGGGATTCTTCGTTGACCCTGATCGACGTAGATGATGGCGGCGATCATCGCCAGGAATATCACGCAGATGACGATGAAGCGCTCGGTGAAGCCGAATAGAACCGTTTGCTGCCAGATGCTGGTGAACACCGAAGGGAACTGACTCAGGATCGCCACGAAGATGATCAGTGACATGCCGTTGCCAACGCCTCTTTGGGTGATGAGCTCCCCGAGCCACATGACCATGGCGGTGCCGGCCGTCATCGTTATGACGATGAGGATCACCCGCTGAGGGCTGTAATCGGGAATGAGGTCGATGCCACCGGTGAATTGCCCGGAGTGGAACAGATAGGTGAATCCAGTCGACTGGATGAGAGCGAGGACCACTGTCAAGTAGCGGGTCCATTGAGTGATCACCTTCCGACCCGACTCACCCTCCTCCTGTAAGGCCTGCAGCCTTGGGATCACCACGGTCAGCAACTGCATGATGATCGAGGCGGTGATGTAGGGGATGATCCCCAGGGCGAAAACAGAGAACTGCTCCAATGCCCCGCCACTGAAGAGATTGATCAGACCATAGATGCCTCCGGCCTGCTGTTGGCTCTGGAAGAGACGGACGGCATCGAGATCGATTCCGGGGACAGGTATGGCCGTTCCCAGCCGGTAGACGGCGAAGATGAACAGGGTGAACAAGATCTTGGCCCGGAGATCCGGGATCTTGAACATGTTGCGATAGATGGAGAGCATGAAGGATCAGCTATCTGGGATCAGGTATCAGGACAGAAGTGAAGGCAGCCATTATCGACTGTCCTCACACCTAATACCTCGTAATGGCCGGTTAGCGTCGTCGAAGTCATGAAATGACTTCGACCTGGCCACCGGCCTTCTCGATCTTCTCTTTCGCCGACGCGCTGAAGGCGTGGGCCTTGACCGTAAGCGCCCTGTCGAGATCGCCTTCGGCAAGAACCTTGACCTGGCCCTTGTGTCTGATCAGACCACGCTCCCGAAGGGAGTCGGGCGTCACCTCGCTCCCGGCGTCGAACACAGCCAGCGATTCGAGGTTCACGATGGCGAACGTCTCCTTGTTGGGGTTGGTGAAACCCTTGAGCTTGGGGAGCCGCATGGCCAGTGGAGTCTGACCACCCTCGAACCCGGGACGCAGCTTGCTGCGCGCCTTGAGACCCTTGGTGCCACGACCAGCAGTCTTACCACGCCGTCCCCCCTCACCGCGACCCACCCGGATCTTCTTCTTCTTCGAGCCGGGCGCCGGTGCCAGGTGATGCAATCTCAACTGTTCTCGTTCTTCACTCATATCTCGTCCTAGTGCCTAATGCCTGGCAGTGGAGAGGCTTCACGCCTCTTCGACCTCGACCAAATGGCTGACCTTGGCCAGCATCCCTCTCAGGCTGGGTGTGTCGACTTGTTCGACGGTCTGGTGGAGCTTGCGCAGCCCGAGACCTTCGACAGTCGCCCTCGTCTTGGGCTTCTCGCCGATGATGCTCCTGCGCAACGTCACCCTCACGGTCTTTTCCTTCTTTCTGGCCATGGTCTACCTACTTCGAGTCGCTCGGCGTGGCGCGCAGGTTCTCGGTCGTGTTGTACGCAGCGAGCAGCCCCGGGGGCACGATGTCCTCCGCTTTCTTTCCACGCAGCCTGGCAACCTCGTCGGGTCTCCGCTGACCTAGAAGCCCGTTCATGGTTGCCTTCGCCACGTTGAGGTGGGTCGGCGAACCAAGAGACTTCGCCAGGGCATCTTTGATGCCGGCTGCCTCGAGGATCTGGCGGACGGCGCCTCCCGCGATGACACCGGTACCCGGCGCAGCCGGTTTGATCAGGACACGGGCGGCATCGTGCTCACCAGTTATCTGGTGGACGATGGTCTGGCCGGCCATCGGCACGAGCTCCATCGACCGCCGTGCCTGCTCCATTCCCTTCTGAATGGCGGCGGGAACTTCCTTGGCCTTGCCGTAGCCGACACCGACCTTGCCATTGCCATCGCCGACGACGACCAGGGCCGTGAAGCTGAAGCGGCGTCCACCTTTGACCACTTTTGCCACGCGGTTGATCTGAATCACGCGCTCGTCGTACTGGCTCTGCTCCGAACCTGGGCGGGTTTGCTTCGCCATTAGAACTCCAGTCCTCCCTCGCGAGCTGCGTCGGCGAGGGCTTTAAGTCTTCCGTGGTACTTGTATCCGCCTCTGTCGAACACAACCGATGTGACACCGGCACTCTTGGCACGATCCGCGACCTTCGTCCCTACCTTGGCCGCGGTGTCCACATTGAGACGCTCGCTGCGCAGATCCGCCTCCTGCGAAGAAGCCGAGGCGAGCGTCGTGCCTTCGATGTCGTCGATGACTTGTGCGTAGATGTACTTGTTGCTCCGGTAAATGGACAGCCGTGGGCGCTCGGCAGTCCCGCGAAGGTGCTTGCGGCCGCGAAGATGGCGACGACTCCGGGCGGCTCTGCGTGTTCTCTTCATCGGTTGCCTGCCTTCCCGGCCTTACGTCTGACGTACTCGCCCGCATAGCGGATGCCCTTGCCCTTGTAGGGCTCGGGGGGACGCACTTTGCGAATATTGGCGGCTGTCTGGCCAACCTCCTCCTTGTCGATGCCAGTGACCACGATTCGAGTCTGCTCGGGCACCTCGAAAGTGATGCCTTCCGGTGCCTCGACCACCACGGGATGGCTGAATCCGACGAGCAGCTCTATGTCGCTGCCTTTCATCATGGCCCTGTAACCAACGCCATGGATCTCGAGCTCCTTGCGGAAGCCGTCGGACACCCCCGTCACCATGTTGGCGAGAAGCGCACGACTGAGACCATGGAGAGCCTTCGACTCTCGGCCATCGTCGGGGCGGGTGACGTTGACCACGCCCTCGTCCAGGTCGAAGCCCACCCGCTCATGAAACGTGCGGGCCAGTTCGCCCTTGGAGCCCTTGACCGTCACCACGTTGCCGTCGACTTTCACTTCGACACCATCTGGAAGGTCCACCGGCTTGTTTCCGACACGGCTCATCACCACACCTCGCAGATGATCTCGCCGCCCAGACGACGCTTACGCGCCTCCCGGTCTGGCATCAGTCCCTGACTCGTAGAGACGACGGCGACACCGAGACCACCCTGGACACGGGGAAGCTCGGTCGCTCCCCTGTACACGCGGTGACCGGGTCGGGAGACTCGCTTGAGACCCTCGATCACGGGCCGACGACGCTCGGCGTAGCGGAGCACCAGCTCGAGCTCGCTGCGATGACCGTTCTCAGACACCTCATAGCGGTCGATGAAGCCCTCGTCGACGAGGATCCGGGCGATATTCACTTTCAGCTTGGATGACGGCATCGCGACCCGCTCATGACCCACCGCAACTGCGTTGCGGATGCGGGTGAGCATGTCCGCGATGGGATCAGTAACCATTGTCACCATGAAGCCTTTCTCACACCTGGTAGCTCGCCTCGGCTGGCGAGCTCCCGAACGCAAATCCGGCACATTCCGAAGTCGCGGATGTAGGCGCGAGGACGACCGCAACGTTTGCAGCGGTTGTACTCGCGCACCTTGAACTTCGACTTCCTATTGGCCTTTGCGACCATCGATTTCTTAGCCATTGCTGTTCAACACCTCCTCAGCGCTAGACCGTGGATTCCACGCGCCGGAAGGGAAACCCGAACGCATCGAGGAGGGCCTTGCCCGCCTCGTCGTTGTCTGCGGTAGTCACGATCGTGATGTTCATCCCCCTGGTCTCTGACACCGAGTCGAAGTCGATCTCGGGAAAGATCAGCTGCTCGGAAGCGCCAACGCTGTAGTTGCCGCGTCCGTCGAAGGCTCTCGGGTTGAGACCGCGAAAGTCCCTCACTCGAGGTATCGCGACCGACAGGAGACGATCGAAGAACTCCCACATCCGGTAGCCACGAAGTGTCACCGACACCCCGATTGGCATGCCCTCGCGCAGCTTGAAGTTGGCAATCGACTTACGCGCCTTGTTGACCCGGGGCTTCTGCCCCGCGATGAGCCCGAGCTCATCGATCGCCTCGTCGATGACCTTCTTGTTGTCTTTCGCCTCGGCGAGGCCCATGTTGAGAACGATCTTTTCGAGAGTGGGAACCTCCATCGGGTTCTCCAGGCCGAGCTGCTCTTTCAGCTGGGCGTGGATCTCGTCGTCGTAGCGAGCCTTGAGCCGTGGCTTGGTGCTTGACTTGGTGCTGGGCTTGGCGCTCACAGGTCACCTCCACACTTGACACAGACGCGACGCTTCTTTCCCTTGTCGTCGATCCGATGACCGATTCGTGTCGGGCCGCATTTCTCACACACGATCATCACGTTGGAGGCATCGATCGGCATGTCCTTGTCGATGATCCCGCCCTGCATGGTCTGACCGGTGGGCTTGGTATGACGCTTCGCTGTGTTGACACCTTCGACCTGCACCTTGCCCTTGCGAGGAAGGACACGGGTGATCTTGGACTCCTTGCCGGTGTCCTTACCGGCAATGACCATCACGGTGTCACCTTTCTTCAATTTCATCACAACACCTCGGGGGCCAGGGAGACGATTCGCATGAACCGCTCGTCACGTAGCTCTCGGGCCACAGGGCCAAAGATGCGGGTCCCACGGGGCTGTCGGTTGGGATCGATGAGGACACAAGCGTTGTCGTCGAAGCGGATGTAGGTGCCGTCGTCACGACGGGATTCCTTCTTCGTGCGGACGACGACTGCCCGGACGATCTCGCCCTTCTTCACCGAGCCCCCAGGAGTGGCCTCCTTGACTGTCCCGACGATGACGTCCCCCACCCCGGCATAGCGGCGCGACGATCCACCGAGCACGCGAACGCAAAGCACCTCACGGGCACCGGTGTTGTCGGCCACCTTGAGTCGGGATTCCTGCTGGATCATCGAGCACGCTCCACGATCTCCACAACACGCCAGCGCTTCTGCTTCGAGAGGGGGCGTGTCTCCATGATCCGCACGGTGTCGCCGATGTGGGCGTCGTTGGCTTCGTCGTGGGCGTGGAACTTGGTCGAGGTGCGGACGACCTTGTCATAGCGGGGATGTGCCGAGGAGCTCGGCACCTCCACGGTCACCGTCTTGTCGCGTGCGTCGGATACGACCACACCGACACGCACCTTGCGGCTCGTTCGGGTTGTTTCTTCAGCCATCAGGCACCTTCCTTGACGTCCGCCTTGGCGGAAGAGGCCAGCTCACGCTCACGCATGATGGTGAGGATCTGAGCAATCTCGGTCTTGACCGTCTTGAGACGGGCGGTGTTGTCCAACTGGTTGGTGGCGATCTGGAACCGCAGGTTGAATCGCTCCTCCTTGGCCTCCACCAGGGCGTCGAAGAGCTCCTCTTCGGTCATCTCGCGTAGCTCACTGAGACTCATGCGTCCTCCCTGGTCACGACCCGGGTCTTGATCGGGAGCTTGTGCGAGGCCTTACGCATGGCTTCGCGAGCGAGGGCCTCGTCGACGCCCGCCAGCTCGAACATGACACGACCGGGCTTCACAACCGAGACCCAGAACTCAGGGTTTCCCTTGCCCGAGCCCATTCGGGTCTCGGCCGGCTTCTGAGTGACCGGTTTGTCCGGAAAGATCGTGATCCACACTTTCCCGCCACGTTTGACGGCGCGGGTGATGGCAACACGAGCCGACTCGATCTGACGGGCGGTGATCCAGCCCGGCTCGAGGGCCTGTAGCCCGTACTCGCCGAAGTTGACGGTGGTCCCGCCCTTGGCAACACCGGACATTCGGCCGCGATGGGTCTTGCGGTGCTTGGTCCGCTTTGGCATCAGCATGACCGGCTACTCCTCTTCCTGGTCTGAATCGGAGGCAGGAACGTCAGCTTCTGCAATGGCTTCGGCGTCTCCCGAAGAAGCTTCCTCCTCCGATTTCTCGGTAGCGGTCACGGCCTCGTCGGCGATCTGCGCCGGGGTCTCCTCGACCGTTGATTTCGTTTCCTCGGCTTGTGCGGTCGGAGTTTCGGCTGTCGTCTTCTTCGTCTCGTCTTCGACGACGTCTTGCTCTTCCTGAGCACTCTCGTATTGGACTTTGGCCTCCGCCGCCGTGGGACGACGTCCCCCACCGGCCTCGATCAGCTTGCGTCCGCCTTCTTCCTTGCCACTCTCGACGACGGGACGCTTGCCACCGCCGGCTTCGATGAGTCTCGGCTTCTTGGACTCGCCTGCGGCCTCCTCGGCTCGGGACTTGAGGCTCTTCTGGGTGCGACGGGCATGCCCCCCGGTCGCCAGATCGGCCTCGGCGGCGATGCGCTCCCCGGAGACTGCGCCACTCTCCACGACCTCCCCGCGATACACCCAAACCTTGACACCGATGGCGCCAACTGTGGTCCGGGCGGTAGCGGTCCCGAAGTCGATGTCGGCGCGGAGCGTGTGGAGCGGCACGCGACCTTCCCGGTACCACTCACGGCGACCCATGTCAGCGCCGCCGAGACGGCCCTTGCACTCGACACGGACACCCTCGGCGCCGGCCTTGAGGGCAGAGGCGACGGCGCGCTTCATGGCGCGGCGGAAAGCGATCCTGTTCTCCAACTGATCGGCGATCCCACGTGCCAGCAAGGCAGCGTCGAGATCGGGGTCTTTGACCTCGTTGATGTTCAGCTTCACCCGGTCGTCGGTCATCTTCTCGAGCCCCTCGCGGAGACGCTCGGCCTCTGAGCCCTTTCGGCCGATGACGACGCCGGGGCGGGCGGTGTGGATGTCCACGATCAAACGGTCGCGGGTGCGCTCGATGTCTATGCGGGACACCGCTCCCCGAACCAGCTCGTCACGGAGCCACTCGCGGATCCTCCAGTCCTCGTTGACGAAGTCGACGTAGTCCTTTGTCGAGAACCACTTCGACTTCCAGTCAGTGGCGACCCCAAGACGGAATGAATAGGGGTGTGTCTTCTGACCCATCAGCTCACCTCCTCATTCATCGCAGCCGGGTCCACGTCCGAGAGGACGATCGTGATATGACTCGTTCTCTTGTCGATGCGCGTGGCGCGACCACGTGCTCTTGGGCGATAGCGCTTGAGGGTCGGGCCCTCGTCGGCATATGCCTCGGCGACGAAGAGCTCATCGGCATCAAGAGCGTGGTTGTGCTCGGCGTTGGCCATGGCCGAGTGCAAGGTCTTTGCGATCGGCGCCGCGGCCCCTCGGTTGGTGAGACGCAGCACGTGCTCTGCCTCCTCGACGGGGAGACCCCTGACCAGATCCAACACCCGACGCACCTTGTACGGCGACTGACGGACGAAACGATTATGTGCTTTGACCTTCATCGCTTCACCGCCGACTTCTCGGCATGACCCCGGAACGTGCGTGTCGGGGCGAACTCACCGAGCTTGTGACCCACCATCGACTCGGTGATGTAGACGGGCACGTGCTTTCGGCCGTCGTGTACGGCGATCGTGTGCCCGATGAACTCGGGGATGATGGTGGAGCGACGCGACCACGTCCGAATCACGCGCTTTTGGTTTGTTCGATTGAGCTCGTCGACCTTGTTGGCCAAGTGGTCGTCGACGAATGGGCCTTTTTTCAATGAGCGCGCCATATCAACGACGTCCCTTCTTCGTGCGTCTGCGAACCGCAGAAGCGCAGTTTCTGCCATGCGTCGACGTGTGAGATTGATGGAACCTGCCCATCAGCGTCTCCCTTTCTTGGTGCGTCGGCGCACGATGTACTTGTTGGAAGCCTTCTTCGCTTTGCGGGTACGGCCTTCGCCTTTCCCCCACGGGCTGACGGGGTGGCGTCCCCCCGAGGACTTGCCTTCACCGCCACCCAGGGGATGGTCCACAGGGTTCATGGCAACGCCACGGGTCTGAGGTCGCACGCCCTTCCAGCGGTTCCGGCCTGCCTTGCCCAGCTTGATGAGCTCGGCTTCGGTGTTGCCCACCTGCCCGACGGTCGCCCTGCAGTCGAGCGGCACCTGACGCATCTCCCCGGAGGGGAGACGGAGAAGGGCAAGGTCGCCCTCCTTCGACATGAGCTGGACAGCCGAGCCTGCGGAGCGGGCCATCTTGGCTCCGCCCCCGGGTCTCATCTCGATGGCGTGGACCAATGTCCCCGCCGGGACATTGCGGAGCGGGAGGGCGTTGCCCGGCTTGATGTCGGCGCCCGAGCCCGACTCGAGACGGTCGTCGACTCTCACCCCGACCGGGGCCAGGATGTAGCGCTTCTCCCCGTCGGCGTAGTTGAGCAGGGCAATGCGAGCGTTGCGGTTTGGGTCGTATTGGATCGAGGCGACCCGGGCCGGGATGCCGTCCTTGTCGCGCTTGAAATCGATGATGCGATAGCGCTGCTTGTGTCCGCCACCGCGATGACGCGAGGTGACCCGGCCGTTGGTGTTGCGTCCACCGGTCTTCGACTTCTTCGCTATGAGCGACTTCTCCGGCTTGGATTCCGTGATGTCGGCGAAGTCCGAGACCGTCTGGAAACGACGGCCCGCGGATGTCGGCTTTCTCTTCTTCACTGCCATCTCAGACTCCGAACAGATCTATCGAATCGCCTTCGGCGAGTGTCACGACGGCCCGCTTGATGTCCTTGCGCTTGCCCAGCTTCCAGCCGGTGCGCTTGACCTTGCCCTTACGGTTCATCGTGTTCACCCTGAGGACCTTCACGTCGAAGACGCTTTCCACCGCATCCCTGATCTGGGGCTTGGTGGCCCTCGGGTCCACTACGAAGGTGTACGTGTTGCTGTGCTCGATGAGGTCATACGACTTCTCGGACACCACCGGGGCGAGGATTATGTCGTGAGCCGTTCTCACTCTTCCTCACCTCGGTCGCGATCGGCCTCTTTGACGAAATCGCCTTCGGAGACCTCATACTTACTGGACCGGCCCACCGAGCCGACCGTGTGGGACGTGAACACCACCTGATTCGACCAGAGGACGTCATAGGCGGTCAGGTGACCCGGCTCCACCATGCGGACATCGGGGAGATTGCGGAACGACTTGCCGGCCGATCCGTCGAGATGATTGAGCACGACGAGGGTGTTTCCCCGGGCTTCCATCGCCTTCAGCAACGTCACGGCCTGCTTGGTCTTGGGTGCGGCCCAGTCGATGTCGTCGACAACTTTGATCGCTGCCTCTGAGGCGCGAGCGGACAGGGCGCTGCACAATGCGAGACGCTTCATTTTCTTGGGGGTCCGCTGTGCATAGCTCCGGGGCTTTGGCCCGTGGGCGATGCCACCTCCGGCCCAGATGGGCGAGCGGATCGAGCCGTGGCGAGCCCGGCCGAGTCCCTTTTGGCGCCACGGCTTGCGGCCGCCACCTCGCACTTGCCCGCGAGACTTGGTGGACGCGGTTCCGGCGCGAGCCGCGGCGAGTTGGGCTGTGACGACCTGATGGAGGACGTCCAGGTTGGGTTGGATCCCGAACACATCGGCATCGAGCTTGATGTCACCACTGGCGGCGCCGTCCGCCTTGAAGAGCGGTGCTTTCACATCAGCCATGAGCTTTCACCGCCTCTCGCACGAATACGACTGAGCCCTTGGGTCCGGGAACCGAGCCGTTGAGCAGCAGCAAGCCGCGCTCGGCATCGACGCCGGCCACCTCGAGATTGAGAGTGGTCACCTTCTCACCACCCATCCGGCCCGCCATGCGCATGCCCTTGAAGACACGTGCCGGTGTGGCACAGGCACCGATGGAGCCGGGAGCGCGATGCTTCTTGTGATTTCCGTGAGAAGCACCCTGACCGGAGAAGTTGTGCCTCTTCATGACACCGCTGAAGCCCTTTCCCTTGGACACCCCGCTGACATCGGCCTTCGTCCCGACCTGGAACATCTCCTCGACCTTTATCTCCTGACCGACACTGAATTCGGAGGTGTCTGCGACTTTGATCTCGAGGAGATGCTTCCCGGGAGCAATGCCTGCCTTTGCATAGTGACCGGCAGTGGGCTTGTTCACCGAACCGGTTTCGCCATATGAGATCTGGATGGCGTTGTATCCATCGTTCTCGATCGTCTTGATCTGGACGATATGAACGGGCCCGGCCTTGACAACAGTGACCGGGATGGAGCGGGCTTCGTCGTCGAAGATCTGGGTCATGCCCAATTTGGTCCCGAGGATGCCGTTGAGAGAGCTCACAGCTTGATCTCCATCATCACCGAGGGGGGGCGACCCCCCTCAAACCCCCCGCCAGGAAGCGCTGCTTCTCGGAGCACCCTGGGGTTGGTGGCACAAGCAAGGTTTCTGCTCTGGTTGTTCACAGCTTGATCTCCACCTCTACGCCGGCGGGCAGTTCGAGACGCATCAACGAGTCGACCGTCTTCGGGGTCGGCTCCAGGATGTCGATGAGACGCTTGTGAATCCGCATCTCGAAGTGCTCGCGGGAGTCCTTGTGCACATGGGGACCACGCACCACGCAATAGCGATGGATCTCCGTCGGTAGCGGCACCGGGCCCTTGATCTTGGCCTGGGTGCGCAGCACCGTCTCGGTGATCTTCTTCGAAGACTCGTCGACCACGTTGTGGTCGTAGGCCTTCAAGCGAATGCGGATCTTCTGTTCAGCCATTACTTGGTGATCTTTACGACTCGTCCGGCGCCGACGGTGCGGCCACCTTCTCGGATGGCGAAACGCAGCCCTTCGTCCATGGCGATGGGAGCGATCAACTCGACACTCATCTCAGTGTTGTCACCAGGCATCACCATCTGGGTC
>DASPGH010000097.1:0-3099 GCA_035620735.1 Acidimicrobiia bacterium | reverse complement strand
CAGCATTGTCCGGTGATATCGGTACCGACGTTGGGGTAGAGAACGGAGGGGACGTCGGTGTCCGATGCGTAATCCACGGTGTCCCCGCCGGCGATGCGACAACGGGTGACTTGGTCAGGCTGAAGTGTTATCGGGTTGACGACTGTCGTAACCCAACATGACACGAACTCGTCTGCGTCGACAGGTAAGGCCACTAGGAGGATTATGACAATGGCTGCAACTCGGACTCGCAATCCGCCTCCCAGAGATCGTCCGGATGGACCCACGACGTCGCGAAGCGCCACTCGCCATCCATGTTTCTGAGGACTTGCACCGACTCCGTTTGTGAGCCGGGACCCCGGAACGCCGAGACGTCGAGCGATCCATAGGTGACCAGACATTCGCGATCGCTTCTTAGGATCTCAACCTCAACAACGATTGCATCAACGCTCGGAGGACTCTCGAAGCCAGTTCCGAACGCTTCGGTTGCAGCTTTCAACATCTGCTGCGTGGCAACTACTTCCCGGATCCGGTCCTCGTCCTGGTTGTAGATCCCCTCGAACCACCCAAACCAGAGCTGACGCAAGATCTCCTCGGCCTCTTCGACGGTTTCCACCACATGACCTCCCTCATCCGTTGTCGAAGCCGCTGCTCGTGTCGACGTGGTCGAAGAGGACTCCGAGGTCGAGGCCGTCGTGGTGGAGGTGCCGGCCGCAATGGTGTCGGCGGGCGGGTCGTCCGATGACCGCGGCCAGAGTAGGAACACCCCAACACCCAGAGCGATTGCGATCAGAACGCCGGCGATCCATCGCATGCGGTCGAACCTAGGGGAATCGCCACGCTGAGTGAAGGCCTCCGGGGCAGACCGCGAAAACGAGTTTGGCCCGATGGGTACACTCGCCGGTTTACGGAGGTGTATCTATGGCAGAAGAAATCGAAATCGACGAGGAGCGGCACGTTTTTCGGACGCTGATCAGGCTGGCTGTCTTCATCGGTCTGATCTACGCCGTGGGGCGCTTCGTGGCGCAGAAGAAGAACGAATACGAAGGCCTCACCGAATCAGAGGCACGTAGCAAGTTCGTCGACACGGTTGGCCCCAAGTTGGGTGACGAGACGGCCGAGGAGATCGCTGACCAGGTGATCCCAAAGCTCAAGGAACGTGGTCTCGTGAAACCCGACCCCGATGACGAGGAAACCGATTCCGACCCGGTGGCAGAGGCGGTCGACTCCGTAGTCGAGTAGCCCCGTCAGGGGTCTTCGCCGCTTCTCAGGGCTTCGCGGTGGTCGGCGGGTTAGGCTGTCGCCGTCGCTTCTAGGAGGTCGGTTGACTCATCGAGGTCAGGCTGCCCGCCGGACCAATCGCGTTCTGATCGGGCTCGTGGTGCTCACTATCGCCGCAGTCGCTTTCTGGGCGGCGAACGGTGGGCTCGAGGAAATCCCGGGCAGTCAACAGGGGACGGCGGCGGTTTCCGGATAATTAGCTGACATGCCCTTGCCGGGTAGTCATACGCTCGGCCGCGATGGCGACCGAGATCACTCGAATCGATACGGGGACGGCACCGGAGTCGTTGCTCCGCGAATTGGCCGACTATTACAACTTGGTCCAAGCCGAGGACATGCCGGGTGATCCACCCACGCCTTTCGAGATGCAACTCGCCGACTGGCGAAATCTCCTCCCACACCTACCGATAACGAGGTGGATCCTTCGTGAGAACGGCGCCATCGCTGCCGTGGCAGTAGCGGTCATAGAGACAGAACAGAACCTGGAGAACGGGTTCGGCAGGTTGCATGTGCATCCGGAGCACAGGGGTCGGGGATTCGCCCGACGGGTTGCGACCCCGATGTTCGACCACCTCGAGAGTCAGGGGAGGGTTCGGTTCGACACCTGGGCGAAGAAAGACGAGCCCGTGGAAGACCTCCTCGTGTCCCTGGGTCTCAAGTCCGTCTATGGGGAGAAGAGAAGCAGGCTCTCGATCAAGGATCTAGACATGGACCTGATGAACCTGTGGATCTACCGAGCCCAGGAGCGAGCGTCCGATTACGAGCTCCACTACTACCGATCGCCAATGCCCGCGCATCTCGTAGATGACTTCTGTGACCTGGCGTACATCATGAACACGGCCCCCCGGGAGGACTTCGAGATCGAGGACGAGGTGCTCACTCCGCAGATGTGGCACGACATTGAAAAGAGCGTGAGCGAGTCGCGATGCCAGCTCCACAACCTGATCGCGGTTCACAAGCCATCACGCAGCTTCGCCGGCTACACCCAGATCAAGACCCAGGACCTCCAGCCCGATCTCGCCTGGCAATGGGACACGGGCGTCCACCCCGATCATCGCAACAGGGGATTGGGGCGCTGGCTGAAGGCGGACCTGATCCGCCGCATCGTCGAGGACTATCCCCGGGTCACAAGAATCGACACCTTCAACGCCGGATCCAATGAGCCAATGCTGAACATCAACGTCGAGATGGGATTCAAACCAGTGCACATCAGCAACACGTGGCAGGGCGACCTCGCCACCGTGAGGGAGAGATTTCGGGCTTAGCCCTCTCTATCGGCCGAACAACCCCGTCAACTCCACAGTGTCGAGGATCTTCCCGTCCATAGCCGAGATGACCGAATCGGGATCCACTCCGGCGGGGAGGTCGAGGGTGGACGCGAGGGCATAGATGCGGAAGACGTAGACATGCTCTTGACCCTCAGGCGGACAAGGGCCCATATAGCCCTGCAGGTTCCAGCTGTTGCTGCCGCGAACACCGATCTCGCCCGCATTCTGAGCAATGTCGTGGGAGCCGGCGCTTGCTGGAATGTCGAACTCAACCCAGTGGTACCAGATTCCGAGGGTCGCGTCTGGATCCTCCACGATCACTGCGATCGCCCTCGTGGGTTCGGGTAGACCGATGATGTTCAGCTCCGGGGAGATGTCGGTGCCATCGCAGGTGAATTCGATAGGGATAGCTTCCCCGTTCTCGAACGCGGGTGATGAAACCGAGAAGTCAGGGAGCTCATTGGTCGTGGTCGTCGGCGGGACCGTCGTCGTGGTCGACGGGGGCGCACTGGTGGCAGTTGTGACCGTCGACTCGGCAGTTGGCGAGCAAGAAGCCAGGACGACGATGACC
>DASPGH010000096.1:0-48929 GCA_035620735.1 Acidimicrobiia bacterium | reverse complement strand
TCGGGTAGAGCGGTGCGCACCTCGTCGAATTCGAGCTGCCAATCACCGAAGTCCCGTGCTGCCTGATCCAGTTCGATGAGGGTGGGGTCCGTCTCCAGCTCGGGAGCCACGAGGATCGGCGTCACGGCCAACCGGTATGCGCTGGCGTCGCCGGCGAGTCGGATCGCATCCAGTGATGAGGTCGCTGCCTGGGCGGCCGACGAACGCAGGTCTGATCCTGTTCCCGACAACTCGCCCGAGGCGTCGAACAGAGCCCGGGATGCCGTATCCACGTCAAAGAGCTCATTCGAGCCTGCTATCTCATTGGTCGAGAGTGAGGCACTGAAACTCTTCAATATCGGTAGGGCGTCCCTCAGGGCCCGTGCTTCGATGGACAGCGAGGTGAGCGATGCTTCCGCCTGGGCGGCCGGTCGTTGATACAGCCAATAGGCGAGGGCACCCAGCCCGCACAGCATTATCAGGACCATGGTCACGATGCTCCAGCGGACGTTCCGACCACTGAGACGGGTCCCGAAGTCCTCCGGGTCCCAGTCGGCGACGGTCATGGGTTCCGGTTCCGGCGCCTCGTGACGTCCGCGACGCGAAGTGGCAGGGGTCGAATGTGGGATCGATATCGGGCTGTCCGTCCAAGTCGCCGAACGGTTGGAGAACCCGAGAGTCTCCATCGAAAAAAAACGAACCGGGCGATGAGAGCGACGCTCCCGAATGGGAGGTTTGGTTGTAGCGGTCATGACGACGCTCGCTTATTGTCAGGTTCACCCCGCCCGATGCCCCTGGACACCATGCAGGTTAACTTCGTACTCCTGGATAGGGAATTGCCAATTCCCAGCCACGCTCATATCGGCGATGCCGCAGTCGATCTTCACTCCCGTGTCGATTTTGCCCTGGAGCCGGGGGAGCGGGCGGCCGTGCCCACCGGGCTGGCAGTCTCGATCCCTGGCGGCTTCGGAGGTCTGGTCCTGCCGCGTTCTGGGCATGCTCGACGTAACGGCATCGGCGTCGTCAACGGACCAGGGCTGATCGATTCCGGATACCGGGGCGAGATAAGTGTCCTGCTGATCAATCACGGATCCGACGTCGTCACTTTCGAGCGTGGAGAACGGATCGCACAGCTGGCCATCGTCCCCATTCCCACTATCGAATGGGTAGAGGTCGAGGAGCTCGACGAGACCGCCCGAGGGAGCAGTGGCTTCGGTTCGACGGGCAGCTAGACCTTTTGGTTGGCCGATGCCGGGCATTACAATGCCGCTTCTCGCGCGGAAGTAGCTCAGTTGGCTAGAGCGCAACCTTGCCAAGGTTGAGGTCGCGGGTTCGAATCCCGTCTTCCGCTCAAACGACGATCCGGCGACGTGGCCGAGTGGTTAGGCGCGGGTCTGCAAAACCCGTTACACCGGTTCGATTCCGGTCGTCGCCTCGAACGTTCGAGGTTCGCCTCGAGACAACTGAGGGCCCTTAGCTCAGCCTGGTAGAGCGCTTGCTCGACACGCAAGAGGTCGTAGGTTCAAGTCCTGCAGGGCCCACACGGGAGAAGCCCTCGCCAATGGCGGGGGCTCTCATCTTTGGAGACCAGTGCGAAGAAACCCCCGGTGGAGCTTCCGGGGGTTTCCTCTATTGGCTGGAGCCTCGAGGGAGGAGGAAGGAACAGACTCCTCCAGGTGGGATTGAGGACTCCATCTGCACTCATGTTGTCGGCACAATCGAGGTCGACATGTCTAGGGCAAAGGACTCATCCGGGCTGGCGGGAATCCGCGAATCGTGGCTGAGAGTTCTCGTAATGACCCTCGAGGGTGCGCGTCTGATGACGCGTTTACGGAGAGGGAGAAAGACATGAGACGAAGCGCATCCATGCTCGTCGTATTGATCATGACCGTGGTTGCCCTGACGCTTCCGGCATCCGCCACGGTCCACGAGATCACAGGAATGTTCTGTGCTGGGGAAGATGGAGGCAACCATTTCCCACCGGGCATCAGCGGGCGATCCGCTGTTAGAGAACGAGGCGCGTCCGCTTTTCGCCACTGGATTTGTCGAGAGTGTCGAGGTGTGAGCGGGAGACGGTGTCAACGCCGGCGTCCTCATCACATTCGATTTCGACCATCCTGGTTCGAAGCTGAGTCCGCTACCAGGCGTCGTCTTCTTCTTCGGTGACGGTCTGTACGTCACGGGATTCGAATTCGACTCGAGTCACGGGTTCAACAAATGCGTGGCCCTGCGATAGTCGATCGGGCACAACCGGGCCCTTCCAACCGAGGGCTTTGACAAAGACGGTTGTGTCGGCTGCAGCTAGCCTCGACCGACGCTCACCCCCGACGAAGCTCATGATGACGACCGGTCTCGAACAACTCCCAGAGGATCTTCCCGTTCCGATCGACGACGGGGCCGCCGATCATCTCGTTGGGCTCGATCTACCCGCCGTGGTGTTGTCGGACGCCGCAGGTGGCGGCAGACCCCTCACGAGTTTCACAACTCGATGGCTGGTGATCTACGTCTACCCGCGAACCGGAGGCCCATCGGTGTCGCTGCCCGACGACTGGGACCTGATTCCGGGTGCCCGGGGGTGCACGCCACAGAGTTGTGCCTTCCGCGACCACCACGCCGAGATGCAGGATCTTGGGGCAACAGTGATGGGGCTGAGCGGCCAGCCGATCGAGGAGCAGACCGAGTTCGCCGAGCGAATGCACATACCGTTTCCTCTGCTCAACGATCGCACCTTCGAACTGGCGGGCCCACCGCTTCGTCTCCCCACCTTCACGGCGAATGGCCTGATCTTGTACAAGAGGCTGACACTCATCGCCGATGCCGCAGGCATCCGTCACGTCATCTACCCGGTTTTCCCACCAGACCAGAACGCCGCGGACGTCATCGAATGGCTGTCGCGTCACGATCGATCCGAAAACGATGCCGGCGATGGTTGACTCGATCCGTCCCGCGTACAGCATGTGGGCTCAGTACAACCAACGTCTGCGGGATGTGGTTGCCCGGTTGACCAAGGAACAGCTTGCTCTGGTCCACGGCGGCCACGGGCCCGATCACGCCGCACGCGACTGGCCGATCTGGGCCACCGTCGGGCACACCGCATGTCAACGGGTCTTCTGGCTGTGCGATTTTGCTGGTGAGCCTGGAGCGGATACGACGCGATTCACCAATGCGGCCTTCGACTGTCCCGGTGATGACGATCTCGAGCATGCCCTCGATGTCGGCGAGTTGATCGAAGCGCTGGACACGACCTTCGCCATCGTCGCCCACTGCCTCGACACCTGGACTCTTGAAGTGCTCGAGGAGGTCATCGTCCGCGACGACTTCGGCACGGGCTGGAGTCACACCAGGGGCTCGGTGCTGCAACGTGTCTTCAGTCACGACGTCTATCACTGTGGAGAGCTCTCCCAGACTCTCGGGTCTCACGGTCTGGAACAGATCGACCTCTGGGACTGACCTGCCGGCGCATCGCTAGGTTTTCGCGATGCATAGCCTCTCGATCCGACTGTTGGGGTTGTGCCTGATCGCGGTCGCCTGCACTTCCTTGCCGCCGATCGCTGAGCCCGTGACCGAAGTGATCGAGATCGAGAGCGTCGACTTCCCGGGAAGACTCTGGGACCCGTGGATGCCGCCGTTGTCGGACGGAGCCGAGGTCACCATCCATGGCAGCCTCACCATCCCGGCCACCGACACGGCGGTGCCGGCGGTAATCCTCCTGCACGGATGCGGCGGCATCGGGGGGTCGGAGCGGGGGTGGGTCGATGACCTCCGGGACAAGGGGTATGCCAGCTTTCTGCTCGACAGTTTCGGGGGCAGGGGAATAGGTGAGATCTGCTCGGGGACCGAGACTCTGAACGTCGCGTCGCCGATCGTGGACTTGTTTCGGGCCGTGGAAGCGCTGAGAGATCATGCGTACATCGATGGCACGCGGATCGCCGCCGTCGGGTTCTCCTTCGGCGGGCGAACCGCCTTATGGTCGGCGATGAGTCGCTTTCAAGAGGCTTACGGGGGAAGCACCCTCGCGGCGCACATCGCGTTCTACCCGTCGACCTGTTTCATCCGTCTCGAGGCAGAGACCGAGGTGAGTGAGGCTCCGATACGGATCCTCCACGGGATCGAAGACGACTGGACCCCCATCGACCAGTGCGAGGAGTACGCGGGCCGGCTGGCCGATGCCGGTGTCGATGCCGAACTGATTGCCTACCCCGCTGCGCACCACGGGTTCGACAACGAGACCTTGCCCCCTGCGGGGACGATGCCGATCGCCGCGCCGAGCCCTCGCGGCTGTGAGTTCGAGGAGATCGAGGGCCAAATCATCGACCCCGACACCGGTGAGGTCGCCGGGGTGGGCTCACCTTGTGTCCAGATCGGAGTACAAGTCGGCTACAACCGGGAGGCGCATACGGCTGCGAAAGCTGATCTGTTCGAGTTACTCGATGGTGTTTTCAGTTGACTGCTGTCCCCGGCGAGACTCGTCTACCCGATCCTGATCCCGACGCTGCTCAGAGCCCGGAAACTCCCTCGTGCCGAGTTTCCGGGGTCTGACTTAGACCGAAGACCGTCGAAGTCCGGCTCGCCCAGCGCGAGGCGGGGTCGGCGCCCGTCGGTTCGTCTCAGGAGTGGAAGCCAGTCTTCTTCTGCCGACAGCATCTCGGTGGCGTGCATCGAGCAGAGCCGGCCATAAGGAGTGATGGTGACAGGACCACTCCCACAACGCCCACAGCTGTCGAGAGAGGAGGAAGAGAGGTTTGTCGGGGAGTGGTCTGCCATCTCCTTCCTGACATCGTCAGAAGACTCCCTATCCTTGGGTGTCATCGCGGGTACGACCGGATGGACTAGTCATATGCCGCGAAATCAGGCAAAATGAAGGGGATCGACACCAGGTCCTCACCAACTGGAGCCGTCGTCGTCAGGGAACTCAATTTCCGCCAATAACGGGGCGACTGGTTCTAGTTTGAAGGCTTCCGGGCGACTCTGGATTGCCCCCACGTCGCTCGGTGTGACGGGCCGTAACAGGGCTCCGCGACTCTCGCCCCCCAATCCCAATCGCGGAGCCCTGGCCCGTTCCCAACAACGGTCGACACCGGCTGGTCCCATCTGTCATGATCGGCCGATGCCGATGTCCGAAGAGCACAAAGCCGCACTCGCCGAAGGCCGGCAACAGGCCCGCGCGATCAAGGCATACCTGAAGGCGATTGCTTCCCGAAAACCCGGTAGACCGATGACCAAAGACGGTCTTCAGTCACGGCTCGCCAGGATCTCCCAGAAACTCGGGGAGACCGACAATCCGCTCGACGAGATCGACCTGATTCAGTCACGGTTGGACATCGAGAGGGCCCTGGCCGAGCTCGAGGACGCCGCCGACATGGCCGATCTCGAGGCAGGGTTCGTTGAGCACGCCGCCTCCTACTCAGAGCGGAAAGGAATCAGCTACACGGCCTGGCGACAATATGGGGTTCCCGCCAAGGTGCTCAGGACCGCCGGCATCAAAGAGACCCGGCGACGTTGAAGCTCAGTCCCAGCCGAGCTCGGCCAGCCGATCGTCGTCGATGCCTAGGTGATGACCCAGCTCATGTAGGACTGTCCTCCTGATCTCATCCCTCAGCTCGTCGTCATCGAGACCCATCGCCAGGTGAGGTCGGTAGAAGATGACGATTCGGTCGGGGAGCACGCCGAAGTAGTCGCCTCTCTCTGCGAGTGAAACCCCTTCGTATATCCCGAGCACATCACCCTGTTCCGGTGTCGGGTCGTCCTCGACTACCACGATGAGGTTGTCGATCTCATCGATCACCCAACTGGGGAGGCTCTCGATGATCCTGTCGACCTCGCGCTCGAACTCGTGACGTCTCACGTCACATACGTCTGGTCGTCGAGGTGACTCTCGTGCAGCCCTTCGACGATGACCTTTCGAATCCTCTGGACGGACGTGTGCACGTCGACGAATCGGGTGTAGAGAGGTGCGGGCCCCAGCCGGAGATTGTCGGGTTTGCGGAAGTCGGGTATCACCTGCACGTCTTCGATCATCGCCCGGTTGATGGGCCATGCCGCGACGTGCCGTAGCGACACGTGAGACCCGCGACGCTCGGGATCCATCGGACTGGCCAACTCGAAGCCGAGAGGCTGGAGTTGGTCGCGCCACAGCTCGATCAGGTAGCGGGTGAGGGAAGCGGATTTCTCTCTCGAGGCCTCAGAACCGGCGGACAACGCAATGTCGATACCGGGCTCTATGGCGGCCAGGGAGAGGATGGGCATGGTGCCAACGTGAAACTTCCGTATTCCTGTGCCAGGCTCGAAGTCGAGGTCGAACTCGAATGGCTCGGCATGAGCCCACCATCCCGGGATGGTGCTGGGCAGCTCGCTGAGCAGATCCCGTCGCACGTACAGGAATGCAGGGCTGCCCGGCCCGCCGTTCAAGTACTTGTACGTGCAGCCGACTGCGAGATCGACACCCCATCCGTTGAAATCGATCGGCACAGCTCCCACACTGTGACTGCAGTCCCAAAGGGTCAGCGCGCCGGCTTCATGGGCGAGATGTGATAGCCCGGCCACGTCATAGGTGTACCCCGAGGCGTACGTCGTATGTGAGAGCGACACGAGAGCCGTGGAATCGTCGATGGCGTCGGCCAACCCCTCGACCGGGCCGTGGATGCCGTCTGAGGGGACGATGACGAGCTCGCCCCCTTGCGCGGTGGCGATACCGTCGAGGATGTAGACATCGGAGGGGAAGTTGAGGTCATCAGTGACGATGCGACGCCGCTCGGGCGAGGCCGCGACGAGTGCCGCCGTGGCGAGTTTGTACAGGTTGAGTGACGTCGAATCAGAGATGAGCACCTCTCCCTTTCCCGCTCCGAGCAACGGAGCGAGCTTGTCCCCCAGCTCGATCTGAAGATCCCACCAACCTTCGTTCCAGGATCTGATGAGTCTGTCGCCCCACTGCCGGCCGGTCACGTCCTCAACCACCCGCCCAGTGGCGGTCGGTAGCCGTCCCAGCGAGTTGCCATTCAGGTAGATCATGTCGGTGTCACCGTGGACGAAAAGCTCCCTGTACGCGCGGAGAGGGTCGGCGTCGTCGAGGGCCAAAGCCTCCTCATATCCCGGAGCCGTGGGGTAGGGACCCAGGTCGGAGACTGTCATGACGTCGCATTGTGGCACCGCTGTATCGACTAGATCCTGACGCCTCGGTAACCTGAGGCCCCGTCCCGGGCCGTTAGCTCAGTCTGGCTAGAGCGCTCGCCTCACACGCGAGAGGTCAGTGGTTCAAGTCCACTACGGCCCACCGTCTCTTGGATGTTTTCTTACCGGTGCTCTGGAGCACCGTCTCAGATCTACTGACTGGCGTGCACCACGTAGCGGTATCCGCAACACTGTGCACGGCGATCGGGCCTCTGTCACGAAGGAGGGCACCCGAGCCGAGCGTGCACACTCGGCTCAGTGCTTGCCCCCTCCACTTCGCCCCAAGTGGAGCATTCCCTTGATACCCAATCGCCCCAGCGTCTAACCAGTATCAGGGTCAGCCTGAGACGCTGGAAGCCAGGTGGACCCATCGATCTCTGCGGGCATCGCGTGGTCCTTTCTGAGGTCGGCTGGCCGACGTGCCCCCTGGCTAGATTCCAGATACATGTCAGCAGACCACGGGTCGACTCGAGGTTCGATACTCCAAGACTGTCCAGCGTGCGGAGAGAGCTTCGACCACGACGTGGCGAGATGCCCTGAATGCGGTCAGCGCACCGCGGTCGGCAGACGGAGGATGATCGTCATCGTCACCGTCATCGTCCTCACGATCGCAGCACTCGCTGCGCTATGGGCGATCGCCACCATTCCCAGCAGCCCTATCAGTCCTCGCTGAGCCCGAACGTCGAGGTGGCATCCGCCAATACGTAATGGCGAGTTTCGGCCCGTCATGACACGTTTCGATAGCCTCGTTGCGGTGGCGGCGAACACACTGCGGTTTTGTCCCGAATGTGCAGTGAGCCTCCCCGAGAATGCTCGGAAATGCCCCGATTGTGGTCACGTCTTGAAAAAGTCGATGTCTGGGGTCTTCGTGGTGCTCGTTGCGGTGGCGCTCGCTTGCGCCCTCATGGCCGCACTCTGGATCGCCTTTGCCAACAGTCCACCAATCGACCCCGGGGTTTGACGCGTCAACCCATTGGTCGCTGCCAGCGATTGTCGTTCTGGAGACGATCGTTTACTCATTCGATCCGATCGGGTAGCGTGTCGTCGCTTCACGAGGTCGACCCTGCCTCGAGACATTGACAAATGTCTGCACGGCCGCGGCGCGCAAGCACCCGACTTTGCCCAGGGTTGACCGAATCTCCCGGCCGAAGACCATGCTCCCTTGGACGAGGACCCCAGGCCTTCAGCCTTGTCAACGATTGCACGTTCGTCGAGAAGAGTGCAGAGGGTTCTGAGGCCCTCGTCCAAGGGAGCATTGGGAAACGAGTCGTTCCCCTCAACTCGCCCGCGTGGAGTCTAACGGCAGGCGCGAGAAGCCCGGAGAACAGTCAGTCGGAGAACAGACGGGCCGCCACCAGGTTCGGTCGGGGTCGGGGCAGCTGGTTGCGCACCCGTTCCAAGGCGATGTTCACCTTCTGCAATCTGGAGAAGGTCTCGGCATAGGTGTGGAGGATGTCGACCAGCGGTTCGCTGGGGACGCCCGGACGCCAATCGGGGATCACATCGGCGTCGCGACCGAACCGACGCTCGAGAACCTCGATCGCCTTGCGTTCAGCCCTTTCCATCGCTGGAGAGACATGTGTCCAGGTGCCGTCGCTTTCCTGTTCGTACGCCCTTTTGCGGGAGACATCGGATTCTGACCCTTCGTGACCCCAGACCTCGTATCCACTGAGTTCGCCGTTGGCGATCTCTCGTGCTCTGGCGTGAAGCGTGTCGAGCTCTCGTCGGGACGCGCCGAGGTGTTCGTGGTCGATGGGGGCTTCGTGGGAACGCAACCATGCCCGCACCGCCCAATCCCATCGCTCCTCCAGCTCCTCGGCGAAGGTGGCTACGAAGAGCGTGCGGACACCACGCATGCTCTTGATCAGCGCCGTGCGTTCGGCGACCAGCTCATCCCGTCTTTTGTAAAGCTCCATCGACATGATCAACTCCTGGCATTTGCTGTGGCTTCAGGAAGCGATCATCGGAACCGTGCAAAAGACGATCCACTCCTCTCAGAGTGTTCATCGACCGACGGTTGCGCCGGCCTTAGCCCGCCGCGGGCTGTGGCGTAGGTCGTCCGACCCAAACTCACCCCTTGTAGCGGGTGCCGCCCTTGAAAACGTGGGTGACGTTGGTTTGGTCCGCCAGAATGGTCACGTCGGCTGAGGGGTCACCGGCGACACAGATGACGTCGGCGTCCATACCTTGCTTCAGCTGGCCGCTGTTGGGAGCCTGCGGCCCCAACGTCGCCGGGCCGTTGGCGGTGGCCATCTCGATGGCCTGCAACTGTGTCATGCCCACTTCCACCATGAGCGACAATTCCTTGCCGTTCTGACCCCAGATGCCCGTAGCCCAGATGTCAGTGCCCAGGGCGATCTTCACCCCCTTATCGATCGCCAGAGCCATCCCATCGGCATGCGCTTCCGCCGTCATCTCGATCTTCTTTTTGGCGTAATCCGGCATGCCGCGCTCGTCGCCTTCCCTGATCAGCAGATCGATGATGAAGCGAGTCGGCACGAGAATGGCCCCCGTCTCCACCATGGCGTCGGCGCACTCTTCGTCGATGAAGGTGCCGTGCTCGATCGTCTTGATCCCGGCTTCGAGGGCGGCCATGATCCCGCGCTTGCCGTGGCAGTGGGCGCCGACCAAACGCTCCATCCGCGTCGCCTCGTCCACGATCGCCTCGAGCTCGGCCTTGGAGAACTGGGGGAGATGGGGATCGTCGAGCTCGCTCAAGACCCCTCCGGAGGCATGGACCTTGATGACCTTGGCCCCCAGACGGAGCATACGCCGGACACCGGCGCGGCACTGGTCGGGGCCGTCGACGATGTTGTCCTCGCCCCAGACCTTGTGAAGCCGGCGGGCGACGTCGAGGTCGAGACTATGGGTGTCTCCGTGGCCGGCGGTCATGGACAGCATCGACCCCGACCCGTACACATTGGGCCCGATGACCGCACCCTCATCGACGGCCCGGCCCAGGAACGAGCCGAGACCGCCCATCTCGCGAACCGAGGTGAAGCCGGCGTCGAGTACAGCCTTGGCGTCCTTTGTCACCCGCATGGCTGCCAGTTGGGGTCGGGTGGTGAACGCCTCGTCGATGTTGGCGGTGTAGATGCCGAGGAAGTGACCGTGACACTCCCACATGCCGGGCATGACCGTGTCGGTCTTGACCACCTCGGCGTTCGGTGTGTCGGGAGCCTCGACAGAACCTCCTGCAAAGGTGATGGTGGATTCGTCGATGATGACGACCCCGTCGTCGACGACGTTGCCTCTACCCGGGATCAGTCGGGTTGCCTCGATCCGGACCGTCATCAGACCCAGGCCTCGACCGGGACCTGAGTCGTGGCCTGCACACCACCCATGAAGACGAACCCGGTGAGCGTGACCGTGGGCACGTCCTCGTCGGCGCTGGTTCTGGTTGCGTCGTTGAAACCGCCCATGACGACATTGCCGTCAAACTTGACCCGCCATCCTTCGGGAACGACGAGATTGATGCCGGCCATGACTACCGCCAGGTCGAGATATATCCCCGTGGGGGCGGGCGTCGCCTTTCTCAGGTCGAGGAGGACACCACCGAACATTGTCATGATCTTGCCGCCATAGAAGGGCTCGGCCTCCGAAACCAGATGCTGGCCTTCGAATATCGAGACCAGGTCGATCTCCTCCGTGGTCGGCTCGGCGTTCGATTCCAGTAACAGCTTGGCGGCCACTGCCGTGCCCACGGCGGCGACGCCGAGCAGCCGGATGACTTTGAAGATGAATCTGAACATGGGCTCGTACCTTACGTACCCAACCTGGCCTCGGGGAACAGTCTCCTCATGGGCGAATCCGGGGTTCCTCGGCCCGTATCTGAGCCGAATCCGCTCATGTTCAGGATTTCTGGTTAATTCCCTTGACGGGGGGTCATCGGGTCGACGATGATGACGCAGTCGAAGAAAGGAGCGCCGTGATCAACATGCGTAGAACCGCAACAGATTTCGCCCAGACGAAATTCTGCACGTGCGCCCTCATCTCCCTCGGCGGCGTGCCGAATGCAACGCGAAGGCGGCCACTGGTCACTTGACGTGACCCGACAATCATCCGTGTGGCCGCCGGACCCCGGCGGCTTTTTTGTTGCCGTACCACGCAACGACCGAGAGGTGTTTCGACATGAATCAACGACTGAGAGAACTAGAACAAGACGGCCGATGTAGGGAGGAGGGGAGCCACGAGCTCTTCTTCTCCGAAAAGCCTTCAGAACTGGCCAAGGCACAGGCGATATGCGCCTCGTGCTCGGTTCGGGTCAGCTGTCTGGAGCTGGCGCTGGAAGACGAGATCGAGTGGGGTGTCTGGGGCGGAGTCATCTTCTGGGATGGCCAGCCCTATCACCGCCGCCGCGGCCGTGGTCGCCCCCGGCATGCTGACGCTCACCTACCACTGGAAGCAGATCGGGGGGAGTTGCTGGAACTGGTTGCGTCGGCCTGACCTTCAGGTCTCGCCGACCGCCAGTTCCCGCAGCCGTCTAACCGACGGCGAGCTCGCGCAGCCCGTCGGGAGTCGACGGGTGACGCATCTTGGCGAGGGCCTTCGCCTCGATCTGGCGGATGCGCTCACGGGTCACGTTGAAGTGCCGTCCGACCTCGTCGAGGGTCGCCGGGTCGGTGCCACCCAACCCGTAGCGCATCTCGATGATCGTGCGCTCGCGGTCGTTGAGGCGTTCCAGCACGTGACCGAGTTGTTCGATATTGAGCTTGGAGGCGATCAGCTCGAACGGAGCGGCTGCCTCGGTGTCCTCGATGAAGTCGCCCAGTGTCGTGTTGTCCTCGCCCACGGGCTCGAATATCGAAACCGGTTCGGGAGCGACCTTGCGGGCGACCACGATCTTCTCGACGGTGAGCCCCGACTCCTCGGCTAGCTCTTGGTCGGTTGGCTTCCGCCCGAGACGCTTGGTGAGGTTGGTCTCCGCGGTCTGCATCTGGTTGATGGTGTCCATCATGTGGACTGGCACGCGGATGGTCCGGCTCTTGTCGGCGATGGCTCGGGTGATCGCCTGACGGATCCACCAGGTGGCGTAAGTGGAGAACTTGAAACCCTTCCGGTACTCGAACTTCTCGACAGCGCGAATCAGCCCGAGGTTCCCCTCTTGGACGAGGTCGAGGAAGGGGAGGCGGGCCCGGCTGTATCGTTTGGCGATCGACACGACGAGCCTGAGGTTGGCGCGGATGAAGGTCTGTCGGGCCTCTTCGCCGGCGCGAACCATCTGATGGAGCTGACGACGTTTGGCGGGGTCTTTCTCGTTCTCGAGAGCGATACCGGCCTTGCGCCCGGTTTCGATCGCCTTGGCGAGACGCACCTCATCCTCGGCGGTCAGCAGGTCGTAGATGCCGATCCCATCAAGGTACTGACGGATTGCCTCGTCGCTGATTTCTCGTTCGATTGACCGTTTGCTCATGCCCTCTTACCGCCAGCGGCCAGCGTAGGAACAGCACCGGCCACTCTCTGGGATTGTCGACATATCCATCGACACTTATCCACAGCGAACTCCATAGGTTCAGCGACCCATCTTTCTCAGACGACCCTTCCCGATCTGTGGGACGCTCAGCAAATTTGAGGGTGCATTCCTGCACCACGGTCCTCGTGGCGCGATCTGTGGGACGTTCAGCAACCCTCACGGTGCATTCCTGCATCACGGTTTTCGCCGGTCTGGCTATTGAAGATGTGGTCTCGCCCGGTACCGGTCCGTAGAATCGGTGCCTCGTCGGGCGTTTAGCTCAGTTGGCTAGAGCACTGCCCTTACAAGGCAGGGGTCGGCGGTTCGAGTCCGTCAACGCCCACCAGCGATCCGATCGGGGCGAGAGGCGACAAGGCCCGTCCCGACCGGGTTTCTGAGTCTGCTGGCTGTTACAGCACCTTGCGTGGAGTCTCTCCGGTTGCGCCACCTTGTGCGCCCCCTGCGCCCCCGCGCGGTTCTTGCTCGAGAGTGATGAGTAGGCGACTGCCTAGCGGATCGATCGTCTCTATTCGCGAGTCAGGGTACGGGTGATCGCCGACAGGTCTCGAGATCGCCCTCCATCATCGCTCCACTCCGAAATCCTCTCCCTTGTCCCTGTCGCTCGGGTCTCAAATACAAACGATGTCACGGGTTCCAGTATCCGGGTCCACTAGGCGTCGTCATGGGCAGACCGCAGGACGCCGGATTCATAAGCAAAGATGACCGCAGCCACGCGGTCTCTCAGGCTTAGCTTCATCAGGATTCGCCGAAGATGGGTTTTTGCCGTGGACTCACTTACGTACATCGCTTCGGCGAGCTCGGCATTGTTGAGGCCCCGGGCGACCAGGACCAACGTCTCCTTCTCTCTGTCCGTCAAGAGCTCGAGCCGTTCGTCGGTCGCAGCGCCCGGATCCGGTTGAAGAGCGAATCTCTCGATCAAGCGCCTTGTGACCGAGGGCGCCAGCAAGGCGTCCCCGCTGGCTACCGAACGGATCCCGGCTATCAGGTCGCGCGGCGGCGTCCTCTTCAGCAGAAACCCACTTGCGCCTGCGCGAAGCGACTCGAACACATAGTCATCGGCCTCGAAGGTGGTGACGATGATCACCTTTGGCGCCCCCTCAGTCGACACGATCCGCCTCGTTGCCTCGATGCCGTCTGTGTTCGGCATTCGAATGTCCATGAGTACGACATCGGGGGAGAGACGTCCCACGGTTTCGATGGCTTCCGATCCGGATCCTGCCTCCCCCACCACCTTGATGTCGTCGGTGGCGTCGAGGATCATCACCAGACCAGCTCGGACGAGGTCGTCATCGTCGACAAGAAGGACACGGATCACCCAACGGTCTCCTCGTAGGGGAGGGTCGCGACGACGACGAATCCTCCACCTGGGTGAGGGCTCGCAATCGCGTCTCCTCCGAACAGGTTGGCTCTCTCTTGCATGCCGATCAGCCCCCTCCCTTCGTGCGGCTCCCGTCCCAAAGGCTTGCTCGCCAGAGACCCTCCATAGTCGCGGATCCGGAGATGGACGTCCCGCTCGCCATATGCGAGCGACACATCTGCCTTGGTCGGGCCGGCGTGTTTTAGGGTGTTGGTCAGAGCCTCCTCGAGGATCCTGTAGACAGAAGCTCCGACGTCTTGGGGGATGCCTGGCGGTTGGTGCTCGATTGATGCGTGGATCTCGAGGCCGAGGTCACGGTACCCATCCAACAGGCTGGTGATGTTGTCCAGTTTCGGCTGGGTCACTTCCGGTGCCAGATCGGACTCTCGCAGCAGCCCGATCAGCCGGTCCATGTCCGCGAGCGCCCCGCGACCCACGCGTCCGATGGACTGAAACGCCCCACGGACTCTGTCCGTGTCCAGCCCAATCGACTCCTCGCCTCCACCCGCTTGGAGCACCATCACGCTCACGGCGTGGCCAATCGCGTCGTGGAGCTCCTGGGCGATGCGTATCCGCTCATCGGTGACGGCGCGCCGCGCCAGTTCTTGTCGATTCCTCTCCAACTCGTCTGCGTACTGACGCCGCACACGGATGCTGTCGCCCAAGTACCAGGCTGCTCCGAAGTAGATCGCGTCGAGGGGCCATTCGAACAGCCCTATTGGTATGCCTGCCGCGATCGCGCGCGCCTTGATCAGTACACCGAAGATGAGACCCACCCCCAATGTCGCCAGTGAGCTCCTGCGGTCACACCAGCGCGCCACGGTGTACGTGGCAACGATCAGCCCGAAGCCAAAGGATGTCGGACGGTAGAAGAGCACGGCGACCAGCCCCGTGGCCGTGAGGACTGTCACGTAGACCCCGACTGGGTAGAGGCGTCGAACCGCCAGGGGAAGGATCATCAGGGCCACCATCACGTACCCGAGTGGGTCTGCCGGACGCATCGGGCTGCTCGCGGGCAAATCCTGGGCAGCCAAGTCGATCAGCAGTGTGGCAGCCAGGACCGCAGCGAGGGCCCCGTCCTTGACCACCGGGTTGAGGGTCTCCACCCACCTCGCCAGACGTGCCGCCGGTCCCATACGTGGATCGTATAGGCCCCGGCTGCCGGCTTCCCGAAGGATCATCATCCCAAGGTACGCCCCGCTTGTTGATTCGTCGTCCGTCTCCGGGACGAGAGGGTTGACCCTGAGTATGACTCGAAGTCCACGGGACCTCCTCCTCCAGGGCAGGATCAATCGTTCTCACGATGACCGGACAATGAACCTCAGGTCGTCGACCCCCACCGCCCCCCTCCATATGTTCGACGACGTGCTCAGAAATGCAGACGTCGGCTTCGATTGGAGGTGAGAGCGTCGATGAAACGCTCTATTTGGATATTGCTCCTTGTCGGACTGGTCGCCGCTTCAGCGGCCTGCACCGCCGACCAGACCACGGAGGACTCGACGACGACTACCTCAGATGAGACGACATTGAACACAGAAGACCTGACAGCCGAACTGACGAGCGAATTCGTAGCGGAAGGTGGAGACTTTCAGTTGAACTACCCGTCGGCGTGGCTCATCGAGGAGACCTTCCCGGGTGCCTCGGTGCTGCTTGCCAACACGAGTGAAGCGCTGGAGCGGCACCGGTCCGGCGTCGCACCTCAGCCTGGAGACCTCATGGTCACCGTTGGTCTCGTCCCCTACCCCTTGATGCGTCAGCGCGAGGTCGTACCCCTCGGAATCCAGTTCGACGCCGGAGCGGACGTTTTCCTCGCTTCCGCGTTGCCCATGTTCCAACTCGACGAAGGCGCGAGTTTGGGAGATGTCGTCCTGCAGGAGCTGGATGGGAGTAGAGAGGCTGGCAGGGCCACAGTCGGCTCTGACGACAGTGAGGGGCTGATCCTATGGGTGCCCACATCAGGAGAAGCCGCTGCGCTGGTTTCGACTGTGGCGGCATTGGGGGATTCGGCGCGATTTGAAGAAGTGGTCTTGGCGATCACCTCGAGCATCAGGTTCGACGGCGACGGAGATGCCCTGTACGGCGGATTGTTGAGCAGATGATGAGCCCAAATCGCAAGACACCGAGATTCCAAGCACGAAAGAGGAGTGTGATCGTGATGCTCGCTGTGGCCCTGGCGGCAGTTCCCTCGACCTCGGCCGCCGGAGCGGATAATGAGGCCGTTGCCTTCGTAGCCGTCGATCTCATTCCCATGGATTCGGATCGCATCCTCGAGAACCAGACGGTGCTCGTCACGGGCGACAGGATCACCCAGATCGGCCCCGCCGACGAGGTGGTCGTTCCGGAAGGGACCACCATTGTCGATGGAGAAGGCAAGTATCTGATTCCAGGGCTGGTCGACGCCCACAATCACATCCTCGACAACTTCGATTCGCTGATCCTGGATGTGGTCAACGGCGTGACCACGATTCGAGATCCGAATGCCTCATATGTGGGAACCGGCGCCGAGATTCTCGATGCACGAGACGAGATCGCCGCTGGGACCAGGCTGGGTCCGACCATCTTCGCTGCTAAGAGCATTGGTGCCCTGCCGCCACAGTTCTCGAACGCCTTTGAGAACCTGGATGCGGTTACGGGCCCATGGATGACCGTGGATCGGACCTTGTTCGAGCTGGCGGTCGACCCGCAAACCGGACAGGAGCTTGTCGCCAAGGCCGCCGCAGAGGGATACGACATCATCAAGGTCAACTGGTTCCTCTCGCTTGAGACCTTCGATGCGGTCATGGCGGCCGCAAGAGCGAATGCAATGCCGGTCCTCGCCCATGTGCCGGCCGCGGTCGATGTCCAGCATCTCATCGAATCGGGCGGCGAGATCCAGCACAACCCCAACCTGCTTGCCTACGTTGCCAAGGACTACACACGACGTCCTGGCGCCAACTACCTCGATGTTTTCGACCTGTCCGAGGCCGAAGAGAGACTTCCGGACCTCGTTCAACTGATGGTCGACTCCGGTGCCTCCTTCACGCCCACCTTCGCCACCGATGAGGCCGCGTTCACTCTCTTCGACAGTCTCCCCGACTGGAGCGAGTACTTCTCCCGCGAGGAGTACCAGTACGTCCCGCCGGCGACTCTCCGCGAGTGGAACGACCCGACCGGTGGGGAGCTCGGAATCGTTCTGAGAGATTCCGGTGCATCGACTCTCGAGGAGATCCTGCCCCCGGTGGAACAGAGACGTCAGATGATGGAGCACTACCAGAGGCAACTAGTAGCCCTTGTCGAGGCGGGTGTCCCAGTATTGGCGGGATCTGACGCGAGTGCTTTGGGTGTGGTCTGGGGATTCTCCCAACACCGGGAGTTGGAGCTGTTCGTCGAAGCCGGGCTGAATCCTCACCAGGCCCTTGCCGCGGCTACACGGATTCCAGCCGAGGTGATGGGTGGCGCCGACGAATTCGGGACCGTGGAGGTGGGCAAGAGGGCTGACCTGGTGCTCCTAGCCGCCAACCCCCTCGACGAGATCTCGAACACCCGCCAGATCGAAGGCGTGATGGTCAGAGGCCAATGGCTTCCCGCTTCTGAGCTCCAGGCGATGCTCGACGAGCTAAAGACGCGGTATTCGGCCGAGACTCAAGGCGCGGTGACCATGGAGCCGTTCAGCAATGAGCAGTTCAGCGGACTCGCTCCAGCAGGCTGGAACGTGGTTGAGCCGGGTGTTTGGGCCCGAGGCAATCTCGATGAGGATCCAACGGTTCTCGCCCAGCTCGCCGCTCCCGGCGCCGAGCCGGAGACATTCGCCCTGCAGGTGCTGGAGCGATACAGCATCACGTCCCTACCTGAGGCGAGTGACAGCTTCCAAGGCGCCCAATCGACATGGGACATCTACCTGATTCGGGGACAGGCGGGGGTCATCGGTCTGGCGTTGACGGAGGTCGGTGATACCGCCTACCTCGTACTCCTCGCCGCATCACCGGCCGAGGCCGACGGTCTGGCCGAGACCGTCTTCTTCCCTGCGGTCGGTGCATTCGCCCCGGTCGGCCAATAAAGAGCAATCCAGCGAGATACGAGAGGAGAATCAAGTGCAGGACGTAGTCAGTTCGATAATCGGAGGGGCCATATTCGGTGTGGTGATCGGTGGGCTCGCCCGCCTCGTGCTGCCGGGCAAACAGGAGATCTCGATCCTTGCCACGGTTCTAGCCGGGCTGGTCGGAGGAGTGCTCGGTGGCGTTTTCGCTGAGGGCCTTGGCATTCGAACCACCGAGGGCATCGACTGGATCAAGACGGTCCTCCAGGTGGCGTTTGCGGCGCTGGCCGTTTCGCTGTACACGAACTTCCGTGTCGCCCGCGCGGCACGGTTGAGTTCGGAGTAGTCCCTGAACTTGAACAGCACGGTGTTCATGGGGGTGACCGTCATCCCCATGAACACTGACGAGGTGTTGCATGACCAGGTGGTCACCGTCTCCGACGGTGTGATCGTTGCAGTCGACTCGGCCCGTCGAGGCCCCATGCCACCTGGGGCTTTGGTTCTAGAGGGTGGTTTTCTCATCCCAGGTCTCTGTGACATGCATACCCATCTGCACCGCCGAGACCCTGATCCAGAACACCTGGTGCTCTACTTCGCTGAAGGCGTGACAACCGTCCGAGCCATGAGCGGTCCGTCGGAGAATCACGAATGGCGAACGATGATCGAGGCGGGCCGCTTGATCGGCCCAACGATTCTCACCTCTGGGCGCGTGCTCATCGACGGCCTCCCACCGGAGGTCCTCACCAGAGAGCCCGTCTACGTTCCTACCTCAGCGGAGGACGCCGCCGCCGAAGTGTGGAGGCAGGCGGAGAGCTGGCCTGACCTGATCAAGGTGTACGACGGTCTCACAGCGGACGCATATCTGGCTGCGATCGCCGCGGCCAACTCAGCCGGCGTCTGGGTGGCCGGGCACGCACTGAACGGTCTCACCGCAGTCGACCTGCTGGGCTCGGGCATCAACGAGATAGCCCATGTCGACGAGTTGAACATGATCCACTGGGTGGGCAAACCCGGTGACCCCGGCTTCCGCATGGACTACGCGGCAATCGAGTCCACCGTGAAGCTGATGAGGGCGCACGACGTGGCTGTCGTCTCCAATCTGGTGGCGGACGAGGTGATGTACGAATTGATCTACGACCAAGAGTCGGTGCTCGGTCAACCCCGGTATCGGACGACAAGACCAGAGACAATCGAGCGTTGGAGGGTGCATGGCCGCCACAGGACCGTTTACGCCGACCAGGGGCGATATCGCCGCGATGTCGAGATGCCGTTTCTCATGGCTCTGATCGCCGCCCTCCAGAGAGCAGGGGTGTTGATAACGGTAGGCACGGATGCCTCTCCTGATCTGGAGGGGTCGACCCAGGCGAATATTCACCGCGAATTGGAACTTCTGGTAGAGGCGGGTCTCACCCCGCTGGAAGCGCTTCAGATTGGGACCAGGAATGCCGGACTGCTCGTCGAGCGAATGGGCCGGGACGGGAACTTCGGTCGAATCACACCGGGCGCCCGGGCCGATCTCGTGCTGCTCGATGACAACCCGCTAGAGGACGTCTCCGCCACGCGACGGCGACGAGGGACCATGGTCCGAGGGCGCTGGTACGAGCAGGCGCTCCTCGAGAGAATGGTGGACCGCTACGTGACGTCATACGAGGTTGCGTGATCAGAGGCAGGCTCGTGGTCGTTGCGTCTCTCCTGCTGTTGTGCGGGTGTGCCGATTCGATTCGGCATCCCCTCGACGACTCCGAGTCCAAGTCCTCGACTTTGGAGTCGGCCGTGGAGGAGGCAAAGGTTGAGATGGACGCAGTTGGTGCCGCGGCGCTCTCCGGCGCTGCGTATACCGCGGGCGAATGGTCGGCACCTGCAGGATGCGGCATCAATCCTGACCATCCAGAGCACGGCGAAGTGAGTGGTCTGCTTGAGCGCAGCTACGCCGGACTGCCTGCCGGCGTGACCCAATCGATTGTGCTCGAAGCGGTGTCGGCCCATTGGGTTTCCTCCGGTCACAGCGTGGGTGAAGGCTCGCCGACGATGGAGGAGCAGCGTATCGCTCGAAGCCACGGCATCAGCTATTCGGCGGTATCGGTCGATGAGGGGATCGCTCTGAGAGCGTTCCTTCCGTGCTACCGACTCCAGGGATCGGGACGCGGTCGCTAGTGCCGCCGAACGACGCCTCGTGAACATCCTCGACGCCCAGTCGGCCATGGGTTGGGACTCTCAAGGGCTCGGAGCGAGAACGACTAGCAGATCTCCTTCGAAACCTTCTCTATGAACTTGGCGACAAGCCGCCGTTCGTGCCGTCGGCAGACGTTGAGCCGCGGGATCGATGATGGACGTGTTCACCAGCTGATGGTCGACGGTTCGCCCTGGCTGGCTACCCCTCCATATGAGCTATCGTCGAGCTAGCGGTAAATGCTGCCGCTCACTCTTACTCGCGGACCTATCCGGCGCAGCAAACCGGTTCCCTGCCTGAACCAGTGACTACTGCCTCAGTTCATCCACGAACGCACGGAAGGAACCGCTATGACTTCAGACTCGATCCCATCTATCGGGTTTGTGTCCACCTACCCACCAACTGTCTGCGGAATCGCGTCCTACACCGCATCACTGGCCAAGACCATAGGAGAAACGAATCCGGGCAGTCCGATTGGCGTCGTCCGCTTGGGCGACCACCTGTCTGACGACGACCTGCCGGAGGTGGTGATGCATCACCGGCCCGGCGATCGATTATCACAGCGGACCGCCGCCGCTGTGCTCAACGGCTACGACTCTGTGTCGATCCAGCACGAATTCGGTATTTGGGGGCGAAGAGATGGTGTCGCGGTCCTCGACTTAATGTCACGGCTCTCGGTCCCGAGCGCCGTCACCCTCCACACCGTCCTCCGAGAGCCGACACAGAATCAGCGGACCATCACCGAAACGTTGGCCAGTCTCACCGAGCGATTGGTGGTTATGAGTAAGACCGCTTCCATCCGTCTCGTCGACCTCTACGGCGTGGATCCGGATCAGATCTCAGTGATTCCCCACGGTGCCGATCCTGGTTTTGCAGGTCCCTCTCTCGTGAAAGACAGCGCGCCTTTGATTCTCACCTGGGGTTTGATCGGGCCCGGCAAAGGATTGGAATGGGCGATCCGGGCCCTCGAAGACATCGCTGATATGAGACCACTCCCGCGCTATTTGATTGCGGGTGCCACCCATCCGGAAGTGAAGAGGACATCTGGGGAGTCCTACCGGGAGAGTCTCACGACACTCACTCGATCCCTTGGGTTGGATTCAATGGTCCGCTTCGACGATCGCTATCTCGACCGCCAGAGTCTGGCGCGTCTGGTCCGGAGCGCCGACGTCGTCGTCCTACCGTACGAGTCTGCAGACCAGGTCACTTCAGGAGTTCTGGTCGAAGCGATCGCAGCTTCAAGACCGGTGATCGCAACCGAGTTTGCCCATGCTGTGGAGCTGCTTTCGGATGGAGCCGGTGTGGTCGTTCCCTTTGGCGAACCGCATGTCCTCGGTGCGAAACTCAGACAGGTTCTGTCCGACCGATCGACCCGTGACTACATGACATCACGATCGCGGAAGTTGGCCACCGGCCGGTATTGGCCCACGATCGGCGTCCGCTTCACCGAGATGATGTCAGGCATCGCGACTGTTTCAGAGTCGTACGCCTCCGTCGGACCTGGGCGTCAAGTTGCCGTCGGCTGACAGCATCGACAGCGGGTGGCCCGCCGTTCGCCTACCCAAGCCGAATTTTGACCACCTCCGGCACATGACGGATGACCGAGGCCTCTGGGAACATGCCGAATACCGTGTGCCTCGACCCGAGCACGGGTTCTGCAATGACGACAACGGACGCGCCCTCGTGATCGTGTCTCACGAAGAGGGAGAGGACGTAGCAGAACTGGCGGAGGTCTATCTTGCCTTTGTCCTCGCCTCGCGCGGCCCGGATCACAGGTTTCGCAACCGTCTCGATTCGAGTGGTGTATGGAGCGACGGGGAGAGCGATGACAGCCAGGGGAGGGCGTTGTGGGGCTTGGGAGCCATGGCAGCCCGTGCGCCCATCCGGTGGATGGCGGAGGAGGCGCTCGATGGTTTCGAGTCTTGTTCGGGCTTCGAGTCCTCGCACCTGAGAGCTAATGCGTACGCGGCCTTGGGCGCTGCAGAATTGGTTGAGAGTGGTAAGGGCCTCCAGTCGGCATTTGAACTACTGGATAGAACCACGGCGCTGATCGCCCGGGCGGCCGGATCGGTGATCCCCTGGCCAGAGACTCGTCTCGGGTATGACAACGGACGCATCCCTCAGGCGCTCATTGCCGCCGGTGTCGCCCTGGGGGACCAGCGACGTGCCTCTGTAGGCATGCGTCTGATCGAGTGGCTTGCAGCTCACGAGACAAATGGAGATCGGTTCAGCTTCACTCCGGTCGGGGGCCGATCGCCCGGTGACCGTGAGCCGCGATTCGATCAGCAGCCGATCGAGGCCTGGGCCATGGCAGACGCCTGTCATCGGGCATTCGAGCTCACGGGGGAATATCGCTGGCGCACGCTCGCACTGCGAGCCGGAACGTGGCTCCTTGGAGCAAATGACTCTATGGCCGTCATGTACGACGAACAGCACGGCGGTACATATGACGGGTTGACAGCAACGGGCGTCAACTTGAACCAGGGCGCTGAGTCGACCTTGGCTGGGTTGGGGGTCTTGCAGATCGCGGCGCTAGGGGAGAGCGGGTTCGATATGACCGAGTTCCATCTTTGATGACACAGATCGAGGTCATACGGTCGCCCGTGACGCTTCTGCCTGACCCGAAGCGACGTCTCGTTCGGACCTATCTGCCTCCAGATCCAACCCCGGGCCAGCCAAATCGGGTACAGCGGGTCTTGGGGAGGGTGCTCAACCTCACATCCGAGGAACGAGGCACGACTTTGCAAGGTGTCCACGAGAGATTCGATGATCGGGTTCCGGACCTTGAGATCGCTCTTCTCGACGCGTTTTCGATCGTCGAGCAATGGATTCCTGAAGCCGGGGATCTGTCGAAACAGGATCGACAACTGATCGGGAGCTACTTCACGCATGAGTACGCCGTTGAGGGAGCCGCCCTCACCAACCCATCGATCGTGCCTCACCCCAACCAAGATGGACTCGCGGTCGGAGCCGTGCGCGTCGTCATCAGCCTCCGCGCGGTTGGTGAGGGCCACATCTCATCTGTCGAGTTCCGCACAGGGGAGATCGACCCTTCGGGGACCATTCATGTCGACGAACCAGGCCCGCTGATACGCGGCGCTCGAGAAACCCCGACATTCGACAAGGCCTCGTTCCGCGCAAAACTGGATGAGCTCGGATTCAACACCGGACTTCAAGCCCTCGCCTTGCGTGGGCTGAGCGCGGAATTCACGATGGAGGAGCTCGAATCCGCCCTGACAATCCTCCAGTCAGACGCGTCTTCGGTTCCGGTCCCTCACCAGATCATCCACACCATGCACTGGCTGGCGTCATCCAACTACCGGGTGGAATTCGCGGCCGACTCGCAGATCTCTCAGCGAATCCTGACCCCAAATGGGCCTGCAGAGAGTCACGGAATGGAGGATGCGAGATTCGTCCTATTCAACGACTCCGATGGTGCAAGCACCTACCACGGCACCTACACCGCTTTCGACGGAGCCAACATTCTGCCTCAGCTGATCCAGACGAAGGACTTCCGCAAATTCCGTGTGGCCACACTCCACGGAACCGGAGCGGTGAACAAGGGCATTGCGCTCTTCCCAAGGCGAGTCGGAGGTCAATACATGGCCCTCGGCCGCTCGGACGGAGAGAGTAACTACCTGATGTGGTCTCAGCATGTCAGGCAATGGAACGACTCCAAGCGGATTCAGATGCCGGCACGGCCTTGGGAGATCATCCAACTCGGCAATGCCGGAGCTCCCATCGAGACCGAAGCCGGCTGGCTGCTCATCACCCACGGAGTCGGCCCGATGCGTCAGTACGTGCTTGGCGCCGTCTTGCTCGACATCGACGAGCCTTATCAGATGATTGGCCATCTGCGTGATCCACTTCTCATCCCCAACGACGACGAACGAGACGGGTACGTGCCGAACGTCACTTATTCGTGCGGATCCATGCTCCACAAGACCAACTTGGTGATCGCTTACGGCGCATCGGACACATCAACCCGGTTCGCCACGCTTTCGCTCGACTCCCTTCTCGGCGCACTCAGCTCTGGTTGAACCAGATTCGTCGTTTGCCGCCAATAGCCGAATGTAGAGCGCCAGGTAGTCATCGACCATCCTGTCGACATCGAAATGATCGACGACAGAGCTTCGAACCAACGCACGGTCGAGCTTGCCGACCTCGCCAAGAGCAATCAATGATTCGGTCAACCCGTCAACGAGATAGCCGTTGACTCCGGGCTGGATGATTTCATTCATCGACCCGCGAGCATGCGCTATCACGGGAGTCCCACACGCCATTGCCTCGACAACGCTCAGACCGAACGGCTCCTCAAAGTCGATCAAGTGAAGCATTGCCCGAGCGCCGCCGAGGAGCCGCTGTCTAACTGAGGGTCCTACCGGTCCGACGTACGCGACGTCGCGACCATTGAGATGTGGGGCGACTTCTCGTTCGAAGTACTCCGCGTCCTGGATGATGCCGGCCATGATCAGCGGAACACCGGCTTGCTTGGCGACCTCGATTGCCGTCGCTGCGCCCTTGTCGCGATGGATACGCCCCAAAAACAAAAGGGGCCCGCCGCCCGGACCCAACTCGAAGGCTGCCATGTCGATGCCGTGATGGATCGTGGCTGCGTACCGCAGTGCAGGATGTCGATCAGCTTCACTGATTGCGACATAGTTCACACGGTCCGAGTACTCGACGTATACCGGCAAGGTTGCATCTGAGGCAAACCCGTGAATGGTCGTCACGATCGGAGGACTCACGAGTCGACTGAAGACCAGCGGCAGGAAGTCGAAGCTGTTGTGAATCACGTCGAACTTGCAGGCCTCCTCGAAGAGGAGTGATAGATGGAGAGCCTCCCACACCTTGGCGTCGAGCGACGGATCCTCGGAATATCCGGTCGTGGCCACGGCACGGAGCCGAGCCGATGTGATCGAATCAGCGGTCGCATAGAGGGTGACGTCGACTCCCCGCTCCACCAGACCTTCGGTCAAGAGAGACGCGAACTGCTCCCAGGGGCCATAGTGGCGAGGCGGGACTCTCCAGGATATGGGAGCAAGAACGGCGACTCTCACCTCACGGCTCCCGTCCCGCGATGGGCGTGGACTTCAGACTTTGTGGCTGCGCTCAGCTTCGGCGGTCGCCCTCTTCTCCTGCTTGTCGCGACGTTTCTCTTTGAGGTTCTTCTTGGCGACGGACTTCGTGTTCTTGCCGCCTTTGTCTTTGCTGCCCATGATTTGCCTCCAGGCTGCGGCCAACGAATTGTCAGTCGCCACACATTGTCTCACATGCGGTGCCTACCGAGTCTGAGGGCCTGCCCAACCAACATCCCGTGCTTCCGACGTTGGGCGAGATCCGAACGACTGCGAGGACTCCAGCATTCCTGTCCTGTCGACTTCTCCTATCGTCAGCCCTCTCGTTTCGGCCGCGTCCTCCAGAGTGCTCCGGCACCCACCATCAGACCCAGACCGACGATGACGGTCCACCACACCACAGCCTCGTCCAGCATGCGTCCCTCCTGAATCAGGGCGAGGGTCTCGACGTCGAGGTAGGACTCGCCCTGACGTTCGGGGTCATGGTGTCTCCAAATCCCGGTGAGGCGGACGACGGGCCCGCGGTGGTGGTAGCCGCCCGGGTGATCGAGGTCTTCGGCGAGTTCCGAGGGGATGCGCACTCCGACACCGATGTTGCCGCCGACCGGGGCGATGCCGTCGCGAATTGGATGATCGACGTAGGCGTCGTCGTTCAACTGAGTCCACATCCATCCATCGCCACGGAACCCGTAGTCGCCCACCAGCTCGCCCTCGATGGTGATCTCCTGGCCAGTCAGCTCCGGCGACTCGGCCAGCAATTCGGATACGGCGATCTCCTGAGCCAGGGCTGGGGCGGCGGGAATCATCAACCCGACGAAGAAGATGAGGCGGACGATCCTCGTCATCACTTGCCCCTCACCCACGCCAGCAGGAAACCGATCAGGGAGAAGACTGCGACGAACTCGAGACGCCCGGCCCACATCTGCAGCATGTAGGTCAGCTCCAGCAGAACCGGCATCGACGGATCGGTGACCCCGACCGATAGCCCAACGTTTGCCGAAGCGCTCACCGATTCGAACAGCGCCGACTGCAGCGGTATCCCGTACGCCAGACCTATGCCGGCGCCGAGCAGATAGAGCGCCACATAGAGCAACGAGATGATCATCACCGATTGGGTGAGATTCAGGTTGAGGTGCTTCTCGCCAGACTGGTAGTAGCCGGTCCCGACCAGGGCGTGCTCAGGGAGGAGCATCTGCTTTATCTGGTTGACAACCGATTTGATGGTGAGTCCGATGCGCAGCGACTTCACGCCGCCGGCTGTGGACGAGCCCATGCCCCCGAGGGCCATCGCTATCGCCAACCCCCCGAATGCCAGACCGCCCCAGCGGGCAAGCTCCGCAGTCGAGACAGTGGCGAACCCGGTCCCGGTGTGCGCCGAGAGCACCTGGAAGAACCCTTGCCGGGTCAACCCCACCGCTGTCGTGAAGACAGACGTGGCGGCGAGGCCGAGCAGGGTGACGAACAACGTGAAACCGAAGGTGGACAAGATCGTCCTCGTCTCCAGGTTGGCGAATATGGCCCTTCTCGGCCCTCGCCAGAGGGCGTAGTGAAGACCGAACGACATGGCCCCGGCGACCATCAACAGAGCAGTGAATCCCTCGAACAGGGCCGAGTGGTAATAGCCGATGCTGGTCGACATCGGGGAGAACCCGCCGGTGTCGAAGGCAGCGAAGAACACGAGGAGCCCATGGAACAGCGCTCGGTCGAGATCGAAGCCCAGGGCCAACCAACCAACAAGCCCGAGGGCCGCCACTCCAAACACGAGATGGACCACCGACACTCCCCAGATGAAACGTGCGGTCGAGGTGACCGAGGGCAGGATGCGCTCGTCGCGAGCCTCTCCGAAGTAGAGGGTGATGCCACCGGTCCCGGCGAAAATCGTCAGGGCGGCGATGATGATCCCCTGACCACCGAGGAACTGGAGGAGATGTCGCCAGAAGTTGAGCGACGAGGCCAGATGATCGAGGTCGCTCAACAGCGATAGGCCTGTCGTGGTCAGCCCGGACATCGAGTCGAAGAAGGCGTCGAGGGGGCGGACGAAGTGTCCGGAGAGAAGGAGTGGGATGGCGCCGATGATGGGGACCACGAGCCACGTGAGTGCCACCACCACCATGCCGTGGCTCCAATCGAGCTTCGGTTCCTCCGGGCCGAGTCTCACCCCGATCGCTCCCAGCACCGCGAGAAGCCCCACCATCAGCAGGAACGAGCCGAACGGGTCCCACTCACGGGCGATCGCCGCCCAGGCAAGTGGTAGGAGACCGGCGGCGGCCACGACGAGGAGGATCCGCCCGAGATAGAGGGCGATGATCCTGAAGTCGTCGGCGATGGGCCGGATCAGCATGTCAGAAAAAGGCGAGGACGACGATCGAGTACAGCCAGGCGATGACCGCGAGCCCGATGACGATCAGGGCTTCGGCGGCGAACATCACGAGCCCACCGACGTAGCCCCGCCACTCCTTCCAGCGTGGCTCCCGGGGGGCCGTCATCTAATGACCAACGTTGCGATAGCCGAGGGCTTGCTTGACATGGTCCTGATGCTCGACATTGCTCACGGCCGTCACCTGGTCACCGGGTTTGACCACAGTGGTGGCGGTCGGAACCCGAACCTGGTCACCTCTCACCAGCGCCACCAGCAAGGCGCCTTTGGGGAGACGAAGCTCGGGCACTGGCCGCGCTTCGAAGTCGGTGGGGACATCGACCTCGTAGACCGAGATCTCGCCTCTCCCCAGGAGTGTTATGTGACGGAACTCGGCCACCTCCACCTCTCGGGATATCAGGGTGGCCATCACATCGGTCACCGCGACCACGGGGATGTCCAAGGCGTCGAACGTGGGCCGATTCAGCGGGTTGTTGAGCCGGGCCAGGACCTTGGCGGCACCCAGGGTCAACGCCAGCTGGCAGGCGACCAGATTCACCTCGTCGAGACCCGTGACGGCGAGGACCCAGTCGGCACGATGGACATCGGCTGATTCGAGGAGCCCGATGTCGGTTCCGTCGCCTTCGAGGACGAGTACCTTGGAGTGATCGGCCAGACTGGCTGCGTGAGTGTGCGACTCCTCTATGACCGTCACCACATGGCCCGACTTGGACAGCTCACGGGCTAGGTAGGAGCCCACCTTCCCGCCACCAATGAGTATGACCCTCATTCAACGTCCTCGCTGACCGCCAGGAAGCGGCGAATCTTGCGTCGCGCCCCGGTCCGGGCCGCGGCCACCACCAGGTCGCCCTCGGCGAGCACGAAGTCCCTCTCCGGGATGAAGGTTCGCTGGCCCCGGTGGATCGCGGCGACCCTCAGGTCACCCGGCAGCTCGAACTCGGAAACCGGCCGACCTGCACCCTCGGGCCCGACGGTCATGTCGACAATCTCGACGTCCCCGCCGGAGAAGGTCACATGGAAGTTGAATTCCTCGCGGACGATCTGCTCGTGGATCACCTTGGAGGTGAGTTTGGCCCCCGGGACGAATTGAACACCCAGCGCCCGGTAGGCCTCCTCCCGGGCGGGGTCGTCGAGACGGGCGATGGTCTTGGGCACACCGAACACGCGCTCGGCGACCTGAACCGCCATGGCGTTGGCGTTGTCCGAGTCGGTGGCAGCAATGAAAGCGTCGGCGTATTCGATGCCTGCCGCCTTGAGCACGCGCACGTCGTAGCCCAAACCCTCGTGAGTCGTCCCGTTGAACGTGGAGCCGAGCCGCTCGAAGACTCCCTCTCGGCTGTCGATGACCGACACGTCGTGCCCCTCCTCGGACAACGTGAGGGCAAGGTCGCTGCCGACCCGGCCACAGCCGGCGATCACGACTCGCATGTGCCACCTGCCTCGATCGTCACTCTTCGACCTCGAGCACTACATCGACCTCGCCTTCGACAGCCTCCAGCGTCAGCAGCGACTCCTGAGCCGCCGCTCCATCGAGGTCGCATTCGAAGTAAATCGCCTCTGCCTCGTTGAACCAGGTGTCGACTGGAGTCCTCAGGTCTTCGAGCGGAACCGGGTTGAGCACCGTGCGCTGGACGCGCAGATAGCCAAGCAGGTCCTGACATTGCTCGGTTGTGAGATCGGCGGCGCTGGCCTCGTTCACGGTGGCAGTGGTGTTCTTCCAGATCGTTTCCCACTCGGTCACGGGCTCGGTTCCGTTCCCGCAGGCGGCGATGGCGACGGCCAACGACAGAGCGATCGCGATTCCGAGCCCCCGTCGGGAGGCTCGGCTTGGAGGAAGTTCTGTGTCTTGCGTCAAACCCGTCAACTCTACATCGACTCATGGTCTCGGCCACCGAAGCCAGAGCACGTTGCTGATCGCATTGGGACGTGTGCGTATCCTCGAACCATGACGCACGAGCAAGTTCAGTCGTGGCTCGACGACTACATAGCGGCGTGGGCCAGCAACGCCGCCGACCAGATCGGAAGACTCTTCACCGACGACGTCGTATACAGCTATCGACCCTGGCGTGACGACACCAACACGGTCACCGGCAGAGATGCCGTTGTCGCCAGCTGGCAGGAAGACCCGGACGACCCCGCAGGGTGGGAGGCCGAGTACGCCCCCTACGCCGTCGACGACGACAAAGCCGTGGCGGTGGGCTGGACTCGATACTTCGCAGGCGAGGACGAGCCCGAGCGGGTCTACCACAATGCATTTCTCCTGCGTTTCGACGACGAAGGGCGTTGCGCCGAGTTCGCCGAGTTCTATGTCAGGGAGAAGAAGGCCTAGGGCCTTCCCAGCATCTGATCGACCGGGGCGAAGTCGTCGGTGAGGACCTGGGCCTCGCCGATGAACCGGGTCAGCTCTGTGTCCTGGATTCCTCGTTCCGAGCCGCCACGGCTGGCGATGCGCTCCTCGATCCGACCGACCCCGATCTCGTCGTTCGCCGCGACCAGGATGAAATTTCCGCCTGTCTCGCCGGCCAGATAGCTGTCGGGTGCGAACAGGGCGACCTCCGGGAAAACTTGACGGAGGGTGAGGGCCTGTGATCTCACGAATTCGAGGTTGCCGTAGTCGATGACGTTCATGACATAGGTCCCGGCGGGTGCCAGCACCCGCTCGATCTCGGACATGTACTCAACCGTCGTCAGGTGCCAGGGAACCGAGGCCCCGCTATAGGCGTCGCCGATCACGACGTCGGCACTATCAGCTCCCACACCTCGCAGTGAGATGCGGGCATCCTCGAGAATCACGTTGATCGCGTCGGTCAGGGCGAGATCGTTGGATCCGATCTCGACCAGCTTCGAGTCGATCTCCAGCACGGTGTTGGTCGACCGGGGTCTGGTGTGCTCGATGTATCCCGGCATGGTGAAGCCACCGCCGCCGATCGACACGACTTCGAGCGGGCCATCGGCACTCTCGGTCTCCATAATGTCCGCGATCAGCTTGATGTAACGGAATTCCAGGTAAGTCGGGTCCTCCAGATCGACGTAGCTGTTGTGGAGCCGGTCGAGAATGAGCGTACGCCCGGAGGGGTTGGCCGGGTCTTCTTCGACTATGGCGCAGTGGTAGGTCGTCTCGTACTCACAGGGCCCACCAGAGGCGATCAGGGCGAATCCGAGAACGCCGGCCGCCGCCACCGACATGACGGTCCAACTGCTTCGGGTGAGGGACATAGCGACCCCTGTCACGGTCAGGGCAGCCCCCAGAACGACGACTATCGGTCTCGTGGGGAATGCCGCGATGAGCACGAAGCCGGTTACGAACGTTCCCAGGATGGCTCCGGCGGTTCCGATCGCCGAATAGGTGCCCACAACTCTGCCGGTCTCGTCCAATGAGTCGAGTTGGATCTTGACGATCACCGGGGGCACCGCGGAGAGGATCGCTGCGGGGGCGAAGAAACCGGCGGCCGCGGCGAAGACGATCGAGACGGCGTCGATGCGCAGGGTTGGGCCGATCGCGTCGATGATCAAGGGAGAAGCCAGTGCCGTGAGACCCCCGGCCATGAGAAGCGGGCCGGGCAACCGATTGGGGACGGTCCTGTCTGCCGACCGACCGCCGAGCCATGCCCCCAAGGAGATCCCGGCAAGGATGACACCGATGATGCCGGTGAACACCTCGAGACTCACTCCGAGGTAAGGGGCTAGGAGTCGGGCGGCGAGAATCTCGATCACCAGCACCGAGGCCGATGTGAAGAAGACCAGTGAGCGTGCGAGGACAGGGCTCAAGGGCTTTAAGGGTAGAGCCGGGCTATTCCTCTTCGGATTCGCCGCCTTCGGGAACCCGGGTGGCTCCCGCTGTCACCAGCGTCATCGTCTCGGAGGCGATCTTCGCGTTGTAGTCACGGACCCTCTGCGGGGTCAGGAACCACTCCACGAAGTACCACACGCCGAAGCCGCCACCGGTGAGCAGGAACAAGATGCCGAGAAGGACCTTGCCCAGCAGAAACAACTGGATGGGGGCCAGGATCGCAAAAGCCATCATCAGCGGCATGCTGCGTCGCCGACCCTCGTAGGAAGCGACGAAGGAAACCTTCTGCTCCTCGGTCAGTTCCTGAAAGGCTGCCGCCGCAATCGGAGGCAGATCCGTCGGTTGGAGCGTCATGACGCAAGGATATCCAACCCCTGATAGAGAGGTCCTTTCCCTGTCACTCTTCGTGGGCGCGTGACGCGTTGCGTGGCCGATTGAAACACAAAGGGTTGACAAGTCGCCTAGTTTGATGTTCCCCCGTCGCACAACATGACCCAGAACATCGCCAGGCAATCGGCCCGTCTCCCGGACGGGTTTCTCCAACAGTCCCTATTCGCCTACGAATCAGGCTTGAGCTCGCAGGTCATCGAGGACAAAGAGTTCACTGGCGACCGCATCACGATCAGGGGCCAGGAGCTCTACAACTTCGGTCTCTGCTCCTATCTGGGTCTGAGTGACGACCCGAGACTGATCGAGGGGGCCATCGACGCCATTCGTCGATATGGCAACTCGTACTCGTCATCGATCGCCTACACGTCCCTGCCTCTGTACGACGAGCTCAAGGAGCGACTCTCGGCGATGATCGGGGCCCAGGTCCTGGTGGCGGGTACCACGACTCTGGCGCACATGGCAGCTCTCCCGGTCCTGGTTCGTTCCGGTGACCTGGTTCTCGTGGATCGTCTCGCCCATGCTTCCCTCCTTGGAGTCATACCAACCCTTCAGGCGAGAAGGGCGAAGCTGGAGCGGATACCCCACAACGACCTGGAGCTGGTGGCCGAGCGGGCACGCAAACATGACGGGCCGGTCTGGTATGTGATCGACGGGTTGTACTCGATGCATGGCGACCAGGCACCGGCTCGTGAGTTGCGTGAGTTGATCGAGCGAACCCCCTCACTCTGGATCTACTGCGACGACGCCCACGGTTTCTCCTGGTCCGGAGAGCGCGGTCGGGGGAGGTTCCTCGACGATTTCGGCTGGCACCCCAGGCTCGTCATGTCCTACGGGCTCTCCAAGTCGTTTGGCGCTCTCGGTGGCGTGGTCGCTGCACAGGACTCCACTCTGATCAAGGCCATCGAGATCACGGGTGGCCCCATGGTCTTCGGTGGCCCGGTGCCTCCCGCCAGCCTCGGGGCTGGTGTTGTCTCCGGTGACCTTCACCTCTCCGGCGAGCTCTCGGAGCTGCAACGAGACCTCTCGACCCGAATCGACTTCGTCAACGACTACGCCGAGCGAATCGGTCTTCCGCTGTCGGCACGTGAGCACAGCCCACTTTGGTTCGTGGAGGTGGGTGGCACCAGCACGACGGCCTCGGTCGGCGCCCGAATCATGCGCGACGGATACTTCGTGAACGTGGCCACATATCCCGTGGTGGGCAAAGGTCACTCAGGCATACGGTTCACCGTTACCCGTTACAACACGATCAGTCAGATACGAGGCCTCCTCGAGAGCATCAACCACGCCCGGCTCCGATACGAAAAGGACGAGGACGTCCTCGACCTGACCGCATTCGAGTAGTTGTCCCCATCCTGACTCAATAAGAGACCCGATCGGTCCGATAAGTCCGTGTGGGTATCTCGCCAAGAGTGGGAGGCAGTCGATGGCTCCTCTCCGCGCCGATCGTCGCGCTGCTCGTCGTCGCAGCAGCAGTGGCTGCGACCGTACCTGCGCTCGCCCCCTACATAGGTTTCGTAGGACTCACCGCGACGATCCCCATTGCGGTCGTGCTCTTTTTCGTTCGGTCTCGCGACTTGGCAAAGAGGGAGAGGACGGCCTGGCGATTCGTCGCCATCGGTCTCGCCTTCTTCTGGGCGGGTGTGGTCGTGATCGGGGTCCTCACCGAGGCTGGGGCGGACTTGCCGGCTTTTGGTCCCTTCGACGGGTTGTTCCTTGCGGCCTATGCGGCAATCCTGGTCGCCGTCTACCGGCTGGCACGGCTCGACAGCGGTGGCCGCGAATGGATTCTGACGATCCTCGACGCGGCGGTTGGCGGTATTGCCCTGGCAGCTCTCGTCTGGAGTGCGTTCTTCGCCAACCTGATGCAGGTGCTCGATGGTGCGCCATGGTGGGAGGTCGCGATTGCCGCCAGCTATCCGATTCTGGACGTCATGGTCGTGGTCGGGCTCATCATCATGATCATGCGGCGGTCGAATTACCGCTTCGACCCCCGTCTCGTCCTCGTCGCCATTGGTGGTGGCGCCCAGGTCCTCGCCGACCTCATCTATCTCGACAACAGCGTTGGTGAGCAGTTCGCTACTGCCGAGCCTGCCTACGCCCTGAACCTCCTGGCTGTCGCCTTCATGCTGACTGCGGCGACCATCGTTGATCGAAGCGCCCGGCGACGCGAGTTTCCGGAGACCCCAACACCGATTTGGGTCTTGATGTGGCCATATGTGATCGCGGGTGTGCTCCTAGTGGTCCATTTCAAGAACTACCGCGATCTCGCCCCCGGTTCGAACGCGATCCTCCTGCTCGACGCCGTGATCGTCGTCGGTGTCGTGATCCTGCTCAGACAGGCCTATGTGATCTACCGCGATCGCAACAGGGTCGATCGAAAGAGGGCTGAGCTCGTCGCGTCGGTGAGTCATGAGCTGCGCACCCCTTTGACAGCCATGGTCGGATTCCTGACTCTTCTCGACGAGCACGCCGAAGAGTTCCCCGCCGACGCCCGCCAGGAGATGCTCTCCGAGGCAGCGGTCCAGGCCCGCCACATGTCCCGTCTCGTCTCCGACCTACTCGTGCTCGCCCGCGGAGACACGAGCCTGATGTCGATGGAGCGCCAGGAGGTACCGGCGATGTCGATCGTCCTCTCGGTGTTGCGTGGCACCGACACCGGGAACGTCCGCATCGAGGAAGACCTCGACGCCTCGGTGCGGGTTCACGCCGACCCCGATCGCTTGAAACAAGCTCTCGCCAATCTGTTGAACAACGCGATCCGTTACGGCGGCGATCGGTGTCTGGTTGTGGCCAGGGTGGTTGGGCGTGACCTCGTCTTCGAGGTGCACGACAACGGTGACGGCGTCCCGACCCGTTTCGAGGCGGCGATCTGGCAGCAGTTCGAGAGGGGGGCACACCGGCTCGACGCCGCCACGCCCGGATTGGGCATCGGGCTCTCGATAGTCCAGGCGATCATGGAGGCCCACGGCGGCAGTGCCGACTATCGCCGGTCGGAGAGACTCGGCGGGGCCTGCTTCTCATTGACGATCCCGGGAAGTGTCCTCGTAGCCGAGAAGGCAGACCGCAGGATCCCGGTCGGTCACTAGCAGAGCGATCACGGCGCTAGCGGAGGAGAAAACCTCCTCCGAGCGGATCGTCGGGATCGAGCCAGTACTCGGAGCGTCCGGTGAGGTGGGCGGTGCCGCTGATCTCGGGGATGATCGTGGGTGGAGGGCCCTCCGAACGCTCCACGATCCTCCCTCGGAATACGCTGCCCACGATGCTCTCGACGGCAATCTCCTCGTCGACGCCGATCTCCCCGCGTGCCGACATCACGGCGAGACGTGAGCTGACGCCAGTCCCGGTGGGTGAACGGTCTATCTCGCCGTCGGCAAAGACGCAGACATTTCTGCTGTGATGCCGCGGGCTCTCCGGCGGTCCGGTGAAGATGACGCCATACAGGAACCCGAGGTCTGGGTCGTCGGGGTGGACGATGTCACGGGCGGCGGTGATCGAGCCCTTTATCCGTCGGCCCGCATCGATGAGACGGGCTGCATCGTCGAGCCTCACTCCGATATCGCTTGCGGTGACCAACGCGTAGAAGGCGCCACCGAAAGCAAGGTCGTACCTGACCTCGCCGAGCCCGTCTACGTCGATGGTGGCATCGAGGTCGGCGACGAACGAAGACACGTTTCGGAATCGGGTGCCGGTGACCCGTCCCGAACTCACCGACGAGACTACCGACACGGTCCCGGCGGGGGTGTCGATGCGGATGGACGTCTCCGGTTCATGGGGGGGGAGCATGCCTGTCTCGAGGAGCACTGTTCCCATGGCGATTACCCCGTGACCACACATCGTCGAGAACCCGTCGTTGTGGAGAAACAGGACGGAGAGGTCGGATCCCTTGGCGACCGGGGAACCGATCCAGCCCCCGTACATGTCGGCATGGCCCCGGGGCTCCCACATGAGGGCGCGGCGGAGATCATCGAGGTTTGCCATCGCGTAACGCCGTCGCCGTAGGACCGTCTCTCCCGGGATTTCGGGCAGACCGTCGACGACCACCCGGAAAGGCTCGCCCCCCGCATGTGAGTCGATGACCGTGACCCGATCCCAGTTGACGGGTGGCTCATATGCGAGGGCGCTCTCGTAGTCCATGCGACCGTGAGCCTACGATGCCCGACAGTGGCAACGGTCGCCGATATCGCACTCCGGCTCGCGGAGAGGACGAATCCCGATCAGACTCCGGATTGGGATCCTGTCGGGCTCCAGGTCGGTGATCCGGCAGCGATCGTCGACCGCATCGGGGTCTGTCACGAGGTCAACGACGCAGTGGTCTCGGTCATCGAGTCCGAGCCCGTTGACCTCCTGGTGACCTATCACCCCCTGCTGTTCACGCCGACAACGAGGGTGCTGGCGGGGCATTCGCCCGGAGCCCGCTCCTATCGCCTGATTCGATCGAAGGTGAGTCTTCTCGTGACTCACACCGACTTCGACTCGGCTCCAGGGGGGACCGCCGACGCCCTCGCCGGGTTCTTCGATTTGACCGCCGTTGGGAAGTTCGGCGCTGACCCGGAGTCCGGTCTCGACAACATCGGCAGATACGGTGGCTTCCAGGGGACGCTGGGCACGATCGATGCCATGGTCAGCGATCGTTTCGGTCCGATCGGGATCCGGATCTCCGGAGACAGGGATGCAGAAGTCGAGAGGGTCTCGGTGGTGCCGGGCTCGGGAGGAGCATTCATCGAGGCTGCGGCGGAGGTTTCCCAGGTTCTGGTCACCGGTGACGTCTCCCATCATCGAGCGGTTGCCGCCCGTGACCAGGGTCTCTCCATCGTCGATCCCGGTCACACGGCCACGGAGCGTCCGGGGATGGCAGCGCTCGTCGATATGGTCAGGGGAGTGTCAGATGCTGAGGTCATCGATCTGACGGGGATCGACCCCCAAACATGGAGCTGAGCAGTGTGCAGTCGGAGGGCGCCGCGAAGGGGGTGCGAGGAGGGTTCGACAGTCGGCACGATCTTTCAGCGAGTACACCGGGGCTACTCTGCCTTGTCCAATGCAGCTGACCAGTCTCGCTGATCTTCTCGACCTCCAGGCGATCGATCTCCAGATCGACAGGCTGCTCGACGAGAGGCAGTCGCTGCCTGAACTGGCCCGGTACAAAGACACTCACGAGAAGGTCCAGGAGGAGGACACGAGACGTGAGTCTGCGGCGGCCGAGCTGAGACAACTCGAGCTCGCTTTGGACAAAGCCGAGGGTGAGCTGCAGATTCTCGAAAGCAAGCTCGAAGAGCACGAAACCAGACTGTTCGCCGGGGGCATGAGCGCACGGGAGACCGAGCACATGCGTCTCGAGGTGCAGAGTCTCAGAGGCCAGCAGAGCGCTCTCGAAGAGAAGGTCCTCGGGTTGTTGGAGGATGTCGACCCGGCCCGGGAGGCGGTGGCGTCGATCCAGGGTCGGCTTGACGAACTGGAGGCCGACAAGAGCGAGCTCGAGACATCGATCAAAGAACAGTGGAAGAAGATCGATGCCGAGCTGGCCAGGAAGGAAGAGCGCAAGACCGAGGCTGTCGCTCCCATCGATCCTGAGCTTCTCGATCTCTACGAGAAGCTGCGCGGCATCAAGGAGGGGGTGGCCATCGCCTCCTATGATCACGGTGTTTGCGATGGGTGCCACATGACACTCTCCCCCGCAGAGGAGGAGGAGGCTTTCGCCTCGGACTTGCCGAGATGCGTCCACTGTCGACGCATCCTCGTCGCCTGAGCCACGTGTCCTGATGCTGTTCTGGCATCTCGGGGGAGCGGTGTGGCTCTTCCGTTGGATCTTCCGTGACCCCAAGGTCGATGTCCGATTTCTCCTGCTGGGTGCGATCCTCCCTGATCTGATCGATCTCCCGATCGGCACGCTTCTGCTCGCCGACCGCTACTCCACCGGAGAACTGTGGTTCCACTCGCTGACCCTCCCCAGCATCTACATGGCCATCGTCCTCCTCATCACACGAAGAGGTCGGCGACGACGTGCCTGGATGGCCCTCGGCATTGGGTGGTTGTTCCATCTGCTCCTCGACGGAATGTGGGTCGACCAGGAGGTGTTTCTCTGGCCGTTCTTCGGCGACATCCCCCCAGGCGAGGCACCGTACTGGCCCCTGGCATGGGAGCGTGCCCTGAACGACCCGTGGCGCTGGATCGAAGAAGCAGCGGGTCTCGGTTATCTAATCTGGCTGTGGTTCGCCCTCGGATTGAGCCGACCGGAGCGTCGATCCATGACCCTGCAAACAGGAAGACTTCCCGAACATGTCGCTGAGGCTTGAGTCGGCGCTGATCGCCGTTGCACTGACACTCGTCTCCTGCTCGGCCAACCCGTCGGCAGACTCGGTTGAGGCCTTGCCTCCGGCCCCGGGGGCGTCCTCACCGACGGAGGCCGTCAACGAATTGGTTGCCGCCATCAGTGTCCCCGACTTCTCCGGTGCGTCCCATCTGGCGATGCCCGGACATGCCGCTCTCGCCTCTCTTGCCGAGGGAGCGACTTTTGGCGACGTTGCAGGGGCGATCAGGGATGGGGACCAGGAAGTGGCGTCCAACTTCTGGGCTGGTTTCGCCCAGGGCGCCGGCAGCTTTCTCAGCGGGGACATAGGAGTCGACGATGCGGGCACCGTCAGTCGGGACGACGTCGAGTTTCACCAGGTGAGTGTCACGACCGAAGACGGGGGAGCGCGATCGGTCCTGATCCAGGAGGCCGACGGCTATCGGATCGACCTGTTCGCCTCCTTCGGCGCCGGTCTGGCCGACAAGATGATGGGCCCGGTGGAGAGGCTGTTGAACACCCAGAGCGAGGACGCTCGACTAATTCTGGCCAACCTGAAAGGAATCGTCCCTTCGCTGCTGGTCGCATCCGAGCTCCCTGGCACGTCCGCCGAGGTCTCCCAGCGACTTCTCGCCCTCGTCGAGGTGATCACCAGGGTCGCCTGACTCAGGCTTGCTTGAGTCTGGGCACCACTTCGCTGCCGAGGAGCTCGATCAGGGCCGGCTGGTCGAGAGACGCCATCTGGAAGGTCACGATGTCGGCCCCTAGGTCTTTGACGAGGGGCCGGTAGACATCGACGATCTCCTCGACCGAGTTGACCAGGCTGTAGCGTCCGAGAACCTCTTCCCGAGGCAATTCGTCGGCGCGTTTGCGCAAGACCTCGGGGTCGACGGCCTCGAGTCTGCCCGGGGCGCGCAGACCACGCCATGAGTGAAGTGCGTCCCAGGCCTCGTCTTCGTCCGCGGCGTACAGAGACCATCGGGTGGCGAGGACCGTCGGCGCAGGTTTCCCGGTTTGGGCGGCACCGGCTCGGAGGGGCTCGACTACCCGTTCCATGGTCTCGGACGGATCCTTGACCGATGTGATGACGCCCTGGGCCATCTGACCGGCCAGGGTCGCCGACTTGGGTCCGCCTGCAGCCATCAGGATCGGGACATCTCCAAAGGGAGGCGAATAGAGCTTGGCTCGATGTGTTTGGTAATAGTCACCCTGAAAGGTCAGTTTCTCACCGTCGAGGAGACGTCTCATGATCTCGAGAGATTCGGTCATTCGGGCGTTCCGTTCCGCATAGGCAGGGAACTCGTACCCCAATGGCGCCTCGTTGATGTTCTCTCCGGTCCCCACCCCGAGGACGAAGCGACCACCCGACAGACGGTCGAGGGTTGCCGCTGCCTGGGCAACCACCGCAGGGTGGTACCGGAACAGAGGAGTTGTCACCCCGGTGGCGAAAGTGAGATCTGCGGTCGAGGCAGCCATCGCGCCGATTGTCGAAAAGGCGAAACCAGATGCCGAGGAGTCATCGACCCAGGGATGGAAGTGCTCGGATACGACGACCATATCGAAGCCCGCCTTCTCGGCCAGTACCGCGTGTTCCACGAGCTCTTCGGGATGCCATTGCTCATGACCGCAGAAGTAGGCGAACTTCGTCATGACCCGATGATTGCGCGTTCGGGGTCAAAGCCCAAGACGCCCCGGTCTCGTCCTGGGAGCGCAGGTCGCGGCATCCCTACTGGTAGCTGACGTAGATGGGGGATGGCTCTTTGGCCATGGTCGACTCCGGGCTCGGTGGACCGGGCTCGTCCTCGTCGAAGAAGTTCTTCCAACCCCAAGCCCAATGGGCATCGCCTGCGCCCTCCTTGAGCTGGCTCCACGTGGCGTCCTTCTGGGCCTCGGTCCCATCACCGTCCATCTGCACCACGACCTGGAGCTCGGGCCGCGATATGACGTCCTGGCGGTTCAGGATCATCGACGTCTTGAACTGATGCAGCAGGAGAAGTTTCTGGGGGAGGCCGTTGTCCCGAACCAGGTCGGCAAGCCATGTGGCCACCTCGTTGATCTCCGAGGCCTGCACCGACCCGACCTGCTGCAGATGGACCTGATCGCCTTGGAGCCGCCACTCGGGATCGAGGGCGAGACCGACGAAAGGCAGTTTGAGAAGCTCCTCGTACTGCTGTGCCTGGCTGAGAAAGTGGTCTCTCCCCGGCTGGAGATCCAGAAGGACGTAGACGTCGTTCTCCCTGGCGAACTCGATCCAGGGGTCGAACGTCTCGGGTGGCCACTCGTAGCTGTAGTCGTTGTCGTCGGTGGCGCCGCCGCTGGCAACCGAGGCGATTATCTCGAAAGCCGCCACCACCTGGTGACCATCGTCGTCGTAGGCGTCGAGGAACTCCCCCATTCGGGTGAGTGTCTCGGCCGGGCCCTGTTCTCCCAGCACACCCAGGTCGTCGGTGCCGGGGTGGCCGTAGAAGGAGACATATCGCCTGTTCTCCCCCTCGGGGAGGATGAAGAAGCCGCCTCCCGGGATCTGTCGGCCGTTGGCCAGCACAGCCAGCTCCCATTCGCTTGCCTCAGGGATGGCGCCGACGTAGCGCATCGTCTCCGCACCGTGACCCTCCATCGCAGCTCCAACCTCGGGGTAGCCGAGGACGTCACTACCGTCCAGTGGAACGACCGCCGCCCCGATCGCATTGCCCACGGCTGCAGCCAGGAGGATCGTTGCCGGGCGGGAAGCATCGACGAGCCAGAGGGACGAGGCGGCGGAGGGGGCGGCCAGACCGAGCACGATGTCGCTGACCACGAGCTCAGTGCTCACAGTGGTGCTGCTCACTGGGGTGGCCGGGGTCACGACTCGCTCTGCGGTCTCGATCGCCAGGACCGTCTCCACGATTGTGTTTGCGTTCGGGGTCGCCGGGATCGTGGCCTCCTCATTCACACCGAGCCGCTCTGCCGCCAGCGAAACCGCGCTGGCGACGTCATGGTTGACCGTGTCGGCGGCACCGGGAACGTTGACTTCGACCGTGCCGATCACGTGGACGCGTTCCGGTTTGAGACGGCCGAGCTCGGCGGCGAGTCTTGGCTCGGGGAAGAGCAACGGCCCGGAAACGGCCGCGGCAAGCTGGGATGCCGCCGCGATCTCGTTGAGGTTTCCCTCCCCGACGATGACGACATCGCTGGCACAGATGAAGGTCTCCCCGGCGAGCACCAATGCGTCGCTGGCAATGGCCCCGGTGTTTATGTGTGCGCTGTGATCACCTGTGAACCGGACACAATTGCGAGCATCCGGGTCGGTCGGCGACGAGTCTGTCGACCCGGAGCCCGAAACCTCGGGGGAGGTGTCGACAGGTGTCTCGCCGAGGATCGATGAGCACGAGGCTGTGAGCACCGCTAGGCAGATGATGACGGGGGGGAATGACCGCTTCAGAGCGTCTGAAATGCTAACTAGCGACCCGGGCAAACACCGTCTTCCACGCCAGTCCGACAGAGATCAAGATCACGCCGGCGATCCACACTTCGGGAGTGACGAAGAAGCTGAGGAAGACACAGCTTCCCAGACCCAGCCATGCCGTCAGTCGGGATCGATCCACCGCAAGGGCGGCCAGGTTGGTGATCCCGTAATAGAGGAGGACAGTCATTGCCGAGAAGCTCCAGGCCAGCCCGATATCCCCTATCAGGGTTAGCCCGGCGATCGTAACCGACGCCAGGACTATTGCATTGGTCGGCTCTCTGCGGGCGTCGAGTTTGCCCAACGGAGCTGGCATGTCACTCCGCCGCCCCATCGCCAACCACACACGGGACAGCCCGAGAACCAGGTTGAGCAGGACCCCGAGCATCGCGGTGATTGCCCCGAAGGTCACGAATGGCATGTCGAGGAAACCGAGTTCGAGGATGGCACCCCAACTCTCACCTGCCAGGGCCCGCCCCCCGATCTCGATGGCGAGGTAGAGCACGGCGGCGATAACGAGAGTGACGATTACCGCCCGGGGGATGATGCGGGCGGGATCGCGGACTTCCTCCCCGAGCGTGGCGATCCGTCCATATCCGGTGTAAGCGACGAACAAGAAGGCGGTGGCGGCCAGAAGTGACGGGGAGGGCTCTGTGAATGTGATGACACCCAGCGCTCCCTCGCCGGTGAGCCCGCTCCAGGCGAACCACGCGATGGCCGCAACTGTGAGACTCACCAGAAGCGCGTTGACCAGGGCCGTGCGTCGAATCCCGCTCAGGACGAGCACCATGATGGCCCCCACCGCGACGATTGGCACCAGGGGGCCCTCCACTCCGAGATAGAGGGCGATGCCGAGGGCGGCCGTTGCTGCCGACGCCGTCTTGGCGAGCAGGAACAGCCAACCGGCGGCAAATCCAAGCCAAGGGTTCAACGTCTGGTAGCCGTATTCGTAGGTCCCACCTGCAACCGGGAACCTGCCGGCGAGGAATGCGGATGACATTCCGTTGAACACTGCAACCAGCGCCGCGAGGGGAATTGCCCAGATCACGACGTCGCCCCATCGAGACGAAGCGATCCCGATGGCCACGAACGCACCCGTCCCGACGATCGAGCCAAGACCTGTCACGATGGCACCCAACATCCCCAACTCTCGCCTCAACTGTTGAGAGGCCATCAGAAGAGGGTCTCGCGCTGGACCCGTTCTCGCAGGTCCGGTGTGTTGTTTCGCACCGAGTTGACCCGACTCGACACGATGTGCTCCATTATCGAGTCTGAGTCGATCGTCTGGAGCAGACCGAGCGCCGTCTCCGGATCACGCATGTCACGATCTAGCCAGGCGTCCCAGACCTCAGGCACCAATGCCACCGGCATACGGTCGTGAATGCTCGAGATCACACCCGAGGACTCGGTGGTGATGATCGAGCATGTGCGCTGCCACTCGTTGGACTCCTCGTCGAGTCGTGTGGCCCAGATCCCGGCAAGAGCCATCGGATAGCCGTCGGCCTTGAAGACCCAGTGCGGGATTCGACCGGCCGCCGGTGGCTCCCACTCGTAGAACCCGTCAGCGGGGATGATGCAGCGTTTGCGGGCGAACGAGTCCCGAAAAGCGGCGGTCGTGGCGACGGTCTCGGAGCGTGCGTTGATGTGGATGGTTCGTGTGTCTCCGGCCCAGTGGGGAACCAGCCCCCACCTCATCGATCCGATTTGGCGGCTCCCGTCGCGCTCGGCGACCACGTAGACGGGGTCGGTTGGCGCAACGTTCCAGCTCCGGTCCAATGGTTCGCTGAGCACCTCGTCCACACCGAAGTACTCGGCGTAGAAGTCGAGATCACCGGTGATGGAGAATCGGCCGCACACGCACGGGGAGATTAGGTTGGCTGGCCACCAGCCAGAGAAGTGGGGAGTCGTGCCTGCCGCCGAATCGCTTGAGAAATACGCCGCCGTCGCCATCGAGGTGGGCCTGGGAGTGGAGCCGGGTGATCGAGTGGTGATTTCAATACCGGTTCAACTTCCCGAATTCGGCGCCATCCTCGTCGAGACCGCGTACGACGCGGGTGCCGACTCGGTCGACGTCCTGTGGTTCGACGATCGAGTGAAACGGGCCCGGTTCGCCCACGGCAGCGAAACCGCGGCGACAACGGTGAGTGGTGAAAGTCAATTCCGCATGACAGCGTTCGAGGCAGGTGCCTCGTTTCTCCGTGTCCACGCCGAAGACCCGGCGGCTTTCGCCGGTGTCGACATGAACCGGGTGCAGGAGCACCAGCGTGTCAACGGGAAGTACGTGAAGCCTCATCTCGAGGCGATGGGCGCTCTCGTGATCCCGTGGTGTGTCATCGGGGCTCCGCTTCCCGCCTGGAATCGAAGTGTGTTCCCCGACGAGGACCAAGCCGAGGCCGAGGAGATGATGTGGTCGGCCATTTTCCGCGCCTGTCGAGTCGATCAGAACGATCCCGTGGCGGTGTGGCACGATCATCTGGCGGACCTGAACGCTCGTGCAGCGCACCTGACGGAACGCCGATTCGTGGCGCTCCGCTATGAGGGCCCGGGAACCGACTTGACCCTGGGCATGACCAACGCGGTGACGTGGGCCGGAGGGGCTTCGATAACCCCGGGTGGCAAGCGCTTCGCCGCCAACCTCCCCACCGAAGAGGTCTTCACATCTCCTCATCGAATGAAGGCCGAGGGAAGCGTCGCGTCGACCAAGCCACTGAGCTACTTCGGCGATCTGGTAGAGGACTTCACGCTCGAGCTGTCGGAAGGGAAGGTAGTTTCGGCCAGGGCAGGGAAAGGTCAGGAGGTTCTGGACCGAATCCTCGAAACAGACGATGGCTCGGTTCGTTTCGGTGAGGCCGCGATGGTGCCCCAGTCCGGCGCCGTGGCGGCGGAGAAGCTGGTGTGGAACAACGCCCTCTTCGACGAGAACGATGCCTGTCACATCGCCCTCGGCCAGTCGTACTCGAGCTGCTACGACGGTGCGTCAGGCATGAGTGTCGAGCAACGGGTGGAAGCAGGGTTGAATCAGAGCAACGTCCATGTCGATTTCGTCGTGGGATCGCCCGGACTCAGTGTCTACGGCGTCCATGACGACGGGAGCGAGGAGCCGATAATCGCCGGCGGTGAATGGGGTTTCTCGGTCTAACGGTTGCGCATGTGCTGGGCGAGAGGCTCGAAACGCTCGTCGAGAAAGCTGCGAATGGGCTCGTCCAAACCGGCACGATCCATCGCTATGCGCATGCACCGCATCCACTCGTCTGCCTCGTCGGCCCCGATGGGGAAGGGCATGTGACGCATCCGGAGCCGGGGGTGGCCGTACTGCTCCTCGTAGAGAGGGGGCCCGCCCAGCCATCCTGTCAGATATTTGAAGAACTTCTGTCTCGTGTTTGTGGTGTTCGCCGGCAGCATGTCACGAAGTGTCGGAGACTCCTCCTCGATCACGTCGTAGAAGGCTTCCGCCAATGTGCGCACGGCCTCGTCCCCACCGATCTCGACGTACGGCGTCTCGGCGTCACCCCACGGGTGTCTGTGATCGGTGCTGTGCGGAATCATCGGATGACAGGGTATGGCCGTTTTCTGGGAACCCGGGGTTCCTCGGCCCGGATATGACGCGAATCCGCTCATCTTCGGTGCATATCGGATCGGGACCGTTCGCCGAGTTACAGGAGGAGACGCCCCCAACGGGGAGCCTCTCCACGATTCGAGCCCGTCTGTGAGCCGGATTCTGTTTCAGGCAGTTCCGCCTCGACCACTCGTCGGCTCTCGTCGACAACCCGAAAGGTCGAGGGCATCGATCAGTGACAGTCCCCCAAGGAGAACTCGACCTGCAATTCACCGTTCGAGAAGTGGAACTGTTCGTTGAGGTTGAACACGAAACGTGAACCCTCTGAGCCCGATCCTCTGATGAGGTTCGTCACCCAGAATCCGGCGTTGTTGCCAGTGATGTTGCCGCCGAACCAGACGGTGAACTTGCCGGTGACCGTTTCAGCTTCCGGGTCGTCCGGCTGAAATAGGAAAGTGCCTGTCTGCGTGCCAGTGAAGTGTTCGCCTTCATTTGGGTCGATGGTGAAGTGAAAGATGCCGTTGTAGGTGACCGTGACATCCCCCGTATCTCCGGTACATGGATTGGCGTCCGCGAATGTCTCAGTGACGCCTTGCACCGTCTCGGTGATTGCGTCGGCCTTGCCATACGCGGCCGGTGCCATCAGCCCACCCAAGAGTCCCACCATGCCGAAAACGATGATTGCTCGCCGTGTCATTGTTCCTCCTCGATGGACAACACGACAGGGTTCCCCGGAGCCCCCAATCACTCCTCTGATCTACAGGGCGCAGGTAGGAAAGTCAACGGACCGGGTGGGCCCAATCGAGGTCCGGAGGGATGTCGTCATGGTCCAAGGAGATGAGCTGCACCCCTTTCACACCCACACGGGCGGACGTTCCCTCGAGAATCGGCGGTTGGCCTAACGAGTTTCGGCCGTCAACTCGACCAGTAACTCGTGACAGCGTTGGGCCCACTCTGCGTCGGTGGTCTGACACCCTCAATGAATTCGACCACTTCGGGGTGATCGGCCGACTCAGCGTCTGTGACGAATCTCTCGTAGAGATGGGACCCCTGCGAGGCGTGGTACTGGATGCTGATGAGGTTGAAGACGATGTCTTCTGTCACTTCGTGGGCGTTGGACATGCCCGGCCCGTTACCGCCAACTCGGTGGTGTGAAACGCTGTACTTCGCCTGAGGGGAGGTGAAAGGAAGCACGCCACCGATTGGTCGGATCGGAGTCAAAAACGTCACTGGGTTTGGACCTTGGGCAAATGGGTACCTGGCCACCTCATAAATCGCACATCGAGGAAAGGGACCACAGTGGGATTTCTGGTTTGGTTGATCGTTGGCCTCATAGCCGGTGCTATCGCACGTCTGCTGGTCCCGGGTGAGGACCCTATGGGTTGGCTAGGGACTCTGGTCCTGGGTCTTGTGGGTTCATTGGTCGGAGGGTTCCTTGGCAACCTCATCTTCGATGGCGACTTCGATGTCAGCGCCGCGGGTGTGGTCGGCTCCATCATCGGAGCAATTCTCGCGCTCCTGGCATACAGAGCTATGCGTTCTCGAACGGCTTGACCGTTCACCCTCATGGGCTCTCGGGTTCATGTCACCCGGAGTTCCTGTGACGACGGCCGCAACGTCTTTCACCAGACGGACAGGACCGGTCCGACCTATCTCGAATGGAATGGTTCGCCTTCCCTCCTGTATCCGACGGTCGCTTGTCCGCCGAGCCTTCTCTGAAGCGCCAGAAGAAGGGGAAACCCCCTGGTTAGAGGGGGTTTCCACGTTTCGAGCCCGTCTGTAAGCCGGATTCTGTGCCTGTCGTGTCGACAGGCGACGGTCATCCATCTCGGAGCCCCGTCACCGGGACCCTCATGCGGCCTACCCGGGACCATTCGGCGGGCTACCGACGTCCCTGCTTGGCCTTGCTCCGGGTGGGGTTTGCCAGCCGTCCCCGTTGCCGGGGACGCTGGTGGTCTCTTACACCACCGTTTCACCCTTGCCTGTTCGCCGTGGTCGAAGACCTGACGTCATCGGCGGTCTGTTCTCTGCGGCACTTTCCGTCGGGTCACCCCGCCTGGAAGTTATCCAGCACCCTGCCCTGTGGAGTCCGGACTTTCCTCGACGTCTTGCGGCAGCAAGACATCGCGACCGTCCGACGGGCTCAGCGACAATTCTACCTCTGGTCGTGTCCCGGGCAGAACCCCAGAGGATGATCAGGTGGGCTTGCGTCGGCCTGCCAACCAGCCGGCCACGCCGGAGATGACCACCGACACGATGGCGAGCCACACCACAGTCAGTGTGTCCGCCGGACTACCCCCGAGACGGGCGATCACCATGATCATGAAAGCAAGGATGAGTCCCGTCACCATGCCGTGAAAACGATGTGAGTGCCAGGCGCGTCGACCCGCCAGCCATCCCCCTGCAGCGAGCCCCGACAGCATCCCGACAACGAGACCGATGTCGGGCCCGGTTTCGACTCCGATGACGGCGAGTGCGCCGCCCACCAGCAGTCCCACGATCGACGCAGCCAGGCCACCTGCGGCCACACCGAGGGCCACGGCTCCGAAATTGAGAGCAGCGAGCACGCCCGCGATGTTGGCATGCGGACGACACAACCGGGCCAAATCCAAAGATCCCCGAGGACGACAAATAGCCTGAACGGGAAACCCTTGCCACCGATATCGGGTCAAACCGCCCGGATCACGCCAAGAGGAGGACCACATTGGTAATCAACAAATACCTCGCAGAGTTCATGGGAACCCTGATCCTCGTGGGTCTCGGAACCATGGGCATTCTGGCGGTCGGGGGTGCTAACGGGGCAGCCGAGATAATTGCGATCGGCCTCGCCTTTGGTTTGGCCCTCCTGGCCGGGATCTGGGTCGTCGGCCATGTCTCCGGAGCCCACTTCAACCCGGCGGTGACCCTGGCCATGCTCGTCGACGGGCGGATGAGTCTCAGCGACGCCATTGGCTACTGGATCGGCCAGTTCGCCGGTGCCGCGGTTGGCTCCCTGATCGTCCTCGCCACGTCGGGAAGCCGGCTGGCGGTGGCATCGACTCAGACCACCTACACCGACTACACAACGGGGTTGGTGGTGGAGGTGACGCTGACGACGGTCTTCGTCTGGACAATCCTCTCGGTGGTGAAGAGGGGAGCGAACCACGCTCCGCTGGCCATCGCCCTGGCCCTTGCCGGGGTCCACTTCGCAGGGATCCCTTTCTCCGGGGCGTCGGTCAACCCGGCGCGGTCATTTGGCCCTGCCCTGGTCAGCGGTGTCTTCGGAGCCGAGCTCTGGCTGTACCTATACGCACCGCTGATCGGCGCGCTCCTCGCCTGGGGGTTGTATCGCTTGTTCCCGGTGGGTGAAGCCGACGTCTGAGCGATAAGTCAGGGGAATTCAGGGAGAAAGGGCCCCTCGAGGGCCCTTTCTCATGAGAAGAGGGAGTCCTCGGCGAGGTCCTCGAGACCCATGATCCAGCCCGCGGGCAGACTCCAGTGGCGGGCTCCGTTGATCATCGAATCCAGGTACTCGGGCGCTGGCAGGTGATCGTCGTCGGGGTCTCCGATGGCCACAAAGGTGAGACAGTCGTATTTGTTGCCCTCCCTGTCGACGGCCTTGGCATCGAATCCCGGTTCCCGGCCCTCGTCTCTCTCCGCTTCGATCAAGGAGTCGATGGCCTCTTGGGGGATTTCGAAGACACCGCCCCAGACCGTGTGACCCGACTCCTTGGTCAATGTGGGGATGGCTCCGTTGGAGGAGCTGTTGACGAACCCCAGTCTCGTCTCGGGGAAGTGCGCGGTGAATCGAAACTTCGATCCGGGTGCCGCCTTGGCGATTCGATCGGGGTCGAGGAGTGAGCCGTATGC
>DASPGH010000095.1:0-75364 GCA_035620735.1 Acidimicrobiia bacterium | reverse complement strand
GTCGTGGGGATGGGGAGCCGACAGGAGAAGGGCGGAGATGGAAAGCCAAACGTAGAACCACGGACCTCCGAGACGGACCAACTCGGCGGCGAGGTCATCCGGGGTGGAGGCCCGGACCTCCTCGATCCATTCCGGGCCCAGGTCGGCGGCGGAATGGGTGTCCTTTGGGCTGAAAACGGCCCAGATGGCGAGGATGATCTCGTGGGAGACGTTTCCCTCTATCTCGATGGGAATACGCCGCGGGGCGGCAGTGAGATCTCGAACTCGATGCAAAGGTGAGGCCGTACTCGACACTTCTGATATTCCTCGGTCTTGATTCGATTTGCTTCGAATTCAAGTCTGTCACATCAAAGTCGATCTGTCCACCCATATTCGATGAGTATCGAATCGAGTCTTCGACCTTCGTTCGTTTCGATGCTGGCTCGGCCGTACTGGGACGATCGGAACTGCATCCGGTCCAAACAAGCTGAGGTTTGCCGACCCACCACCCCCTACACTCGCCGCCCATGGTCGAGGTTCGTCGTCCCACTGCGGCACAGGCGCTGGAGACCCTGGGCGCGCTCAGCGCGGCGGGGACCCTCGCCCTCGGGTTGCTGGGCACGTTGCCCGAGCACCCCCACTTCGAGATCGGGCGTGAGGTCTTCGGCAACGTCCCCGATGCTGTGGTGGTCGTCTTCTACGTCGGCGTGGCCGTCTTTTTGTGGCTCACGTTCCATCTTTTCGCAGTGCGGTCGGTCAACTGGCGTCAGGGCGCACCTGAGGACAGGAGTGGCAAGTGGGGTCACCGGCTCCACCGTCTGTACGAGGGTCTGACGATGAGGACTCTCATGCGCGACCCGCGCTCGGGGGTCATGCATTCGATGGTCTACTACGGGTTCATAGTGCTCTTCCTGGGCACGGTGACCCTCGAGATCGACCACCTGTTGCCGGCCAACCTCAAATTCCTTCATGGTGGCTTCTATCTGGGTTACTCGCTGGTTCTCGACTTGGCTGCACTTGTCTTCCTGGGTGGGATCGCCATGGCCGTGGCGATCAGATACTTGATCAGACCTTGGCGTATCCGGTCCAAGACCAAGCCGCAGGACACGCTGATCCTGACGACGCTCGCCCTGATCGGGCTGACCGGGCTGCTGGTCGAGGCTGCCCGTATATCGCTGGCCGGTCGTCCCGACTTCGAGGTGTGGTCCTTCCTGGGCTATCCCCTCTCCTACCTGTTCGCCGAACCTGACGCCGCCGACTGGCATCAGTTCCTTTGGGTATCACACGTGGTGACCTTCGTCGGGTTCCTGGTGGTCCTGCCTCTCACCAAGTTGCGTCACATGGTGACCTCTCCGGCGAACATGTTTCTCTCGGCCAGGGATCGACGGAAGGGTGCGATGCGACCAATGCCCAACCTGATGGAAGCCGAGGACATCGAGACCATTGGCGCCAGTGTCGCCACCGATCTCACCTGGAAGCAGATCTTTGACACAGACGCCTGCACGATCTGTGGTCGCTGCACCTCGGTTTGCCCCGCCAACATCACGGGCAAGCCTCTCGACCCGAGGGAGATGGTGCTCAAGTCAGGCGAGGTGGCCAGCTCTCTGGCCGGTGTCGCCGCACCGGTTTCGACGACCATGGTCCTCGAGGGCGCAGGCTCGCTCTTCGACCGAATCCGCCCAGAGGAGGTATTCGCCTGCACGACCTGTAAAGCGTGTGACGAGATCTGCCCGGTCGACATCGAGATCCTCGACCGCATCCTCGACATGCGTCGCTACCTGACTCTCATGGAGTCGGAATTCCCCACCGAGTTGGGTAAGGCCTTCGTGGCAATGGAGAACCAGTCCAACCCGTGGGGTCTCAGCCAACAGGCCAGGGCCGACTGGACGTCTGAGCTCGACTTCGAAGTTCCGATGTTCGGTCAGAACGGTGCGGAGTCGGCCGAGTATCTGTGGTTCGTCGGTTGTGCCGGCTCATTCGATGACCGGAACACCGCGACTTCGGTGTCCCTCGCCCGGCTGATGCATCGAGCCGGCATCGATTTCGCCATCCTCGGCCAACGCGAGCTGTGTAACGGAGACCCGGCTCGTCGGTCGGGCAACGAGTTTGTCTTCCAGCAGCTCGCGCTGCAGAACATCGAGACCTTCGAGGAGCTCGGCGTGAAGAAGATCATCACCCAGTGTGCTCATTGCTTCAACGCCTTGGCCAACGAGTACCCACAATTCGGCGGCGAGTATGAGGTGCTGCATCACAGCCAGCTCCTCGCCGAGCTCCTCGCCCAGGGGCGCATCGAGGAGCCGAGGAAGACGAACGGGGACGTCAAGAAGATCGCCTATCACGACGCCTGCTACCTGGGCCGTCACAACGACGTCTACCTGGCTCCCCGTCAAGTGGTGGGTGGGTCGGGTAACGACGTGGTCGAGATGCCACGGAACGGGACCCGCAGTCTGTGCTGCGGGGCGGGCGGCGCCAGGTTTTGGATGGAGGAGCAGACCGGCAAGAAGGTGAACATCGAGCGCGCAGAGGAGGCCCTCGCAACCGAGGCCGACGAGATTGCCGTGGCCTGTCCCTTCTGCTTCGTGATGCTCGACGACGGCGTCAAGGAGCTTGGCCGCGATGACGTTCCGGTGCGCGATATCGCGATCATCCTCGCCGACGGTCTCGACTGACCGTCTCGCCCGCGCGCCGTCCTGGCATGGCCGATCTCTGGCGAGGTGGCTCGCGGCCGCCGTGCTTCTCTCGGGATGCGTATCCGCTGCTGTGACCCCGTCCCCTACCGACCCGCACCCAACGACCACGACCCTCTCCCCGACCACGACCGTCACTCACGGAGTCGAGGAGGCGCTGGTTGCCTTCAGAGACTGTCTGGCGGACGCCGGTGTGGTGATCCAGGAGGTCGAATTGGACGGGCGGGGTCGGCCCTGGCTGGCCCGGGCGCTGTCAGGGCTGAACCTGAGTGATCGAGTGGTGGCGGCCGCCCTCGGCGAATGCGCCCCAGAGCTAGCCAACGGGGCGATGGAACTCACGCCGGATCAGCAGATGCGAACGGCGGTGATGGCGGGTTTGGCTGACTTCGCATCGTGCATGCGGTCGAACGGTGTGGCTGACTTCCCCGATCCCTCGCCAAGGTTCACGGGCGTCGGCGCGCCGTTCCCCGAGAGCTCGATCCCGTGGGCCGACCCCGATCTGCCGACGGCGGTCATCATCTGCAACAGGGCGCTGGTCGACGGGCCCTAGGGCTCCCGCGTTTCGTCAGCCACGGGGGTACCGGAACCCGGGTGCTTACCATCCGACGCCGATGGCCAGGTACATCCTCAATCGGGTCCTTTCCGGCTTGCTCACCCTGTTCCTATTCCTGGCGCTGCTGTTCTTTCTGGCAAACCTGGTGATCCCGGGGGACTTCGTCACCTCGCTCGGGCCGATGCCGGCGGACGCGGCCGAAGCACTTCGCCAGGAGCTCGGCCTCAACCGGCCTCTCTATGAGCAGTACTTCGACTGGTTGGGCTCGTTGTTCACACTCGACATGGGAGAGTCGTTCGGCCAGGGCGATGTCTGGGAGGCGGTGAGATCCGCCATGGCTCCCACATTGGTGGTCCTCACGATCGGTCTCGTGGTTGCTTTCGTCCTCGGGGGATGGCTCGGCCGCACCGCGGGATATGCCGAGCGGTCGGTCTTCACGGGGTCGATGACGTTCATTGCGATCGTGTGTCTCACTCTTTTTCCTCCAGCGCTGGCAATCGCCATCGAGCAAGGGATTTTGCGCAACACCGGGTGGTCGGCCCTAGGGCGTCTCGCTGAACTGGACATGGACATCTGGGCCGATACACAAATGAGCCCAAATCAAGTGCTCTGGCGGATCTTCTTCGTCTTCGTGACCAGTGCAATCGTGCTCTGGCTCACCGAGGGATTGGTGTGGCGGATCACCCGTCGCAGGATGCCCCGATGGGTATTTCTCATCGCAATGGTTGCCGTCCCTCTGCTCATCTGGAGCCAGATGGGGATCACCGCCCAAGTGCTCGATATCGCATTGGCCATGTCGCTGTTGATCGTGGCAGTTGTGATCCTGACGTTTGGCGAGATCCTGTTGGTGACCAAGGCGTCGATGGACGATGTGATGTTGGAGGACTACGTGATGGTTGCCCGGGCGAAGGGTCTGCCCGAGCGTCAGGTTCGTGATCATCATGCCGCCCGCACTGCGCTTCTCCCCGTCCTGAGCCGATTCACCGTGGCGATTCCGTATTTCCTCACCGGTCTCGTGATTCTCGAAGTGGCGTTTGGCGGTGGGGCGAACCTCCAGATCGCGGGGGTCACGATGCGGTTCCATCCGCCGGTCGGTCTGGGGTCACTCATATTCGAGTCCCTGCACAATCAGGACAATCCGTTGTTGATTGGCGGACTATTGGTCGTGGGTGTTCTCACCCTTCTGATTCGCATCGTCCTCGACGTGGTGCATGTGGCCCTCGATCCGCGTATCCGCTTCGGTGGTGGGGAGAATGGCACGTAACGGGAGCTTCTTCGGCTCCGGTGGGCCAGTCAGGGTCTTCTTCAGCAACCCGATCGCGGTGATCGGCTTCGTGATCATCCTCCTCTTCGCATCGATGGTGGTCATCCACCCGTTGTTGATGAGCACGCTTTGGGCGGGGGAGGGAGGCATCTACGACCCGATCACCGGATATGACGCCCCGATCGTGGAGGTAGAAGTGGTCAGGACAGTCGAGGATCCTGCCACCGAGGTAGACGTCGCCACCGCACGCATCTCCGATATAACGGCCGGTGTGGGCGACGTCATCGAGATGACTGTTCAACCGGCCCCTCCGAGCGGCACCCACTGGTTCGGCACGGATGTGTTCGGACGTGACGTGTTCTCGATGATCCTCGCCGGGGCCTGGCCGACCTTTGTGGTGGGTCTCAGCGCCGCACTGGTCTCGGCGGCCGTTGCCGTGGTCTTCTCGATCTCCTCTGCAAGCTTCAAGGGCCGGGTCGACCGAGTCCTTTCCAGGGTGTCAGACGTACTTCTGCTGCTCCCCGCACCTCTGGCCATGATCATCCTGGCGGGAGGGACCACCGGTGAGTTTCTCACTCCGCTCAACTTCGGCGTGACCTATGGGCTTCTGGCCGGTGCCAGCACCGCGGCAATCGTCCTTCGCTCACACGCCCTGGCCACCGTCGAGCGGCCCTTCATAGACGCAGCCCGCGTCTCGGGTGCCGGTGGCTGGTACCTGGCCCGACGTCATCTGCTGCCTCACATGATCCCGTTGGCCGCGGTGACCATGGTCTCCTCCGTGGTGGGGGCGGTGGTGGCTCACGGGTTCGCCTCGTGGTTGGCCTATAGCGACGATCTCACCAATTGGGGGGCGATCATGTTCGTCGCCATCGGTTTCTCCGAGTTGCAGGGGGTGTTCGCCTGGAACGTGCTCATCGCCGGCGCCGGGGCGATCTCCCTGTTCTGCGCGGGCTTCTACATGGTTTCCCTGGGGCTGAAGGACGTCGCCTTTCGGAGTGGGGAACAGCAGCGATCGACTCGGCCCGGCTGGGTGCGGCGTCTCGAGATGAGGGCCTGATCAGCCACCTAAGGTTGGTGTCGAAGCCCATTCGATCCGGCATGCTCGCTCAACCCACACCCGTAATCGTCTCGGATACCGACGACGACCTCGACCTCGACAAACCCTGGCAGGTCGTCGTCTGGAACGATCCGGTGAACACGATGACCTACGTCGTATATGTGTTCAGGAAGTTGTTCGGCTACGACGAGCCAAAGGCGACCGAGTTGATGCTCCAGGTGCATCACGAGGGGAGAGCGACAGTCTCGGACGGACCACGCGAACAAGCCGAGCTCGACTGCTTTCGGCTCCACAACCATGGTCTTTGGGCCACGATCGAGCAATGAGTCACTTCAAGACCGTCGACGGGAACATCGAGGTGCGGTTGAGCCGGGAGGAGCGTCTCTTTCTCGGCGATGTCCTCCCCCTACTCGCCGGCATCGGCCCCCGGGGATCCGACCCGGCCGCAGACAGACTCCAGGTGCCCGTCTATCTCGACGATCCCGATGCCAACGAGGAGTGGTGGAGGCTTATGGGCTCCGATCTCGACGCGGGGCGCCGCTCCGACCGGGCCGTTTTCGAGAAGACGGTCTCGAGTGAAGACCCGATCGAACTCTCCGACGCCGAAGCCAACGCGGTCCTCCGCGTGCTGAATGAGGCGCGGCTGACCCTGGGTGCCCGTTTCGGGATCGACGTCGAGGAGGATCACGACGAACTCCCGGAGGAGAGTCGCCAGGTTCTCGACTATCTCGGGTGGATCCAGGAGGAACTGACTGTGGAACTGATGCGAGCCCTATGACGCCTCCTCGGTGGAATGTGTAGGTTCGGTGACTGAGCCCGAGACCTTGGAACTTCTGCAAGCTCGAAAGGGAGGTTCAGTTGGAAGGCGACCGGATAGCCGGCCTCCGGAGTCGTGATGGCTCGCTCATCTCCGTGTACGCCGGCCGGCCCAGCCCAGGCGGCTTCGGCGCCCTCCTCTCCGACCTAGTCAAGCCACTTAGGGAGCGTTCTGAGACACTCGATCGTCGGGTTCGGATGAGTGTCAGATCCGATACCGAGAAGATTCACGATCTCGCCGACCAGCTCGAGATCGACTCTGCCCCCGGCTACGCGATCTTTGCCTCTGATATCGACGGAACCTTCGTGATCCAGCCGTTGAGTAATCCTGCCCCGAATGTCTCGACCATCGGTCCCCGCCCCTACATGCGACCGCTGCGGGCGATGCCCAGGGCTCTTCGCAGCGGCATTCTGGTCGCCGACAACACGACTGCGCGGACCTTCGTGGCGATGGAGGGGATAGTCGAGGAAATCCACGCACCGATCGGCGCCGACGTCGGTAAGCGAAGCTTCGGCGGATTCTCCGGATACGACGAGCACAACGTCAGGGCCCGAGCCGACGAGGTCACGGCCAAGCTTTGGCGGGAAGCAGGAGAGCGCCTCCTCGACCGGCACGTCGATCGGCCTTTCGACTATCTCGCCATCGGGAGTCATGACGAAACCGTCGATGAGATTTCCCGCAGTCTCCACCCCTATCTATCCAGGCTGAAGAGGGAGACCTTCACCGCGAGCCCGCAGACGATCTCGGTCCCCGGCCTGCGAGCAGAGGTTGTCGAGATGGACAAGCGGGTTCGTCGCCATAGGCAGGCTGCGTTGGCAGGCAGGGTGTGCGACACGGCATGGAGTGGCGGCAATGCGGTCCTCGGCCTCAACGAAGTCCTCGATGCCGCCAATGCGCAGGCCATCGACACATTGGTAGTGGCCGGTCCATTCAGCCGTCCCGGGGCGATATGCAACGAGTGCGGCTATCTGGCGCGTGGCGGTACCGAGTGCCCGGTGTGTGGTTCGGTTCTCTTCGCCGTCGACGACGTGGTCGGAGCAGTCATGGACGCCACCGTCGCTGCCGGGGGGGCGGTGTCTCAGATCAGAGTGGCCAGCCCTCTCGACCGGGAAGGCGTGGGCGCCTTGACTCGTTTCCCCGTTCCCGTCGTCAGATAGAGGATGGTCGACAACTAGATTCGCTGCCCATGTCCACTGCCGCCGTCGTGTTGGCCGCTGGCGGCTCGAAACGTCTCGGTCGCACCAAGCAGCTCGAGCCCTGGGGGGATAGAAACCTGTTGGGTCATGTCATCGCCCGCACCCATGAGTTCGGTGTCGATGAGGTGTGGGTGGTCATCGGCCATGACGCCGATCGTATCCTCGAAGAGGTCGACCTCGGAGACGCCTACGTCGTGGAGAATCTGGAATGGGAAGAGGGAATCGCCTCGTCGCTCAGGGTCGCCCTGGATGCACTCACCCGGCTGTCCCGAGCCGAGCAGGCGCTGATCGTGATCGGTGATCAACCCGAGGTTCCGGTGGAGACAGTCGACATCCTGATGGCCTCTCATGCAAAGGAGGGCCGCCCCGTGACCCTTCCCAAGTACCGGTACAACTGGGGGAACCCGGTGATTGTCGACCGCTCGCTCTGGGGGCGACTCATGTCCCTGGAGGGCGACGAGGGCGCCCGGCGTCTGTGGCAGGCACACCCCGAGTGGGTCAATGAAGTCTGGTTCGCCGACACCGGTCCGAGGGACGTGGATACGGAGGCAGATGTCGCCGAGCTTCGTCCGCGGCACTCAGCCTGATTCGGTATGGGTCGCGTTGTCTATATTCGTTCATTGATCGTTCGGCAGACAGAAGGGTGAGATGGCTCGGATCGATCAAGTAGCTGGAATCGATCACCGGCAGGCGACGAAATTGCGCAAAGCCGGGATTCGAACCTCCAAGGCACTCGCCGAGTGTGCTGCAACCCGGCGGGGCCGGACACAGCTCTCGAAAGACACCGGGCTCAGCCCCAGAGACCTACAGCTCTGGGTGCACCATGCCGACCTGCTGCGGGTGCGCGGTGTCGGGGCCGAGTACGCCATGCTCCTCGTGGAGGCTGGTGTCGACACCATCCGCGATCTTCGACGTCGCAACCCCACGGCGTTGCTGGCCAAGATCATCGGGATGAACGGCTCGCAGAGGGTGGTGGATCGTCTGCCCACAGAGGCAATGGTGGAAGGTTGGATAAATTCCGCCGGCGACCTGGAACCATCGATCAATCAGTAGAACGTATGCAGGTATGAAGTATGAGGAATGAAGAACCGTTACAAACGCCACGACGTTGCTGTCCCGGTACTTGATACCTCAAGGCACGAAGTGCCCATACTCCATAATCGATAAGAAAAGAGGCCCCGAGGGGCCCCTTTTCTTCTGTGAGGAGGAGTGAGCTCAGGAAGCCTTGGTCTTGGACCCCGACTTCGCTGTGCTCGTCTTCGCAGCCGAGGCCGTCGAACCGCTCTTGGCGGTCGACGTCTTGGCTGCAGAAGTCTTGTTTGCCGGCCTCTTGGCCGGGCTCTTCTTGGCGGCCGGCTTGGCGGCTGTCTTGTCAGCCGGCTCGGTCTGGTCGGCATGAGCCTTGGCGACATCAGCAGCCTTCTCGGGACGGAACGAGCTGCGCCAGGTGGCGAGCATGTCCTCGAGCTGATCGCGCAGCTTGCCGACTTGCTCCTTGGCCTGATCGAGATCGACCTTCTGGGAGATCTCCTCGACCACCTTGCCTTCGCTGATGCGGGAGACGACCTTCTCGCCCTCGGCGGCCCAGCCGTCGATCGCCTTGTTGGCGGCTTCGCTGTAGGAGGCAGTCTCCTTTGAGACCCGGCCCCTGAGCTCGTTGACCTGATCGGTCACCTTGCGAGCGGCTACGACGGGTGCGCCGACCGCTGCGTACAGAACGTTCTTTGCCTGCATGTCTTGTCTACTCCTGTTCTTCTTCTGACGACTCATCTTCGGTCCGGACCAACGCCCGGTACATGTCGAGCAGCACCTTCTTGTGCTCCCCGGTGAGTCGGTCGTCGTTCTCGATCGCCTCGAAGACCGACATCGGGGGCAGCTCCTCGTCGATCAGGCCCGCCCTGCGGTACAGGGTGTTGGACGAGATCTCGAGGGCACGGGAGAGATTCTTCAGAATCTCGGCCGAGGGCTTGCGAATCCCCCGCTCGATCTGGCTGAGATACGGATTCGAGATACCCGCGCTCTCAGCCAGTCGTCTTAGGGAGAGGTTCGCCCGCTCTCGCTGGGCTCGGATGAACTCGCCCAGGTCTCCGTGCTTGCTCTCGTTCATCTTTAGTAAGCATACAGCTAAGTGCTAACAATTGCAAGCGCATGTTAGCTACAGGAGTGTTTCCCCACGATGAACCGGGTTTTATGACTTCGTGAACAGCAGTTGACCCTCAGGAGACGGTGGCTTCGAAGAGACGGCCAATGCCCCAGGCGGCCCCGCCACCGATCCCGGCGACGATCAGGTTCTCCATGCCGGAGCGAAGCCAATGGGTCTTGGCGACATAGGCCTTGACGACACCAACCGCGAAGAGTCCGACGAGTGAGAGAGTCGTCGCCCAGACCAGGGCTGCGGTTGCAGATCCGGCCAGGGCGAATGGCGCGACCGACGGCATCGATCCGAGAACAAAGAGACCACCCGACATCACCATCGCCCTATAGGGAGATCGTCGCTCCGAGTCGACGATGCCGAACTCGAGAGCCGCCATGGCGTTGAGCAGAGCCTCGTCGTTGTCGGCGAACCCCGCCATGACACCTTCGATGTGCTCGGGTTCCACACCCATCTCGTCGAAGAACCCACGCAGCTGATCGATCTCGACGTCTCGGAAATTCTCGATGTGGGTTCGCTCCAGGGTGATCTCGGCTTCCAACACCTCGTCTTGGGACTTGGTCGCCAGATACTCACCGGCGGCCATGGAGACGGCACCGGCGATGGCTCCGGCGATTGCGGTGAGCAGGGCCTGCTGACGATCGAGTCCACCGCTGACGACACCGACGACGAGAAGAAAGATCGAAACCAGGCCGTCGTTGACTCCGAGGATGATGTCACGCCAATACTGACGTGTCTCCCCGATGTGTGGCGTGTATCCCCTCGGTTGTCGCTCTTGCTTCTGCACGCTTTCGACGATGGTAACTGCGAGAGGAATTGCAGAGCCCGGGCAGGGCTAGCCTGATCGGGCCGACATGAACATCGTGATGCTTCCAGACGCGACCGACACCGAAGTCGCCGAAGTCGCCGAGCGTCTCCGTGCACGAGGGGCCGAAGTCAATGTGTCCGTTAGGGACGGGCGCATCGTGGTCAGCGGCTCTGTGGAGGCCCGGCTCGAGCAGGAGGCGCCCTGGGAGTCGTTCCCCGGAGTCGACCGAGTCCTATCGACGGTGCCCGGAGGCCGTCTCGTAGGACGGGAGCACCGCTCCGACGACACCGTGGTCGGCGTCGGGGAGGTCCTCATCGGCTCCGGCCAGCCGACAGTCATCGCGGGGCCGTGCGCGGTGGAGGGCCGAGATCAGCTGATGACCGTGGCCCGCGCTGTTCGTGACGCCGGGGCAGACATCCTCCGTGGTGACGCCTTCAAACCGAGAACCTCGCCGTACTCCTTCCAGGGGCTGGGCAAGGCCGGGTTGGAGATGCTGGCCGAGGCTCGAGAGGTGACAGGTCTTCCCGTCGTTGCCGAGGTCCTCGACCCGCGCGAGGTCGATCTCGTCGCTTCCTACGCCGACATGCTGCGGATCGGCACGAGGAACATGTCCAACCATGCATTGCTTCGAGAGGTCGGACGGTCGTCGAAGCCGGTCCTTTTGAAACGGGGACGCGCCGCCACCGTCGCCGAGTGGATCGACGCTGCTGAGTACGTCTACCGGGAGGGGAACACCGACATCGTCCTGGTGGAGCGCGGTGTGCGCAGCTTCGACGCCGCGGTGCGAAACATGCTCGACCTCACCGCGGTGCCGTTGGCCAAGTCTCTCACCCATCTCCCGGTGATGGTCGATCCGTCCCACGCCTCCGGGAGGAGCGATCTGGTAGCCCCACTGGCCAGGGCGGGGGTGGCCGCAGGTGCCGACGGGCTTCTCATTGACGTTCATCACGATCCGCCCTCCGCCCTGGTGGACGGAGCGCAAGCCCTTCTTCCGGATCAGTTCGCCCAACTGATGAACGAAGTACGGGCGGTTGCCGAAGCAGTCGGCAGGGTCTGATCCCAGCCACGATGCCCGCGGGCAACGCGTAGCGAATTTCGCAACGTCGTGCCCGGGGGCAGCAACACCGAACGATCAACCGTAGGACTGAGCCAAACCCAGGAGGGCGCTCAGCCCGGCGTGGATGCCCACCGGGATTGCCGCCTCGTTGACCTGGAATCCTGCCGAGTGGAGATCGCCACCGCCGGACGCCGCTCCCAGACGGAGGAGTGCCCCGCGTGTGACCGACAGGTAATTGGCGAAGTCCTCGCCACCCATCGACTGCTCGGTGCCCACGACACACCCGGGCCCCAGCTCCCGGCTGATGGCTCTCGAGGCAGACTCGACGACGTCGTCGTCGTTCACCACCGGGGGTATGCCCTGGTGGTAGTCGACGGCGTAGCCGGCGCCTGATATGTCGAGAATCGAACCCAGCGCCTTTTCGATGATTCCGGGGAGAGCCTCCCAGACCTCCAGGTCGAGCGTGCGGACAGTCCCCTTGATCGTCACCTCGGTGGGGATCACGTTGGGTGCGTCACCTCCGTGGATGTACCCGAAGACCGTGACGATCGGCGTGCGGGCGTCGATGGAGCGACGGACGGCAACGGGGAGTTCGGTGACCACCCGAGAGGCGGCTTCGACGAGGTCGACTGTGCGATGCGGTCTGGAGGTGTGCCCACCCGGGCCGTGGACGACGATGGTCAGACTGTCGGCGCTGCCGGTGATGGGCCCCGAGCGCGCCCCGATGCGCCCGACGCGCAGTGCCGGGTCGACATGGAAGGCGAGCAATGCTTCCACGTCGTCGACGACACCCTCGGAGACCAGCTCGATCGCCCCGCCGGGGTTTGCCTCTTCGCCGGGTTGGAAGATGACTCTGACTCCATGCTCGAGCTCGAGACGGTTCAATCCCAGCGCGATGCCAACCGCAATGGCGGTGTGGGCGTCGTGGCCGCACGCGTGCATCCATCCCTCGTGCCCGGAGCGGGGAGCGTTGTCCTCGGGCTCGTGTATCGGGAGAGCGTCCAGGTCGGCGCGGAATCCCACGCGGGGGTCGGGACCGATATCCACCCAACCACCGGTCCTGTCACCGCGGCCCTGAAACACGATCCCTGCTTCTTCCAATGCGGCGCGAACGAGGTTCGTCGTCAGGACTTCGTTATGCGCCGGCTCGGGCACCGCGTGGAGTCGACGTCGCAAATCGACTGCGTCTGGTGCGACCGCCTCCACTAGCCCGGCCAGATCCTCCGGGGCAGGCATGTCCTCGGAGACTAACCCAGCCTGCCTAGTCGAAAAAGAGCGATTCGAAGGTGCGTCTCGCCCTACGTGTGTAACGCATGTACTGCTCGCGCAGCTCTCCGGTGCGATCGAACCCGAGAGAGGCGGCAAGCCTTCCAGTTGCCTCCTGATCGGTGGGGAGCGAATCGGATGGCCGCCCACTCTGCAGATGGAGACGCAGCCTGACCCTGGTGCAGAACAAGTAGGAGTCGTGCAGGGAGTTGTAGTCCGTGGCGGTGAGCAGACCGTGATCACGCAGAGCAGACAGTGCGGCGAAGGTGCCGGTCACCCGCAACCCGGGATTTGCCCCGCCATGGCGAAGCTGAAGCAACTGGGTCAGGAACTCGATGTCGCTCAAACCGCCTGGCCCGAGCTTGAGGTGAAAATCCGGGTCCTCGTCCGCGGGAATGCGCTCGGATTCGACCCGTGCCTTGATGGCGCGGATGGCGGTGACGATGTCGCGAGGAAGGGTCTCACGCCAGACGACAGGCTCGATCGCCTCGAAGTAGGAATCGAGAAGGCTCTGGTTGCCGGCAACCGGACGCGCCTTGACCAGGGCAAGCAGCTCCCATGGCTCCACCCACTCCTCGTAGTAGCGGCGATACGAGGCAAGGGAGCGGGAGAGGGGTCCTTTGCGTCCCTCGGGTCTCAGGTCGGCGTCGATGCTGTAAGCGTCGCCGTGGCGACTGGGCTCGGAGAGGACTCTCCCCAACTCGATGGCGAGTTCGATCCCTCTCAGGTTGAGCTCGTCACCGTGGATGTACATGACGTCGATGTCCGACCCGTACGAGAGCTCCCGACCCCCCCAACGACCCATGGCGATGACCCCAAACACGTCCTCGGGTCGCGCAATCAGTTCCATCGCACCGGAGACGGCGGCGTCGGCGCTGTCGGACAGGGCCTCCAAGGTTGCTTCGGGTGGGGCAAGGCCGAGGACGTCCCGAGCCGCGATTCTCAGTTTGCGACGACGAACGAACCGGCGGATGGTACCGATCTTCGCCTCCAGCGCCGGTCTCGCCTCCAGAACCTGGAGCAGCCGGCGGCTGGCGTCGTCGCGGGACCGAATGTGGGCGAGCAGCGTGTCGTCGGCGAGACGGGGGATGAATTCGGGGATGCGGTCCATGAGCTCCCCGATCAACCTGCCGGTGCCGAGCAGAGTGCAGAGACGCTCACCGACCACCGGGTTGTTCTGGAGGAGCGTGATCAGCACCGAGTGGTCCGGCGAGTGAGCCAGTAGCAGACGGAGCTGGGCCAGGCCGAGGTCGGGATCCGGAGATTGCGAAAGCCAATCGAGCATCAACGGCAATACCTGGTGCATCACACGGGAACGACGACTCAGGCCGGACATCAAATCCGCGACCGCCTGGGTGGCCGCTCTCGGATTGCGGAATCCGAGGGCCTCGAGGCGAACCGCGGCGCCGGCCGGGTCGAGACGGGCGTCCTCGAGCCCCACCAATGCGTCGAGAATCGGTCGGAAGTAGAGCCTCTCGTGAAGATCACGGGCGTTCTCCCTCACCTCCGCCAACCGTGCGTCGAACTGGGCAGCGGGGTCGACCTGGAACCCCAGTGAGCGACCCAACACCTCCCGACCCTCTTGATCCTTCGGAAGAGTGTGAGTCTGGCGAAGACTGCGCAGCTGAAGACGATGTTCGACGTCCCGCAGGAAGCGGTAGGCGTCCGCCATCCGTCTCGACTCATCCTCGGCGATGTAGCCGTTCCCGGTCAGGGCGGCGATTGCGTCGAGTGTCGAAGTAACCCGCAGATCTGGATCGACCCGTCCGTGGACCAGTTGCAGGATCTGGACTGAGAACTCGATGTCCCTGATTCCCCCGCGCGATCGCTTGATGTCGTTGGAGCTGGCGCCCTCCTCGGCGCGGGACTTCAGGGCCCGGATGCTGCGCAAGGCATCGACGTCGAGGCCCTCCTCCCAGATGATCCGATCGGCCAGGGCTCGAAACCGCGACCCGAGCTCGGGGTCACCGGCGACCGCCCTCGCCTTGAGCAATGCCTGCAACTCCCACGCCTCACCCCAACGCTGGTAGTAGCCCGCGTAACCGGTCAGGCTTCGGGAGAGGGGACCCATCGTTCCCTCGGGGCGGAGATCGGCATCGACGTTGAGTGTCGGACCGTCGAAGGTGGGAGCCGACAGGTCGGACAACAGCCGGCTGGCGATTGCCAGTGCTGCGGCGTGGGCGGCCGCCTCCTCCTGACCGTCGGCCTCATGGACGAACACGAGGTCGATATCGGAGTAGTAGTTGAGCTCGCGAGCACCCCACTTTCCCATGGCGATGACTGAGAACCCGATCTCGGGAGCGATCGGGTGACGATCGGCAACCTGGTCGATGGCGGCGTCGAGCGAGTCGGAGACGATCCGGTCCATGGCCATTGAGAGAGATGCGGTGGTCTTCTCCAGACCGGCGCCCTCGAGATCGGCAAGAGCCGTCGAGATGAGGGTCGCCAGCACGCGTCTGCTGACGCTGTCTTCGGGCTTGGCGCCGTCGAGGAGTTCAGGGTTCTTGGTCAACGCATCGGCGAGGGGAGGGCTGATGCGTCGCAAACTTGTGATGGCGTTGTCGAGTCTGGCCACGACGCCACAGGCTATGACATCGGCCATTGTGGGGTGGAGGCGTATCGTGTTGGCATGCCTCTCAAGGTCGCCGGGGCCCAAGTCAATCTCACCGTCGGAGATCTGGACGGTAACGAGGAGATCATCGCCGCGGCCATGGACCGCGCCGCTGCAGCCGGTGCTGACGTGCTGTTGCTGCCTGAGCTGGCGATTCCTGGGTATCCGCCCGAGGACCTCGTGCTGCGTCGCGATTTCGTGGTGGCGAACATCGCGACCCTCCGTCGTCTCGCTCACCGGTCTGGTGAGATGACCACGGTGGTCGGTTTCCTCGACTTCGCATCCGGTCCAGGAGCCAACGCCAGGGACGCCGAGTCGCGGGAGGTCGCCAACGCTGCTGCGGTGCTCGCTGGGGGCGAGATCATCGGGGTGTACCACAAGATCCATCTCCCCAATTACGGGGTGTTCGACGAAGACCGCTACTTCGTGGTGGGTGATGACCCGGGCCGGGTGTGGGAGATGGCCGGCGTCCCTGTGGGGGTGTCGGTGTGTGAGGACATTTGGCTCGATGACGGGCCTCCGTCCCAGCAGGCGCGCAACGGCGCCGAGATCCTCCTCAACATCAACGCCTCGCCCTTTCACCGGGGAAAGGCAGCCGAGAGGGAGGAGATGCTGGCCGCCAGGGCCCGCGCCGGTGACGCAGCGGTTGTCTACCTCAACCTGATCGGCGGGCAGGACGAGCTCGTTTTCGACGGAGCCTCGGTTGTCATCGCTCCCGACGGCACCGTCCTCCATCGCTCACCCCAGTTCGAAGAGGACTTCTTCGTCGTCGACGTCCCCGTGACGGGGGAGAGCGCCGAGCCGAGAAGGGTCGTTCCCCTTCTCGAGCCGATCGAAGAGGTCTATCGAGCGCTGACCACAGGTCTCTCCGACTACTGCGGGAAGAACGGATTCGACTCCGTGATCATCGGATTGTCCGGTGGCATCGACTCCGCGGTCACAGCCGCCATCGCCACCGGTGCCCTGGGGCCGGAGTCGGTGTGGGGAGTCTCGATGCCGTCCCGCTTCTCCTCCCAGCATTCCATCGATGACGCCCGCAGCCTCGCCGAGAGCCTGGGTATTCGATTCGACCTCGTTCCGATCGACGGGGTATACGAAGCACATCTCGAGTCGCTGACGAACTTGTTCCAGGGGACGGAGTTCGGCGTGGCGGAGGAAAACCTCCAGGCGCGCTCCCGTGGGGCGACTCTCATGGCGCTGTCCAACAAGTTCGGGCCCATGGTCCTGGCGACGGGCAACAAGAGCGAGATGGCTGCGGGGTACGCCACCCTGTACGGGGATATGGTCGGGGGCTACTCGGTCTTGAAGGACGTCTTCAAAGGGATCGTCTACGAGCTGGCCAGGTGGCTCAACAAAGGAGATGAGGTGATCCCGCAGAACACGATCGACAAACCGCCATCCGCGGAGCTTCGACCCAATCAGCGGGATTCCGACTCATTGCCTCCCTACGAGATCCTCGACGCCATCCTGGAGCGATATATCGAGCGTGACATGGGCGTCGAGGAGATCGTCGAAGACGGATATGCCCCCGACATCGTCGCCTCGGTTTGTCGTCTGGTCGATCGCAACGAGTACAAGCGCCGTCAGGCGGCTCCCGGGGTGAAGATCACGACCAAGGCGTTCGGCAAGGACCGGCGTCTTCCGATCACCAATCACTACCGGCCGCGTCTGCGGTGATCACCGAGGTCCTCATAAACGGGGCTCCCTCAGAGGGGCTCATACCGGTCACTGACTCCTCGGTGCTGCGTGGCGACGGGTGCTTCGAGGTCTTGAAGTCCTACGACGGAGAGGTCTTCGCTCTGGACGATCACATCGAACGTCTCCAGGCCAGTGCGACGGCATTGCAGATCGATCTACCTGAGCGAGCCGAGCTGGCATCCTGGATCGAGAAGACGGCGGCCGAGGTGGGCACCGGGGCAGTTCGGGTCGTGGTGACCCGCGGCGCCAGTGTCCCCGGCGTCGAGGCTCCCCCCAATGTGATCGTCTTCGGTCATGGTTGGGAAGTTCCCGAAGGCCCGGCGAGGCTCTTCCCGGTGGTCGCTCCGTGGCACCCGGCCGGGGTTGATTGGGATCTGGCCGGAGCCAAGCTCATTTCCTATGGCCCGAACATGGCTGCGGTGCGTCGAGCCAGGATGGAGGGATTTGACGACGCCCTTCTCCTCACACCCGACAACATGGTGTTGGAGGGTCCGACATTCTCGGTCGCCTGGGTCGTGGACGGGGTCGTGGAGACACCCGGACTCGAGTTGGGAATCCTCGATTCGATCACGAGGAGGGTGGTTCTCGACCTGGCCAGGGAAGAAGCGATCCCGATTGCCGAAGGTCGCTGGGCTCTCGACAGATTGCGGGAAGCCACCGAGGTGATGGCTCTGTCCACGATCCGTGAGGTCCAACCGGTGAAATCGGTCGGCGCTATGAAATGGGAGCCCGGGCCCGTCACTCAACTCCTGGGCAGGGGTTTTGCCCGACGCACACATCGATGACCCGTCGGGGGTCGATGACGGGACTAGGGAACCGATCGGCGCTAGCGTTTCGTTCAGTGCCTATGAAGAGCCGATCGATCGCCGTCATCGTCGTCGTCGCCGTCGCTCTCGTGGCCTGTAGCGGTGACGAGCCCGAGTTGAGCACCGACTCGACGATCATCACGGGTGGCACCAATGCACCTGCCACAACGACCACAGCGGAGTCCTCCGACGACGGAGATGGCAGCAGCTCGCCATCCACGACCCTCGTGGGTCAGACCGTCACCGACTACGAGGTGGTTGCCCGCTTCCCCAACGACAACGGCGAAGAGCGCTACTACGTGATTCCGGAAGGTGCCTACACCGACGTCGATCTGACCCAGTTCGTCGTCGAGCTCCTCGAGACGGACAGTGGGCTGTACGGAGCCGAGATCTTCGACAGTGTCGAGGCCGCCGAGGCGTATCAGGTAGCCGAGGCCGACCGCACCGACGAGCAGATTGCCGTGATCGAGAGTGACCACTTCGTCACCCTCATCGGACGTGACCGCATCGAGTTCCGTGGCCCATTCTCCGAGTTTCCCGGTGGTGCCATAGGAAGCTGACGCCACACATCCGGGAGGTCTGTCACCTATCCGGGCAACACAGCTCAGCTTCTAGCGCCACCTCACAGCAGCCAACCGGCGAGGAGGAGGAACCCCCCGAAGCCGACCGTGTCGGTGATCAGCGTCAGGAAGATGGATGAGGCCAGGGCCGGGTCGAGCCCAAACCGACGAAGCAGAACTGGGATGCCGCCGCCAACCACGGCTCCGATAACCAGAACGCTTAGGGCGGAGATGGCCACCACGAGGGACACGGTGAGAATGTCGGAGTTCGTCTCGAAGAGCCCCGAGCTGATGAGTAGCCAGCAAACAAACCCCGCCAGCACTCCGAGGACCGCTCCGTTCAGCACGCCCACACCGAGCTGACGGATGAGGATGCCGGGCACCTGGGCAGACGGCACGTCGTCGGAGGCCAGCGAGCGGATCATCACCGCCAGGCTCTGGTTTCCCCCGTTGCCTCCGAGCAGGGCGACCACGGGCATCAATGCGGCCAGGACAGGCTCCCGGCCTATCACACCGGTCTGCTGTTCGATGACGAAGGCGACAACCAGGGCCAGGACCAGATTGAGGGCGAGCCAGGGGAGCCGCATCCGAAACGATGCGGTCACGTTCGTGTACACGGTCTCGGCGACGCCGGCGCCGACGGCTGCGGCGAAGTCCTCGGTGGCCTCGTCCTGGATCGCCTCGATCACGGCGTCGGTCGTGACCATCCCCACCAGACGTCCCGCACCGTCGGTGACGGGGACCCCGAAGAGGTGGTAGCGCTGGGCGATCTCACCGACCTCCTCGCGGTCGGTCATGGTGTCGACCGACACCGGGTCCGGAACCATGACATCTGCCAACGGTGCCCCGGGGCGCCTGAATACCAGGTCGCGGAACGAGATGACTCCTTGAAGCCGGTCGTCCTCGTCGACGACGTACACGTAGGAGAGATCCTCGTACTCCTCGTGAAGCTGACGAATGCGTTCGATCGCCTCACCGGTGGTGAGCCCGAGCGGCAGCGCGGCAATGTCGGTCGTCATCAGACCACCGGCGCTGTCGTGTGGGAAGACGAGCAAATCTCTGACTTCGTCCTCGGCTTCGTCCGCCATCGCGGCCAGAACGTCTTCGGTGACCTCCTCGTCGAGCTCCCCAATCAGGTCTGCGGCGGCCTCACTGGTCATCTCGTTGAGCGCCGCTGCGAGTTCAGGTAGGGGGAATTTCTCGATCAGCTCGGCGGCGAGCTCCGGGGCGATCTCTTCGAGGATCTCGGCCGCGTCGGCCGGTGGCAGCTCGGAGAGGAGTTCGATGGCATCTTCTTCGTCGAGCTGCTCGATTATGTCTGCGGCGTCGCTGGGCGCAGCGAGGGCGAGCGCCTCCCATTCCTCGCGATTTGCGTCGAGATAGTCGGCTACCTGATCGTGGTCACGGCGCGCTACAGCCAGGAGTTGATGGGCCAGTTGGCGCGGGCTTCTGAGACGAAGTTTCAAGTTTGACCCCGGGGTGGCGACGGACCGGCGTCAGGCTACAACGCCTATGAGCCCTCGTAAGGTCGGACCGCCGTGATCTGGACGGTCATGGTGCCCGCCGGTGCCAGATACTCGACTTCGTCGCCGATTGCGCGCCCGATGAGCGCAGCGCCGAGGGGGCTGGATGGAGAGGCCAGGAAGAGCCCGGAGACTTTGTTCTCCTGCGGGGCGACGAAATACTCCATCTCGTCCCCATCAGAGTCGACGACCGTGACGACCGAGCCGATCTCGACCTTTCCGGTGTCCGCCACCTCACGCACTTCGGCCGTGTTGATGAGATGCTCCAGTTTTCGGATCCGGGCTTCCATGAGGCCCTGATCGTTTTTCGCCGCGTCGTAGTCGGCGTTCTCCCGCAGGTCGCCATGGGACCGGGCCTCGGCAATGCGGTCCTCGATCTCGGCCCGTCCGAGCGTCTTGAGATGCTCCAGCTCGTGCTGGAGCTTCTCGAGCGCAGCGGGCGTGAGAAAGGTAGGGCTTTCGGTCATGGGAAGACGTCAGATTAAGCGTCTCCCCCGACCTACCGCAGATCGTCTGAGGGCCTGGACGGGCTACAGACCAACCGGTTGCGCCTGCATGATGCTGGCGTCGAGTATCACTTCGGAGCGGATCGAGCGGCTGATCAGACAGACTTGCTCCGCCTTCTCGATGAGACGTTGCGCCCGCTCCATTTTGGAGTCGGACGAGATGACTATCGAGGGGCGCAGCACCACGGATTCGATCGAATAGAGACCGTCGTCGCCACGCCGGAGACGGCCCACGGCCTCATCGGTGTAGTCGAGGACATCGACACCGGAGCGAGCCGCGATGGAGCGGAAAGTGGTCATGAGGCAAGATGCGATCGAGGCCACGAAGAGGTGCTCGGGGCTCCAGACTTTCTCTGGACCACCGAATTCCGGTGGCGAGGCGACATAGATCTCGGGTAGCGAGTCGACGGTGGCTGTGAGAAACCCTGTCTTCTCACCGGAACCGACGATCTCGACGCGGTAGTCGTGCGAGTCGATCAAAGCTCTCCTTTCGTCTACCTCTCAATGTTCGATGTGAGACGAGAGCCGCGCCCCCGTCCTTTGTCACATTCCCGTGGGCCCATGGTCCCTAGGGGTGTGAGACGATGAGTTCGGTTCCGGCTTAACCTCGTCGTCGTGACCGAGACGCGTCTCACCAGATACAGCCACGGCGCCGGCTGAGCCTGCAAGCTCGGGCCTGCCGAGCTGGCCCAGGTCCTGGGTCCCGTGCAAATGCATCCAGCCTCCACCCACCCCGACCTGATGGTGGGCGTGGCGACCGGAGACGATGCCGGGGTTTATTCCCTGGGAGATGGTCGCGCCCTCATTCAGACCATGGACATCTTCACGCCGGTGGTCGACTCTCCGCAGGACTGGGGACGCATCGCCGCCGCCAACGCCCTCTCCGACGTCTACGCCATGGGGGGCACCCCGCTGACGGCACTTCAGTACCTGGCGTGGCCACGAGAAGAGCTCTCGTTCGAAGTCGCCTCAGAAGTGGTTGACGGAGGTATGTCGGTGATGGCCGAGGCTCGGTGCACGGTCGTGGGCGGGCACTCGATAGACAGCCCCGAGCCCACCTACGGATTCTCGGTCACCGGCATCGCACCCGCCGAACGGGTAGTGACCAACTCCGGTGCCGCTCCTGGCGATGTCCTCGTGCTCACCAAGCCGTTGGGGATGGGGATCATCACCACCGCCATCAAACGTGGCATATGCCCGCCCTCCCTGGCCGAGGAGGCTATCGAGCTGATGGCGCAGCTCAATGAAGTCGCCGGTTCCGCACTCGTCGATAACGACGCCACCGCAGCAACGGATGTGACCGGGTTCGGGCTGCTCGGGCATCTTCGCGAGGTCTGCCGAGCGTCCGGTGTCGGAGCTGAGATCGAAGTGGGCTCCGTCCCGGTCCTGACGGGGGTCATGGGGCTCTTGGAACAAGGGATGTGGGCGGGTGGGTCGCAGCGGAACCTCGAGTCCATTCAGGACGACGTGGTCACTGAAGTCGAGGACATGGCCTGGAAGCCTCTGATAGATGCACAGACGTCTGGCGGGTTGTTGGTCGCCCTGCCGCCACAGAGCGCGCCGGGGTATGTCGCGGCCGTGCCCCGCGCGGTCGTGATCGGGGTTGTGACCGAGGGGACCTCGATCAGACTCAGGTAGGTGCGACTTCAACCACGGGCGTACTCGGGTCGAGAGTCGGCGAGCGATGCTGACAAATCCGAGGTTCGCCGATTCGCCGGTCACGACTTAACTGGTCGACGTGGACAACAAGGAGCGTCTCGAGAACATCGCCGAAGCCCTCTCCATCCCGAGGGTGAGGCGTCATATCTTCCTGTGCGCCGATCAAACGAACCCGAAATGCGCTCCCCGGGAACAGACCAATGCGCTCTGGGCTCATCTCAAGAACAGGCTCAAGCAACTCGACGCCGCCTCCGCGCCCCCCAAGTGGCAGGGCGACGTGAACTTCGACCCGAGCCCGGTTGTGCCCGGCACCGGAACAGTGCTGCGAACCAAAGCTGACTGTCTCCGAATATGTGAGCAGGGTTGTATCGCGGTTGTCTACCCGGAAGGGACCTGGTACGCCGATCTCGACATGGCAAAACTGGACCGCGTCATCGAAGAGCATCTGATCGGAGGGATGCCGGTCGAAGAGCTTTCGTTCGCAGTCGGGGATCTCGCTTCGTGAAGTGGTGGAAATGGGCGATCGCCGGTGCGGTGGCCTGGCGAGCATTCGGGCCCCGGTTGGAGCCTCGTTTCGATCCTCCCCAGGAGCACCCCCTGCGTGTCGCCGGACGCACAGTCTTCGTGGGTGACGAGGAGTACTTGGTGCGGGAGATGGGCCCCTCCGCAGGCGTGCCCATCCTCCTCGTCCATGGTCTGGCCGGAGCCTCACTCACCGAGTGGTATCAGGTGGCCCCGAAGCTCGCCGTCGCGCGGCGGGTGATCATGATCGATCACCGCGGCCACGGGCTCTCGGCAATGGGAGACACCCGTTTCGAGGTCGAGGACGATGCCGACGACTTCGCCGGAGTTCTCGATGAGCTCGGCGTCGGGCAAGTCGATGTCGTCGGGTACTCGATGGGGGGCCTCATCGCCCAGTCGTTCGCACGGCGTCATCCCGGGCGTGTCCGCAAACTCGCCCTTCTAGCCACCTTTGCCAACCACGCCCGGGCTTACCGGTGGGCGCGCCGCATCGGCGCGTTCCTGGCCCGGGGGTGGGAGCGTCTCACCGGTGTGGGCACCCCGGAGGTGAGGAGTGGCTATCTCATCGCCCGTCACGCAGTCGAGCCGAGACACGCCCGTTGGATGTGGCGGGAGACGCAGCGGCGCAGCATCGAGAGTGGTGCGCAGGCGACATTCGCTCTGCTTCGCTTTGACTCGAGGGAGTGGATAGGCAGGCTCGACGTGCCGACGCTTGTGTTGTTCCCTTCCAGTGACTTTCTGGTTCCGCCGCAGTGGCAACGAGATCTGGCGGCGGCCATCCCGGGAGCAAGGCTCGTGGAGATCCATGGGGCTGGTCACGAGATGGTCTGGACACACGCCGACCAGGTGGCCGACGAGTTGATTGCTTTTCTCGCCGACTGAATCAGCCGGTTGGGGCCAGGATGACTGTGTCGACGGTGATGTCTTCGACGGCGCCGCGACTGAAAGGCATCGGCCCCTGCTCACCGTCCGTCCACATCTCCAGCATCGATTGGTAGTTCGCGGCGAAGGCGTGGCCCGACTGGCCGGTGGTGTGGATGAAAGTCGAGGCATCGAGGTCGCCCAGGTCAACGATCATGCGCTGGGCCGGCACCCAGTTCACCTCATAGGACTCGATTGGATTCCAACCCACCGCATTCACGACCGATTCAGTCCCGCCCACCCGCGCCGGCGCGGTGCGGTTGAAGAGCCACTCGATGGGGCCGATGCCGGATTGCCCGAGTGTCTGGTTCTCGAACCGGGCGATATGAAGTGCGCCCCAGGACCAGTTCTGAGGGTCATCGCCCAGCAGTCCGGCCAGTTCCCTCCGCCCCAGCCTCATGGCCCGTCTCAGGATGTCGTCGCGGGTTTCGACTTCGACGGTCCTCGAGTCGTCCCAGAACGGGTCTTCGGGTTCTTCGAGCAGACCACGAACGACCTCGAACCATCGACTGCCACCTTGAGGCCATTCGTCCTCAGGGAGGTCGTCGTGGAAAGTGAGAGCGAGCGTCTGCCGCCAGATCACTTGATAGATAGCGGCTCCGGTCGATCGCGCCTCGTTCTGGAAAGCCGATCCACCGCCCGACCAGCCCTCCAGCCTGAGCCGGGTGTCGGCCAACTCTTCATCGCCGGTTGCGTCGACTTCGAGCAGATAGGGGACAAGCCACTCGGCCCCCCCATCTCGCGCATCGAACTGCATCGTCTGCATCGTCTCGACGTTGTGGGCGTCGCTCTCCTCGATCATCTGCCCGATTCGCCTGGCCCTGTAGCCGTGTGCCCCGTCGATCCCTATCAGGGGGGTCGAGCCGGGGCGGTGGACGGGCTGGTTCGCCGATTCGATGTATCCGGCCGGAGGGTTGAGCATCGCCGGCATCTGGTCGAAGGGCACGGTCCCTTCCCAGTCGTACTCCAATGTCCATCCCGGCACGGGATAGCGACCGTCGCCGGTGGCCCGAACGGGGATCTCACCGGTGGAGTGGTACGCGATGTTCCCTTCCACATCGGCATATACGACGTTTTGCGCCGCGATGTCCCAAAGGCCGACCGCTTCCCGGAATTCCTCATATGAGGTTGCGAGGTTGATGCCGATGATGGCATCCACGAGTGTCGAGGTCTCCAGGCTCTGCCAGCCGAGAGCCACGACGTAGTCGTCCGGGGTCTCGACGGTCGTCGAGCCGTCGAAGACACCGTCATCGAAGTAGGTCTCGGAGATCACTGGCCCGTGCCGGGTGCTGCGAACCTCGTAGGTGACATCGTCGCCACCGCCCACTTCGATGGTCTCCTCTCTCAAATCGAAGCCGACCCAGGAGCCGTCGACCTCGTATTGGCCGGGGTCCTCAGGGTTCACCCGTTCGACGAAGAGGTCCTGTGTATCCGCCGCCTCTGTAGTGACGCCCCACGCATGGTGACCGTTGTGCCCGATCACGACGCCTGGAGTGCCGGCGAAACTGAAACCCACGAGTTGATGAGGGCAGTCCTGGGAGTCCTCGGTGCAATGGAGACCGTTCGCGTACCAGATGGAAGGCATCTGATTGGCCAGATGGGTGTCGTTGGCCAGGAGCGGCATCCCGGACTCGGTCAGCTCCCCGGACAGAACCCAGTTGTTGGAGCCGATTCCTTCGAAGCCTCCCCCGGTGAGCTCCCAGAGCCGATCTGCGGCAGACCCGGCAGAGACGAGATCGGTGAGTGCCTCGTCGGGAATCGACACGGTCTCTCTCTGCTCAGTGGCCGACGTGGCGTCTTCGACGACAACAGGATGATCCTCGGGGAATGCTGGATAGAGCTGTTCCACCTGGTCGAGTGGCAGGGTCTTGCCGAGCACCGCCCGGGAGATCTCCTCCGACATGTTCGAACTCAAGTCCCACGACATCACCTTGGCCCAAGTCAACGTGTTCACCGGGGACCAGGGATTGATCTCGTACTCCGGGTTCTGCAGCGGGAGGATGGCGTACTCCAGGCTCAATTCTGACCCGGAGTGGGTATCGAGATAAGCGTTGACACCATCTGCATACGACTGGAGGATGTCCCGGGAGGGTGACTGCATCGATGCCCACTCCTCCTCTGCCAGCGTCTCCCATCCCAGGGACCGGAGGAACATGTCGGTCTCCACCTGGGAAGAACCGAACATCTCCGACAGTCTCCCGGCCCCGATGTGGCGCCAGAAGTCCATCTGGTAGAAGCGGTCCTGGGCGTGGGTGAAGCCTTGCGCGAAGAAAAGATCGTGAGAGTTCGCGGCATAGATGTGGGGGACGCCGAGGTCGTCCCGCAGGACCTCCACCTCGTCGACCAAGCCGTCGACCTGAATCGTGCCCTCGACCTGGGGGAAGGAGTTGCGAACCGTGTAGATGGCGAAGGCGACGGCGCCAAGCACGAGCACCAGGATGAAGAGGCCGATGCGTTTCACCCAGCGCATGCGGCGAGATTAGGAGGGCGTGGAGGCGATGACCGTCTGTTGCTTGACCGTGTTGGCGTATATCGTCTGAGACGTTCCCCATGTCGTCAGGATGACCGAGCTCCACAAACCCGTCGTCGTCGAAGCAACGGCCGGGCCGCGATCGCGGCTCGGAGCGTATGTGGCGTTGACCAAGCCCCGCATAATCGAGTTACTGCTGATCACCACTATCCCATCGATGGTCCTCGCCGCAGGCAGGTGGCCCGGGACATGGCTCGTGGTGGCGACTCTGATCGGGGGAGCGCTCTCCGCGGGTGGCGCCAATGCGCTGAACATGTTCTACGACCGCGACATCGACGAGATGATGCGTCGCACACGATCACGGCCTCTGGCTCGTCACGAAGTGGCGCCGCGAAATGCGTTCGTGTTCGGTGTCGTCCTCGGGGTGGCCGGGTTTGTCTGGTTGACCGTGTTCGCCAATCTGTTGGCGGCGTCGATCGCCACGGCCGCATTGCTCTTCTACGTGTTCGTCTACACGAGACGACTCAAGCGCTCGACGGTGCAGAACATCGTGATCGGTGGCGCCGCCGGTGCCGCCCCCACCCTGGTTGGCTGGGCTGCGGTAACGGGCTCGCTTGGGTTGCCGGCGTGGGTGCTCTTTCTCGTCGTCTTCTACTGGACTCCACCGCACTTCTGGGCACTGGCTCTGCGCTATCGGGACGACTACGCCGCGGCAGGTGTGCCGATGCTCCCGGTTGTGGCGGGCGTCGAGGCCACCACCAGGCGGATGCTTCTCTACACCGGTCTGATGGTCGGGGTTTCGCTCCTGCTCGTCCCTCTCGGTGGAATGTCCTGGATCTACCTGGTCGCAGCCACGACCCTCGGTGGATGGTTCCTGTGGGACACCTGGCGGGTGGTGCGCCACCCCGATCAGGCAATGCGGCTGTTCACGACGTCGACGGTCTATCTGTCCGCACTCTTTGCCTCTGTGATGCTGGACGTTCTTCTTTGAACAGAGTCTTTGCGGCTGTTGCAATGTTGGCGGTCGTCGCCTGCAGCGCAGGGCCCTCCTTTTCTGCAAAAGTGATCTCGACCCTCAGCACCATCGGGACCGGTGAGCAGAGGATCCTGGTCGAGCTGAGGAACGGGGAGGGCCAGCTCCTGGCTCTCGACACCGTCCCGTCCGGCACCCTGCGGGACGAAAACGGCTCGCCTTTGGGGGTCTATCCGGGTGAGCTCGTCTGGGTGGTCCCCGACACACAACCCGCATATGCGTTCGTCGTCGAGATTCCGGAAGCCGAGACCTATCAGCTGACCGTCGATGGGGGAACACACGGCGAGACTCCGCCGGCCGGCTTCATCTCAGTCGAGAATCCCTTCCAGGTGACCGCCGGCGAATCCGCTCCGCCCATCGAGGGAGAGGAGGTGAGTGGTCCACTGTTGGTCGTTTTCGCGAGCCCTCAACGGTGCCCGTCGCAGGCCTGTCGTCCGATGATCGATCAAGCGCAATCCTTCGCCGACGAGCGCGGGGTCACGTTCCGAGTGGTCGATGTTTTCGCCAACTCCGATGTCGAAGAAGAGGCCGACCCGGAGCTCTCGGCCGACGTCGAGCAATGGGGTCTGATCTCACAGCCCTGGCTATATGCCATCGACCCGTCCGGCATGGTGGCCGCCGTCTTCGAAGGGGCGGTCTCCGATTCCGACGTGGAAGCTGCGATCGATCTGATTTCGCGCTGACCGCGGCGCGGCACCACGTAGTCCCTAGTCTGAACATGTGGTGGAGGGAACCGGTTATCGACGATTTCTGAGACCTCTGGCGGCCGGTCTTTCACTCTCAGCGGTCTACGTGGCGGTCGTCGCAATCCCGCTCGATGCCGCGGCCGGGTCAGGGCTGACGGCCGCCGAGACGTCTGCCTGGATCTTCGCTGTGTGGGGTCTGCCGGCGGTTCTCACGATCATTCTGACAATCAGGTATCGACAGCCGATACCGATCACCGGCAACATCTTCATCCTCATATTCGTCCTGTCGCTCGGGGGTGAGCTGAGTTGGTCCGAGCTCGTTGGCGCAACCGTCGTCGCCGGGGCCTTCGTCCTTCTCCTCGGTCTTACAGGTCTCACCCATCGGCTGGCCCAGCTCTTGCCCTCACCGATCGTCTATGGCCTGCTGGCCGGGGCGATCCTCGACCCGCTCCTCTCCGAGTCGATCACCTCTCTCGGAGCGTCGACACTGCTGGTGGGCTCCACGTTCCTGGCATATTTCCTCAGCGCGGCGTTTCTCGGTCAGCGGGTTCCAGCCCTCCTGTCGGCCCTGGTGGTCGGGGTGATAGTCGCCCTGGTCAGTTCGGAGATGGGACCGGCGCCCGACCTGGCATGGCCACAGGTCACGCTGACCGCCCCGGATTTCACTTTCGAGGCGCTGGTGACGGCCACCCCGGTCCTGGTGATCTTCATAACCCTCCAGGCCAACGCCCCTTCGCTCGTCTATCTCCGCTCCCAGGACTTCGATCCGCCAGAGCGAGCGCTCTCCTTTGTGAGCGGCGCCGGAACGATGTTGGGCTCGGCATTCGGGCCGATGGGCGTGTCCTTATCGCTGCCCGCATCGGCGTTGGTCGCCGGTCCCGATGCAGGCGGCCACGAGGGCAGACATTGGGCGGCTCACATCGCCGCAGGTGCCAGTGTTCTGGTGGCACTGTCTGCGGGTTTCGCCATCCAGCTGCTCGAGTTCATCCCGGAGGCTCTCCTCGATGCAGTAGTGGGGCTTGCCGCCCTCACCATTCTCACCCGCGCTCTAGCCGAAGTGACGCGAGGTCCGCTGATCCTCGGACCTGTCGTCGCATTCGCCGTGGCGGTCTCGGAGCTGCAGCTGCTCGGTTTGGGCAGGTTCTTTTGGGCGATCCTCTTTGGAGTCGGTGTGTCGCTTCTGCTCGAGCGAAAACAGTGGTCGGAAATCGAAGTCGCACCGACCAAACCAGGGTGAGGCGGATGCCCCTATCCCTCACCGACCTCGAGCTGGAGCCGAATCAATTCCAGAGTCTCCTCGACCTTCGCTTCGACGAGCGCGGCGCGCGTGTCGGCGTCGGGTGTCTCGAGGATCTTCTGTAGATCCAGCGATTGCAGGCCCGACATCTGCGCGATCTGATAAATGGCGACCACGGGATCGGCGGCGAGCTCGGGAACTTCGGTGCTCACCTCGGAGTCGAGCTTCGCGGCCGTATTCAGGAGATCGGGTATCCGATGGGCGGCGGCCCGGACGGAGTTCAGCCCCCGGTCGGAGAGCGGCTCGTCGTCGAGGTCGGTGACCAACGCCCGGGGGTAGGGGTCGGACTCGAGCCATTTGTCCACTCGGATGCGGCGACGTCCAACGGTTATGAGACCAACGGTGCCGTCATCGTTGATTCCCGACCCGACGATGCTTGCGACGCATCCCACATCGAATGTGGCTGCATCGTCTCTCGATTCAATGCCCCGTTCGATGAGGACGACACCGAACTCGCGGGTGCTGTCGATGATGTCGGCGTAGAGCTGCAGATAGCGTGGCTCGAAGAGACGGAGTGGCAAGACCATCCCTGGCAGCAGCGGGTTGCCCAGTGGGAACATCGGAAGCTCTCTCATGATCCGTGTTCGAGGCCGCACGGTGGATTGGTTGACCCCGTTTCGATCGCCCGTTGGTGAAGTTGGTTGCTGATTCTCAATCTCCGTAAGATGCCCACCCGATGGCCCCGATCCGCCGACGTTTGACCCGACTCACCGCGCTTGTCGGCTCATCTCTTCTTCTCAGCGCATGCGCCTTCCTCGATGCCGGACAGGACCAGCCTCTGACCACTTTCGAGCCCAGCGGGCCTTTTGCTGAGAAGATCGACAGCCTGTTCTGGCTGGTGTTCTGGATCGCCACGGGTGTCTTCGTTCTCGTGATGGCCGGTCTCGTCGTCATCCTCGTGTTCTTCCGGGACAAGGGCAAGGGAGATCAGAAAGAGCCAAAACAGCTCCACGGAAGCCCGAAGCTGGAAGTCGTGTGGACGGTCATACCCGCTCTGATCCTTGCCGGCATCGCGGTTCCCACCGTTTCGTCCATCTTCGAGCTGACGGAATGCAGTCCCGACGCGATGGAGGTGGAGGTGATCGGTCACCAATGGTGGTTCGAGTTCCACTATCCCGAACAGGAGGTCGACACAGCCAACGTCATGGTGATCCCGGCGGGCCAGGAGGTCTGTGCTCAGATGACCTCAGACGATGTCATCCACAACTTCTGGGTTCCCGCCCTGAACGGCAAGCGCTACCTGATACCAGGTCAAACCACCACGCTACGTCTCGAGGCCAACGAGCCGGGCGAGTTCTGGGGTCATTGCGCCGAGTTCTGTGGTTTGTCACACTCCCTGATGAGAACGAGGGTCCAGGCGGTGAGCCAGGCCGACTTCGATGCGTGGGTGGCCGACCAGCAGGCACCGACGACTCTCCCTGTGGAGGGCGACCCCGGATACGAGGGTTATCAGGCGTTTCTCAACAAGGGCTGCATCCAGTGTCACACCGTGCGATTCGACGACGCCGAGGCCTCCAACATCGTTCCGCCGGACGCCTTCAACGGCCCTGATCTGACTCACTTCGCGTCGAGAGATGTCTTCGCCGGCGCCATTCTCCCCGAGGAGGGTGAGAGTCACGATGCGGCACTCAAACGCTGGCTGGCCAACCCACCGGAGGTGAAGCCGGGGAGCTTTATGCCAGATCTGGGTCTGACCGAGGCGGAGATCGACGCGCTTATCGTCTGGTTGGATGGGAACGAATGACAGCCACCGCTGAACGCCCGACGATCACGACGATATTCCGTCGTCCCAGATCGACCTCGGGGTTGTGGGGATGGATCACCACTGTCGATCACAAGAAGATCGGCATCATGTACGGCTACGCCGCCTTCACGTTCTTCATCGTCGGGGGTGTCGAGGCCCTCCTCCTTCGCATCCAGTTGGCCTCGGCCAACTCCGAGTTCCTGACTGCGGGTGCCTACAACGCCCTGTTCACGATGCATGGAACGACGATGATCTTCCTCTTCGTGATGCCGGTTGGCGCCGCCTTCATGAACTATCTCCTGCCGTTGCTGATCGGGGCCAGGGACGTCGCCTTCCCCCGTCTCAATGCCCTCTCGTGGTGGATCTTCTTCTTCGGTGGGATCTTCCTCTACAGCACCTTCATCTTCGGCACGTCCGTTCCTCCCGTGTCGCCGGGTGGGATACCCGGTAATCTCGCCGCTGGAGGGGGTCCGGGGTCGTTCAACTTCCTGGCGACATCGCCCGACGGTGGATGGTTCGGATATCAGCCCAACGCCGGGCCTCTCTATTCACCAGGCACCGCCATGGACTACTGGGCCCTGGGATTGCAGATTCTCGGGCTGGCCTCGTTGATCTCTTCGATCAACTTCATAGTCACCGTGTTCAACATGCGGGCCAAAGGCATGCGTCTGCTCAGGATGCCGGTCTTCGCCTGGATGTCGACGGTTGTGGCATTCCTCCTCCTGTTCTCGTTGCCGATCATTGCCGTGGCCCTGTTCATGGTCACGTTCGATCGCCAGTTCGGGACTCTCTTCTTCGCCCCGGTCGGGGGTGGTGACCCCATCCTGTGGCAGCACCTCTTCTGGTTGTTCGGTCATCCCGAGGTCTACATCCTGATCCTGCCGGCGATGGGCATCGTCTCGGAGGTGTTGCCCGTATTCAGTCGTAAGCCTTTGTTCGGGTATTCGGCGGTCGTCTTTGCCGGTGCAGCGATTGCCTTTCTCGGGTTCGGGGTCTGGGCCCATCACATGTTCGCGTCAGGCATCACCCCGGTGGCGCAGGCCGCCTTCGGATTGGCCACCATGACCATCGCCATCCCGACCGGCATCAAGATCTTCAACTGGATGGGGACGATGTGGGGCGGACGCATCAAACTCTCGACACCCATGCTGTTTGCGTCCGGCTTCGTGGCGATGTTCACGATTGGCGGTCTCTCCGGCGTCACCCATTCGATCGTCCCCTCCGACTGGCAGCAGACCGATACCTACTACATCGTCGCCCACTTCCACTATGTCCTTTTCGGTGGCGCGGTGTTTGGGATCTTCGCCGGTCTCTACTACTGGTTCCCCAAGCTCACGGGTCGCGTCATGAACCCGGGTCTGGGAAAGACGCATTTCTGGCTCCAGTTCATCGGGTTCAACCTGACCTTTGCCCCGATGCACTGGCTTGGCCTCCAGGGCATGGTCCGCCGCACGTGGAAGTACGCGCCCGAGACCGGTCTGGAGACATGGAACGTCGCGGTGACCGTCGGTGCGTTCATCATCGCCGTCTCGATCGCCGTGTTCATGTACAACTGGTATCACAGCCGACGTCACGGCGAGCTGTCCGGTCTCGATCCGTGGGACGCACGGACCATCGAGTGGACGATCCCCAACCCGACTCCGGAGTACAACTTCGCCACGCCCCCCGAAGTGACGCGGCTGGATCATTTCTGGCACCTGAAGTACGAAGAGGACGAGGAGGGACGCGCCGTCCGCCTACCAGAAGCAGACCAGATCATCGCCGACCTCGAGTACGACGGTCTCAACCCGAGACACCCGATCCATCTCCCGGCACCGTCCTATTTCCCGATCATCATGGCGTCGGGGCTGCCTCTGATCTTCTACGGGATCATCTACCACACGACCACCTGGGGCAAGGTGCTGATAGGTATAGGGGCGCTCATCTCACTTTCGGCGCTCATCGGTTGGGCCATCGAGCCGCTGGAAGAGCCCATGGATCACGAGCCCGGCCACGACGTCGACGAGTTCGACGAAGAGATCATCGAACCGGGCGACGCGTCCTCGGCTGACGCCGACGTGTCTTCGCTCGTGGATGGTGAAATGGAGGTGTCGGATGAGTGATCTCGCTCACGACGCAGCGGTGGGCCACCCCGAGCACGAGTCGACCGGCATCGAAAACCGCAAGCTGGGAATGTGGGTCTTCCTCAGCTCGGAGTTTCTCTTCTTCGGCGCCCTGATCAGCAACTATCTGCTCTATTCCAACCGCACCGGTTTCGAGGGCGTCTACCCGGCGGAGATCTACGACATCCCGTTCACCTCGGTCAGCTCCTTTGTGCTGCTCATGTCGTCGCTGACAATGGTGCTCGCCCACAACGCGCTGACCCGCAACGATCAGAACGGGGCTCGCACCTGGCTCTTCGCCACCGCCGCTCTGGGTGCGGTCTTCCTCGGTGGGCAGGTGTTCGAGTTCACCGAGTTCATCGTCGAGTACGACATGACGCTGTCGACCAACCCCGCAGCCTCCGCTTTCTACGTCCTCACCGGTTTTCACGGAACCCACGTCGCCATCGGGGTCATCATGCTCCTCTCCCTCTGGGGTATCTCCCGGCGTCGCGGCGGCCTGAGCGAGAAGCACGGTCTCAATCTCGAGTTGGTCGGTCTCTACTGGCACTTCGTCGACATAATCTGGATCGTCATCTTCACCGTGGTCTATCTGCTCTCGGTGCCTGTCTGATGAACTGTCCGCCTTACCTACCCGTAATCTCATGAGTAGCCATCCCCGTATCTACCCGCACGTCTCATGACATCCGAGCAGCACGATCAACCCGGTCAGCACGATCACCACCCCACTCCGGCCCAGTACTGGAAGATCGCCGGGCTTCTCGCCGTGCTCACCGCCATCGAGGTCTCCCTCTTCTACATCGACCACGCCCTCGGTCTCGGCATCTTCAACGCCATCATGCTGCTTGGCCTGTCTGCGGTGAAGTTTCTGGTCGTGGTGGGCTGGTTCATGCACGTTCGTTACGAGAAACCGATGATCAGCCGATTCTTCACGGCTGGCTTCGTTCTCGCCTGCTCCCTCTACCTAGTCGTCCTCGCCGCCCTCGGTGTGGTGGCGATCAGGGGTTGACCCAACCACGCTTCACTGAGACCCAGGGTTGCAGACTTCGCTGAGCGAGGTCCAGCGCCCTGAGAACAGTCCTGGGCTGAGCGAGGTCCAGCGCCTTGAGAACGAGCACCTCGCCGCCACGCCGAACCCCCACCTTCGCCCCAAGGAACGTCCCCACCGTGCTCCAAGGAACCAGGCCAAGCAGACCTCGCGCAACGCCCCGGGGGCGGACTTCCGGTCTTCGCCATCTGGAAGCACCCTGGTAGAAACAACTCGATGAGTCAGCCACTCAAGCCGGGGCGGTTCTTCCTACCCGGCCCAACCGAAGTCCACCCAGACGTTCTCGAGGCTCAGAACGGCCCGATGATCGGACACAGGGGCGAGGCCATCGTCGATCTCCTCACCTCGATTCAGACCGGTCTCGAGCCTGTGTTCGCCACGACCCGCCCGGTCATCGTCTCCACTTCGTCGGCTACGGGTCTGATGGAGGCATGCGTCCGTAACGGTGTTCTCGACGGGAGGGTGCTCAGTCTGGTCAACGGGGCATTCTCCAAGCGGTTCGCCGATATTGCCCGGGCGAGTGGGAAGACTGTCGATGTGTGGGAGGTCGAGTGGGGCCATGCCCACGAAGCCGACGAGCTCGACCACAGGCTCCGTCAGGCCGACTATGACGCGGTGACGCTCTCTCAATCGGAGACCTCTACCGGGGCGCTGCAGGATCTCCAGGCCATAACGAGTGTCGTCAACGAGCACACGGATACTTTGCTCCTGGTCGACTCGGTGACCGGCATCGGCGGTGTGGAGACCTGGACCGATGACTGGGGTGTCGACTTCATCCTCACCGGCTCGCAGAAGGCCCTGGCACTGCCACCGGGCCTCGCCTTTGGCGTGGCCGACGAGGCGATCCTGGAGCGTTCGGCCAAGATCCCCGACAAAGGTTGGTACTTCGATCTCGAGATGCTTCACGAACAGATCACCGAGCATCAGACACCGGCCACCCCGGCCATCTCGCTTCTCTACGCCCTCGATTACCAACTGAAGCTCATCGCCGAGGAGGGCATGGCGGCCCGTTGGCAACGCCATCTCGACATGCAGGCGCGGACGTTCAAGTGGGTGGAGGAGATGCAAGGCCAGGGTCAAGAGATCGAAGTCTTCGCCGCCGAGGGTCACCGGTCGCCGACGGTTACGTGCGTTGCCACCGACAGATCTCGTGAGATCGTCTCCGGGATGTTCGACAGAGGCTGGGTCATCGGCGGGGGCTATGGGCCCCTCAAAGACTCCACAATCCGGATCGGGCACATGGGCGACCACACGATGGTCGAGCTCGAAGAGCTGCTCGAGGTACTCACCGACGTCATGTCATGACCTATAGGGTGCTGGTCACCGACAAGGTGGCCCTCTCCGGACTCCACCCCATCGTCGATGACGAGACGTTTCACGTTGCCTCTGTGGACGACTCGACCACCGAGGAGTTCATGGCCGCCTTGGCCGTTGCAGATGCTCTGATCGTCCGCAGCGCCACCAAGGTGACCAGGGACTTGATGGAGCGGGGCACGCAGCTGCGCGCTGTCGGTCGTGCCGGCGTCGGCGTCGACAACGTCGACATCGTCGCCGCCTCCGAACGTGGGGTCGCGGTGTTCAACGCACCTGGTGCCAACACGATTGCCGCCGCCGAGCTCACTATGGCCCTCCTCATCTCGGTCGCCCGCAAGATCCCCGCTGCGGAGGCATCGGTGCGCCGGGGGGAGTGGGACCGGGCAGCTTTCAAAGGTGTCGAGCTGAGGGGAAAGACCCTCGGGCTGATCGGCGCCGGGCGGATCGGAGGTGAGGTTGCGCTCCGCTGCCAGGCATTCGGGATGGGTGTGGTTGTCTACGACCCATATCTCACCGAGGAGCGCGCCGACGATCTCGGGGTACAGCTGGTCACCCTCGATGAGGTGCTCGACATCGGCGATTTCATCTCGATCCACGTCCCGCTCACCGAGGAGACCCGTGGGATATGCGGCCGGGACGCATTTGAGCGGATGAAGTCGACCGCCTTCGTGGTCAACGCTTCCCGTGGCGGCGTTGTCGACGAGCAAGCTCTCGCCGAGGCGCTCAGTGCCGGGGAGATCGCCGGCGCCGCCCTCGATGTCTTCGTCGACGAGCCGCTACAGGCGGACAGTCCGCTGCGAGAGGCGCCGAATCTGGTGCTTACTCCTCACCTTGGTGCCTCCACGGCCGAAGCGCAGGTGGGTGTCGCCACCGAGGTGGCCGAGAAGATAAAGGTCTTGCTGACCACGGGGGACAGCTCGGAGGCGATAAATGCCGGAGCGCTCGGCTGAAGCAGTCCCCTAGAGAACGAGGACTGCGGCTGTCTCGCCGGTTGCGGGCTCCTCTGTGTGTTCCTCGTTGCCTGTGTAGAGGAGGACGGAGATCACGATGATGAGGACCGCCCCGATGCCGACGAGGGCCCATACAACATCGCTGAACGAGATTCGCATCTCGGGTTTGTTCCCTGCCAGCGCCGAGAATCCGAGGATTCCGCCGGCGGCGACGATGGCGACGACGGCGCCGCCGATGCCCGGAGCGAGATGGTTCGACTGGATCAATGCGTAGGCAAACGGCAACACGAGCAGGAGCAGCAGCAGCAGACCCGCCACCGGGATGCTCATTGCATTTCCCAGCCGCTTCTTGACAGTGGCGACCTCTTCGGTGTCGGAATCGTCGACCGCCACCGGTACCCCGATGAGCTGGGGGACGAGGGCGGTGAGGGCGCCGAGCAGGGCTCCGCCGATGATCATCACGAACAGTGTCGCCAGCACCGGTAGCTGCACCATCGCTGGGTCAGAGCCCTCGACCGGAGTCCCGAAGCCGTTGAGCGTGGCGCCTGCCGCCAGACCGAGTACGAGTCCGATCGCTGCGCCGAGCCAGGCGGTCGTCGTCTTGGAGCCCGACAACTGCATCGCCGGGTCGGTCCAGGCAGTGACAGCCCGGGACATCCCGGCCACGATGGCGCCAAATACCACGCTGACCAGGGCGATGCCGATGAGTATGGCGGTCGGCTCGACTTGGACAATGGGGGCCCCATCAGTCTCGATGGTGGCGTTGGGAGCCCAGAACACGGTGGCGACCAGGAATCCGACGACACCCAGGGCAGCACCGGTCCACGCTCCGATGCGCACGGCGGTCTTGACCCGGGTCGACATGGCAACCGGCTCCAGCTCCGGTTCGGCCTCGACCTCGATTTCGGCATCTGCCGGAGCGACTACTTCGGGCTGCTCGATGACCGCAACGGCAGCGGCGGCCGGCTCGGGTTCCGTCTCAGATGACGGAGCTTGTTCTACGGCCTCATCCGGAGGCAGTTCGCTCTGAGACGGGGCCGACGGCGCCGGGGGAGGGGCATCGCCCGCCCACGCGGCGAGGATGTCGTCCACCGAGGTGCCATCGACCGCAGCTCGGGCCGCCGCCGATCGCTGCACCAGCTCGGGTGGCACGCCCATGGCGGCGCCGGCGGTCTGAACATCACTCACGGTCGGGCACTTTAACCCGAGCCCGGGTGGTCAAACAGTTGAGGCGTTGCGGTCGTCCTTCCAGCCGAGCCAATCGGAGACCGGACCAAAGTCAAAGTGGGTATCTCCGTCGAAACCGAGGGTGATCATCGATGCTCCCGCTTCGACGAGCGCATCACCCAACTCCAGCCTGCGGACGCTGGCGCCACAGGAGCGCTCGATCTCCGACGGGTCCCGGCCGATGTCTGCGCAATGGTCGTCCAGAACATCGTTCTTGTGTCGGATCACGTCCGGCTGACCGAAACCGTGCCAGATGTCGGCGTACTCGGCTGTGTAGCGCAATGTCTTCTTCTCGCCGCCACCACCGATCAGCACCGGGATCTCTCGAGTGGGCGGCGGGTTGAGCTTCTCGAAGCGCGCCTCGATCCGGGGCAGGGCCTGTTTCAGGTCGGCGAGCCTCGATCCTGGAGTCCCGAACTCGTATCCGTACTCGTCGTAGTCACGTTCGAACCACCCGGCGCCGATTCCCAGGATGAGCCGTCCTTCCGAGGCGTGGTCGACGGTCCGGGCCATGTCGGCGAGCAGTTCAGGATTTCGGTAGCTGTTGCACGTGACCAACGCTCCGATCTCGACACGATCGGTGAACTCGGCCCAAGATCCCAACATCGTCCAGCATTCGAAGTGCTTCCCGTCGGGCTCTCCATAGAGCGGGAAGAAGTGGTCCCAGTTGAAGATGACATCGACACCCATTTCCTCTCCTCGAATCACGGCGTCTCTGATCTCTGAGTATTCGGCGTGCTGGGGCTGAAGTTGGAGGGCGATGCGGATCGGGCGTGCAGTCACGACGGGGGGCTCCTGGTAGGCGAGCTCCCGACGCTAACTGTGGTCGTGACCTAGACCTCGATTCCGTAGAGCGTGTCCACGATCAACTCATCGACGACAGCCTGATGGGCTTCATGCTCCTCGGCGCCGTCGGCGATGGCGGTCTCGTAAGCCGAGATCTGGCGATCGGCGCTGGTGCCTTCCTTGACGATGGTCCGGGCGTGACGGATCTCGTCTCGAACGTCGAACTCCACGGCGTCCTGGGCAACCAGCTCGATCATCTCCTCCAATAGGTCGGCGAAGGGGACGAGCGTTCCCTTGCCGAAGTCGACGAGCGTTCCACCCGTGCCATAACGCTGGGCTCGCCAGATGTTCTCCTCGATGATGCCGGGCGCGTACGTCCGCCACCTCTGGTTGTGACGACGCAAGCGGTAGAGGAAGCCGAGCAGGCATTGATATAACGCCGCCACGGTCATGGCGTCATCGAGACGGGTGCAAACATCACTCACCCGCATCTCCAGTGTGGGATAGCGGTTGGATGGGCGGATGTCCCACCACAGCTTGGTGGCGTCTTCGATGAGCCCGGCGTCGACCAGGATGTCCACATATCGCTGGTACTCGCTCCACGACATGAACTCCTCGGGGATACCGGTGCGGGGGAGGTTCTGGAAGATCACCAGGCGGTAAGCGTGGAGACCGGTGAGCACGCCGTCCCAGAATGGCGAGGAGGTGCTGAGGGCGAGAAGGTGGGGAAGGAAGTACTTGACCTGGTTCATCAGGTCGATGCGCAGATGGTCGGCGTCGATCCCGACGTGGACGTGCATCCCACAAATCACCAATTGCCGAGCCACTTGCTGATAGTCGGCCTGGAGTCTGATGTATCGGGGGTCCTGGGTCGTCAGCTGCTGAGCCCAGTTGGCGAAGGGGTGTGTCGAGGAGGCGATGATGGCGGCGCCGTACTCACTGACTACTTTGGAGAGGTCGCGCCGTAGCGTGGCCAGGTCCTCTCTGGCCTCGGAGACTTTGGCGCACACCTTCGTGCCGACTTCGATCTGGGCCTGGAGGAACTCGGTGGTCACTTGCGAGCCGAGGACCTCCCCGAGCGAATCCCACATCTCCTGTGGCGGCTCTTTGAAGAGGTCGCGGGTCTCCCGATCGACGACGAGGTACTCCTCTTCGATTCCGATGGTGAATTCGGGACGCTCGATCACGATGTGGAGGTTATAGATCGGCGCTGGGCTTCACTCAGATCGCGGACATGACACCCCTCCAGGTGGTCGTTCACCAACCCCATCGCCTGCATGAATGCGTACACGGTGGTGGGCCCGACAAAGGTCCAGCCTCGCTTCTTGAGATCCTTCGACAATGCCGTCGATGTCTCGGTGACGGCGGGGATCTCGATCGGCGCTGGTCCGGGATCCGGGGCCCAGGACCAGAAGTAGCTTCGCAGGGACCCATGCTCGTCGGCCAGGTCGAGTGCACGGCCGGCATTGTTGACCGTCGATCTGATCTTTCCCTCGTGCCGGACGATGCCGGCGTCGGCGAGCAGTCTCTTCACGTCGGAGTCGTCGTATGCGGCAACTCTCTCCGGCTCGAAGCCGTCGAATGCATTTCGAAAGTTCTCCCTCTTGCGGAGGATGGTCAGCCACGAAAGACCGGCCTGGAATCCCTCGAGGCAGAGCTTTTCGAAAAGGAGACGATCTTCGGTGATGGGCCTACCCCATTCGTTGTCGTGGTAGTCGCGATAGATCTCGGGCTCGACACCCCACCAGCACCGGGCCACCCCGTCCTCTCCGACGACGACCTCCATCACGAGAACGCCGGAATCACTTCTTTAGCGAACAACTCGAGACTGCTGCGGTCGTAAGCGACATCTGCGAAGTTGACGATGGCGTAACCCATCCCCGCCTCCTCCAAGGCCCGCATCCTCTCGATGATCTGCTCTGGTGTTCCCGAGCTGCGCTCGTACATCCGGGCGAACCGCTCGGCGCCACGCTCGGACACGTACTTCTCCATGTGGCTTCGATACCACTTCTTCTTATCCGCCAGTTCGGTTTCGGACGAAGCGCAGAGGATGTCGAAGTTGACCGAGCGTGTGATTCCGTCGAAGTCGGTGCCGACGTCCTCGCAATGACCCCGCAGTATCTCGGACTTCTCCTTGAACACCTGCAGGTCACCAGCACTGAAATTGGTGTACCGGGCATATCGGGCGGCGATGTTGAGTGTGATCTGTTCGCCGCCGCCCGCGATCCAGAATGGGATGTGCGGTTGCTGCATGCCCTTGGGCTGACAGATCGCCCCCTCGAGCTTGTAGTACTGGCCCTCGTAGTCGACTACGTCCTGGGTCCACATCGCCTTCATGATCTCGACACCTTCGCGGAGCATCCCGAGACGTCCGGCCGGTGACTTGAACTCGTAGCCGTAGCCGTCGTGCTCGTGCTCGTACCAGCCCGCGCCGATGCCCATCTCCAGCCGTCCGTTGGATATGACATCGATCGATGCGGCCACCTTCGCCAGATATGACGGAGGCCGGTAGGTGTTGCAGGTGCACATCTGACCGAGCCGGACCGTGTCGGTGGTGGCGGCGAGGGCGGCCATCATCGTCCACGCCTCGTAGGTCACTTCTTGTGTCGGCTCTGGCACCGTGTGGAAGTGGTCGTAGACCCAGAGTGAGTCGTAGCCGAGGCTCTCGATGTCCTTGGCCACGCCGAGCATGGTCGGCCAGTGCTGATCGATAGGTATGCCGGAGAGGGTGATCCTCCAGCCTTGCGGTACGAATGCTCCAAACTGCATGGTCAGAATCTAATGACCATCGGATTTACGATTCCTTAGCGGGCCGACACCTACCGTGACTCTCGTGATGACAACTCGCGTTCGTGACTCGCTGGCCGGCGCCCTCTCGGCCGGCATCGCTCTCGGGATCTCCGAGCTGATCGCCGGGCTGATCGCCGATGCGCCCTCTCTCGTCGAGGGGCTGGGCAACTGGGTGATCGACAACGTGCCCACCCCGGTGAAGGAATGGGCGATCGCGGTCTTCGGGACCAACGACAAACTTGTCCTTCTCATCAGCATTGCCGTGGTCACCGTGCTCATCGGGGCGGTCGTGGGGCTGGTGGCTCGCACCCGGTTCTGGATAGCCGTCACTGTGTTCACCGGATTCGGAGTCGTGGCGGTCCTCGCCGCACTCGTCGACCCCCAGGTCACCTTCTTGGATGCCCTGATACCGGCCGCGCTGGCGGTTGTCGCCGGTTTGGCCAGCCTGCGCATGCTCTACAACATCTCTGCGATTGATGAGGAGGCCTCCAGCGACACTTCGAAGCGCAAGTTTCTCATCGGCGCTGGTGCCGTGCTCGGAGTGGCGGCTCTAGCCGGCACCTTCGGTCGTCTCCTGATCGAGCGGGCCAAGAGGGCGGTGGCGGGTCGGGACGAGGTGGCGCTGCCCAGCGCCGCCGAGCCGCTCCCGGCGGTTCCCGAGGCTGCCGACTTCGAGATCGACGGTCTGGCGCAGATCCTGGTCCCCAACGAAGACTTCTATCGCATCGACACTGCGCTGTCGATCCCTCGCATAAACCTGTTGGAGTGGACTCTCAGCATCACCGGGTTGGTCGATCAGCCGTACACCATCGACTTTGTCGACCTCCTCGACATGCGGATGATCGAACGCGACGTCACTCTCTCGTGTGTCTCCAATCAGGTGGGCGGCGGTCTGGTTGGCAATGCGAGGTGGCTCGGCGTTCCGCTCACGGAAATCCTCGACCGGGCTGGAGTGCAGGACAAAGCCGAACAGATCGTGGGCCGCTCCGTCGACGCATTCACGGTTGGTTTCCCGGTCGAGGCTGCATACGACGGCCGTGAGGCTTTGGTCGCCGTCGGGATGAACGGTGAGGCGCTGCCTTTCGAGCACGGATTCCCGGCACGTCTGGTCGTGGCAGGTCTCTACGGGTATGTGTCGGCGACGAAGTGGCTGTCAGAGATCGAATTGACGACCTGGGACGGTTTCGATGCCTACTGGGTGCCCCGGGGGTGGGCCAAGGAGGCGCCGATCAAGACACAATCACGCATCGACACCCCCACCGCTGACAACTCCATCGCAGTCGGTGACCATGTGGTCGCCGGGGTGGCGTGGGCACCGACGCGGGGAATTCAGAGAGTGGAGGTCCAGTTGGGTGACCAGGCCGACTGGGTCGAAGCCGAGCTGTCAGAGCCGCTGTCCGACAACGCCTGGGTCCAATGGAAGGTCGACTGGAGCGTCACCGATCCCGGGCGCCACCAGCTCCGCTGTCGGGCCACCGACGGCGAGGGCAACACGCAAACCTCCGAGGTGGTGCCACCCGCACCCGACGGGGCCACAGGCTGGCACACCAGGGTGGTGACTGTCACCGCCTGACGGATCGGCCTCGAGCCCAGGACTCGACCGGGTCAGTTCGCGGCTCAGACGGAATCGGTTGCTGCGATCGCCCAAGCCAAACCGGATGTCCGGTCCGAGATAGCCATGCGCAGCTCCCAACCAGTTCCGGGGGACCCGTCGTCGAACCAGTGGTAGTCGAGCCGCCCTGCGGCATCGCCGATCTCCTCAGGATCCGGGGGCCAGTCGAGGTCACTGAGAGTGGCGACTGTCCACCACGCTCCGTACCGGCCCGCCGCCGCCCCTCGTCGTCTCCCGTGGGCCCCACCCGAGGCACCGGCCCATCCCATCCAGCTCAAGGCAAGCTGGGGGGCCATCTCACCGAGTCGGGCACGACTCAACCCGAGCGCTCGGATCGCAGCAGGCGAATCGCCCTCGACCGTCGCCACCTCGTAGCGCCCGTTGGACTCTGTGACCCAAGGTTGGATGAGGTCGAACAAGGCACCCTCCGATTGCGGATCGTCAATGGTTTCAGGGCGCACGTCCGGCAGCGATACCGCGGATACCTCCACAGGAGCGGGAGAGGGAGTCTCCACCTTGTCCGACTTGTAGGTGGCCAGCTGATAGCTCGGCTCCCAGTCCATCAACTGGTCAGGCAGGTCGGCGATCGGCCCGGCGACTTCGCCGCGCACGACGCGTTCTGCCGCCGTCACCGCCCGCCAGGGCCCGTCGTCGAGATAGGGCTCCAGTTGGGCCCACGTCTTCGTAGAGGCAGCCACCTCGGGAAGGGGTCCCAGGGCGAAACGAGCCACACCTTCGTTCAGGGCCGCCCCGGCCCACGGACCCGGCGCCTCGAGGGCGAGTCGGTAGCGAATGTGCTCCTCGACTCCCCACAGCTGCTTGCCGCGGCCCACCGCCTCACCGCAACGCTGCTTCAGCTCGACCAACTCGTCCCAGTGCGAGTTCTTGCAAAGACCGTCGACGACCCGGAGGAGATCGTCGACATCGGAGACCTCGATCGCTTCGATTGCGCGCCGACTGATCAAGGGTGCGGCCCCGTCGCCACGGGCTTGTCACGGCGTGACCACTCGGAGAACGAGCCGACGTATACCTCGGGCATCGCCCGCCCGGCCAACACCATTGCCAGGGCGTCGTGGCAAGCATTCACTCCGCTCCCGCACGAGACCGCGACGTCGTCGGCGACCTCGTCGTAGACCTCGGAGAGAGCCCGGGACGACAGAAAGCGCCCGGTGTGATCGAGGTTCACTGACGTTGGTATGTTGATCGCACCCGGGATATGGCCTGCCTTGGGGTCGACCGGCTCGTGCTCTCCCCGGTATCGCTCCCCTGCCCGCGCGTCGATGATGGTGCGGCCGCCCAGATCGTCGTGACTGACGGTCCCGGTGAACCCGGCCGGCACCGGATACCTGGTGGGCTCCGGCGTGACATCGCCAGTGGCGAGAGATCCGCCCCGGTCTACCCATGCCCCCAAACCACCGTCGAGCACCTGTACCTCCTCGTGGCCGATCGAGCGAAGCATCCACCAGAGTCTCGCTGCGATCTGGCCCGAGACGTCGTCGTAGGTCACCACCCTTGTTGCGGGATCGATGCCGAGTCTTCCCAGTGTCGCCGCGAACTCCTCGATGCTGGGAAGCGGATGACGGCCGCTCCTGCCGGGTGGCGCGGAGAGATCGGAGTCGAGGTCGACGAAAACAGCGCCAGGAATATGGCCCTGGCGGTATGTCTGTCTGCCCTTCGTGGGATCGGTGAGGTCCCAACGGATGTCGCAGATCTGGACGTCGTCCATGACAGTGGCGAGCTTCTCTGCGCTGATCAGCGGATGCATCGGAGGCCTATTCCTCCTCGTTGCCGGGAGATGTCGGCTTCCAGGTGTCGGAATCGCGGAGCTCGTCGCCCAGGTCGGAGATGGTCCTCCCGACCGCGGTGGCAAAGGCGCTGCCGGCATCCTTGAGCCGTTGACGCACCACAGGGTCCTGCAGGGCGGAGGAGACCGAGTCGGCGACCCGGCTCCATGCGCTGGCCAGGGTGCCGAAGGCGTCCTTGATCTCCGACTCGCTGGGCCCCTCCTCCGATGCGACCTTTCGGTAGGTGTCCTTCAGCTGGTCGCCGAGCTCGTGGAACTCCTCCTGGAATGTCGTCCAGGGGTCAGTCGGCTCGTCTGACGTAGGATCATGCTCGTGCGTCTCCACCTGCTCGATGGTACCTACGAGTTGTTCCGCGCCCACTACGGGCGCAAGGACACTGTCATCGCCCCCGATGGCCATGACGTCAGGGCAACACTCGGCATTCTCGAGTCGACTCTGGCCCTCCTACGCGAACCCGGGGTGACGCATCTCGCCGCCAGCTTCGACACTGTCATCGAGTCGTTTCGTAACGAGATGTTCCTCGCATACAAGTCTTCTGTAGGTATGGAGGAGGAGCTCCTCCGTCAGTTTCCTTTCGCCGAGGATGCTCTCGAGGCGATCGGGGTCGTGGTGTGGCGGAACATCGAGTTCGAGGCGGACGATGCTCTGGCTGCGGCTGCGGTTCGTTGGGTCGACGACGTGGAGCAGGTGGTCATCTGCAGCCCTGACAAGGACATGAGCCAGGTCGTCGTCGGTGACAAGATAGTCACCTACAACCGGCGCGAGCAGAAGATCGTCGACGAGGAGGGTGTAGTCGAGAAGTTTGGGATCCACCCCGAGTCGATTCCCGACTATTTGGCACTGGTCGGTGACACCGCCGACGGCGTGCCCGGTCTCCCGGGCTGGGGTGCCAAGTCGAGCGCAACCGTTCTCGCCGAGTTTCCCCGCCTGGAGTTGATACCGGCCGATCCCGGCGACTGGGGGGTATCAGTCCGCGGAGCCGAGAAACTGGCCGCCACTCTCGCCGAACATCAGGAACAGGTGTATCTCTACCGGGAGCTCACCACGTTGCGGCTGGACGTGCCGATAGAACAAGAGCTTTCCGATCTGGAGTGGAGGGGTGTCCCCCAAGACCGCTTCCGCTCCTTCTGCGCGGAGATGGGTTTCGACCCCGACTCAATAAACGTTCACCGTTGGGCGGATCAACCGGTCTAGTGAGGGGGCGGTTTCCCGCCGGGGGGCTTGAGGGGGGTCGTCCCCCTCAGTCATGGCTGCAATGAACGTTCACCCTTGGGCGGATGGAGGGGGCTCGTGAGGGGCGCGGTCTCGCGTTGGGGGTCTGAGGTAGTCCTCCCCCTTCGGTTCAATCGTCGTCGTCTTCCACCCAGATCAGATCGTGGCGATGGTTGCAGTCCTCGCAGGTGTAGGCGATCGGGTGACCGTCCTCGAGAGGCTCGTCGTCGGGGAGATAGCTGCTCAGGTGGGCAACGCCGCCGCACTCGACGCATGTGATCGTGTCCGGCGGACCGTTCATGACCGGCTCCGGGGACGTGCTCTGCTCAGGAAGAAGGCACCGATGAGACCGGCGATGAGCGAACCACTGAAGATGCCGACCTTGGAGTAATCGGTGAACACCGGATCCTCGAAGGCGAGACCTGCCACGAAGAGCGATACAGTGAACCCGATTCCGGCGACAGCGGCCAGCCCGAACACATGACTCCAGGACGTGCCCGGTGGGAGCTTGCCCAACCCGAGTCTGACCGCACCGTACGAAGCCAGAGAGATCCCAACGAGCTTGCCGACAACCAGGCCGAGCGACACTCCGAGGGCGACACGTGAGGTCAGTGCTTCGGTGAGGCTGACCCCCCTGAAGTCGACACCTGCATTGGCCAAGGCGAACAGTGGCACGATGACGAAGGAAGACCAGGCAACCAGCCTGTGCTCCATCCGGGTCAAGGGAGCGACCGACTCCTGAGCGATCTCCGAGAGGAGCAGCACTTCGTGGTCGGCGTGCTCCTGGGCATGAACGTCGGTGATGTCATTGGCCGGGTACTGATCGAGGATTGCGCGGGCGCGCTGGTCGAACTCCTGGGGCTCGTAGTAGGGGTAGGCGGGGGTGAGGAAACCGAGAGCAACGCCGGCGAGAGTGGCATGGATCCCCGATTCGAGTGTGAAGTACCAGATGACGATGGCAACCGGCACATAGAACCACATTGCCCTGATGTTGACCTTGTTCGCGATCCACACGATCAGAAGACCGGCGACGGCGGCGGCGAAATATGCGCCGTTCAACTCCGAGGTGTAGAAGATGGCGATCACTGCGATGGCGCCGATGTCATCTGCGATGGCAACGGCGAGCAGGAAGAGCTTGGCTCCGGATGGCACCCTGGACCCCAACAGGGCGACGATTCCAACCGCGAAGGCGATGTCGGTTGCCATCGGGATCCCCCAACCGTGACTGGCGGCCGTCCCCGCATTGATAGAGAAGTAGATGAGTGCGGGCAGCACCATCCCCCCCAACGCGGCCATGACCGGGAGAGCCGCCGCCTTAGGGTCGCGCAGGTCGCCGAGCACCAGCTCGCGTTTGATCTCCAGGCCGACGACGAAGAAGAAGATCGCCATCAAGGCGTCGTTGATGAGGTGTAGCACCGATTCGTCGAGGTGGAACCCGAAGAACTCGATGGTGATGTGCTCTTCGAGGATCGAGAAGTAGGTGTCGGACCAGGCGCTGTTCGCCCAGATCAGAGCGGCTATCGCCGCGATCAGGAGAACGATGCCGGATGAAGCTTCGATCTGGCTGAACCGGACGAATGGCCGGATGAAGTTCTTGGGGACAAACCTCTCCGAGGTCGCCCAGGTCCGATGTCGGGAGTCCATGGTCAGCGGATGCTATTTCCGTCCGACTTCAACATCTGGCACGCCTCGACGACACGCGCCGCCATCCCTTTCTCCGCCGCCTTCATGTAGGAGCGGGGGTCGTAGAGCTTTTTGTCCCCAACCTCGCCGTCGACCTTGAGGACCCCGTCGTAGTTCGAGAACATGTGGTCGACTATGGGACGGGTGTAGGCGTATTGGCAGTCCGTGTCGACATTCATCTTGACGACCCCATAGTCCAGGGTCTCGTGGATTTCATCGAGTGTCGAGCCGCTACCCCCGTGAAAGACCAGATAGTGGCGTGCTTCCTCGCCGAACCGATTCGCCACCGCCTCCTGCCCGAAGCGAAGGATCGTCGGGTCGAGTTGCACCGAGCCGGGCTTGTAGACGCCATGCACGTTGCCAAAGACCGCGGCCAACAGATATCGGCCTCGATCGAACGTGCCCAGCACTTCGGAGACCCTCACCATGTCATCCGGAGACGTGTATAGCTTCGACCTATCGACCTCGGAATGGTCGCTGGCGTCCTCGACACCACCGACGATGCCAATCTCCAGCTCGAGGACGATGTCCAGCGCGGCACATCTGTCCAGAAGTTCGTCCGCGAGACCGAGATTCTCCTCCATCGGGAGGCTCGAGGCGTCGAGCATGTGACTCTGAAACAGCGGGTCGTCGCCATCGGCCACTCGCTGTTCGCTCACCTTCAGCAGCGGTCTGAGGAAGCCGTCGACCCGGTCGGGCGGGCAGTGGTCGGTGTGGAGGGCGATATTCACTGGATATTGATCGGCCACGACATGGGCGAATTCGGCCAGGGCGCGGGCGCCGAGAGCCATGTCCTGGTTCGACTGGCCGGAGGCGAACTCTCCGGCGCCGTATGAGAACTGGATGATGCCGTCCGACCCTGCCTCGGTGAATCCCTCGAGGGCGGCGAGGATGGTGGACGACGACGTACTGTTGATGGCGGGCAGGGCATATCGACCGGACCTTGCCGCGTCGAGCATCTCTCTGTATTTCTCGGGCGTGGCGATGGGCACGCTGTACTCCCCTTCGACTGTTGCAGGTTGCTATCTGGTCGCGAAGGTAGTCGCTCCCGTTTGCCGACTCGCCGTCGGGAACCACGGTAGATAGCTTTCCAACGTGATGGCCCAGTCCGTCGAGACGACCGCGCCCCGCAAAGCTCGCAGCCCGATCGTGCGGGCCCTGTACTTCGTTCTCGGCCTGATCAGTCTGGCCTTGCTGGCCTTCAGCTGGCTTCCCGGGATTCCCACTTTCGACCTGGTTTTGCTGGCGGCGTTCTTCTTCTCGATGTCGTCCGATCGCATGTACGGCTGGATGGTCAACCACCCTTACTTCGGCAGGATCATCAGGGGCTATCGCGACCACGGACTGACCATGCGCATGAAGTGGATCGCCGCCGTCGCCATCACGGCGTCGCTCCTCGTGTCCGGCATCTTCCTCACGGATCTGCTCTGGGTGAGACTGGTGCTTGCTGCCGTGGGCATCTACGCCATCTGGTTCGTGTTCTCCCGCCCAACGAGGGACCCGGCGACCACCTGACGGTTCGCTACTACCTTCGCGAGTGATGCGGTCGTTCTCTCGTGCGGGGCTGGGCGCGGTCACGGCCGCTGCGATGGCCACCTCCACTTTCCCCATCATCGTGGCCAGTGTGCTCGCCGCCCAACTGATCGACGAGTTCGACATCAGCCGAGCCCAGGTCGGGTTTCTGGTGACCGCCTCGGGTCTGATCGGGGCTCTGGCTTCCCCCCTCTTCGGTCGTCTGACCGATCGTCTCGGTGCGGTCAGATCGGTGGTCGGCACGTTGATCGGCGGGGGAGTGACTCTGACCGCGATGGCGCTGAGCCCCACCTACGGGTTGCTCGTCGGTGCCACGATCCTCGCCGGCTTTCCCAACGGTTGGGGCAACCCTTCGACCAACGCCCTGATCGTCGACAACACCGCTCCCGGTGAGCGCGGGGTGATAACCGGTATCAAGCAGTCCGGCGTTCAGATAGGGACGTTTCTGGGTGGGACTTTCCTTCCCCTGTTCGCGGGCTGGTGGTCGTGGCGTGTCGCGCTCCTCATCTTCCTCACGATGCCGATCTCGGGGCTGATCGCCATGATGGGCCATCGCGATCCGAAGACGCACGCCGAGCGGGCCGAGGGGCGGGTGACCGGTCGGACACCCACACCTGTGCGCTGGATCGCCCTCTACGGCTTCGTCTCCGGGCTGGCCAGCCAGGCCATGATCGGGTTCATCCCGCTATTCGCCAACGAGGACATGGGTTGGTCGGAGTCAGCCGCCGGATGGCTGATCTCGATAGTGGGCCTCGCCGGCATCGTGGCCCGTCTCTACTGGCCACGTCTCTCCGAGAGGTCGATGGGTCATGGCCGCACGCTGCGCATCCTCTCGAGGATGACAACTGGCACCGCTCTTCTGCTCTGGCTGGCGAGCATCGATGTGGTCGCCGGTTGGGTGATGATTCCCGCCGCGCTGCTGCTCGGGGGTGGAGCGGTGGCCTGGAACGCAGTCGGCATGCTGGCCGTGATGGATTTTTCACCGCATGGTTTGGTGGGCAAGGGGACGGGCCTGGTGCTCTTTGGTTTTCTGCTCGGTCTGGCCATCGGCCCTCCGATAATGGGCTATTCGGTGGACGCTCTGGGGACCTATGCACCCGGGTGGCTGGCATCGGCTGGGCTGCTGACAATTGCTGGCCTTCTTGCCTACAAGGTCCCCGCCGGAAGTACTGTCGCCGACTCGAGGGAGGCCGAGCTATGAGGCTGATGATCGCACGCTTCACAGTGGACTACGTGGGACGGTTGACCGCACACCTGCCTGAAGCAACCCGCCTCATCATGGTCAAGGCCGACGGGACCCCGGCGATTCACTCCGATGGCAGCGCCTCCAAACCGCTGAACTGATAGAGCGACCTCTCATCAAGCACCGATCCGATTTGAGGCATTGGTGACCTGATCGGTCGTGGTTCACGCCCGGAGACCTGACCCTGGAAGTGCCGATCTCGGGCGGGTCGGCGACGCGAGGGTTATCGGTCGAGATCGGTTGTTCTGCGCTGGTGGCCGCGGGTGCTACGCCACGTCGAGGAAGCGGCGCAAGGCTTCCCGGATGATCTCACTCGTCGTGGTGTGATCGGCTTCGGCGCGTGCCTCGTTCGGCGAGTTATTTGCGTCGCACCTCTCAGGTAGAGCGGCGTCAAGCTCATACTCTCTGCGGCGATGTTCCCAGGTGACGAAATCCTCCCTGACGTCCCGATGGTCTACGATCGGAAGGCGGTCATCGACACTCACGTCGACCATGTCTGGCCGTGGCTTGTCCAGTTGGGAAAGAATCGGGCCGGCTGGTATCTGCCGTGGAAACTCGAGCGCTGGCTACCACAGCGGATGCGCGCCCTCCGAACGATCTGCTCCGAGTACCAGAGTCTGACTGTAGGGGAACGTGTCCCCGACTACGGCGGCCGCAACGACTACCTAGAGGTCGTATCGGTGCATCCGACGCAGCACATCGTGTATGTGACAGAGAGATTTGGCACTCGATTCACCTGGGCCATCATCCTTACGACCACCGGGTCACAGTCGACCGAAGTCCACCTGCGATTTCGGGGTGCAATCCGGTCGGAAGGGTGGCGTCGTTCATTGATCGTCGCCTTCGGAGACTTTGTCGATTGGGCCACCACGAGACCAATGCTGTCGGGTCTGGCCGAACGGGCTCGGGCGAACGGCCGGACAGGCTGACGATCGAAGTGAACTAAAGAATCTGTGATCCGAAATCGTTGAATCCCGAGCGCTGCTCAGCTCACGCGATATGTGCCGATCTGCTCGGATTGGCGGGAGGGGCGTTATCTGGGCGAACTTCCGCCGCGTAGGTTGATGGGGTGAACGACCTGAACCACCTGTTGCTGGGTCTGGCTCTTTTGGGCAGTGGCTCAGCGGTGCTGGTTTCTCCGATCCGCCGACACCGAGCCGTCTGGCACGTAACTGTCGGCGACACGCCCGCGAGGACCCGCGTTCTCCACGGAGGTGACTACATCCCTTCAGCGCATGCGATGCTGAGTGGCCTCCGAACCGGAGAACGCCGTCCTGATGCCGAGTTACGTTTTGCTCTCGGCCTCGGCCTGATGGGCCTCGGATTCGGCGTCAGCCTGATCTAAGGTGACTCGTGAATAGCACGCATGGGTGCCGTTATGTGTGCCTGTCAGGCGACGAGTTGGCTGATCTCCCAAAGGTGCCCGTCGGGGTCGGCGAAGAAGCAGCGGATCTCACCACCCCAGTCGTAGGGAGGAGCCAGAAAGTCAGCACCCCGCCCTCTGAGGGTGTCGTAGCTGGCCTGACAGTCCTGGACGCGGACCGTGAACGAATGAGTGACCTTCCGAGCATCGGGTGGCAGGAATTCGACTTCGGGTTTGTCCGGTGTCGGATCGCCCCCTTCAACTAGGAGAAACCACGCTCCATTGAAGGAGAGAACGGCAGAGGTTCCGTATTCGCGATACGGCTCGGCACCCAGAACATCTTGGTACCAACGGTTCGAAGCAGGAACATCTGAGACGACCAGGATGTGAGTCAGGGCCATATCAGGAGTAGGGAACAGACCAGACACGAGTCCAGCCTACGAGGCGCCCAGGAACATATGTGATGCCATGAAGAGCGGGGACCTCCCTGCTCTTTGACCCGAGACGAGACTCGGGCCTTGTCATTCGTCGAGACAAGGAGGCCCCGGATGACACGTTACGTGGGTGTGGATCTGCACCGTCGCCGGTCGGTGATCGTGGTGGTGGATTCGGATGGCACCGAACTGTGGACCAAGCGCATTGACAACGACCCATTGACTCTTGGGTTGGAGATCGAGGAGGCGGGTCCGGCTCCCGAGGTGGTGTTGGAGGCGACGTGGGGGTGGTATTGGGCTGCGGATGTGATCGCCGAAGCGGGAGGCAACGTGGATTTGGCGCATCCTCTTGGGATCAAGGGGTTTGAGAACCGGAGGGTCAAGAACGACCGCATCGACGCTCGACTGTTGGCCGACCTGTTGCGGATGGGGCGACTGCCCGAAAGCTGGATAGCTCCTGAAGGGATCCGGTATCAGAGGGAGCTGGTCCGCTACCGCCGCAAACTGTCCCAGCTGCGAGCGGGGCTGAAAGCTCAGGTGCATGCCGTGTTGGGCAAAGAAGGACTACGACCGCCGATCAACCACCTGTGGGGTCCCGGTGGCAACGCCTGGTTGGACGAGACGGAGATGGCCGACGCCTACGAGACCAGGGTCCGGTCGCTGCGACGGTTGATCAAGACCTACGACAACGAGATCACCAGACTCGACTCCCGCATCGCCGACGAATTCGAAGGGCATGAGGGGTATCAGGTGATCCAACAGCTCAACGGAGTGGGTCCGGTGCTCGCTGCCATCTTCTGTGCTGAGCTTGGCGACGTCGAACGGTTCCGCTCAGCCAAAGCCGTCTGCTCCTGGGCCGGGCTGACGCCGAGACACCGGGAGTCGGACACCACGGTCCATCGAGGGTCGATCACCAAACAAGGCCCACCCCTGGTCCGGTGGGCGGCGATCGAAGCCATCTCCAAGAACCACGGCGACGACCACATCAGAGCCCACTACCAGAGAGTTTCTGAACGACGAGGCCGCAACAAAGGGAGAGTGGCTGCGGCCCGCAAACTCCTCACGCTGGTCTACTACGGGCTACGTGACGGTGAGATCCGGAGCCTCGCTCCGCCCGAGGCCACGTGACTGGCGGACGCGGTCAGATGACTGCGAGCTCGGTATCGGCATGGCCCCCATACGTTGGCGTGGCCGACTCATGTGATTGAGCCCAGCTCTGACCTAGGCCGAAAAGCACCATGCCACACCTCCCAACGAGGGCGTGGCGGAGGCATGTCCAAGCACACCCCAGAGTGCTGCACACCGCACTAGCGGTACCAGGTGCCGGCGACCGCAACCGTCAACAAACACAGATACCCACCACGACCGCACCCGGTCGCAGCTAGCCGCGCCTCGAGCCTGAACCCGACCAGGGGAAACACCCAGTTGACAGGAACCCACTCTTCAGGCATGCCGATACCGGGCCGATTGGCGAAGAGAGCCATATCGCTCAAGAACAGTGTGATCTGCGCTAGCTGACCACTTTGACGAGGTCGCCCGGATGGTGTTCGACCGGCACTCCACGCCCAAAGACTTCGTAGTCCACGATGACAATTTTCCGGCGCACCTCGACGACCTCACCGACGTACTCGACGAACTCACCCGATTTAGGTCGCACTTTGTCACCTGGCTCAAAGTCGTCCGGTCGAGCAGTGGTCGAAGAACTCATCGATAAACAATACGACGAGGTGCGCACGCCAAAGTGCCGATCCCGGACGGTTCTTGTCCGAGCGACCACGCGCCATTTCAGGTGATCGGGACCGTCCGTCTCTGGTCAGTAGATTCGAGCGGGGGTCGCGGCCAACATTTGTTGGTGCGGCGCAATCAGAGAAGCTCACACGACCGTGGAGGGGTCGAACGTGTCATTCGAACGGCATACCGGGGAACCCGCAAGTCGGGCTACCTGTTGGCGTTGGTCGGAGCTTGGTTGGGTGGATTCGTCGGCTTGTACGTTGCACCGTGGATGTTGCTCAGTTCCACAGATCTCAGTGGGTTCAATCGTCTTGGAGCGGCGCTCTTTTACGGTCTGCTTGTGGGAATTCCAGTGGGTGCTGCCATCGGTATCGGTGCGGCGCTTGCGCTGTTCAAACGCTCCGCACCGTTCCTCACAGCCCTCCTTTCCATTCCCGTCTGGGCCGTGACCTTTGGGGTTCTATACGGCATGGTGCAAGTCGGAGCAGATCTTTCACGCTTTATTGACTCTTATGCGCCGGCAATTCTCTACTTCATTCCACCTCTGGTCGTCCCCTTGGCATCTCGTTGGATGGCCCTGGCGGCTTCTCGGAGACGGAACAACTCGACAACCTCGAGCGTCTGATTCACCACCGGGATAGCGATTCAGACAGCGCATGACGCGGCGTCGCCAGACAGCGAAGATGACCGGATCACTTGCGCGATAACCGGCAACATGCGCTACCTGGGCAGCTAGGTGTTACTCACGAATTGCCAGAAGAACGTGTGGCCTGTCTTAAGGTGGCAGCTGCACGCTCGGACGGAGGGTTGGCAGTGAGTTACCCTCGCCGACTCAAGCCATATGAGACTGGTCATCGCTCGCTGCACCGTCGATTACTCGGGTCGCCTCACGGCGCATCTCCCCGAGGCCACTCGGCTGATCATGGTAAAGGCTGATGGGACTCTCGCCATCCACTCCGATGGCAACGCTTCTAAGCCTTTGAATTGGATGATCGCCCCCAACATCGTGGAGGTTCACGAGGATCGCTGGGAGGTGACCAACTCGAAGACAGAGCGGCTCACCATCTGGATTCATGAGGTTCTCGAGGACGTCACCCACGAACTCGGAGACGATCCCGGGTTGATCAAGGATGGGGTCGAGACCCACTTGCAGGAGATTCTCGCCGCAACACCCAGCATCCTCGAGGAGGGTCTCAGCCTGATCCGTCGTGAGTATCCGACCGATATCGGGCCCGTCGATCTCCTCTGCGCCGACCGCAACGGCTCGACCGTGGCCATCGAGGTGAAGCGGCGGGGGGACATCGACGGGGTGGAGCAACTGGTCCGCTACATCGAGAGGCTGAACCACGACCCCCGGCTAGCCCCGGTGCGGGGCATCCTCTCCGCCCAGTCGATAACGCCCCAGGCGAGAGTGCTCGCCGAGTCGAGAGGCGTCGTGGCGATCGAGGTCGACTACGACGGTCTCCGAGAGGCGGAGGACACCGAGCTCCGTCTGTTCGATCTTCGTTGACCGACCCGATGTTCGATATGGTCTTCTTCACCCCTGAGATACCCCCCAACACCGGCAATGCCATGCGTCTGGCCGCGGTAACGGGTTGCCGGCTCCATCTGATCGAGCCTCTCGGGTTCGAGATGGAAGACGCCAAGCTGCGCCGGGCGGGCCTGGACTACCGGGACAAGGCGGCGGTGACGGTGCATCCCGATCTCGAGAGCTGGTTGATGACGACCGCGCCGGCGCGGGTATTCGCCCTCACTGTCGACGGGGAGCGGCTCTACACCGAAGAGAGCTATAGCGAAGGTGATGCCTTCCTTTTCGGCCCTGAATCGGTCGGCTTGCCCGACGAGGTGAGACAGATGCCCTGGATCACACGCCGACTGCGTCTGCCCATGATCTCCGGCGTTCGCTCGATCAACCTCTCCAACTCCGCCGCCATCGTCGTTTACGAAGCGTGGCGCCAGCTGGGCTTCAAGGGCTCCAGACAAGCGTTGCTATAGCATCACGTAGCGGTTTCCGAGACATGGTGCACAGACAACGGCCGGCTCAGACGTCTCGCTCGGCAAGCAGTCTCAGCGCGATCGCCTCCGTGAGGGTCGCCTTCTCCAGATCGGCGATGCTCTGGCTCTCGTTCGGTGCGTGGAAGGCGCTCGACGGGTCGGCCGCTCCCACCACAAGGATCGGGGCGTCGGGGAACATCTCGCTGAAGGTGGCGATGAACGGGATCGAGCCGCCGGCACCCATCTCGACCGCCTCAGTGCCGAAAGCCTCGTGGAAGGCCTCGCGCCAGATGTCGACGGCGAAGTTGTCAGAGCCGAGGACCGTGGCCTCGCCCTTCTCCTCGTAGAAGAAAGAGAGCTCAGCACCCCAGGGCACGTTTGCCATCAGATGGTTCTTGAGGATCTGAAGAGCGGCATCGGCGTCCTGTCCGGGCGGAATGCGCATGCTCACCTTGGCCCGGGCCACAGGCACGAGCTGATTGATGGCCTCTGCGGTCGAGGGGGCATCGATGGCGAGGACAGACACCGCCGGTCGTGACCAGAGCCGGGAAGGGATGGATCCCTCGCCGATCAATTCGAGACCGTCGACCGCTCCGGTCTCGGTGCGTGCTCTTTGCTCGGACACTTCCGGGACGTCTTCCAGCGCCCCTGAGACCAGCCCGGCTATGGCGACGTTCCCTTTGTCGTCGTGGAGGGTTGCCAGGAGTCTGGCGAGAGCCATGAGTGCGTCGGGCACGACACCGCCGTACTGGCCCGAGTGCACCGCAGATCTCAGCGTCCTCAACTCGAGCTTGAGCCCCACGACCCCACGCAGGGACGAGATGTACGCCGGTGTTCCCTCATCCCAGTTGCCCCCGTCGCCGATGACGATCACATCGGGGTCGAGCAGATCGGAGTGTTTCTCGAGGATCTCGGGAAGACCGATCGAACCTGCCTCTTCCTCACCCTCCAGAAACAGCTGCACGCCTACAGGAGGCTCGCCGCCATGTGCGGCGATCGCTCCCAGGTGCATGACGATGCCCGCCTTGTCGTCACTGGCTCCCCGCCCGTAGATGCGACCGTTCTTTTCGAGAGGCTCGAATGGTCCCGATTCCCACTCCTCGATCGGCCCGGGTGGCTGCACGTCGTAGTGTGCGTAGAGAAGGACCGTCGGTGCACCCTCGGGTGGAGGGATCTCGGCGAATACCGTGGGGTGCCCGTTCGACGACTCCAGAAGTTGGGCATTGGAGAAGCCGGCTTGGCCGAGCATCGCGACGATGGTCTCGGCTACTTCTCGCACCGCGGCGGGGTCGTAGCCGTCGGCGCTGACCGACTTCATCCGGATCAACGTGGACAAGAGGTCTTTCAGACGGGGCATGTCAGCCGCCACCGCGGCTCTGAGGTCATCATGCATGCGAAGCAGGGTACCGGTGCCAAGATGTGCCGGTGCTGCGCTTTCGTCTGTTCGGCATGCCGGTCACCGTCCGGACATCGTTCTTGATCATCGCCGCCCTCATCGGCTTCGCCGGCGTCAACAACACGGAGTTCACCATCGCCTGGATCGTGATCGTCTTCGTTTCGATACTGATCCACGAACTGGGTCACGCTTTGACCGCTCGGAGCTTCGGCTCCGACGTGGCGATCGAGCTCAACGGTCTCGGCGGGTTGACGCGGTGGAACGTGCCGGGAGGTGAGATCACCCCGGGGCGTCGAGCATTGATCGCGGCAGCCGGGTCGGCAACAGGGTTGGCTTTTGGTGGCCTCGTTTGGGCCTTAGCCTCCGCGTTCGGCCCGTACGGCTCGCTCACCGGCTTCATTCTCAACAGCACCATCTATGTCAACGTGTTCTGGGGGCTGCTCAACTGGCTGCCGATTCGCCCCCTCGACGGTGGGCACCTTCTCGAGACGCTTTTGGAGAAGGTGGCTCCGGTCAGGGGCGAGGCGATCGCGAAGGTGATCTTCGTCGCCACTGCAGCCGGTGCCCTCGCTTTCGCAATCTGGCAACGTCTCGTCTTCATTGCGGTTCTCGCCGGTTGGCTCTTGCTCTCCGAGTTCGCCACGAGTCAGGAGACCCAACGGCCGCCGACCGGTATCCCGACGCTCTCCTACGACGAGCCCGAGGTCACGGAGGAGGATGAGGGGGTCGACGAAAACCCTCCGGCCGGTCCCTCCGAGACCGACGACAACTAGGTTCTTTCACCTCATGGATTTCGCGTACGGCAACAAAGTTGAGGACTACCGGTCTCGTCTCTCGGATTTCATGGACAGCCATGTGTTCCCCGCGGAGCATGTCTACCACCAGCAGATGGAGGAGGCCGGCAACCCACATCACTACCCCGCTGTGCTCGATGACTTGAAGAAAGAGGCGCGCAGTCGTGGTTTGTGGAACCTCTTCCTGCCCGACCCCGACGAAGGTGGGGGTCTCTCGGTCCTCGAATACGCCCCGCTGGCTGAGATCACCGGTCGAAGCCCGGAGATCGCCCCGGAAGCGATCAACTGCTCGGCTCCGGACACCGGGAACATGGAGATCCTCCACATGTTCGGCACTCCGGAGCAGAAGGAGGTGTGGTTGCACCCTCTGCTGGAGGGAGAGATCAGATCGTGTTTCTCGATGACCGAGCCCGATGTGGCCAGCTCGGACGCGACGAACATTCGCACCCGGATCGAGCGGGACGGCGATGACTATGTGATCACCGGTCGTAAGTGGTTCAGCTCGGGAGCGGCGTCGGAGAGATGCAAGCTCTCGATCGTCATGGGAGTCACCAACCCCGACGCGGAGCGTCATCGCATGCAGTCGATGGTCATCGTTCCCATGGACGCTCCCGGTGTCGTGGTCGAGCGGGAGCCGACAGTGTTCGGGTACCAGGACCGCGGCGGCCATCCTCAGATCCTCTTTGACGGGGTGCGGGTTCCCGCCACGAATCTCCTGGGTGAGGAGGGCGGTGGCTTCGCCATCGCTCAGGCCAGGCTCGGCCCGGGGAGAATCCATCACTGCATGCGTGCCATCGGTGCGTCCGAGCGATGCCTCGACCTGATGGTCCAACGCTCTCAGGCTCGTACCGCTTTCGGCAAACCTCTGTCGGAACAGGGTGTCATCAGGGAGTGGATCGCCGACGCCCGAATCCAGATCGAGCAGGTGCGTCTCCTGGTCCTGAAGACCGCTTGGATGATCGACAACATCGGCACCAAGGGGGCCCGCACGGAGATCGCTGCCATCAAGGTGGCTGCACCCAACCTCTTGACCAGAATCGCCGACGACGCCATGCAGCTGTTTGGTGCTGCGGGGTTCACCGAAGACTGGCCCCTCGCCGGTTTCTACTCCATGGGGCGCTGGCTGCGAATCGCCGACGGACCCGACGAGGTCCATCGTCGCTCAGTGGCGCGCGCCGAGCTCGGACGTCTTGGTCCGGGAGCGGTCCCCGAGCCATATACGAGCTAGGACCGCACTTACCCTGGACCGAAGCCGTTCCGCGGTCTATCTATGGGCCGTGATGTTCCGGAACCAATCCCCATGTCTCGTGCGTAACGAATGGTGGATGATGCGTGGCTTGCGGTATGGGCCGGCGAGGGCGGGAACGAAAATCCTTGACTCTGCGTTTACCTGTGCCCGATGAATATTGGGGCTGAAAGTGATAGATCTGACAGTTATTCCGTGGCGGGAAGCGGCTGCCTGTCTCGAGGTCCAGGACGAGGTCAGCTTCTTTCCCGAAAAAGAGGACTTGGGCGGGATCGTCAAGGCTAAAGCCATCTGTTCGGGGTGTCCCGTTGCCGACGAGTGTCTCACATGGGCCATCGTCACGAACCAGAATGAGGGAATCTGGGGCGGCCACACCGCCAAGGAGCGCAGGAAGTTGCGTCGTCGATGGCTCGAGGAGACCAAGCGCGCCAGCTAGCTCAGCGCTTCTTCTCGGCCGGCTCGTCGCGGTCGGGACCACTGAGCGCACCGATGTGGATCAGCGAGTCGCCCGAATTGACCAGGGGGCGGAGTGACATCGCAATCACCCATCCCGACTCGGTGGCTTTCACCTGCGTTGGGTGCATGCCGAAGGCGTCGGCGATCGAGGCCACCCGGTCGCCTCTCTGCACTTTCTCACCCAGTCTCACTTCGATGTCCGCGATCCCACCGCGGCGCGCCCTGACCCAGCGGGTGCGGCGTATCAGCCGGGTGGGTTGGGCACGAGGCAGACGAGCGTCGATCATCCCCATGGAGCGCAGTGTCCGCATTACTCCGACGACGCCTGCCTCGACGGCGTCGTCGTCGAAGCGGTGTGCCTGGCCCGCCTCGTAGAGGAGCGTGGTCTTTCCCCACTCCGCCGCCGCCTGACGCAACGAACCGTCACGCATCCGGGCGTGGATGGAGAATGGAGCGCCGAAGGCTCGTGCCAGCTTCAGAGTGGTCGGATCATCGAGATTGGCCCGTATCTGTGGGTGGTTGATCCGATGGTTGCTGGCGGTGTGCAGGTCGATCCCCACCGTGCACTGGCCCACGACCTGTTCCATGAAGAGGTGGGCGAGACGAGAGGCAGTCGACCCTCGCGCAGACCCCGGGAACGACCGGTTGAGGTCCCGTCTGTCGGGCAGGTATCGCGACTCGTTGATGAAGCCGAGGGGGTTGACGATAGGCACCGCGATCACCGCTCCGCGGAGATTCTTGGCGTCGAGGTCTTTGATGACCCGGCGGATGATCTGAATGCCGTTCAGCTCGTCACCATGTATGGCGGCCGACAGCCAGATGTTGGGTCCTGCCGATCGACCGTTGATCACCTTGACCGGCAACGTCTCCGTGGCGCCGGTGACGACACGGGCAAAAGGGAGCTCGATCTGCACCTTCCTACCCGGTCTCACGGTGACGTCGCCCACCGTGATGGGCTCATTTATTTTCTCAGGTACCAACGTTGTCTTCGATGTACTCGAGTATCAGGTCGGCGATGTCGATGCCGCTGGCGCCCTCGATGCCTTCCAGGCCTGGTGACGAGTTCACCTCGAGCACCATCGGGCCCTCGTCGGACTGCAAGAGATCTACACCCGCCACCGAGAGACCCATGCTCTTGGCGGCCCGAACTGCGGTCGATCTCTCGGACGGGTTCAGCTTGATCACCTCGGCCCGGCCGCCACGGTGGAGGTTGGAGCGAAAGTCACCGGGGGCGCCCTGACGTCGCATGGCGGCGACAACCTTGCCACCGACGACGAAGGCGCGGATGTCGGCGCCACCCGCCTCCTTGATGAATTGCTGGACCAGGATGTTGGCGTCGAGTTGTCTGAAGGCGCCAATCACCGACTCAGCGGCCTTCTTGGTCTCCGCCAGGACCACGCCGAGACCCTGCGTGCCCTCGAGCAGCTTCACGACGACGGGGGTCCCACCCACCACGTCGAGGAGTCCATCGATGTCCTGAATGGAGTGGGCAAAGCTCGTCGTGGGGAGCCCGACACCGGACCGGGAGAGGATCTGCATCGAGCGGAGCTTGTCCCGGGAGCGGCTGATCCCGTCCGAGCTGTTGAGGGTGAAGACGTCCGCCATCTCGAACTGGCGGACGACCGCTGCCCCATAGAACGTGTATGACGCTCCGATACGAGGGATCACGGCGTGGGGTCTGACCTCCTCACCTTTGTAGAGCACCTTGGGGCGGCGAGCGGTTATGTCCATGTAGCAGCGCAGGTAGTCGACGATCGCGACTTCGTGACCGCGGTCGAGCGCCGCCTCCTTGAGACGCGCGGTCGAGTAGAGCGACGCTCCCCGAGAGAGGATGGCAAGCTTCACTCGGGCACCGACCTCGTCGGCCGTTCCCAGAGATAGCTTCGACCCGGGTCGACGACGAAGTTCTCTCTAACTGTTCTCCTGCCGAGCAGCATGCGAAATGTCATCTCGTCCCTCGTCGTCAGATTTATCAGAGCCTCGAACTCCTCACCGGCAACGACGAGTGTCGTCCGGATGACCGGTCTCCGCTCGGCGCGTCCGCCTGGATTCTTCACCATACGCTCACCCACGACCTCGGCCACACACGGGATCGACGGTCTTCGCTTGCGTTGATGGGGGTGGACGTCGAAGCGCACCATCTGACGTCCGTTCTCCTCGAAACGCTCGAGATCGAAAGCATGGAGCGATGAGTTGTCTGCCCCGGTGTCGACTTTGGCCTTGAGTTCTTTGACACCGAGATCGGGGAGCGAAACCCACTCTCTCCAACCGATGGTCTTTCGCTTGTCACTGCGTTTCGCCACGGCTCAGAGGTTAGAAGATGCGTCGAGCCGGGCATGTGAGGCCGCCGGCGATCTCATGCTGCCTGAGCTGCTATGATCAAATTTGATATTTGACATATCAGATTTCATGCTTCATAATAGAAAGCAAAATCATCGCAGCCTTTGTTCTGTAAAAGGAGGACAAGCACCATGCTCATGCGTTTCGACCCATTCTCCGACTTCGATCGGCTCTCCCGTCAGGCCTGGGGAAATGGTCGCACCAACTTCATGCCCGCTGACGCTTATCGCCGAGATGATCGGTTCTATCTCCACATCGACCTTCCGGGTGTAGACCCCGATTCGGTCGACGTCGAAGTCGAGAAGAACACCCTGACCGTCTCGGCCGAGCGGAAATGGGACGCCGGCTCCGAAGACCAGGTTCTTCTCAGTGAGCGTCCCACCGGCACTTTCTCGAGGCAGTTCTTCCTCGGTGAGAGTCTCGACACGGACGCCATCGAGGCCGGCTACGACCACGGAGTGCTCACCCTCGTGATCCCGATCGCGGAGACCGCCAAGGCCCGCAAGATCACGGTCAACTCCACACCGGAGGCCATCGAGGCCTAGTACTGCACACGACGGCGTCCCCGGTCGCAACGCGAAGACGACCGGGGCGCTGTCGTCTCAGATGCCGGTACCATCGTCTCGATGAGCCAGCAAGTGTTGTCATACAAGATGGCGCTGGCGTCATTAGCCAGCGATGAGAGATACGCGGAAGTCTTCAGCCACGGCGAACTCAGTGCGGGGATGTATGCCCCTCACGAGACAGATGACCAGAAAGCACACGACCAGGACGAGTTCTATGTGGTTTTGAACGGGTCGGGTTTTTTCTCGATGGAGGGCGAAAGAGAGCCCTTTGGGCCCGGAGATCTCATCTTCGCCCCGGGTGGGACCCCACACCAGTTCGAGGACTTCACTCCCGATTTCGCGGTCTGGGCGATCTTCTGCGGGGCCAAGACCGGGACCGGCTAGACCGGCCCTAGAGTGCGCGCCAATGGCGCGTCACAGCAAGCGAGTCCCAGCCTGGGTCATGGGGCTCATCATCGCTGCGGTGGTCTTCGCCCTTGTGCTGATCGTCTTCAATGTGCTCGGCTTCGGGGACGATCCGGTCGTTGAGGGTCTGACCGCGATGGCAGACTGATCGGTGTCGCGTCAGAAGATGCCGGCTGCCGACATCGAGGTCGACGTCGGGCTCGTTCGCGTCCTTCTCGATGCCCAGCGACCCGATCTAGCCCGGTTGGAGATACGCCCCTTGGCTTTTGGCTGGGACAACTTCTCATTTCGCATCGGCGACGACCACGTCGCCCGTTTGCCGAGACGAGCCATCGCAGCCGGGTTGATCGAGAATGAGGCGAGATGGCTTCCAGAGCTCGCTCCCGATCTGCCCCTTCCCGTCCCCACGCCCGAGTTCGTCGGTGAGCCCATGGACCGCTATCCATGGCGCTGGCTCATCACCCCCTTCATTCCCGGGCAGCCCGCCGGTGAGGTGACCGCCTTCGACGTTGCCCGTTGCTCGGAGCAGATCGGCGATTTCCTGAAGCAACTCCATCAGGTGGCTCCGTCCGAGGCGCCGGCCAACCCGTATCGCGGTGGGCCCCTCACCGACCGGGACGCGGCGACCCGGCAACGACTCGATGCCGTCGCCGACCGGCGAGCCCGAGGACGTCTCGCCCGGTTGTGGGCCGAAGCGCTATCCGCAGATCTATTCGAGGGATCTCCGGTTTGGATCCACGGCGATCTTCACCCCCAGAACCTCCTCGTCGCCGACCGAGTCCTGGCGGGTGTTATCGACTTTGGTGACATCACGGCGGGGGATCCTGCAACCGATCTGGCCGTCGCCTGGAGCCTGGCGTCAGACTTTCAGGATGGGTTTTGGGAGGCCTACGGCCCGTCGGGGGATTCGCTGCGTCTTCGGGCCAGGGGGTGGGCGATCTCGCTCGGTCTCGCCTATGTCGCCAGCTCGGCGGACAACCCGTCGATGGAGCGAATCGGGGAGACCACGCTACGAGCGGTTCTCGATCTCTCCTGATTCAGGGCTAGAGCGCCGGGTCGGCTCGGCTCGATCAGCGCGGACTCACGACTCAGCGCTCCGGAATCACATTCCCGCTGCAGTCGAGACCGTCGCCCGGTCGATAGTTGGCCACGATCGTGTCGACCACGACCCGGCCGTCGGAGAAGGTCCGCTGCCGATCGATCTGCGAGTGCCGGCATTGGTTGCGGAACGAGACCCGTTGATCGAGTTCCTCGACCTCGACGTTGGGGGTGGAGTAGAAGGTCACTGTGATCGAGGTGGGCGTGTAGGTGGGCCAGATGAGCACTGGATGGTCGGTGTTGTTTGTGATCACCAGGTCCGGGCCCGGGACCGAGAGTGTGGCCTCCCTCCCGAATGGATAACGGGAGAAGTAGACCGAGTGGCTCTGGTATTCGTCCAGATCCAGACCGGCGAAGAAGGCGGCGTTGAAGATGGTGGTGACGAACTGTGACACACCACCGCCGACCTCATCTGTCATGTGCCCGCCCCGGATGGCGCCGGCCGGCACGTAACCCTTCTCACTGGTCCGGGGCCCGACGAACTCGTTGAGGGAGAGGGTCTCTCCGGGGATGAGATATTTGCCGGTCAGCTTGTCGGCGATCGTCTGGATGTTGACCACTCTGTTCTCACAGCAAGCGTGATATGTGGTGAATTGGGCCACTGGCTGTGTCACATTCGTCCCGTTGGCCCAGGCGATGTGCGGCTCCTCGGTCGAGGTCCTGGTCTCGATCACGTGCCATGACGGGCCACCGCTGAGATAGTCCATCGCTGCCCTCTCCACGGATTCCCGGGAGCAACAGACCTGAGGTGGCTCACCTGCGGACACCATGACGACCTCACCGTCGACCACCTCGAGCTCAGGTGGGACCAACTCACCTATGGGCTCGGGGAATCTGGCCTCCAGTGTCTCTTGAAAGCCAGACATGTCGAGTGAGATCCTCATCTCATCGTCGGTGGTGGACTGGAGGTGGCTTCGAACCTGCTCCGGGGTCAGGTGGGCGGACCGGTCGCCGGCAATGGCGAGGAACCCGGGACGAGTCAGCACATTGATGTCTTCGACTACTTCCGTAGCGACGTCGTCGGATACGTTGGGGGCGATCGGCACCAGTTCGGCTTCCACGTCGACGACACCGCTCGCCACGTCGGCAATCGCGAGGGTGTCGATCAATGCGTCGACATCGATACCCACCCCATCGACACCGGGCTCGAGTTCGACCATCGAATCGCCCATAGCGATCGATGGTTCGACCGGGTCGGCCAGGACGAAGTCATCGCGGGACAGCCTGTCACGGGCGTCGTCCTCGTCGAGTACGTAACGGTCCTCGATCGAAATCGTGGAGAACGGGGTGGCCGCCCAGGCCACGAACTCAGTCCAGGCACCGTCGCCATGTCGGGCCGAGACGACCTCGGTGACGGTCTCGTTGTAGAGGTAGTCGTAGCCGACCTCGTCGGCGGTCATGACCACCCGTCGCTCTCCGAGGTCGACGATCACTGGTGTGCTCAACAAATCGAGCTCGCGATCCCGGACGTGCTCGGCCACACCGCTCGGGCTCAATCCAGAGATGTCGAGCCCTGCAAACGTCACGTTGGGTGCCACCGTCCTGCCCTCACTGGACACATGGGCGGTCCATGCAACAGAGGCGACGACCACAGGTATGAGCAGCGCGGGGAGGACCCACAGCCAGCCGTTTGTTCTATCCCGATGCCTGGCCACGAGCGCAACATGCTATGTGGCGCACGACGACAACCTCGGATCTCCGGTGAGGATCTATGTCGGCGCCGTCTCCACCTGTTGGTTCCGATGACGGATTCGCGCCCGGCGTTGACGGAGACCCTTGACGCATTTCGCGCACATACGATAGAGTGACCGACGAGCCCTCGGGCTCCGGATCGCCCCGGATCGCGTAAGATGCCGGGTCGCTTCGACAACTCAAAGACCCGATTGGGGACATGTTCGCGCGGGTGCTAACATGTCCTTTCTTGCGTTACCCCCTGACCATCCACCACCTCAAGGAGGCACCCCTTGACTTCGCGCGTGGCTGAGCGATTCTCCTTCGGGAAGATCCCCGAGGTTCTGCCGCTACCCAACCTGCTGGCTGTCCAGCATGAATCCTTTCAATGGTTTCTCGATGAAGGTCTTCGAGAGATCTTCGAAGAGATAAGCCCTATCGAGGATTTCACCGGCTCCCTCGCCCTCGAGCTCACCGACCACCGGTTCGGCGAGCCCCAGATGACCCTGGAGGAGGCACAAGAGAGAGATGCCAACTACGCCCAACCCCTATTCGTCACCGCCCGGTTCATGAACCGGGGGACCGGTGAGATCAAAGAGCAGCAGGTCTTCCTCGGTGATTTCCCGATCATGACCGACAAGGGCGTCTTCGTCATCAACGGCACCGAGAGAGTCATCGTCTCCCAGTTGGTCCGCTCGCCGGGCATCTACTACGACGTCACGAAGGACAAGACGTCGGACAAGATGATCTACTCCGGGAAGATCATTCCCGGCCGTGGAGCCTGGCTCGAATTCGACACAGACAAGAAAGACACCATCGGTGTTCGTGTCGACCGCAAGCGTCGTCAGTACGTGACTGCCTTCATCAAGGCTCTCGGCATCGCGGAGACAGACGAAGAGATCCTCGAGATGTTCGGCCACGCCGAGTCGATCAAGAACACGATCGAGAAGGACACCAACGCCGACAAGGAAGAGGCGCTTCTCGACCTGTACCGCAAGCTCCGACCCGGCGAGCCGACCACGGTGGAGTCGGCGCGCGGTCTCATCCAGACTCTGTTCCGCAACGCCAAGCGCTACGACCTGACGAGAGTCGGACGCTACAAGATCGCTCAGAAGTTCGGCGAGGACGCACCCAAGGACTATCGCGCCGAGGGTCTGCAGATGCTGCGCGACGAGGACATCCTCGACGCCATCAGATACCTGGTGGCCCTCCACGCCGGCCAGGGCACCATGAAGACGCACCAGGGCAACGAGATCTCGATCTCGACCGATGACATCGACCACTTTGGCAACCGTCGCATCCGCACCGTGGGTGAGTTGGTGCAGAACCAGGTTCGGGTCGGTTTGACCCGTCTCGAGCGTGTGGTCCGTGAGCGGATGACTACCCAGGACCCCGATGCGATCACACCACAGAGTCTGATCAACATCAGGCCCGTCACGGCCGCGATCAAGGAGTTCTTCGGCACCAGCCAACTCAGCCAATTCATGGATCAACCCAACCCCCTGGCGGGGCTCACCCATCGTCGACGGCTCAACGCCTTGGGCCCCGGGGGCCTCAGCCGTGAGCGGGCGGGGTTCGAGGTACGCGACGTCCACCCGTCTCACTACGGACGCATGTGCCCGATCGAGACACCGGAAGGCCCGAACATCGGACTCATCGGCTCACTGGCCTGCTACGCCCGGGTCAACGACTTCGGGTTCATCGAGACCCCCTATCGGAAGGTGGAGGACGGGAAGGTCTCCGACAAGGTCGACTACCTCACGGCCACCGAGGAGGAGCGCTATGTCATCGCGCAGGCCAACGCCCCCCTCGACGACGACGGCTCCTTCGTCAACAAGCGGGTGTTGGTTCGCCGCGGAGCCGAGGTCGAGACGGTGGAGGCCAAGCTCGTTGACTACATGGACGTCTCCCCGAAGCAGATCGTCTCGGTTTCCACCTCACTCATCCCATTCCTTGAGCACGATGACGCCAATCGCGCCCTTATGGGCTCGAACATGCAGCGTCAGGCTGTGCCACTGCTGACGGCCGAGTCACCGCTTGTTGGAACCGGTGTCGAGGCTCGTGCCGCTCAGGACTCCGGTGACATGATCGTGTCTCCGGTCGAAGGCGAAGTCGTCGAGGTGACCGGCGATGAGATCGTGGTCAAGGAGAAAAGTGCCAACAAGAAGCACACGTTCACCCTCGACAAGTTCAAACGATCGAACCAGGGCACCTGCATGAACCAAAAGCCGGTCGTCTCGGCCGGCGACAAGGTCAAAGTGGGTGACGTCCTTGCCGATGGCCCGTCGACCGAGGCGGGCGAGCTCGCGCTCGGCCGCAACCTCCTGGTCGCCTTCATGCCGTGGCAGGGCCACAACTTCGAGGACGCCATCATCATCTCGGAGCGTCTCGTCAAGGACGACGTCCTGACCTCGATTCATATCGAGGAGCACGAGATCGATGCCCGCGACACCAAGCTTGGTGCCGAGGAGATCACCCGGGATATCCCCAATGTCCCCGAGGAGGTCCTGGCCAACCTCGACGACGAGGGCATCATCCGGGTCGGGGCCGAGGTCGGTCCTGGTGACTACCTGGTCGGGAAGGTCACGCCCAAGGGTGAGACCGAGTTGACCCCGGAGGAGCGTCTGCTCAGGGCCATTTTCGGAGAGAAGGCGCGCGAGGTTCGTGACACGTCACTCAAGGTGCCGCACGGTGAGACCGGCAAGGTGATCGCCGTCAAGGTGTTCAAGCGCGAGGACGGATTCGACCTCAGCCCCGGTGTCAACGAACTGGTCCGAATCTATGTCGCCACCCAACGCAAGATCTCCGAAGGTGACAAGCTGGCCGGACGTCACGGCAACAAGGGAGTGATTTCCAAGGTGCTGCCCGAAGAGGAGATGCCCTTCCTGGCGGACGGCACTCCGGTGGACATCATCCTCTCCCCGCTTGGTGTGCCCAGTCGCATGAACCTCGGTCAGGTGCTGGAGACTCATCTCGGATGGGCTGCAGCACAGGGTTGGCAGGAGTTCACCGGTGCGTCACCGGCGGCCCCGGGCGCCAAGCCCTGGACCAAGACGGCAACGCCGGTCTTCGACGGCGCCCGCGAGGACGAGATCATGAAGGTCATCGCCAACGCCCTCCCCAACAGGGATGGCGATCAGCTCGTAGGTGAGGACGGAAAAGCAGTCCTCTACGACGGTCGCACCGGCGAGCCCTTCGACACCGCGGTGACCGTGGGTTACATCTACATGCTGAAACTGGTCCACCTCGTCGATGAGAAGATCCACGCCCGGTCGACCGGCCCCTACAGCATGATCACCCAACAGCCCCTTGGTGGTAAGGCTCAGTTCGGAGGGCAGCGATTCGGTGAGATGGAGGTGTGGGCACTCGAGGCGTATGGCGCCGCTTATGCCCTCCAGGAGCTGCTCACCATCAAATCCGACGACGTTCAGGGACGGGTCAAGGTCTACGAGGCAATAGTCAAGGGCGACAACATCCCCGAGCCGGGGATCCCGGAGTCGTTCCGGGTGCTGGTGAAGGAGATGCAGAGCCTCGGTCTCAACGTCGAGATGCTCTCAGCCGGTGAGGAAGTCGAGCTCCGTGAGCTCGAGGAAGACACCTACCGGTCGGTGGAGACCCTCGGCATCGACCTCAGCCGCCCCGAGCGTCCTGACTCGGAATAGCGGTTTGTTGTCAAGAGTGCTCGCAGATTCAAAGGATTACGTAGCTACCGAGCGGCAGCCTCGGCGGACCGGCGTCTGTCTGGGCGTCGGATCCACCGTGAGCCGCCCGAGTGAGGTTGATCCCCGGAAGGAGATGAGTGTGGACGCGAGGAGACCCTCGACCAAAGTCCGCCGATAGAAATATGCCTGCCCAGATATTCGATGAACTGAGAATCGGCCTCGCCTCCAACGACCAGGTTCGCGCTTGGTCATACGGAGAGGTGAAGAAGCCGGAGACGATCAATTACAGAACCCTCCGTCCCGAGAAGGAGGGTCTCTTCGACGAGCGCATCTTCGGTCCTCAGCGGGACTGGGAGTGCTATTGCGGCAAGTACAAGAGGATCCGCTACAAGGGGATCATCTGCGAACGCTGTGGTGTCGAGGTAACTCGCTCCAAGGTGCGTCGCGAACGCATGGGCCATATCGAGCTCGCCGCTCCCGTGACTCACATCTGGTTCTTCAAGGGTGTGCCCAGCCGTCTCGGCTATCTCCTCGACATGTCGCCGAAGGAGTTGGAGAAGGTCATCTACTTCGCCAGCTACATCGTCACCTCGGTCAACGACGAGTCCCGCCAGAAGGACCTGCCTGAGCTCGAGGAAGCTATGGGCGACGAGATCGAAGTGGTGAAGAGCGAGTTCAAGGAGTGGCACGAGGTCCGTCTCGAAGCACTCGAGGACGAGCTCGAGCGCATGGAGGAGGGCGGTGCAAAGACTCAGGAGATCAACGCCCGCCGCAAGGAAGTAGAGAAGGAGATCAAGGAGCGCGAAGAGCGCACCAATCGCGAGATCGAGTTGATCGAGGAGGCGTTCAGCACGTTCCGCACCATGGGCCCCAAGCAGCTCATCGAGTCCGAGCAGCTCTGGCGCGAGATCTACTTCCGTTACGCCGACTACTTCGAGGGAGGCATGGGCGCCGAGGCGGTCAAGACCCTGCTGACCGCGCTGGATCTCGACGCCGAGATGGACAAGCTCGAAGAGAACCTCAACGGCTCCTCACAGCAGCGTCGTCAGCGCGCCACCCAGCGGATGAAGGTGGTCAAGCCCTTCTGGGAGGGTCAGAACCGTCCCGAGGACATGATCCTCGAGACCGTCCCGGTCATCCCACCGGACCTGCGCCCGATGGTGCAGCTCGATGGTGGCCGATTCGCCACATCCGACCTGAATGATCTCTACCGCAGGGTGATCAACAGGAACAACCGTCTCAAGAGGCTGTTGGACCTCGGTGCCCCCGAGATAATCGTCAACAACGAAAAGCGCATGCTTCAGGAGGCCGTCGACGCACTGTTCGACAATGGGCGCCGGGGCCGTGCGGTGACCGGGCCGGGAAACCGCGCTCTCAAGTCGTTGTCAGACATGCTCAAGGGGAAACAGGGTCGGTTCCGCCAGAACCTGCTCGGCAAGCGGGTCGACTACTCAGGTCGATCGGTGATCGTGGTGGGACCGCAGCTCAAGTTGCACCAGTGCGGTCTTCCCAAGATCATGGCCCTCGAGCTGTTCAAGCCCTTCGTCATGAAACGTCTGGTCGATCTCGACCTCGCCCAGAACATCAAAGCTGCGAAGCGGATGGTGGAGCGTCAGCGTCCCCAGGTCTGGGATGTGCTCAGTGACGTCATCCAGGAGCATCCGGTGCTCCTCAACCGTGCTCCGACGCTGCACCGTCTTGGGATCCAGGCGTTTGAGCCAGTGCTCGTCGAGGGCAAGGCAATCCAGATCCATCCCCTCGTCTGTGAGGCATTCAATGCCGACTTCGACGGTGACCAGATGGCGGTCCACCTGCCACTGTCCGCTGAGGCACAGGCCGAGGCCCGGGTGCTCATGCTGTCGTCGAACAACGTGCTGTCACCCGCCTCAGGTCGGCCGATCGTGACACCGTCTCAGGACATGGTCATCGGCATCTTCTATCTGTCAGAGTGCGTCGAAGACGCCAAGGGCGCCGGGCGCACCTTCGCCGATATCGACGAGGCTCTGATGGCCTACGAGATCGGGGAATTGTCACTCCACGCTCCCATCAGGCTCCGACTCGGCGAGCTGGGTGGTGACCCGGAGACGCACACCGACCTGAAGCAGACCCTCAAGAAGCTGATCAACGACGAGCCGGTCGACCCCAAGGCCCTGACCGACACCACGTTGGGTCGTGCCCTGCTGAACACTGCCTTCCCCGAGGACTTCCCCTACATCAACTCGGCGGTGATCAAGAGCGACATCAAACTGCTCATCGAGACCATCATCGAGCGCTATCCGCGTTCGGCCGTGGCCGCGACTCTCGACGGGATCAAGGAGCTGGGCTTCCAGTTCGCCACCCGTGCCGGTCTCACCATCGCCCTCGACGACGTGAGGACCCCGGCCGACAAGGCTGAGATCCTCGCCGAGTACGAGGAGCGGGCCGAGAAGGTGCAGAATCTGTTCGCCAAAGGCGTTGTCACCGACGACGAGCGTCGTCAGGAGTTGATCGAGATCTGGACCGAGGCCACCGAGAAGGTGACAGATGCCATGAAGGCGGGTCTCAAGACAGAGCAGTTCAACTCTCTCGACATGATGGTCGGGTCGGGGGCACGAGGGAACATGATGCAGGTGCGTCAGATCGCAGGAATGCGCGGTCTGGTCGCCAACCCCAAGGGTGACATCATCCCGCGGCCGATCATCTCCAACTTCCGCGAGGGTTTGTCGGTGCTCGAGTACTTCATCTCGACTCACGGTGCCCGAAAGGGTCTCGCCGATACCGCACTTCGTACCGCCGACTCCGGATACCTAACCCGCCGTCTGGTCGATGTCTCTCAGGAGATGATCGTCACCGAAGACGATTGTGAGACCGATCGCGGCATAGTCATCCGTGTGGTCGACGATCGAGGCAACAAGATCAGGAACCTGCGGTCACGGATCTACGGCCGGATGCTGGCCGATGACCTCAAAGAGGAGACCGAGAAGGGCGGTCACGCCCTGGTCGCCACCGAGGACGACGAGAAGCTTCGCGCCGGCACCATCATCGGAACCAAGGAGCTGCACGCCATCGAAGAGGCCGATGTCGAGTCGGTCCGTGTGCGTTCACCGCTCACGTGCGACACACGTGGCGGGGTGTGTCAGGCGTGCTATGGGCTGTCGTTGGCGACGGGTCGACTTGTTGAGACGGCCGAGGCCGTCGGAATCATGGCTGCCCAGTCGATCGGTGAGCCCGGCACCCAGCTCACCATGCGCACATTCCACACCGGTGGTGTGGCCGGTGAGGACATAACGCACGGTCTTCCTCGAGTCGTCGAGCTTTTCGAAGCCCGGACTCCCAAGGGCAAAGCCGTTCTCAGCGAGATGGCCGGAACCGCGGCCGTCATCGATGATGAGGAGGGTCGTCGGATCGTCGTGGCCAAGGGTGACGACGAAGTCGAGTATCCGATCTCCCGCTTCGCCAAACTCCGTTTCCAGAATGGGGCCGAGGTAGAGGCGGGCACCCAGCTGACCGAAGGCCCGCTCGATCCGAAGGAAGTCCTCGTCATTCGGGGGGTCCGTGCCACCCAGCAGTACCTCGTAGACCAGGTTCAGGAGGTTTACCGCTCCCAGGGTGTCGAGATCCACGACAAGCACATCGAGATGATCGTGCGGCAGATGCTGCGTCGGGTCAGGGTCGTTGCCCCCAACGACTCGGACTTCCTCCCGGCTGCTCTCATCGACGACCAGACATTCCGTGATACCAACAGGGAGCTGGTCAGTGAGGGCAAAAAGCCGGCGGAGGGCCGTCCCGAGCTAATGGGGATCACCAAGGCATCGCTGGCCACGGACTCATGGCTGTCGGCAGCTTCGTTCCAGGAGACCACCAAGGTCCTCACGGACGCCGCGATCCAGAGTCGCTCCGACTTCATGCGGGGTCTCAAGGAAAACGTGATCATCGGCAAGCTGATCCCGGCAGGAACTGGCGCCGAGCAGTACCAGGTCCTGCAGCCGTCTCTGCCTGGCGCCACAACTGTCGCCAGCCTGGGCATTCTCGGGGATGGGGAGGGTGTCCCGTCGTCGGACGAGGGTCTGCCCGAAGATCCCGCCGAGTGGCTTGCCTCCCTTGGTGGGAACTCCAGCTCCGACGACGAGGAGGAGTAAGGGCCCACCAACCCGAGGAACCTGTTGCCCAGAATTGGGATCAACGGCGACGAGATGAAGGAAAAGGACCCCCTGCCGGTGGGCGGGGGGTCCTTTTCATGAGCGGGGGCCGCCCCCCACGGGCGGCCCCCTCGTCGATCGCCGGGATAGCTAGCGATCGAGTCCTAGACGATTGCCACGACGGCGGGAGCCGACGACGATGACGAGGCCCGCCATCGCCAACAGCGTGGCGAGGGCAACGAGCTCCTCTGCGGGAAGACCCGTGAACGGGAGCACCGTCGGCAGGACCTCGTCCTCGATGTCGTCGTTGGTGACGGTGCAGGTCACCGACTGCCCGGGAGCAAGGGTGACCGGGTGACTGACGACCGACTCCGTGTCGTTGTCGACACAGACTGTGCCCGTCCGGATATAGCCCTGAACTTGTTCCTCGCCAACCGTGTACTGCACGTTGGCATCGACATCGAAGGCCACGCCCTGGTCGACCTCGTCACCGTTGACCAGGAGCTGGAAGTCACCGGCGTCTGCAACGCCTGCGTCGTCGTTGATGACTTCTTTGACCACGATGAGCTCCGGTGCGATGTCGTCGTTGGTGACGGTGCAGGTGACTGACTGGCCTTCATCGAGGCTCACCGGATGGGACGCCTCGATCTCACTTCCGGTCTCGACACAGGAGATGCCGACCATCTCGTAGCCGGCGACGTCGTCTTCGCTGACGGTCTGCGGGAAGTTGGATGCGACCTGGAGAGCTTCGCCCTGAGCCACGGCCGTCCCGTTGACCCGCAGCTGGAAGTCTCCGGGCTCGGCGTCGCCACCGTCGTCATTGATGACCTCCTTGATCACGATCAAACCGGGTGCGATGTCGTCGTTGGTGACGGTGCAGGTGACCGACTGGCCCTCGTCGAGGGTGACCGGGTGGACCACCGTCTCCTGGGTGTCGTCGTCGACACAGGCGACATCACCGACTTGCATGTAGCCGTCGAGTTGGATCTCGCCCAGCGTGTACTCGGTGTTGGACTCGATTCCGGCCTGGGCTCCCTGGTTGGTGTTGTTTCCGTTCAGGGTGAGCTGGAAGTCGCTGGGCTCGGCGTTGCCGCCGTCGTCGTTGTTCACTTCCTTCACCAGCGTCAGCGCTGGTGCCAGGTCTTCGTTGACGATGGTGCATGTGACTGCTTGACCGGGCTCGAGGGTGACCGGGTGGGCCACCGACTCGTCGGTGGCGGAGTCGATGCATGCGACATCACCGACCTGTATGTAACCGCCGACAAGATCCTCCGTAACTGTGTACTCCACGCCGGCCAGAACGTTGAGCGGAGTGCTCTGGGCCACGGCCGTCCCGTTGACCCGCAGCTGGAAGTCGCCCGCCACGGCGTCGCCGCCGAAGTTGTTCTGCACCTCCTTGACGACGATCAAACCTGGTGGCTGGTCGTTGTTCGTGATGGTGCAGGTGACCGACTGGCCCTCGTCGAGGGTGACCGGGTGGGCCACCGACTCCTGGGTGTCGTCATCGACACAGGCGACGTCACCGACCTGGAAGTAGCCAGACAGCTGATCCTCGCTGATCGTGTACTCGGTGTTGGACTCGATTCCCGGGTGCTCGGCGCCCGAGACCGCCTCTTCGCCGTTGACGTAGAGGTTGAAGTCACCGGCCGCGGCGTCACCACCGTCATCGTTCACGACTTCCTTGACAACGATCAGCTCAGGTGCGATGTCCTGGTTGGTGATGGTGCAGGTGACCGTCTGGCCCTCGTCGAGGGTGACCGGGTGGGCCACTGTCTCCTGGGTGTCGTCGTCGACACAGGCGACGTCACCGACTTGCATGTAGCCGTCGAGTTGGATCTCGCCCAGCGTGTACTCGGTGTTGGACTCGATTCCGGCCTGGGCTCCCTGGTTGGTGTTGTTTCCGTTCAGGGTG
>DASPGH010000094.1:0-18720 GCA_035620735.1 Acidimicrobiia bacterium | reverse complement strand
CTCTTCCGATCTCCCACGAGTCGCCGACTTCGATATCGTTGGGCCTGTGCAAAGGCTGCGATCCAACTTCATCAGAGGTATCAAGCATCTCCCGGTCGCGGTGAGTCTGGCCTGAGAAGGGGCTAGACCCGTCTCCGATTGTCGACCCCGGCGCCACGTCGCCTCACTGCGAATCAGACAGTTGCGCCAATCACCCGGGCAACCTCTCCGATCCCCGAGATCATGGCCTCGCGTTGGTCCCCGTGAAGGTGGACGTAGGAGCGGATCGGGGGCAGGGCAATTGCCACGTGACTCGCACCCATCAACTCCACCTCGGCACGGCAGCCGCTTGGGCCGAGTGATATCTCGAAATGGGTGAAGTCGAGGGGTTGGAGCGCCCTGGCCACGCCCGGGTCGGTAGCAAGTGCTGCGACCACCCGCTCGACCGACTCGCCACCGGTCAACGGGACCGCCGTGACGCCTTGACGCTTCAGCCTGCCGGTGTGCCTCATCTCGATCCTCCCCTCGTCAGGGAAGGAAACCGGCAGGTCGGCTCTGAACACAGCGATCTCGGTTCTGCCCAGGAATCTCCGTTCGACTCGGGAGACCACGTCGAAGACGGGCCCATCGCCCGTCGGCACGAACCGAACCCGCCTGTCCTCACCCGAATCGCGCTCATAGCCCGAGAAGTCTCCCTCGATCAGACCCACCAGACGCGAGGACGGAGGGCCGGGTCTGACGGATCGGGCCACTACGTGCTGATGCCCTCCTCGGCCTTGAGCAGCTCTGGATCGACCGGCGCCCATGGGTTGGTCTTCTGTATCCCGTAGGTCCAGATGAGGGCGTAAAGCGCACATGCGCCGAGCATGATGAAGAAGGGGGTGTAGATGTCGGCCCGGGTCAGACCGGGCGGGGCGATGTACCAAGCCGCCACCAGCATCCCAACCGAGGCCACGATCTGTGGCAACGGGTAGAGCGGGGTCTTATACGGCCTGTCGAGGTCGGGACGTCTTGCTCGCAAGATCATCACGGAGATGTTCACGAGGACGTAGCTGAAGATCCACGCCATCACCGCGGCGAGGATCAGGTTGATGATCGAGGGAACGTCGCCGTCGAGGATCACCGCCCCGACGATCGCTATCAACGCCACGAGGAAGATCCCGATCCAGGGCTCTTTGTACCGGGGATGCAGATAGCCAAACGCCTTGGGGAGCGTTCCGTCTTTGGCCATGCCATAGAAGATCCTGGACACGCCGGCGATGACGGTGTTCAACGTCGCCGCCGAGGCCAGTAGCACGGCGATGCCCAGCCAGACCTGGCCGAAGTCACCCATCACCGCCTGGGCGAACTCGGGTATGGCGAGCGGGGTATCGAGGATGAAGGTGCCATCGCCCAGATCTACGTTCTCGACCTGGCGGGCCACCGCCGCCCCATACAGGAACATGGCAAGCGCCACTGCAGTCACACCGATGTACATCGCCTTCGGGATGGTCCGGGAAGGCTCCCTGAGCTCGGAGGCCAGTGGCGTCACGTACTCGACCCCGACGAACAGGAACAGCGCCAGGCCCACCATCGTGAGGATGGCGGTGATGTCGGTCCCGACGAACGACTCACCGAAGAACCCGGTGATGCTCGACTTCTTTTCTGCCAACAGCCCCCCGATCCCGAAAATGATCAGGGTTGCCCACATGAAGGCGGTCATGCCGATCTCGGTGGAGGCGTAGGGCCTGATCCCAACCATGTTCACGATGCTGAGGATCACCACCAGGGCGATGCCGATCCACCACGAGCCCGACTCCTGAAAACCCTCCAGGAACCCGAAGTTGAAAGAGGCGAAGACGCCGGCCGTTGCCGTCTCGGCCACACCGGCGAACACATGTACCAGCAGGTAGGCGGCGAGGCTCCCCGTGATGGCGAAGAACCGCCCCATCCCGGCAGCGACGTAGTCATAGACCGACCCGGCGGTGGGGAGGATGCCCGCCGCCTCGGAGAAGCTGGCTGACTGCGCCAGCATCAGAATGAAAGCAATGAGGATGGCCCAAGCGAAGATGTAGCCGCCTGCGCCAAACCCGGTTTGCGCCGTGAGCAGGACCGAGCCGGCGATGATTAGTCCTACTGCCGTTGCCAGGGCTGTCGGGAAACCAATCGCCGCCGCTTCCAGCCTGACGGCGGACCCATCCTGAGTCGACATGTCTCCTCCTCTTAGCCAGACGAACGCGAATCTAGACAGACGTCGGAAGCCGATGCGGCGCAGAATGGTGACTGTTCGAAAGACGCTATATGCCGTCGAGCCACCAGTCGAGCATCCGCTCCAGGGCAGGCTGTGTCACCATCGCCAGACGGGCGGTCTCTTCGATCAGGGCGTCTGGATCGATCCCGGCGTCGACCAGCTTCCTGTCCCCTCCAACCTCGAACCAGGACTGGAGCAGTTTTGGGGTCACCTCGGGGTGGAACTGTACGGCGAGACTTCGTTCGTAGCTGAACGCCTGATGGCCCGAGTCATTGTGAGCGAGAAGTGTCGCGCCGTCGGGGAGTGTGAATTCATCTCCGTGGTACTGGAACCATGGTCCTCCAGAGATCGCGGGCTCATGGGGCTCGATGTCGGTCCATCCATACTCGGGACGTGAGGAAGGAGACACCGTCCCACCGAGGCCGATCGACATGATCTGAGCACCGAAGCAGACGCCCAGGATCGGGGTTCCCCGGTCGAGGTGGCTTCGAACAAAATCCACCTCGGGCAGCATCCAGCCGCGGACTCTCGGCTCGTAAGCGGACCATGGCGCTCCCATCACCACGACGAGGTCGTAGCCGTCAGAGGCGGGGAACGTCGCCTTCACGTTCGGGTTGCTGATGTCATCGACTACGACGAACGGCTCGAGGGCGAAGCCCCGAGACTCGAGATGATCCCCGACCCGTTCCGGTGTCGATAGTGGATCGTGCTCGATTACCAGGGCTTTCACCGGCGAAGCGTATCAACACAGCTGCCCGCACAGCAGGGACGTCGCAGCCCGACTCGACGAGTACCTCGAGTCCGACTAGTTCCAGACAACGGGCAGCGACAGAGGGCCCCGGAACTCGAACCCGTGGATCTCGACCTCCCCTTCGAGACGGAGGCCGGGGAGCCGATCGAGAAGACGCTCCACTCCGATTCTCACCTGTTGACGCCCCATCCACTCTCCAAGGCAACGGTGCTCGCCGACGCTGAAGGCGAGGTGAGCGCCCTCGCCCCGATCGACGCGGAAGGAGTCAGGGTCCGACCAACGACGGGGATCCCGGTTGGCCGATGTGAGGACCGCGGCAACCATTTCCCCTCGAGGGATCGTCACCCCATCGACCTCGACCTGCCTGGTGGTCTGGCGGGTGGCGGTGCCCACGGGAGAGTGGAACCGGAACGTCTCCTCGATGACTTTACGAATGACCGATCTATCAACAGTCACCCGGTCGTGGAGAACGCGGTCTTTCAGGATCTCGTACATGACCAGCCCAACCGCGTCCCGGGGCTCGTTGATGCCCCCGGAGATCATGAGTCGAACGTTGTTTGTGATCTCCTCCTGGCTGAAACCTGCCTCCAGATAGGCCCCCAGGCCGATGCCGCCATCGAAGTGGCTCGCCTCGAGCTGTGCGCCAAGAGCGTCACCCAACTCGCTGTGCGCCTTGGCGGCGACAGACGCCTTCTCCGGCTCGTTCTCAAAATTGGCCAAACCGGTTATCACGCCATGGCACCAACCGGCGAGCTGCTGCCACGTCACCGCGTCGAGACCGAGCGCATGGAGCAGAGTCAGGTTCGCCAGAGGCTCGGCATACACGGCCATCAGGTCGGCCCTTTTGGCCGGGGCAAAGCCGTCGATCACCTCGTCAAGGATGCCGGGGAGACGCCCGGCCATTTCGCGTCCGGCCGGAGTCGCCGCGAAAGGCGGCCGCATCCCGTTGGCGAGTCGGTCGTGGGCGTCTCCGTCGAGAGTCAGCATGTTCTCGCCCAGACACTCCCTCAGCCAGCTGGGGTCGGTCTGTGCGGTGAACATCCCCGGGTTCTGGCACACCTTCACGACGTCGTCCCAACGGGTGACGAACCACATGTCGAGGCTGGGCAGGTATACCGCGGGAGCGAGCTCACGCAGTTCGGCGAGTATCGGATGCGGATCGGCCTCGAGATGCGCCAGAGAGATCGATTGAGGGTCGACCATGGTCCGAGGAATCTAATGAACCGGGAGCGACCTACCCGTAGGATCGGTGCGATGAGAGTGACCGTCGATGAGGAGCTGTGCGTGGGCACCGGTCAATGCGAGATGATCTGCCCCGAGGTTTTCGAGGTCGACCTGGTGGCCGAAGTCAAGCAAGCACATCCTGACCCGTCCCTTCACGAGCGGGTGCAGGAAGCTGCCGACTCCTGCCCCACCGAGGCGATCCGCCTTCACGCCTCCTGAGCGAGCCGCGAGCTCATCCGGCTGCTGGGATGTCAGGACCCGATTGCTGTCGTATGAAATCAGGGTCGGTCGGAGTCTCGTTCTGACGGGGAAACCCGTCATCGGGCCGGTCACACCAGAGATGCACCTGGCCCGTGCCGATCGAGTTCTCGTACTCGCCATACTGGCGGGCGGGAACGGTGCAGTCCCCCTCGCCTATCGCTCCAAGCATCATCAGGTAGTGGGCGAAGAGCGACTCGGGCCGGTACTTAAGGAAGTCGTCCATGGTCTCCAGCACCTTGGCGTGGTTCCCCTCCTTGAGCCAGGCGATCCTCTCCTCGTCGGCGGCACGAGCCTCCGGCGTGCGAATGCTGGAGAGATCGGCAGCCTCGTGGTCGCGCAGCTCGCGCAATTTCCAGAAAGTGTGTGACATCGCTCCGGATGCGATCAACATGACTTTGCGATCGGTCGCCTCGATGGCCCGGCCGAGGGCCCGCCCGGCCCGAAGGAAGTCCTCGGTCAATCCGGTCTGGGCGACACTCACCGAGATCCATCGTTTGTCGAGGCCCTCTCCGAGGAACTTCCACAGGTTCACGGTGGCGTAGAAGACGGGAAGGTAATGGTCGTCGATAGCGGTGACCCAAGTGCCGTGATCGGACGAATACCGCTCCATGGCCCGCGCGAGCTCGGGGTCCCCGGGCCAGTCATAGGGAATTCGCGACATCCCTCTCGGAAGCTCCTCCGACGTGAAGAGACCGGCGCGGCGATCCTGGGCGGTGACGACGAACTCGACCGTGGTGAACCAATGGGAGTCGAGCACGACGACCGTGTCGTAGTCGACCTGTTCGAAGACATCGGCGCGCAACTCCTCGAGGCCCGCGACGAGTGAGAAGTCTTCGCCCTTGTTGAGCTCCCGGCGGGTCTCCTCCGGGAGCATGATCGTCGGGACGTGGGCCAGCAATCCGGCTCCGACAACCTCGCCCATGATTCCTCCTCTTCATCGGTCAGCTCCACCGTTGGCAGAGCGTGAGCACGGCTGGTGTCAACCGTCTCCACGATAAGCCTGCTGGAGAGCCATTACCCGCCGGGTCCCGAATCGGCGTCTCGACCCGGCACCGCCGTGGAGTTGAGAGGGCCCACCTACGAGGTGGAGCCGGCGAGAGCCGAACCTGACAAATCAGGCCAACGAATCGATCGCGACCTGGGCTCTCCCACGCTCTTCACGATCGAAAGCGCGGTGCTCCCATGGCGAGGGGAACAGACGTCCCGCCGTTACTCTCGTGATCCGATGCCCGGTCGCGTCACCTGGTATGAGCACTCGGACCTCACCGAGAAACCGATCCCAAGAGTGCTATCACGCCCGGTTTCACGACCGGGTGCTGTTGCCGGCGTCGTCTCCTTCGTCCTGTCACTCCTTCCGTCGCTGCTCCCTCGCGGCGGACTCATACAGGGGATCATTTCAGGGATCAGTTTCATGGTCGGCTACGCGGTGGGAGCAGCGACGCAGTGGGCCTGGCACTATCTCGAGATCCCGGTTCCCGGCGGGCGGGTTTGGAGGACCTTGCGCATCGTCTTGTACGCGGCGCTGGCCTACCTGGTCGTGTCCCGTCTCTGGCAGCACGTGGGCTGGCAGAACGAGGTGCGCGACGAGTTCGGAATGGAACGGATCGGCCCAGCCGTCTGGATCGTGATCGTGCCGGTCGCCGCCGTCACGGCAGCCGTGATCCTTGTCGTGGTGAGGTCGTTCCGGCTTCTGTTCCACTTCATCGTGCGATGGCTGGACAGGGCTCTCCCCGGTCGGCTCGCCCGATTCCTCGGCGGCGTCGCCCTGGCCCTCGTGATCTGGGGTCTGTGGAGCGGTGTTCTCGTGAACGGATTCTTCACCGCCGCCAATCAGATCTTCGCCCCACGCGACTCATCGACCGACGAAGGTGTGACCGCTCCGACTTCCCCGCTCAGATCGGGTAGTCCGGAGTCTTGGGTGCCCTGGGAGACCCTGGGCCGGCAAGGAAGGAACTTCGTCTCGTCGGGGCCCAGCCTCGAGGAGTTGAACGCATTCCATGGGGGTGGAGCCATGGAGTCGATTCGGGTCTACGCCGGGATCAAGTCAGCCGAGACCGTGGATGGGCGGGCCCGACTCGTACTCGACGAGTTGATCAGGACAAACGCCTTCGATCGAGAGGTGCTCGTCGTCGCCACAACGACGGGCACCGGGTTTCTCGAGCCCAACGCGATGACTGCTCTCGACTACGTCACCAACGGGAACGTGGCCGTCGCCGGTGTGCAGTACTCGTATCTGCCCAGCTGGATATCCCTCCTCGCCGACCAGGAGGAGGTTTCGGTCACCTCACAGCAGGTGTTCGACATCATTCACGGCTACTGGTCGACGCTGCCGAGTGACGAGCGACCCGAGATCTACGTATACGGGCTATCACTCGGATCGTTCGGCGTCGAGTCGATCATCAGCTCGATCGACATACTCAACGAGCCGATCGACGGCGCGTTCTTGGTCGGACCGCCATTCGTCAACCAGATGTGGAATCAGATCGTGTCCAACCGGGACGGCGGGTCGACACCATCCGAGCCCATCTACGAGCAGGGGCGGACCGTTCGTTTCATCGGGCCCGAGGACTCTGCCAACGCCCCACGATCGGAGTGGGCCCAGACCAGGGTTCTCTATCTCCAGCATGCCACCGACCCGGTCGTTTTCTTCTCGCCCGACCTGTTCTTCACGCGGCCGGACTGGCTCGAGGAAGGGCAACGTGACTCGAAACTGGTAGACGAGTTCGTCTGGGTTCCGGGAGTGACGATGTGGCAGGTTCTCTTTGACATGGCCCTGGCCGCGACGGTGCCCGAGGGATATGGCCACGAGTACAGCAAAGAGAGCAACGCTCGAGGTTGGGTCGCCGTGATCGACCCGGGGGGATGGACCGAACTCGAGACCGATCGACTGGTCAGGCAGATGATCGAGTTGGGCTCGGCGAGTGAAGTCCCAGACCACCTATCTCAGACCACAGGCTGAGGTGGGCGTCCCCGCCAGCCGACTCGACCGGCCCACCCACTGAGGGCGACGATCGAGGTGACGAGGAGCACTGCGGCGATGTGCTGCCATCCGCCTTCCATCACGTCCAAGGCGCCCGTGGCGTTGAACGAGGCGTGAAGAACAGCGACTGCCAGCAGGCTCTCGCCGGTGATCCGGTCGGTCCACCCCAACAGGTCCCATCAGCAGTCGGACCCGTTTGCAGTCTCTGCCGTCCATACTGAATAGATAGAAGAGTCAGGAAGATTCCATGGCCGACCTTGTCTACGCCATCAGCGCATCACTCGACGGCTACATCGCCGACGAGAACGGCAACTTCGACTGGGCCCACCCATCTGACGACGCGCACACCTTCTTCAACGATCTGCAGCGATCGGTGGGCACGTTCCTTTGCGGCCGCCACATGTACGAGACGATGAGAGCGTGGGACTCCTATGTCCTCGACGACCTCTCCGGGGTGGAACGCGGCTTCGCCGAGGCGTGGGTGGACACTGACAAGGTCGTGTATTCATCAACCCTGGACACCGTGTCGGAACCGCGGACCCAACTGGAGCGGACGTTCGACCCCGAAATAGTGCGGACCATGAAAGACAACGCCGGTCGTGACCTGTCCATCGGTGGCCCTGACCTCGCGGCGCAGGCCGTCCGAGCAGGTCTGGTCGATCGTTATCTGCTGCGCGTGATCCCCACCATCGTGGGGGGAGGCACCCCTGCTCTACCGAACGGAGTGCGGGTCGACCTCGCTCTCAACACAACGCGTCGGTTCGACGACGGATCCGTTCTGCTCGACTACCGGGTGCGAGGAATCTGATCGATCGGATACGCGAGGAAGCGTTGGCACGGGTGTCCCTTTCCGCTGCCTTGAGTCAACGAGGTTCCCGAGCGCGGTCAAGTTCGCCCGGCGAACCCGTAGCTGCACATCACGGATTGGATCTCACTGAACGGAATGGTTGACAGTGGGTGCCGCCGCTTGGCGAAGATCCTCCCCTGGGTGGTCTCCTGTCTCGAATTCCCGGCCGACCCCTGCAGCTGCGTCCGCTGTCTGAACGCCAGGACGACGAGAGCCAGTCTCAGTGCGCATAGCCCAGACCCAATAGAGGTCGGTGGCCATCGCGCCGAGACCCGTTTGGGGACTGCTTCTGCGATGTGTGACCTTGTCCTCTAGACACCGATCCTTTCCCAGCGGTACCAGTGGAGGCGAGTCTTGATAGGAGGTCTTCGTGTTCTCGTCCAAGGCGATCGCCAGGATCGTCGGTGTGCTCTTCATCGTGGCTTCGGCAACAGCCATCGCCGGAGGAGCGCTGCTATTGCCACTCTCCGAGCCGGACTATCTGAGCGCCGTGACAGCTGCCGAGAGCCAGGTCGTCTCCGGTGTGATCCTCGAATTGGTCCTGGTGATGTCGGTTATCGCCATCGCGACGATGCTGTATCCGGTGTTGAAGCGCCACAATGATGGGCTCGCGCTGGGATACGTGGGAGCCCGCACAGTGGAGGGGATCCTGCTTCTCGCTGCTGCCATCAGTGGGCTGGTGATCCTCACAGTGGGCGGCGAGCATGCTGCGACTGCCGGGGTTCAGCCCCTGGGCGATGCCCTTCTTGCCACACGCGACTGGACGTATCTCATCGGCTCACTGGCCATGCTCGGTGTCTCGGCACTCATCCTGAACAGCCTGCTCTACCGTTCCAAACTGGTCCCCAGCTGGTTGTCGATCTGGGGGCTGCTCGCCGGGGGCCTCATCGCCGCGCGCGGTGTGATGGAGATGTACGGAATCGAGCTCTCGGGTCTCATACAAGGCGTGTTGGCTGCGCCGATCGCTATTCAGGAGATGGTTCTGGCAGCATGGCTGATCGTCAAAGGATTCGACGTCAGCCGTCTGGCGCGACACGACAGCGAGGGCGCGAAGTCAGAGTCCACCATTCGAGCACTGGAGTCGGTGTGATGGGCGAAAGACATCATCGGGTGGTCGCGACTCGACACGGTGGACCAGAAGTCCTCCAGATTCTCGAAGAGGCCGTTCCGCAACCTGGTGAGGGTCAGGTTCGAGTGAAGACCGAAGCCGCCGGGGTCTCAGCAATGGACCTCATGGTGCGACGCGCCGGTTTCCCAGGTTTCCCCAAAGTGCCGTTCACCCCCGGCGTGGATGTGATCGGCGTGGTGGACGCGATCGGACCTGGCGTTTCCGGGGTCGAAACGAGAGAGCGGGTGGCAGCTCTGCTCGGCGATGAGGGAGGCTATGCCGAATACGTCTGCGTGGCGGCGAATGACGCTGTCCCGGTTCCTGATGGGTTGGATGCCGCCGAAGGAGTCTGTCTGGTGGCCAACTACCTAACCGCCTACTCCATGCTTCACCGGGCTGCAAATGCGAAGAGCGGTGAGCGGGCGCTCATCCACGGAGCCGCCGGCGGGGTGGGAACGGCTCTGCTCGAGTTGGGAGGCCTCGCCGGCCTACAGATGTACGGGACGGCCTCGAAGGCCAACCATGAGCTGGTGGAGTCACTGGGCGCGGTGCCGATCGACTATCGCAACGAAGACTTCGTCGCACGTATCCGCGCCCTCACCGGCGATGGAGTGGATGTGGTCTTCGATCCGATCGGTGGCGCTGGCCAGCTGTGGCGGTCCTACCGGACCCTTCGTCGAGGCGGGCGTTTGGTCTGGTTCGGTGTCGCGGCTGCATCTAGATCGGGACTGCGGGTGATACCGGGCACTCTCATCACAAGATTCTTGCTGTCCCTGCTGCCCGACGGGAGAAAGGCTCCCATGCCACCAGACTCCAAGATGCCGAACTCTTGGTATCGCGAAACTACGGCGACTCTCTTCGATTATCTACGGGCCGGAAAGATCGCCCCGGTGATAGCCGCCCGTGTCCCACTCCTGGAAGCCGCTCGGGCACACCAGCTCTTGGAGAGGGGAGGACATCGGGGAAAGGTCGTCTTGGTCTCCGGTTGACCATGTAGCCCGTTCAGGTCGAGGTCGACCGCCGCCACTACGTTCGAGCATCCCCTCCGGTGGCGTCAGCCTGTGCCTTTCAGGTGCGTATCGAAGAACGCTGCGATGCGGCGTCTGGCATCCGAGGCCGACTCTTCGTTGTAGGCGGTAGAGGCGAGCTTCCCGGTGACCAGTGCCCACAGCGGTATTTCATCTGACGGGTGATCGTTGAGAAACCCATGCCCCGTGTCTGGGTACACCTTGACGTCGTGGGCTATCCCGTTGGCTTCCAAGGCCTCGCGGAGACGGCCGGGAGCCTCGGCGAGGGTGCGGTCCAACTCCCCGTAACTCGCCACGACCGGGCAAGCACCGGCCATCGATGCCAACGCATCGTCCGGGACCGCTCCGTAGTTCACACTCGAAACCTGGTAGCCACCTGAGAGAGCGAGCACCAGCGCGAAACCGCCTCCCATACAAAACCCGATCACGCCGATCGAGCCATTGCAGTCTTCATGGTCTCCCAGCCAGTCGCGCACAGCAGCCAGGTCGTCAAAGATCTCCCCCTCTCCCGCAGAGAACTGACGGACCGCTGAGAACATGCACCTCAGCCTCCCACCCCAGTAGTAGAGGTCGGGTGCCACGGCGAGATAGCCCTCGGTTGCCAGCCAGTCGGCCTGGTTGCACAAGTCGGTGGTCATGCCAAGAGCGTCCGAGATCACCAGGACTCCGGGCCACGGGCCCTCGCCGAGGGGTTTCGCCACATGCAGAGACATCTCGCCGCGCGCACCTCGTATCTTCAGTTCAGACGCATGGCTGCTCACACGGCTCCTTCGATGTGTGTTTGCAGGCTACGTGGGGCTGATCAACCTGAGCTGACGGCTGCAGGCGAGTGCGTGCGCGAGGACCCGCTCACCAGGTGCGTGGCCCGGCGGACCATGACCACGGCGAGAGCGAAGATGAGTAGAGCATTCACCGGGTGGAGAGCGGCGATGAACGGCGAATCGTCTCGGGCAAATGTGAGGTTCGGCTGGAAGAAGGTGATTAGCGCCAGCACGATGCCGAGCATGACGGTTGTCCTTCCTGCCCGGGCAAGCCCGGGTAGTGCCACGAACAACACGGCGGCCGTCCCCAGCATGTACCCGACCCCAACGTGCAGGTCCTTGCCCCCATCCTGACCGAACAGCATGAGTCCGGCGACGTAGACCTGAGCCACGACCGCCACCAGGAACAGCCACGCGAAACCGAGAAAGACGTAACCGAAGATTCTTCGCATCGACGGAGATTATCGGTCCGGATTCGGCGTCTTTCTCCAAAATAGCTACGCCGGGAGACCCATCAGAGTCGGGGCTCATCAGTACGACGACCCCAGTCTTGAGGCCGTCGAGATTCGAAAGTCGCGTTCAACTCTTAGGGAAACCGAGCCCTCGCACGCCGATTCCTCCATCGCATTCGACTACTACCCCTGTGGTCGCCGCACTGTTGACCCGGGACGCCAACTGAACGAAGTGGCCGGTGTAGTGCTCGGGACGAGGTAGGAACCCAAGCGGAGTGGTCGCCTTGGCGATTTGTTCCAGGTCGAGGTCCGGTATCGACGAGGTGGTGGTCTCATCCATGCCGAGCGCCTGAGGGCCCCGGATGTCGGTTTTCATGAAGCCGGGTGCCACTCCGTTGACCCGAACCTTTGGCGCCAGCTCGTAGGCGAGCTGGCGGACCAGCCCGACGACCGCGTGCTTCGAGGCCGTATAGATCACGCCCCCGACACCGGCGTGCCATGACCCCATCGATGCAGTCATGAGCACCGAGCCGGAGCTCTCCAGAAGAGCCTCGGCCGCGGCCTTGACCCCCAGGAGGTGCGCTTTGACGTTGATCGCGAACACTTCGTCGAAGCTCGTGTCGAGGCCGGACATCGGGGTGTTCACGACGCTCGCTCCATAGTCGAAGATGCCGGCATTGCCGACGAAGGTGTCGAGACGGCCGAACCGATCGAGACACTCTGCCACCGCATTCTCGTTGGCCTCACCACGCGTGACGTCGGCGGTGACGCCGAGCACGGCAGATCCGTGATCGTTCTCGACTTCGGCCAAACGCTCGGGCGCTCGGTCGACCGCGACCACGTTCGCTCCTTCTTCGACAAACCGGTCCACCAAAGCCCTCCCCAGTCCCGAGCCGGCCCCGGTGATGAGGGCGACGTCGTCTTCAAGCCAGCCCATGTGTCTGTTCCTTCCTGTTAGTCGTTGTGTCCTGCAAACCCGAGTCCTCATTTGCTCCCGCCATCTCGGCGACTACACGCGCTGCCAACTCGATCGCCTGATCAACCTCGAGCGTCTGGAGGTCAACCGTCTCGTACTCGATCTCCTCGATCCCGCGTTCCTCCAAGGCATCTCGAATCCGGGCGAGACGCTCATCCTGCAGCGGTGTGACGATTGCCCCAGCCCCGGCACGAAACGACCCGGCGACCCTCACCATCTCGGCAGCGACCCCCGGATTGGCATCGACCACCATCTCCGCCAGTGCCAGCAACGACTCTGCCATGCCAAGGCGATCCCCAAGCTGGTGACGGATGCGCAGCGCCCGCCAGTGACGGTCCACCGCCTCGGGCGTGTCTCCCCTTGCCGAGCTGACTGCCGCAAGTCCCCACAGGTCGTTTGCGATGTGTCGCCGCAACTCTCCGCTCTCCGCAGTCTCGAGATCGTCGTTGAAGTGTGCTTCTGCCTCGATGTCGTCTCCGCGGTTCAAGGCGACCGCTCCCAGGACCCATCTCGGTGATGCCAAACGCATCGAGTGCTGTAGCGCCGAGAGGGCCAGGGCTTCCTCGGCGTGGCTTCTCGCCGAGTCGAAATCCTGCAATTCCAGAGCAAGACATGCCTCCGAGCAGAGGACGCCGGCCAACTCGGCGGGAGCGTTCAGACCCTCAGCCACTTCCCGGGCTTCGGCAAATGCCGTAGCTGCAGACTCGAAGTCTCCTGTTTTCGAGAGTGCTTCTCCGCGAAGTCGCAGAGCGTGGGCCAGCACCCGCGGGTTGTTGAGGTCTTCAGCCAACTCGGCTGACTCGACGGCGAGACGATCGGCCGCGACCGGCTCACCCCGGAGGAGGGCGACCCAACCCAGCTCCGCGACGAGCAAGGGCCGTGCGGAGAAGTCCCCGATCTCCGTAGCGACGTCGAGAGCGTCACCGTAGAAGTCCTCGGCTTGTTGGTAGTTGCCGAGCCAGAGGTTCATCTCGGCAGAGGAGCCGAGCAACTGCCTCAGCAGCTGATCGTCCTCGGCTCGTCGGGCCGCCGCGATGGCGCGTTCGATCAACTCCCCGGCAAGGGACTGCTCACCCCGGGTTCCCGCGGCGATGGCCAGGCTACGAAGCACTTCAGCCATCACCCGCTCATCCCCTGCATCGTCTGCGTGGATCAGCGCCTCCTGCCAGAGTTCCTCCGCCTCGTCGAGTTGGGAGCGGCGGAAGGCCACATAGCCAAGACCGGATAGTGCTCGGGCGACGCTGGCCGCGTCTCCGGCTTCTGTCGCCGCGTCGTGCGCCTCCTGGTATCGGGTTCGGGCGGCATCGAGGTCACCGGTGAGGAGGAGGAGTCTTCCCAGGCCGGCCAAGGCTCGGGCACGCGGCGCCGGTGCCGCGTCGGACTCGATGGCCAAGACAGCGTCGATGCGCTCGATTCCTTCGGACCAATCTCCGTGAGACGTCCAGAAAGGCGACATGGCTGCGCAGATTCTCAGGGCCATCTCTGCGTCGCCGATCTCGATCGCCTCATCGAGGGCCCGACGAATGTTGTCGTGATCGGCGACTAGCTCGCTCATGATCGCTGATTGCCCGCGACGGCCGACAAGGTCCGACATGGCTTCGGTCCTGGCGGCGAACCATTGTCGATGACGCATTGACATCGTCTGGGTCTCATCTTCCGCGCCGAGCTCGAGCGCAGCCAGCTCGCGGATCGACTCGAGCATCGACCAACGCGGGGGAGACTCCTGATCGGTCACCAACAGCGACGCGCGGGAGAGGTGGCGCAACATCGCAGCGACCTCAGACTCCGCAACCGGCTCTATCCCGGCGATTCCAGCCGCCGCTTCGGTGCTCCAACTCCCGGCAAAGATGGACAGGCGTTCGAACAGCTTCCGCTCCACCGGATCCAACAGCTCGAGACTCCACTCGATGGCACCACGCAGTGTCTGATGACGATCCGGGGCGGTCCGTCGACCGTGCATCAGCAGTGAGAACCTGTCGGCCAGCCCCGTTAGCACAACTTCCGGCGACGTCTCGGCGAGTGCTGCTGCCGCCAACTCGATGGCGAGCGGTATCCCGTTGAGATGGGAGACGATGTCGGCGATGACGCCTGCGTTGTCGTCGTTGAGGCTGAAGCCGGGCTGGGCCTGCGCCGCACGCTCGACCAGGAGCCGCACCGCATCGGACTGGGCGACGACGTCCGCCGCGGAGGTACCTGCCGGGTCGGCGATTGCGAGCGGTTCGAGTCTCCAGACCACTTCTCCTTCGACATCGAGCGGCTCCCTGCTGGTGGCGAGGATCACTAGCTTGGGACACCGTTGCGAGAGCCGCTCGGCCACGGCGGCAGCCGTGTCGAGCAGGTGCTCACAGTTGTCGAGAACCAGCAAGACAGACTTATCCGCCAGAGCCTCGATCACGATGTCCTCGATGCTGCGGCGCGGCTCCTCGACGACATCGATGGCAGCCGCCACAGCACGAATCACACTGTCCGAGCTGGTCAGAGGTGCCAGTTCGACGAGCCAGGCGCCGTCGGCGAAACGTTCCATGACATCGAAAGCAACCTGTATGGCGAGCCGGGTCTTGCCCACTCCACCCGATCCAACCAGCGTGAGGACACCAGCGGTGCGCAGAAGCCCGGACAAAGCTCTTCTCTCCTCCGACCTTCCCACAAAGCTATTGCGGTGGAACGGGAGGTTGTGGGAGACCACCCCCATCGCCCGGAGAGGAGGGAAATCCGCGCGCAGGCCGGCATGGTTCAGCTGGAACAGTCTCTCCGGCGCGGGGAAGCCGCGCAGTTGGAAGGCGCCGAGGTCGACGAGCTCAGCTGCCTCTGGCAACCGAGCGCGGGTCAGGTCGGCGGTGGTCTGTGAGACGAGAATCTGACCCCCGTGAGCCGCGGCAGATATCCGGGCCACCTGATGCAAAGGGAGAGCCACATAATCGTGCCCTACCGGATGGGCCTCGCCGGTGTGAACACCCATCCGAACTCGCACGTCGACATGGGGCGGCCAGGAGTGAGCAGCCAGAGCGAGTTGGCTCTCCAGGCACGCGGCGACCGCATCGAGAGGATCAGAGAAGGCGACCAAGAGCGAATCACCCTCGGTACCGACCTCCACGCCACCCCGAGCAGCCACAGCGGACCGCAGCAGAGAGTTGTGAGTCTCGAGGACGTCGACGTAGGCATCGCCCAACTCCCGGAACATCCTGGTCGACCCCTCGATATCAGTCATCATGAAGGTGACGTCACCGCTGGGCAGCACCCTCGCTTCACCGACGGCGTCAGCCGACACAACTACCTCAGGAAATCGGACTAGAGCCGCCAGGGTACTCAGGAGGAGTCCCGATGCCGGCACCGACGCGACGCCGGGGCTTACTCGCGACATCAGGGTTTTCACGTAGTCGACGGCGGCGAGAACCACGACCCCGCCGATGACCATTGCCTCTGGTGGGTCTCTCCGAGCATGGAGAGCTTGAAGGCAGCCTACGAAGACGAGGATCATGAACCTTACGACCGATCAGGCCCGCAAGCCCCGAGACCTCGACCAAGTTGCCCCCGGACCAGTTCCTCGGTACCGGAATCTGTTGAATCGGTTCGGGGCGGCATTCGGAATCGCCGTGCTGGTTGGAGCCGCCTTTCTGGATCTAACGGCCCGAGCTGGTCAAGGCACGAATGTGACGGCGACCGTTCCCGACGCGGCTCCGGCAGTGCCGGCGCCCGCCCAGCCCCAAGACCCACCTGTCGAACCGCCTGCCGTCGAAGACAGTCAGGGTTCGACTGCCGGGGCTCTACTAGGGCTCTACGTGGTGGACTCGCTCGAGGTTCACCAACTCGAGGAGACATACGCCGAGGCGACTCAAATCGATGAGAGTCATGTCGCCCAGATGTCATCGGCCCTGGCCGCACTGGACACGGTTGAGTGGCCCGCTGAGCTGAGCGAGGTTGTGGCCGGACTCAGCGGTCACTCCCTCGCCATCGAGACCAGGTCGTAGGCAACCGGGTGGCCGGGTCCGTCCGCTCTACAGGTGAGGAAGGGCTCTTCGGACACAGGCCGCGCCGCCACATGAACACGAACCGCTCCACCCGGTACGTCGAACAAGACCTCGGCTCGGTCTCCCGCCGACCTTCGATACCCGGCCACCGAGAGAGAGTCGAAGCCACGCAAGCCTTCGGACTCGCGGACGAAGTACTCCGCGGCCTGGACCAGCCTGGGCTGGATGCTCCTCCCGCGATGACGGGCCAAATCAAGACTCCCCTTTTCGTACTCCGAAACGAGAGAGTCGACGTGGTCGGGCTCGACTCGCCCGAAGTAGTCACCTCGGGGAAGTACCAGGAGGTTCCCAGCGAAACGGTCACCGCCCAGGTGTGATACCTCCCACGTCCGGTCGGGTCTGATGTCCGACATCGCCCGGTACGAGGGGCGTCCATTGTCCGCACAACAGATGTCGTGGCGGCCATGAGTGCACACGAAGTAGACCGGCCCGTCGACGCGATCTCCCGGACCCACCTCTCCTCTGGACAAGCCTTCGAGGTCCAGCTCGAGAAGCTCTTCGGGGCCTGAAAACTGAGCAGAGACCATCACCGGGTCGAGGGCATCGCTCCCGGAGTGTGCTTTGAACAACGTCGGTCCCCCGTCGCTGCCTGTCCGTCGCCGGATGAGGAGGATGCGAACGCCAGAGGCTCGGCGCTGTAGCTCCCGACCGATCTCCGCCGGGAATTGGCTCTCCGTCAGAGCGTCGGGACCCCAGGCGCCCGGCTGTTCGACGAGCAACCAAGACGAGACCAGAGAGGCTGTTGCAAACAGAGGTTCGGCGCGCGACAGCGCTTCTGCCGAGCATCGGAAAGCAGCGTCCGTCACCCGACGACCTCTAGCAACCCTTCCCGGATCAACCGACGCACCAGTACGAGCCGCCCGTTCGGGTCGAGACCGGGCAGATCGGACACGGCCACACTTCGGCCGACGGCGAGCATCGAGACTGCCGGCTCGACCCGAGCCGGCACACGCAGCTCTCGGTCTCCGAGGAGCACCGAGAGCTCCCCGTCAATGTGCTCGAGAATGCAGATCGAGCCTTTCCGTCGGATGACCTTTGAATCGTCGGCGACCTCGTCGAGTGCAAGCAAACGATGGATCTGCCCCCGGAGAAGAGACTGCCTGGTCGTCAGGATTTTTCGACGCAGTCTCCGGCCGATGACTTCGGGGTCGAGCGCGGTCATCGATGCGCCGATCTTGCCAAGACGTTGCTCCACCTCCTCGCCGAACAAGCCGTCGTCGAAGATGAAGCGGAGAGGCAGCGGATCGCTCAGCTCGGGTCGCTTCTCGATGATTTTGACGGCTTCCTTGAGAGCAGCACCCCAGGTCGTTGCGAGGATCCCGATGGTGATGTGCACCGAGGCCCGTTCCTGAGTACTGGCGGAGTGAGGGAAACCGCTGGGGATGTAGAGGGAGTCGCCCGGAGCGATGAGGGCATCGATGATCGGTTCACGGCTTGGCGGGAGGTCATGCCGGTCATGGATCATCCACCGCTTCGTCCCGTGGGACTGAAGAACGAACACATCATGCTCGTCCTCGTGTGCATCGAAGCCCTGAGCCCCCGGTGGGGTGATGTAGGAGTTGGCCTGGACCGGATGTCCGAGCGCCAGCTCGAGGCCCCTGCAGTAATCGGCCAGGGGCCCCCAGTAGCGGTGCATGCTTTGGAATACGATTGTCGCCCCTTCTGCGAACTCTTCGAACACCGCCCTTGCGTCCATGACACCGGTGGCTTCGTGAGACCCCGTCCTCGTTGTCTTCGTATAGAGATCAGGCGGAAGTGTCTCCCCGTCCTTGACGAGACGAAATGCGGGCAGGCGTATGCCCATCGTGGACACGATCAGATCGACGTCGTCGAGGGAGAGTAGGTCTTCGTATCCCTCGGCTTCAGACCCGCGCCGATGCTGAGGCCTTTTCGTCCAGAGTTCAGTGGCGAACGTGTCGAGGTCCCCAACAGCGCGAGCTAGCGCTTGGCGACCTTCGATGTCGGATGCAGTCGTGACTTCGTGCAGGGTCAGCTATCCCGTGAGTCGCTGTCGGTCGAATCCACCCCATCACTATCGGTCGAATCCACCCCATCGGTGTCGGTCGAACCCACCCCATCGCTATCGGTCGAGTCG
>DASPGH010000093.1:0-3766 GCA_035620735.1 Acidimicrobiia bacterium | reverse complement strand
CGGATAGCCGACGAGGTGGAGGCAGTCTTCATGGTGGATGCGGCTCACTTCATCGGGCTGGTGGCGGGCAAGTCGCATCCCTCACCGGTTCCGCACGCCGACATCGTCACCGGCACCACCCACAAAGCCCTGCGGGGCCCGCGTGGTGGGATCGTCCTTGCCAAAGAGGAATTCGGACAGGAGCTGAACAAGGGTGTGTTTCCCAACGTCCAGGGGGGCCCGATCGAGTCGCAGGTCGCCGCCAAGGCGGTGTGCTTTCACGAGGCGATGCAGCCGGCGTTTCACGATTACACCGAACAGATCGTTGCCAACGCAGCCGCCATGGCCACCCAAACTCAGGACGAGGGCGTCCGTGTCGTCTCCGGTGGGACCGACAATCACCTGTATCTGATCGACCTCCGCTCCATCGACGACGAGTTGACCGGCAAGGACGCGGCCAGGATGCTCGACCGTCTCGGGATCACCCTCAACTTCAACACGATCCCCAACGACCCGAGACCCCCGTACAGGGCGTCCGGTCTTCGCATCGGGACACCGGCGATGACGACCCAGGGAATGAAGGAAGATCAGGCCAGGGAAGTGGCGTCGATGATCTGTCGGAGCCTGAAGGAGCGTGACGACCGGGCCGCGTTGACCGAGGTCGCAGACAGGGTCTCGGAGTTGGCCGCCCAGTTCTCCCCGTATCCCCGCGACTTCTCCGGACACGTCTAGCGAATGCGTCTAGGGCTCATCAACCAACTCCACGGAGGCGGGGACGGCACTGGCCCCACCTGGCAGTCGATACTCGACCGTGCTCGCACCGCAGAGGAGGTCGGCTTCGACATCTTCGTTTTCGAGGATGCCTTGCTGTATCGGGACGAAGAGAAGACCGACGGAGTGTGGGAGTCCATGACCATCGCCGCTGCGCTGGCCGCATCGACTGACACGATGCGACTCGGCCAGTCGGTGGTCAATTCGCCTTACAGGTCCCCTGCGCTGCTGGCGAGCATGGCGACGACTCTCGACGAGATCTCGGGCGGCCGCTACGTGTTGGGGCTTGGGGCGGGGAACACCCCGGACTCCGACTACGAGGCTTTCGGCTTCCCCACCGACCGGCGCTTCTCACGTTTCGCCGAGGCCATCGAGATAGTCCACTCGCTTCTCAAGACCGGAAAGGCCGACTTCCGTGGCGACTTCTACGAAGTCGTCGACTCCGAGCTCGTTCTGCGTGGGCCCAAAGCCACCGGACCTGAGATCAATGTGGCTGCAGGTGGTGATCGAATGCTCGGCTTGGTGGCGCAGTTTGCCGATGCTTGGAACTGGTGGGGCTGGGACGAGACGGTTGACCAAATCCGCGAGCGAGTGGGTCCGATCATCGCCAGGCTCGACGAAGCGTGTGCAGCGATTGGCAGGGTTCCCGACAGTCTGGGCAGAACGTTTGACGTCTATGGGGTGCTGGCCCCGGGGACGACGGTGGACCACCCGCTCGCAAACCCGATCACAGGCTCCGTGGAGGAAATCGCTGAGACTCTGCTCGAGCTGGGGTCGCTTGGCTTCGAAGAGGTCCGTTGCGATGTCTTTCCGAAGTCGATCGGTGGGATCGAGGCCATGGCCCCGGTCATCGAACTGGTGCGCCGCGGCTAGCTCCGTGTGACCAGCTCCGCCACCTCGGCGAGCGATGTCACACATGTCACGCCGAAGTCACCGTTCACGCCGAAGGGGTCCATCAGGATCGGACGAAGCCCGGCCCGGTTCGCTGCGACGATGTCGAACCCCGGGGTGTCGCCCACGTACCAGACGTTCTCGCGAGGTACGTCGAGCATCTCGAAGGCGTAGTCGAAGATCTTCGGGTCGGGCTTTTCCACCCCGACGTGGCCGGAGTCGACCAGACAGCGGACCTCGACGCCGTGACCCGGGCCCACCTGGAGGACGCCCATCTCCTCGAGGCGGGCTTCTATGGTCCCGTCGGAGTTGGAGACGATGCCAACCGGGACACCGGTGTCCACGAGCTTGCGCAACCCCTCCGGCGAGCCTTCTACGAGATGACTCCACAATCCACCAGTGACGTACTCGTTGCGGAGATGCTCGACCGCATCGGCGACCAAGGCCTCATCGACGTCCAGCTCCCGGGCATAGGTGTCCAGGTAATCCGACCAATACGGGCCCATGTACACCCCGGGATCGAGGTCCATGGGGAAAACCCGCACGGAGACGTAGTGGGCGCGGTCTATGGCCGAGTCGTCCATGACCGCGTGGTCGATGCGGCTCAGAGCGGAACGTATGTGGGCGTGTGAGGGGAGAAGAAATACGCCGCCCACATCGAGCAGGACGGCTGAAGGCTGGGACGGCATGGCGATTCACGGTAACTGTCCTTGCATCGAGACCTAATCGGGAGGCCGCGCTACCGCTTTCCGACAGTCACGCCACGTTTGCTAGGTTCGATTTGGCCTAGGCCACTCTTATCAATACTCTCTTGTGAATAAATTCACAAGCCTTGAGGCGTGAAGTCAGCTCTGTGAAGCAACCAACCCCCACCCAACAGGTCCACTCGGCGCTCAACGACGGCTGGCTGCATGCCGGATCGTTCCTCAGTTCGATCCTCGCCGGCACGTTGCTTGGCTATTTCGCGGACAAATGGCTTGGAACCGACCCATGGTTGGTCGTCGCCGGCATCGTCCTGGGCTCGTACGCAGGCTTCGTGAAGATTTGGCAGTACTTGAAAGAGCAAGATGAGAAGCCAGTCCGTGACCGGTGACCACGGTTCGGTTCCCGTCGAGAGCATCCTCGCCCGTCACACGGTGGCGCGTGCGGTGTATGTCGCCCCGGTCCTGATAGCGATCTTCTGGATCACCAACGGTTGGGATGGGGCGTGGAGCGCTGCCCTGGGGGTGGGCATCGTTGTTGTCAACTTTCTCCTGGCGGGCGCCATCCTCTCGATTTCCGCCAAGATCTCCCTCACTGTTTATCATGCCGCCGCCCTGTTCGGCTTCTTCCTTCGGCTGGGGTTGATGGTCTTGACGGTTCTGCTCCTGGCGCAGTTCCTTCCCATCGACCGCATTGCCTTCGGGATTTCTGCGGTAGCGGCCTACCTGGTTCTGCTGTCGTGGGAAGCCGTGGCCATTTCCAAGGGACGAGAAAGGAATTTGGATTGGATCCCGTGATTCTCGCGGCCGAAGAATGTGATCTGACGCAACCGGTATGCGCACCGGAGAACGTGTCCGAGCTGTTCGTATTCGAGACCACACTTTGGAACACACCGATCACCCGCACCATCTTCCTGTTCTTCCTCGCGGCGCTGATCGTGGTGGCAGTGGTCTACCTCGCCTACCGCAAGCCGACTCTCATCCGATCCAAGTTCCAAACCGCGGTGGATGCCCTCACCGGCTTCGTCAGAGAGGATGTCGCTATCGGGATGATCGGTCCCGAGGGCATCAAGTACTACCCCTACCTGCTCTCGATCTTCCTGTTCATCCTCGTGGGCAACCTCTTCGAAGTCACCCCTTTGATCAACTTCCCGATCACCTCCCGAATGGCCATCCCTGCCTTCCTCGCCTTGGTCACCTATTTCATCTTCGTCATCGTCGGCTTCGTCAAGAACGGGTTCGGATATCTGGGTGGCATCGTCTGGCCCAAGAGCGTCCCAGTGGCGCTGCGGCCATTGGTCGGGCTCATCGAGTTCGTCTCCTACTTCGCCATTCGACCGTTCTCACTGGCTGTTCGACTCTTCGCCAACATGGTCGCCGGCCACGTCATGCTGACTTTGCTGCTTGTGACGGGATGGGTGTTC
>DASPGH010000092.1:0-55031 GCA_035620735.1 Acidimicrobiia bacterium | reverse complement strand
AGCGGTCGTGGAGGTGGCGGTATCGCCCCCACCCTCCGTGGGGACGGTGGTGCTCGTGGCGCCATCCTCGCCGGCTCCGTCACCTCCGGTGCCCTCCCCGCCTTCACCAGCGGCAGCTTCGGCGAGCCCACAGTCGACCAGCGTCTCGTCGGGGTTGGCCCCACCGAAACGGACACGCTCGAACGCCGCCACCGCCGCGATCTGCTCCTCGGTGAGACTGCCACCGAAGCCCGGCATAAGCCCCCCGCCGCCAACAGGCTTGTTGGTATCGCCGTAGGTCGAGTCCGGCCAACCTCCCGTACCGAGAGTCACCCACTCGGTGTGATCGGTGCAGGCCCCGAAGGTGGTCAGAACGCCCCCTAGCGCCGGACCGACGCCACCCTCACCGTTGGCACCATGACAACCGGCGCAGTTGACACCGGCCACCGCTGCCCCGTTGTAGATGTCGCCGCCCAGGGCGACGAAGTCGGTTCCACCGCCGCCGGCCCCACCACCGGTGAACTCGGAACCGTCGCAGTTGACTATCTCACCGGTGATGACATCGGTGGTGAGTTCGGTCGCCTCTCCGCATGCTCCGGTGGACGAGCCCCCCAGGGCGAACAGTGCGAACAGAGGGATCACCAGCAGGAGACCCGTGAGCCAACCCGGGATCACGAAGTTCGTGCGTTCCTTGATGCCCGCGGTCGGAACTGTCACGACTTCGGGAAGATGTGCCGCTTCCGCCGCGGTGACCTCGGCGGGAACGGGAGCACGCGTCGGTGCGCCCGTCGCGGCGGGTGCGGCTGCCGGCTCGGGGGTTTCGATCACAGGGGCGGCCGGCTCCGGAGCCGGCTCGGCTTCGGTCTCGGTAGGCACCGGTGCCTCCTCTGCCACAGCCTGCGTGGCCTCCACCGCCGGCTCGGGGGCGGCGACCGCCTCGCCCCCGGCCCACGCAGCGAGGATGTCGTCGACGCTCTGTCCGGTCTCGGCGGCTCGTGCTTCCGCAGACCGTTTCACCAATGCCTCGGGAAGTCCCAACGCCTGGGCGGCAGCACTCAAGCTCATGAGCCACCCTCTGTCTGTGACGTGCTCGACTCGAGGAGGTAGGCGACGAGATTCTCCATGTCCTCCGCGGCCAGACTCTGCGCCGGGTGCGTTCCAAGCCCTCCGATGGTGGCCTCGATCTGACTGCCGGTCAGCCGTGAGCCGACGTCTGAGAGATCCGGCCCGAAACGTCTCGTTCCCAGCACCTGGTTGGTGTCGTCGAGGGTGACTGGGCCGAGACCAACGTCAGCGACGACCGGCCGCACCATCTGGGTGTGACACGACTCACAGCCGACCGACAGGTATGTCTCCTGTCCCTTCAGAGCGGCCGAGCTGAATTCGATTTCAGACGTTCTCGCCCCGGGTTCGTCGAAGGGGATCGAGGGCCCGACGAGGCCGACCATGACGATGATCACGAAGAGGAACATGGCACCGGCGAAAACCATCATCGGGTTGTCCTTGGCTCCGACCAGCACCGGTGGTTTGTAGGGACCGGCCGGTGCTGCGGCGACGGGTGCAGGCTCACTCGGGATGTCGACCACTATCTCGGGTGGGCTCGAGGTCTCACGCTCCGGCTCCGGTTCGGCCGCAACGGCCTCGTCGGGGGCCGCTTCTTCCGATTCGGGAGGCCCCTCTTCGGTGGCGACCGGCGAAGGCGCTGCCTCTCCACCGGCCCAAGCGGCCAGCAGGTCGTCGACACTCGACCCGGAGACGGCAGCCCGGGCCGCCACCGATCGCTCCACCAGAGATTCGGGGATGCCAAGGGCTGCGGCTGCGGCGCTGACGTCAGCCAACCGGAGCCTCCTTGTCGACCAGGACCTCCTGTGGAATCGCCTTTCCGCGGGCCACGGTCCCGAAGACGATCGAGGCGTAACCGCCGAGACCGAGCAACAGGACCCCTCCAAACACCACGGCGATCAGGAGCAGTGTGTCGTAGGTGTTCCCCAGACCGGCGGCCCAACCTTCGCCGGCGTCGATGTAAGCGGCGCTGTTGGAGCCGGCTATCCAGGAGTAGCCGGAAAGGACACCGGCCGCTCCCAGAGAGATCAGTAGACCGACGGCTCCTGTGACGGTGAGACGATTGAAACGTCGAGCCTTGGCGACGGTCTCCAGCTGTCGCCCGACGAGCCTGGGCACGGCGCTGAATGCCACCCCGGCCACGAGAAGGGTGCCGACTCCGGCCAGTGCGACATACTCGATCGCCTCCCAGAAAGCAGTCAACGACGTGACCGACCCCACAGAGCGGAATCCGGCGAGCGAGGCGACGACGGCGACTCCCACAGCGAGATAGAGCCCGATGACCCCGGAGAGGACTGCCGGTCGCTCGCCGACGTCGGACCACGAGCCCTCGAGCGTCATCGAGACATTCGCCGCGTTGGCGAGGGCTCCGATGGGAAAGGCGAGCCCGAGAGCGGCCGCTACCCCGGCCACCCAGTCGGGACCGGGCCCGAACAAGACCTGTGCGGCTCCCCACCACATGGCGGCGAAACCGAGCGACCAGAAACCGACCAGTGCCAGTTGACGGCTGGCCAGCGGGACGTCGACCTCCTTGACCACCGTGTAGTAGACGAGACCCGATCCAACCGTGATCAGGAACATGGTGACGAATCCGGCCGAGAAGAAGAGCTCGGCATATTCAATGGTGACTGCAGAGGCCGCGGGGAGCTCGGTGGCGAGATGTGCCACGTACAGAAGAGGAAGCCACGTCACTCCACCGATGACGAACCACAGTGTCACGAAGCTGCGCTCCTCGGTCCGGTTCCTGATCGTCTCCAACGTCACCAGGGCCGGAGCGAACAGGACCAGGGCAAGAGGCACGTCGAGCCACCAGGGGAGGCCGAACGGTTGAGTCCCGTCGCCGAAGCCGAGGAAGATCGCCAGCACCCCGAGAGCAGTCATGCCCGACATCCCGAGGAGACCTAGACCTGCCAGCGATCGTCTGGCGAGGTGAGCGCCGGTGAGACGGGGCAACACGTAGTAGATGCCACCCATCAGTGACACGGCGGCGAAGCCGATCATGAGCACCAGGTTCGCTGCCGGCTCGAGCCGGCCGAACGAGATCGGGAACAGATCGGCGAAGCGGATGGAGACCAAACCGAGCAGCTGGAGGGCACCCCCGAGTAGGAGAAATGCGGCGCCCACCATGAAGTGCGTGGCGGCGATTCGATCCTCTGGTGACCCACCACCGAGAAGGACGCCTAAATTTGCAGATCGGGTGTCAGCCAACCGTTCTCTCCGCGCGAGTCGGGGACGGGCGGGAGCATAACTAGAAGGGTGTTGGATGACCGCATCGACCGTCGACGGTTTCTCCGGGGTCGCTTGGTTGGTTCTGGGTGTGGCACCGAACAGTGGAGAACGCGGACGCTTCGGTTCTGATACGACCCCCCACCTGTGGTACAAACTGGCTCACAACCGCTTTCAATGCGTCGGGACCTAGAACGAAGATGTATCGCCTCGGAGAACTGAGTGACAGCCGCCGCAGAATGATCGGCGGTGGTCTCCTCATCGCCGGTCTCCTCGGATTGGTGCTCGGGTTCATATGGATCCACTGGTCCTCACTCCCGGAGACCGAGATGGTCAATGGTGTCGAAATGCCCGTGGTCGTCGACTATCTCAACTGGTGGCCACGCGGGACGATCTGGAAGGGTCTCGGCTATCTGGTTGTGCTTGGAGCCACGACCATGGTCCTGCTCGGAGCGACCTTCCTGTGGGTGCTCAACCAGAGGATGACCTGGGCGAGGGCCACTGTCGCCGCGATGATCACCTTCACCGCCCTCGTCTTCTTCTTCGGGATGGTTCCCTCCGAGTGGCTCAACTTCGCCCAAACAGACCTCGACTGGTCCTCCCAACGTGTTGCGGTGACCATCCCTCCTGTGCTGGTGCTGGGCAATGAGATCAACATCTCGTATGCGGTCATCAAGGACTCGATCCAGATGGCCTACAGCCTCGGTCTGCTGGGTGTCGCCGCAGTCCTCGCCATTCAGATCCAGAAGATCAAAGAGGGAAGACCGGCCGGCTCGGCACCTGTCGAGAAGAAGTCGCCCTACGGACGACCTCTGGTGAGGGGGAATTGACGTGCCCAAAGGCGTCGTCGACGAAACTCCCCCGATCAGGGACGACTATCAGCTCGCCCTCGTCGAGGGCGACTACTTCACGGACAAGCTTCGACCCAGGCAGTTCCTCCACATCGACCAGGCCGAGTGCATCCTCTGTGAAGGCTGTGTCGACATCTGCCCCTGGAAGTGCATCTTCTATCTCTCCCTCGACGCCATCGACGAGGCTGTCAACGTCGACCATCCCGGTGAAGACAGCCAGAATCTGGGCTTCTTCGTCGTCGACGAGGACGAGTGCACCAGGTGTCAGTTGTGCATCGACAGATGCCCCACGAATGTCATCTCACTCGGGAAGTTCGAGGGCTCCCTCGCCGACCAGGCTCAGGAGCTCGGTCTCGACCGGAGGCCCTGGGACTTCGACACGGGGCAGAGGGATTTCAAGAACGGATATGCGTACGGAATGCGCTGGTAGGGAGACATAGACGTAGAGATGGCGAACGGAAACGGCAAGGTGCCCATCAAGGAGCGCATCAAGGAAGGCACGGACAAGCTGTGGAACTCACAGGTGGCCGAGTCGATCATGCGTCCGGGCTCGCCCTTCAAACAGGGTTACTCAGACAGCCCGAGAAACCGCTCCTACGTGGTGATGAACAACGTTCTCTATCACCTCCACCCGGTGAAGGTGAAAAGACACGGGGTCAAGCTCTCCTACACCCTCTGTCTCGGTGGGTTGAGCTTCTTCCTCTTCATATTGCTCACCATCACCGGCATCTTCTTGATGTTCTATTACACCCCGACGGCGGAGATCGCGTATTCCGACATGGAGGCCCTGTCGACACAGGTCGCATTCGGCTCACTGGTGAGAAACCTCCACCGTTGGGGAGCCCACCTCATGGTCCTGTCGGTGTTCCTTCACATGAGCCGGGTCTTCTATCACGGTGCCTACAAGCCGCCACGCGAGTTCAACTGGGTGGTTGGCGTGGTCTTGTTGTTTCTCACGCTGTTCTTGTCGTTCTCCGGCTATCTGCTTCCTTGGGACCAGTTGGCGTTATGGGCTGTCACCGTTGGATCCAACATGGCAGGGTTCTCGCCCGTGATCGGCGATCAGGTGAAATTCGCCCTCCTGGCAGGTGTGGAGGTGACCGGGGCGACGCTTTTGCGGTTCTACGTGCTGCACGTGCTCGCCTTCCCGTTCATAATCGTGATATTCATGGCGATCCACTTCTGGCGGGTCCGCAAGGACGGCGGAATCTCGGGACCGTTGTAGGAGCTGGCTGATGGTTGAGATCCCCGAGAGCTTGCTGAGGAGGTCGGCAGAGGCCAAGGCCAAGGCCTTGGGTGTGCCTGTCGAGCAGGTCCTCGCCGAGATGAAAGGCGAGGGCCCACCTGTCGAGGTGCCTGCACCATCCGCCGAAGCAGGGGATGGCGACGGGTCTCCGGGTGACGTCGCCGCTCCCGACACCGAGGAGGTCGAGCTGGGAGAGGATGCGCCAGAGCCGGTCGAAGAGACACCCGAAGACGGTGAGGCCGAGGCACCCACCCCCGAGGTAGAGGCCGACATGGACCAAGAGGTGGCGCCCGAGGAGCCCAAGGAGGCTGTCGCGGCTGCTGATGCGACTGCACCGGAGCGAGCCCCCGAAGAGTCGCCGGGTGCCATGGTGGCCGAAGCAGGGTCGGTGGCCGTGGCGGAGTTGGACACCGAGGAAGCCGCTGACGCGGCTGCCGCCGAGGACGAGCCGATCCCAGCGGTGGACATCGAAGACCCGGGAGCAGCCTCCGGCAACGGGTCTTCAGGCAACGGGAAAGTCGCCTCCGTGGTCTCACCAAGACCCTCGGTCCCCCCGGCCGGTCTCCCCGACGGGGTCCGCACCCAGCGTCTTCTCACCGTGGTCAAGGCCAGGGCGATCCAAAACGTCAAGGCGGAGCCGACCGACAAGGTCAACACCTGGCCACATCTGATGTTGATGGAATTCGGTGCTCTCCTCGCCATCATGGGCTTCCTGGTGATCCTGGCCGTGATCATCCACTCTCCTCTCCTGGAGCCGGCCAACTTCAACGCGACACCCAACCCGTCCAAGGCGCCGTGGTACTTCCTCGGGCTACAGGAGCTGCTCAGCTACTTCGACCCCCAAATTGCGGGGGTCATGGTCCCGCTATTCATCGGCATGATCGGGTTCATGACCATCCCCTACGTCGACAAGAACCCGTCGACCCGGCCCAGTGATCGCAAGTTCGCCATCATGCTCTACTCCATCTTCCTCGCCGGGTCGGCGACGCTGACCATCATCGGCGTGCTCTTCAGAGGTCAGGGATTCAACTTCTCCTACCCGTGGGAGGACGGTGTCTTCTTCGACGACCTGAAGGACTGGGTGCACTTCGAATGACGTTCGCCAACTGGGTCCTGGTCGGCGTCGGCCTGTTCGCCATCCTCGGAGCGATAGGCGCTTTCACCATCGCCTTCAGGCGAAGCCGCCCCGAGCGTCCCGACCCCACAGCCGGTGTCTCGGCCGAGACCCGCCGGGCCGATCGCTCCCTCGAAGGAGTCCGGGTCGAGCCGATCGCCGTTGTCGAGCCCGAACCGCAGCCCGTCGAAGAGGACGTGGTGGAAGAGCCCGCCGAGACCGAGCGTGTTCCTGCCGGTGTCGCCGTCGTCCAGACTCAGCGTGTCGTCGAGGTGACCCCGGAGGAATCGGGGGTCAGCCGTCGTCAGTTCTTCAACCGGGCGATCTTCACAACCTTCGGAGCCTTCCTCGCTTTCCAGGGACTCGGCTATCTGGCCTTCTTCTGGCCCAAGCTCACCGGGGGCTTCGGATCAGACGTCGATGCCGGCGCCGTCGAAGATTTGGCCGCCGCAACTCAGAATCCCGATGGAACGATCGGCCCTGTGTTCGTGCCCGAGGCGCGGGCCTACGTCGTGCCGGCACCGGTCTCCTTGTCGAACCAGTTCGAGGGCCGGGAGGTGGCTGCGGGTGGGCTCATGGCGCTCTTTCAGCGCTGTGTCCATCTCGGCTGCCGTGTCCCCTGGTGCGCCAGTTCGATCGGCTTCGAGTGCCCCTGTCACGGGTCGAAGTACAACTCGGTCGGCGAGTACTTCGCCGGGCCCGCGCCCCGCAACCTGGATCGATTCGTGGTAGAGATCCGCAACGGGGACCGCTTCATCATTCGCACCGGGGAAATCATCCAGACGCCAAGGGCCGCAACTCCCTCGGTTGCCTATCCCCAGGGGCCGAGTTGCATCTGATGTCAGGCGGGAGAGGGCTCTGAGATGACGGCAGATGTCATAACCGTCCTGGCCGTAGTCGCCGGGATCATCTGGCTCGGCCTGCTCCTCGTCTCTGCCCTCCGCAACCGTGGTGGCGCCGAAGAGGTCTCGCCGAATCTCAAACCCGGCATCGACGACCAACAACTCGAGACCCGACGTCTGGAGGGCGGACAGAAAGCCGCCATCGCCTTCTCCGCCTTTCTCGCCATCGCCCTCCCCCTCTATTTCCTGGGCGAGCCGGCGCGTCAGGAGGGGTTCGTGGACGAGTTCTCCGAGGCGCAGATCACGCGTGGCGAGCACATCGTCGAGGAATTCGCCTGTTTCGAGTGCCACGGCCCGCTGGGCGCCGGAGGCTCGGCCCAATTCGTCGAGAAGCGGTCCGGAGTCAGTGTTGCGTGGGCCGCCCCCTCCCTGGACGACGTCCTCTACCGGTACAACACCGACGAGGTGAACTTCTGGGTCACCTATGGGCGGGGCAACACGCCGATGCCGGCGTGGGGTGTCGCCGGCGGCGGCCCCATGAACGAGAGGCAGGTCGAAGATGTGGTGGCCTACATCGCCAGCATCCAGAAGTCACAGCAGCAGGCGGTCGACGAGACGGTCGAAGTCATCAGAAACCAGATCGCCCGTCTCGAAGGCGCCGATGCCACCGTGGAGGCAGCGGTGATCGCTCAGGATCAGGTGGTTCACGAGATCGATCAGGCCGAGGAGGACAGCGCAGCGATCGCCCCGCTCACCGCAGACGCGCGCGAGCTCCTCGAGAATCGCTCCGAGGGAATCGACACCGATGCCGACGGTTTGCCCGATGCCACCGAGACCGAGCTGTCCGCGATCTCTCAGGCCGCCTCCGACCACTTCCAGGTGTTCGAGCCGATCGCTCTCGACCCCGAAACTCCGGACGCCGAGCTCGTCGAGGAGGGCCTCGCCGAGCTGGAGACCCTGTCCGAGACCGATCCGATATTTCAGCTCTCGATCGCGAATATCGAGACCGCCCTGGCCGACGACGAGATAACCGAGGAGAGCCCGGATACCGACGGTGACGGTATCTCCGATGCGGGGGAGGCGACGATCTCAGGGATCTTCACCGAGGCGAGCACCGCGACGGTCCCAGACGAGATCACGGTGATCGAGCTCGACCCGACGAGCCCCCAGACGACGCCAGATGTGCCCGACCTGCAGACAGCCACGACGATGGTCGGGGGTCTCGAGACCGTGAACATCAATCTCGGCGTCACGGTGGAGAACGTCGAACGCATCCACGAACAGCAGGTGGCAGGTCTCGAATACCTCCTCGACGCCCAGCAGGAGGCAGCATGGGAGATCGACATCGCGGGTGTCGCTGAGGCCATGGGGGCGTCGGAGGACGAGGCGCAGCGCGCCGTCGCCCTCTTCAACGGCAACTGCGCTCGTTGTCACACCGCAGGGTTCAGCGCCGGTGTCCCCTACACCCTGGAAGCCGGGTCCGGTGGTTTCGGGCCTGCTCTCTGGGACGGCCGGCCGATCGTCCAGTTCGGTGACATGCCCGAGGGCGAGGACCAGCCCGATCTGCTAGTCGACTTCATCACCAACGGCTCCGAGGCAGAGACCCCCTACGGACTCAACGGTTTCGGGTCGGGCCGGATGCCTGCGTTCGGTGAGATCCTCGACGCTGCAGACATCCAGCTCCTCGCCCGCTACCTTCGGGGCGGAAACCTCAACGGCATGAATCCGCCCGAGCCGGAGCCAGGGAGCTAACGATGTTCTTCAGAGAGCTTTTCAGGTCACTCCTCTCGGCGAACGTCTTCGTCACCGGGATCATCCTGACCATCGGCGCGGTGCTCTTGTTCTACGGGTCGATCTATCTCTTCAACTACACCAACGTGGGCAAGCGTCTCGGGTTCCTGGTGACCGGTGCCGCGGTCTTCGGCTGGCTGTCGATCACGTCGATGCTGTTCGTGATCTATGCGCCCCGGGGCCCGAAGCCAGACAACATCGAGGGTCTGAACGCCTTCGAGATCCGCATCATCCCGATCACCTACCTCCTGGTCTCAGCGGTCCTCTTCCTCGTCTTCCTCGTCGCACTCCACCAGTACGAGGAAACCAAGGAAGCCGGCGGCTAGCAGCCGTTTACGCGAACCCGGGGTAGCTGGCGCCATATATGGCTCAAAACCGCTCATCTTCGAGCGCCCGGCGGATAGTCGCGACCACACGTTCCGGATGATCGGTGATTTCCAGCCAAGTGAATCTGAGAATCCGCCAACCCGCGAGCTGGGCCGCATTGTCACGGAGACGATCGGTCTCGAAGGCCTCGGCCAGCATGTGCCAGCGCCGGCTGTCACCTTCGATGAGAAGACGATTGTCGGGATAGGCGACGTCGACCCGTCCATTGACGGGACGAAGCCATGGGGCCTTGAACTGACGAACCGGAGAAGGGAGATCAGACTGTTCGATGACGAGAAGCATCAGGCGTTCGAGCTCACTCTCCGGAGCGACGAAGTCACCACCTCTGGCCTCCAGGAGCTTGCGGAGTCGGGTCGTGCCCGGCTTGCCGCGACGTCCCAGCTGAACAAAGAGGTCCTGGAGGGCGTCCAGATCGAGCAGCCCTGCGGCCAGTCCGTTGTCGACCACCCGCGCCAGACGCCTCTCGTTGAACACGGCGGCCAGATCGACGATCGTCCGTTCAGGATTCGTGACGCGTAGCCCCTCGACGTCGACAACGTGGACGGGATCCAGATCGTTGAGTTGATGGACAGTCACCCCGACCAGATCCTTGGTTCGGTTTCGCTCGACACTCACGGTCGGCTTGATGTGACGTGGTCGATCCAGGTCGTGGATGTAGGCGGCGGACTGGTGGGTTACGACTGCCCCGAGCTTTCGGCACGCCACGTGAAGATCGAGCAGGTGCGGATCGGGAGCTCCGGGCAAGGCGAGAACTCCCGGTCGGATGCGGACGAAGACCCCTTCCGCCGCTCTCCGATCGAGAGTCCGTGCGCTCATTCCTAACGCCAAGGCCTCCTCTCGCGTGAAAACTCCACCGTTGCGACGCGCAAAAGAGACGACCTGACCGATCGAGTTCCCCATCTCTCCGAAGATGCCCGCTCCGGGATCTGATTGCTAGACCCTTGTAGATGAGCGGATTCGGGCCGTATATGGCCCCAGGAACCCCGGGTTCGAGCAGGTTTCCGGGTTCGAGTCGCGAAGGCCCTAGCCGTAGTAGCTGAGGATCTGGAGCTCGGTGGAGAGGTCGACCTGGCGGACCGGGACCTCCTCGGGCACCGTGACCCGCACCGGGGCGAAGTTGAGGATCGAGGAGACACCCGAAGAGACCAACTGGTCGGCGACCTGTTGCGCCGCTCCGGCAGGGACGGCGAGGATCGCCATGTCGAAAAGCCCCGAACGGCAGTCGTCGCCGATGGAAGCCGCCTTCGACACCGTCACATCCCCGACCTGGCTGCCGATCCGGGTGGGGTCGACATCGTAGATCGCCACCACATCGAAACCCCGCTGGCTGAGACCGCTGTAGCGAGCCAGAGCGGTCCCCAGGTTCCCGGCCCCGACGATGGCGACCTTGCGGCGCCCGCTGATGCCGAGCTCGCGCTGGATACGACTGCGCAGATCACCCACCGAGTAGCCCACGCCCCTGGTGCCCTGGAATCCGAGATCGGAGAGGTCACGGCGCACGTTGGCCGGGTTCACCCCGGCGGCGTCGGCGAGCTCACCGGAGCTGACCGTCGTCTGTGACTCGCGCAGGTCGTCGAGCAGCCGGAGGTACCTCGGCAACCGGGAGACAGTGGCACGCGAAAGCCCGCTCATCGGGGAGAGACGATACCGGCGGGCTTCCTGGTTCCCCACTCGACCCTTTACGATTCCTGGGGCATGCCCTCACCCACCGTTCTCGTGGTCGGAGGTGGCCCTGCAGGTTCGGCGGCCGCCTACTGGATGGCTCGCGACGGTCTCGATGTGACCCTGGTCGAGAAGAAGGCATACCCGAGAGAGAAGACCTGTGGTGACGGTCTCACCCCCAGGGCGATCCTTCAGCTCCAGGACATGGGTTTCGACTTCGACGTCCCCGAGTTCCACCGCATCACCGGTCTGCGCTCCTATGCCGGCGACGACCTCATGATCGAGATGCCCTGGCCCGATCACAGCCGATTTCCCAACTGGGGAGGTGTGATCCGACGTCGCGACCTCGACCAGCAGGTGGCTCGTCTCGCAGAGAAGGAGGGGGTCCGGATCCGCGAGAAGACAACAGCCACCCCGGTCATCGAGAACGGGAAGCTGAGCTCGGTCGCCCTCTCCAACGGCAGTGTCGAGGAGATGGTGTCACCCGAGGTGACAGTGATCGCCGACGGCTCGATGAACCGCTTCGGGCGCGACTTGGGCACGGAGCGCCGTCGTGACTACCCGCTCGGCATGGCCGCCCGCGGCTATTACTCCTCGCCTCGCTCCGAGGACCCATTCCTCGAGAGCCAGCTCGACCTGCGCGATGCCAACGGCAACACCATGCCGGGCTACGGCTGGGTGTTTCCCCTCGGAGATGGGACGGTCAATGTTGGCGTGGGGTTGCTGTCGACGTTCCGGCACTGGAAGGACGTCAACACCACCAACATGATGAATGACTACGTGGCGACTGCTCCTGACTATTGGGGTTTGAGCGAGGACTCGAAGCTGTCGAAGCCCATGGGCGGCAAGCTGACCATGTCGTATTCCAAGAGCCCGCTGGTCGGGCACAACTGGCTGACCATCGGGGACGCCGCCGGGGCTATCAATCCCTGGAACGGTGAGGGCATCTCCTACGCGTACGAAACCGGCCGAATCGCGGCCGAGTACGTTGGAGAGGCGCTCGGGGCGGACGATCCCGGTCTGCTACGACGGTATCCGCAACGTCTCGCCGACGAGTACGGGCTCTATTACAGGATGGCCCGGATATTCGTGAAGCTCATCGGCTACCCATCGGTGATGCGGACACTGGCGCACACCGGGCTGAGGAACCGGCCGCTCATGGAGTGGACGCTCAAGGTGATGGCGAATCTCCTCGACGAGGACGACAAGCACATGGGAGAGCGCACTTATGACGCTCTCGCCGCGGTGGTCCGCACCCTTCCCGTGAAGTAAGCCCATCTACAGTGTGCGGGGATGGGTGGGCCCAGCCTCATTGCATTCGACGTCAACGAGACGCTGCTCGACCTCGAGCCCATCAAGTCCAATCTGGAGACGATGTTCGGGACCGACCCGCCGGTGGGGGAATGGTTCGCCCGTCTCCTCCACGGCTCGCTGGTCGCCAACACCCTGGGCCAATATCGCTCCTTCGGTGACATCGCTGCGGAGGCCCTCATCAACATTGCGGCCAGACGTGGTCTCCTGCTCCGCGCTGAGGACGCCCTCGAGGCATTGACGCCGATGAGCCGTCTGCCGCCACATCCCGACGTGCTTCCTGGGGTGCGACGGCTCGCAGAAGCCGGCAAGCGTATGGTCGCTCTCACCAACGGCAGCCGGGAGACAGCCGACGCCCAGATCCACAACGCCGGTCTCGCCGACTACCTGGAGAGAGTGATCTCGGTCGACGAGGTGGGTGTCTTCAAACCCGATCCGGCGCCTTATCGTCACACCGCCGAGGTGACGGGGATCGGCATCGAAGAGCTCGTCCTGGTCGCCGCTCACGACTGGGACTGCGCCGGCGCCATATCTGCGGGCGCTCAGGCAGTCTTCGTCAAACGCCCCGGTGCGGTGTGGGGCCTACCCACACCGCCCCCCAGTCGGCAAGTGGCCACTATCGACCAGCTCGCCACAGCCATGGGGGCCTGAGAGCAAATCCCGCTATTGAGCGGTGTAGCCCCCATCGACCAGGTAGTAGGCGCCGGTGCAGAAGGCGGCATCATCCGAGCAGAGGAAGGCCACCAGGTTGGCTACCTCCTGGGCCGAGCCCAGCCTCTGGATCGGGTGAAGTGTCTTCAGGACGTCGAGTGTCGCTTCGTCGAGGTTGGCGTCGAGCAATGGCGTCTGGATGAAGGCGGGGCCAACGGAGTTGATCCGAATCCCCTGAGCCGAGTACTCCAGCGCGGCGTTCTTGGTTAGACCAACGACCCCGTGCTTGGCGGCGACATAGGCGGGTGCGTTGGCGAAGCCCACGGAGCCCAGGATCGACGCCATGTTGACTATGGCGCCCCCACCCGAGTCGAGCATCGCCGGGATCTCATAGCGCAACCCGTAGAACACACCGTTGAGGTTGACGTCGATCACCCGCTGCCAGTCTGCGATCGGGTGCTCCCCGGTGGGTGCCTGTGCTCCACCGATGCCCGCGTTGTTCACTGCAACGTGCAGCCCGCCGAAGGTGTCCAACGCGAATCGCACCATGGCCTCGACCTCGTCGGCACGACCGATGTCGACCTTGAAGAAGGCGGCGGTCCCACCACTGGAGCCGATCTTCTCCACCACGTCCGCGCCCCGGCCCTCGTCGAAGTCGGCGACGACGACCTTTGCGCCCATGCCGGCCATGGTCTCGGCCGTGGCTTCGCCGATACCCGAAGCTGCTCCGGTGACGATTGCGACCTTGTCGCTGTAGTCGTACTGACCCATGAATTCTCCTTTCGGTACTTGCCCGAATGTAAGGAGAGGGTCAGATCGCCCATTAGGGGCGAACGGCACGTTTTCGACGGACTTTCGCAGGTGAGTCAGGCCAACTCGGCGAGCACGTCGAGTGCTCGATCCACCTCGTCAGGGATGTTGTAGTGGACGAAGCCAATGCGGACGAGGCCCCCGTCGTCGAGCACCCCGAGACGGTCCATCACATTGACCGCGTAGTAGTGACCTGACCACACGTAGATCCCGGCGTCGGCCATCCGGCGGGCAACTTCGTGGGGATGATGGGCCCTGACATCCACAGCAAACGTGGCGACACGGGCTCCGTCCATCTCCGGAATCCCAAAGAGCTCGACATGAGCCATCCCGGCGATCCCGTCGAGAAACTGCTGTCCCAGCGTCCTCTCATGCTCGGCGACCCGCTCCTGGCCCAGAGACTCGAGATATTCCACAGCGGCAGCCACCCCGGCCAGGGACTCGAAGCTCTGCGTCCCCGTCTCCCATTTCCCGGGTGGGTCTGACGGTGCCGGTCTCACCTTGTAGGCGCTGGTGGAGGCCATCACCTCAGGCGATCCGTAGAGGATCCCTGTGTGGGGACCGAAAAACTTGTAGGCAGAGACGACGAGGAAGTCACAACCGAGCTCGCTGACGTCGATCGCCAGATGAGGAGCGGCGTGAACGCCGTCGACGTAGACCAGCGCCCCGACCTGATGAGCTGCCTCGCTGATGGCGGCGACATCGACCACCGAACCCAATGCGTTGGATGCCAGACACACTGCGACCAGTCGCACTCGCTCGTCGAGCAAGTCGGTCACGGCAGACGTGTCCAACAGACCCGTGGCTGTGTCGACCTCGGCCACTCGAACCTCGAGACCGGCGTCGTGAGCTGCCATGACCCAGGGGGTGAAGTTCGCGTCGTGGTCGAGTGAAGTGAGGAGGATCGCATCGTCTTCGGTCCAGGTCGCCCCGAGTGCCCGGCTGATCGCGAAGGTGAGACTCGTCATGTTCTGACCAAACGAGATGGTGGAAGGATCAGCGCCGAGCATTCGCCCCATCGCCTCTCGCGCCCGGGCCGTCACCCGCACCGCCTCGTCGGAGGCTCCAAAGCCACCACCGAGATTGCTCACACCCCGGGTCAGGACGCCAGCCATGGCCTCGATCACCGACAAAGGGGTCTGAGTGCCTCCCGGACCGTCCAGATATGCTGCAACCCGAGAGCCCTCCACCCGTGTCAAGGCCGGAAACTGCTCTCGTACAGCCGAGATGTCGAGCGATTCCGCCATAGCCCGGCACGATAAGCCCATCGTCGGCTGATTACCTCACCCGGCGGCATGCCCCTATTCTCAGAATGTGACTCTCGCCGACTATGCACCCATTTTGGTGATGCTGGTTCTGGCAGCCGGCTTCGTGGCCGTCTCCCTCGTCGCCTCACGATTCTTCTCACCTGATCGACCCACACCTGAGAAGCTCGCTCCATACGAGTGCGGGATCATCCCCGAGGTCGAGCCCTCGCAGCGATTCCCCGTCAAGTTCTACCTGGTGGCGATGTTGTTCGTCGTATTCGACGTGGAGATCATCTTCCTCTTCGTATGGGCGTCCATCTGGGATCAACTCGGCTGGTATGGCGTCGTTGCCATCCTGATATTCACGTTCTTCGTCATCGAGACGCTCATGTACGTGTGGAAGCGTGGCGCGCTCGACTGGAACGTCCACCGGCGGGCCCGCTACATCCACGTGGACGACGTCGTCGCGCCTGAGGTCGGGGAGGCTGCGTAGCGTCATGGCGACCACGCCACCGGGCAACCTTCTCATGACGACGGTCGAGAAGGCCGCCAACTGGGCCCGAACCCGCTCCATGTTCCCGGCCACTTTCGGTCTGGCGTGTTGTGCCATCGAGATGATGGCAACAGGGGCCGCCCACTACGACCTGGCCCGATTCGGCATGGAGGTCTTTCGCGCTTCCCCGCGTCAGGCCGACTTGATGATCGTGGCGGGACGGGTCAGCCAGAAGATGGCGCCGGTCCTCCGCCAGGTCTACGACCAGATGCCCGACCCCAAATGGGTGATCTCGATGGGGGCCTGCGCCAGCACCGGCGGGATGTTCAACAACTACGCACTGGTCCAGGGGGTCGACCAGGTGGTTCCCGTCGACATCTACGTCCCGGGGTGCCCGCCAGGACCACAGAGCCTGATGCACGGCATCCTGACGCTGCACGACAAGATCATGACCGGCGAGATAGTGCATTCATGAAGCCCGATGCGGTCCGCCCCGTCGTCGAAGCTCTCGCCGAGCAGTTCGAATCCGTGTCATGGGAGGAGTCCCACGGTCAGGACGTGGCCAGGGTCCCGGCCGACGACTGGCTCGAGTTTGCCACAGCGGTCAAAGAGGCCGGCTTCGAGATGTGCTCCGATGTCACCGCCGTCGATTGGCTCCGTGCCCGACCCGAGCGCTACGAGGTGGTCGCCAACCTCATCTCGATGTCGAACAAGACCCGTCTTCGCATGATTACAACGGTCGGGCGGGAGGACCCGACCATTCCCTCGCTCACCTCGCTGTGGCCGGGTGCGGGCTTCGCCGAGCGTGAGGTCTTTGACATGTTCGGCATCGTTTTCGAGGGCCATCACGATCTGACACGGATCCTCATGCCTGACGACTGGGAGGGTCATCCTCTCCGCAAGGACTTTCTCGTGGGCATGGTCCCGGTTCAGTTCAAGACCTCACACCAGGTGGATTGACATGACCGACCAGAAGACCGACAGAGAAGCTGCCGAGACCGTCGACATCTGGGTGGCGGGCACCGAGGAGACCCAGTTCCAGCCGACGGATGAAGGCACTCAGGAGTTCGGGCCCGACGAGTCCGAGCACAGATTGGCCGATCAGTTCGGTCGGGTGATCACCGACGACTACGTCTTCGACGACGAGGTCGAAGACGACGAGCGGATGGTGGTCAACATGGGTCCACAGCACCCCTCGACACATGGTGTGCTTCGTCTTCAGCTCGAGCTCGAGGGTGAGGTGATCCGTCGCACCAAACCGATCATCGGCTATCTCCACACCGGGATGGAGAAGACCGCCGAGCAACTGACATTTTCCCAGGGCCCCACCAACGTGACCCGAATGGACTATCTGGCCCCGATGCACGGGGAGTTGGCTTTCTCACTGGCCGTGGAACGTCTTCTCGATGTCGAAGTCCCACCCCGGGCTGCTGCGATCCGAGTCCTCATGACCGAGCTCAATCGCATCTCCTCCCACCTGGTGGCCCTGGCCACCAACGGCATGGACATCGGTGCGTTGTCGATGATGATCTACGGCTTCCGGGAGCGTGAGGCGATCCTCGCCTTCTTCGAGAAGAACACCGGTCTACGCATGAACCACAACTTCATCAGACCGGGAGGGACCGCCGCCGACCTCGCCCCCGGGTGGAAAGACGACGTGGCGGCCATCCTGGAAGAGCTTCCCCGACGTCTCGCCGAGTACGACGACCTGCTGCGACAGAACCCGATCTGGATGGCCCGGACCCAGGATGTGGGGGTGATCACCTCCGAGGAGGCCATCGCCTATTCGATCACAGGGCCTGCTCTGCGTGCCTCCGGTGTGAACTGGGACCTGAGGAAAGTCTTTCCCTATTCGGGCATCGAACAATACGAGTTCGACGTCCCTCTCGGTGAGAACGGCGATGTCTACGACCGATACCGGGTGCGCGTCGAGGAGATCCACGAATCGCTCAAGATCGTCGAACAGGTCATGGACACGATGCCCAAGGGTGACTTCAGGGTCGGCGACCGCAAGATCACGCCGCCACCTCGGGCGAGGATCGACGAGTCGATGGAGGCTCTCATCCACCACTTCAAGCTCTTCACCGAGGGCTTCAAGGTGCCGCCTGGAGAGACCTATGTCGCCGTCGAGTCGCCACGTGGCGAGCTCGGCTGCTATCTCGTCTCCGACGGTGAGGCTCGTCCATATCGGATGCACACCCGGGCACCCTCGTTCTACAACCTCCAGGGTCTCCCGATAGCGATGGCCGACAGTCTGGTTGCGGACACCGTGGCCACGATTGCCTCGATGGACCCGGTCATGGGGGATGTCGACAGATGAAATCTGTTTGGAGAACGATGAAACCGTTCTCCGATCGTTGAAAGACGTCTGAAGGAGTGTGTTGGCCGCTCCGCCCCCACAAACTGGCGTGTCTGACCACGGTCCGTGCCCGTGAGCACCGGGTTGGCGCTTGTTCCTGGTTTCACTAGCCAAGCCCCAACTCCCTAATCTCCGCCCACGTGAGTCAATGGTCGGAGGCCACCCAAGAGCGAGCCCGTCAGATCATCTCCCGATATCCGGAGAAACGGTCTGCGGTCATGCCCCTCCTGTATCTGGCAATGGCTGAGGACGGGCATCTCACCGATGAGGGGATGCGAGACGTCGCCGAGTGGTGTGACATCACCCCGGCCCAGGTCATGGCGGTCGCCACCTTCTACACGATGTACAAACGGGAGCGCACCGGTGCATACCTCATCTCCTGCTGCACGTCCATCTCATGCATGTTGCTCGGCGGTGACGACGTCCTCCATGCAGTCGAAGACGAGTCTGGCGTCCCTCATGGTGAGACCGATGAAGAGGGGATTCTCGCCGTGGAGCACGTCGAATGCATCGGGGCCTGTGGTGGCGCCCCCGCAGTCCAGGTGAACTATGAGCTGATCGAGGGAGTGACCCCCGAAAAGGCGCGTGAACTGGTGCGCTGGCTGAGGAACGCCAAGCCCGAGGTGGTCAACACCGATGAGATGCAACAGCTATTTGGTGGCGACCGCAGCTTCGACTGGGCCATCGCCGAGAGCGACGGCGCAGTTGGCCCGTATCCGGCCTTTCAGCCGTTGGGGACCGTCGGTTCCGAAGGGAGCACATGAGCACCTTGCTCATCACCAAGCGGATGACAGACCATCCGACCGACTCCCACACCATCGATCGCTATGAGGGAACCGGCGGGTATGCCCAGGCCAAGAGGGCCCTCGGGCTCTCCCGCGACGAACTGGTCGAGGAGGTCAAGGCGTCGGGGCTGTTGGGAAGGGGTGGCGCAGCCTTCTCCGCCGGGCTCAAGTGGAGCTTCCTCGCACCCGACCGACCCTCCTATCTGGTCATCAATGGGGACGAGTCCGAACCTGGCACGTTCAAGGACCGCCAGCTGCTGGAGCGGGATCCCCATCAGATGATCGAAGGGATCATCATCACCGCCATTGCCAACGAGGTCCACCACGCATTTGTCTACATACGCGGTGAATACCCCAAGCCGGCCCGGCGTGTGCAGACCGCAATCGACGAGGCCTATGCCAGGGGATACCTGGGCAGGGGCATCTTCGGGTCGGATTACGACCTGGAGCTCACCGTCCATCTCGGTGGTGGCGCTTACATCTGTGGCGAGGAGACCGCCCTCATCAACTCCCTGGAAGGTCTCCGCGGCGAGCCCCGTCTCAAACCCCCCTATTTCCCCGCCGCCAAAGGCCTCTACATGAAGCCGACGATCGTCAACAACGTGGAGACGGTCTCCAATCTGCCCCACATCCTCGGCATGGGAGCCGACAGCTACTCGGGCCTCACCGACTCGGCGGACACCGGCACGTTCATGATGTCGCTCTCCGGGCATGTCAACAGACCGGGCAACTACGAACTACCTCATGGCATCACCTGGCGGGACCTCATCTATGACATCGGTGGCGGGATGCGGAACGACAAGGAGCTGAAGGCCTGGATTCCTGGTGGGGCGTCGGCGCCTTGGTTCATCCCTTCGAACCACCTCGACCTCGAGATCACCAAAGATGCCACCGCGGCCGCCGGCTCGATGCTCGGCTCCGGTGCGGTGATCGTCATGGACGAAGACACCTGTATGGTGCGTGCCGCAGAGAGGGTGGTCCGTTTCTTCTCGCACGAGTCTTGCGGGCAATGCACACCATGTCGGGAGGGCACCACCTGGATGGAGATGATCCTGCGTCGCATAGAAGATGGGGAGGGGAGAGCCGTCGATCTCGATCTCCTGGTCGATGTCTCCGACGGGATCAGCATCGATCTCGCCTGGCCCCCGAAGATGACCACCATCTGCCCGTTGGGCCCATCGGCCGTCTCTCCGATCATCGCCCTCCGTGACTACTTCCGCGACGAGGTCCAGGAGCATGTTGTAAGACGGGGCTGCTGGTTCCCTGGCGCAGCAGTGAAATCTGGGGGGGCGAGCCCCCAGACCCCCCGGTCGCCCGGCGTGGTGGACGTCTCTATCCAGGGGCGATCACCTGCCGTGGTCGTGTCCGAGGGGGATCGCGGGGAGGGGCCTGGATGACGTCACGCGATCCCCAGCTAGTCACTATCTCCCTCAATGGGACCGAGCATCAGGTTCCCGAAGGGCAGATGATCATCAAGGCCGCTCAGGACAACGGGACCTACATCCCCAGGTTCTGCTGGCACGAGAGGATGAACCCCGTCGGCATGTGCCGGATGTGTCTCGTCGAGATCGAGACGCCGCGCGGGAAGGCGATGGTGACCGCATGCACCAACGCTGTGGCCGACGGCATGTTCGTGGACACCGAGAGCACCGAGGTGAAGAAGGCTCAGGAGGCGATTCTCGAGTTCCTTCTCGCCAACCACCCTCTCGACTGCCCGGTCTGTGACAAGGGAGGGGAGTGCCCTCTTCAGGATCAGGCCCTGGCCTACGGGCCCGGAGAGAGTCGTTTCGTCGAGATCAAGAGGAACTACGAAAAGCCGATCCCGATCTCCGACCTGGTGCTCCTCGACCGGGAGCGTTGCATACTCTGTGCTCGTTGCACCCGATTCAGTGATGAGATCTCGGGCGATCCGCTCATCGAGTTCAAGGACCGGGGCAACACGACACAGGTCAACACCTTTCCCGATCTGCCGTTCTCCTCCTACTTCTCGGGCAACACGGTCCAGATCTGCCCGGTCGGGGCGCTCACCGCCAAGCCGTATCGGTTCAGGGCCAGACCATGGGACTTGCAGAAGGTAGAGAGCTCATCGATGTTCGACACGGCGCATCCCCGCATCGAGATCCACTCGTCGCAGAACGAGATCCTCCGGTACACCGGGGTGGACAACGACCACACCAACCACGGCTGGCTCTCCGACAAAGACCGCTTCGGGTTCGAGTACCTGAGATCTGACAAACGGCTCACACGCCCGTTGGTCAAGCGGGATGGCGAGATGGTGGAGGTGGACTGGCACGAGGCGCTCGACATGGTCGCCAACCGGCTAGCACTGATCAGAAGCGAAGACGGTGGCGAGACGACGGCCATCGTTGGAGGGGCGCACGGGACCAACGAGGACGCCTACGCCCTTTCACGGTTCGCCAGTGACGTCCTGGGGACACCCCACGTCGATGTGCGTTTGGACGACTCTCTCGCCAGCCACTTCCTGGCCGCCACGGTCGACCGAGCCGTGATCTCCGATGTCGACAGGGCCGACACCATTCTCGTGTGGGCTCCCGATCTCAAAGAGGAGCACCCCACCCTCTATCTACGAGTGCGACGTGCCGCCCAGGAGCTGGGCAAGACCCTGGTCGTGGTCCACCCGCGGGCGACCGGTCTCGACGACCGGGCAGCTCACAAGCTCACCTATCGGCCCGGTGGCGGGTTTGCCCTGCTCGACGAGTTCGGCTCCGGAGCCCATCCTGACATCGATGCCGCCCTCTCCGCGGACGATGTGGTCGTCATAGTCGGCGCTCCCGGGCACGCCGATGGCCCCAAGCTGGCGGAGGCGGTAGCGGCGCGGATCAGGGATCTCGCCGGTCGCGCCCGCATCCTCCCCCTCAACTCACGAGCCAATACCTTCGGAGCGCTGGACATGGGGCTCGCTCCCGACCTCGAGCCGGGCCGGGTCGCCAGGAAGCGTCCCGGGAAGGACACCCGTCAGATCATGGAGGCGCTGGACAAGGGGGAAATTCGGGCCCTGGTCCTGGTTGGCGCCGACCCGGTCAGGGACATGCCCGACCCGAGAGTCGCAGCAGAGGGTCTCCTCTCTGCCGAGTACGTGGTGGCCATCGACCTCTTCCACAACGAGTCGAACGCACACGCCGATGTCATCCTCCCGGCGGCCGGTTTTGCCGAGAAGGAGGGAACGGTCACCAATCTCGAGGGGCGGGTGCAGAAGGTCAACAGGGTGCGCCCGGCTCCCGGCTTCGCTCGCAGCGACTGGTCGATTCTCGACGATCTGGCGGCACGCATGGATGCACCTCTCGGTCTCGTCTCTGAGGAGAAAATCGCCAAGGAGATCTCGGAGAACGTTGCGTTGTATGCCGGGGTCACACACGACTACCTCGAGTGGGAGGCCCGTGACGGAGTAGTGGTGCCCATCGAGGGAAGTCAGCCTTTCGAATACATCCCGGTCGCTCTGAAGGGCTCGAGCGAGCCAGGCGCCCAGTTCGTGCTCCACTCGGCGAGGACCATGTACGACGACGGCGTGCGTCTCCGGTTCAGCCCATCCCTGCATCCCCTCGCTCCCGGCGCCGTTGCCCATCTCAATCCGGCAGACGCTCCGAGTATCGGCCTCTCCCACGGATCTACCGTGAGAGTCACCACCAGCCAGGGAGAGGGTGAGTTCACCGCAGCGCTCGACGAGGGAACACCCCCAGGAGTGGTGTACGTCCCCTTCAATCAGTCCGGCGGTGCCTCACTGGGGTCGGACCCGGTGGTGCGGGTGAAGGTGCTCACCTGATGAGCTGGGCCCTATGGGGAATCGTGGTCCTGCGGGTCGTCCTGGTCTTCGTGCTGCTCCTGGGGGCGACCATCATCAACGTCTGGGCCGAGCGAAAGATCCTGGCCGACATGCAGAGTCGCATCGGACCGAATCGTGCCGGCCCGTGGGGCATCCTGCAGACGGTCGCCGATGGCCTCAAGCTGTTCTTCAAGGAGTCGGTGACACCGAAGAAGGTGGAGCTGGGGATGTACATGCTGGCCCCGTTTCTGGCCGTGATCCCGGCGTTTCTCATCTTCATGATGGTGCCCTTCGGTGCTCCGTTCACGATCGGTGGTGAGGAGGTGGTCCTGCAGGGGGCCGATCTCAACGTGGGGCTTCTCTTCATCCTCGCCATGTCGTCGATGGCCGTCTACGCCGTGGTCCTCGCCGGCTGGTCGTCTGGCTCCAAGTACCCCCTGATCGGTGGTGTCCGGGCCACGGCTCAGGCCATCTCCTACGAGGCGGCGATGGGCATGGCGATGGTGGCCGTGGTCATGTTCACCGCCACCCAGGGTGAAGGGGGCACGTTGAGCCTGGCAGAGATCGTCGCCCGCCAGGACGGCACGTGGTTCGGGATCGTTCCCAGATGGAACCTGATCCCGCAGGTGGTCGCATTCGTCATCTTCATGATCGCCATCGTCGCCGAGACCAACCGGGCGCCATTCGACCTGGTCGAGGCGGAACAGGAGCTCGTCGGCGGATTCCATACCGAGTACTCGGGCATGCGCTTCGCCATGTTCTTCCTGGCCGAGTACGTCAACATCTTCTCGATGTCCGCCATCGCGGCGACCCTGTTTCTCGGCGGTTGGAACGGGCCTACCTGGGAGGGCACCGTTCCTGCCTTCGTCTCGGCGATCCTTCCCACCGTTTGGTTCCTGGTCAAGACGTATGCAGTGATCTTCGTCTTCTTCTGGATCAGGGCGACTCTTCCCCGTCTCCGCTATGACCAGCTGATGACGCTCGGTTGGAAGCGGTTGATCCCTGCTGCCCTCACCTGGATCATGGTCTCGTCGATCGCCATCGGCGTCCGTCAATTCGGCGTCCCCTGGGGTTAGCGCATGGGTCTCATCACCGAATTGCTGAAGGGTCTGAGGGTCACCGGTCGCACGATGATCCGCACCATCACCGGCAGGGAGCGTTACACCACCGAGTACCCCTATCAGATGAGAGAGAAGCCACAGCGCTTCCACGGTCGTCACGTGCTGAACCGATACCCGGATGGCATGGAGAAGTGCATCGGATGTGAGCTATGCGCCGGCGCATGCCCGGCCGACTGCATCTATGTCAGGGGCAGGGAGAACGACCCGGACGATCCGACCTCTCCGGGTGAGCGTTACGGGTACGTCTATGAGATCAACATGCTCCGTTGCATCTTCTGCGGGTTGTGCGTGGAGGCGTGCCCCACGGAGGCGATCACCATGACCCATCTCTTCGAGATGTCGACCACCAACCGCCAGGACGCCATCTACACCCGTGATCAGCTCTTGATGCGACCCGATGGCTCGGTTCCTCACATGTTCCCCGACGACGAGCTGGCCGATGAGAAGGATCTGCTGACGGCCGACGGCTGGGTCCGGGCAACAGCACCTTCGGGGATAGCGGCGTACGAGGGGGTGCAGATGTGGCAGGGAACCCCCGGTCCCGCCTCGTGGGATCCCGAGCCGTCGCAGGACGAGCGCGATCGCAGATCGGGCACGGACGGTGGCTGAGGCCTTCCTGTTCGTGCTCATGGGTATTGGCGCCCTGGCGGGGGCGGTCACCGTGGTGATCGCCCGCAACCCGATCTATTCGGCCATCGGCCTTTTGGGGACGCTGCTCTCGGTCGCAGTCCTCTATGTGGCACAGCTGGCGCATCTGGTGGCAGCGGTCCAGATCATCGTCTATGCCGGCGCCGTGCTCACGTTGTTCCTGTTCGTGATCATGCTCATCGGCGTCGACAAGGACGAGAACCGGGACGAGACCTTGCCCTATCAGCGTTGGATCGTCGTGGCACTCGCGGTGGTCATCGTCGGTTTTGCCGCAGGGGTCACCCTCTTCGGGAATTTCGACTGGGTCCCGGCGGCGACGACCACGCTCCCCGAGTCCACCAACGGCACCATCGAGGCGGTGGCAGAGCCTCTCTTCACCGACTGGGTGCTCGCCTTCGAGGCCACCGCGCTGCTCCTGACCATCGCCGCGGCCGGCGCCATCGCCCTGGCTCACTATCGACGGAGGGAGGTCTGATGGTCGACCCGGGCTGGTACATGGCTCTGGCCGGCGCTCTGTTCCTCATCGGGGCGCTTGGTTTGCTGATCCGCCGCAATGCATTGGTGATGTTCATGTGCATCGAGCTGATGCTCAACGCGGTCAATCTGACCCTGATCTCCGCCGGGCGCGCCCTCAATGACATAAACGGCCAGGTCGCGGTCTTTTTCATCCTCGTTGTCGCCGCGGCGGAAGTGGTGGTCGGTCTGGCCATCATCGTCGCCATCTTCCGTCTGCGCGCCAGCGCCTCTGTCGACGAGCTCTCGGAGTTGAAGGGATGAGCCCTTTCTCGATCTACCCGCGGGCAAAGCGTTGCGCTCGGTGCAACGCCCCGCCCGCGGGCACAGCGACTGGACCCTGTGATGGTTGAATTCCTCTGGATCATCATCGCCTTGCCGCTGGCAGGCGCGGTCTTCTTGCACTTCTTCGGTCGCTACCTGAGAGAGCCCCTCTCCGGGTGGCTGGCCAGCGCAGCCGTCGGCGGGTCGTTCGCTTTCGCGGTGGCGGCGGCGATGCCCTTCCTTCAGGGTGGTGAGCATGCCGAGACGCTCCTGCTCTGGGAGTGGATGCCAGCAATCGGAGCCAACCTGGAAATCCTCTGGGATCCGCTGTCGGCGCTGATGGTCCTGATCGTGACCGGGGTCGGCTTCTTGATCCACGTCTTCGCCATCGGTTACATGCACGGCGACGAGCGGTTCCACCGGTTCTTCACCAACCTCAACCTGTTCGCTGCCTCGATGTTGACGCTGGTTCTCGCCGGCAACTATGCGATGTTGTTCCTGGGTTGGGAGCTGGTCGGTCTGTGCTCTTATCTCCTGATCGGGTTCTGGTACGTCCGGGCCGCGCCCCCGCCCGCGGCCAAAAAGGCGTTCGTCGTCAACCGCATCGGCGACTTCGGGCTGATGGTGGGTCTCATGATCGTCTTCTCCGCCTTCGGAACCCTCTCATACTCAGGGATCTTCGAAAGGGCGGGTGCCGAGCTCACCACGGGCGTGGCCACTGCCGTCGGGTTGCTCTTCCTTCTCGGTGCCGCCGGCAAGTCGGCACAGATCCCTCTCTACGTCTGGCTACCGGACGCCATGGAGGGTCCCACTCCGGTTTCGGCGCTCATCCACGCCGCCACCATGGTCACCGCGGGTGTCTACCTCATCGCCCGGTCCGCGGCGATCTACGAGCTGTCCACCGTCGCCCAGATCACGGTGGCGACCGTCGGTGCACTGACCGCCCTGTGGGCCGCGTCGATCGCCCTGGCTCAGCGTGACATCAAGAAGGTGCTCGCCTACTCGACGGTGTCCCAGCTCGGTTACATGTTCCTGGCGGTAGGGACCACCGCGTATGTGGCCGGGATCTTCCACCTCATGACTCATGCGTTCTTCAAGGCGTTGCTCTTCCTCGGCGCCGGGTCGGTGATCCACGCCATGAGCGACGAACAGGACATGCACAAGATGGGCGGTCTCCTCAAGAAGATGCCTGTCACCGGATGGACGATGGCCATAGCCACCCTGGCCATAGCCGGCATCCCACCGCTCGCCGGCTTTTGGTCGAAAGACGAGATCCTCGGGTCCGCTTTTGCCCGGGGCGGGTGGTTCTCGGCTCTATGGGTGATCGGGCTGGTGACCGCATTGCTCACCGCTTTCTACATGACCCGACAGTGGGTAATGGTCTTCCTCGGTGAGCCGCGCTGGGATGAGGACAAGCATCCCCATGAGTCGCCCGCGGTCATGACTTTCCCGCTGGTGGTCCTTGCCGTTCTCTCCGTTGTCGGCGGGCTCATCAACACCCCGTTCCGGCTCACCCTCGAGCATTTTCTCGAGCCGGCGTTCGAGATGGTCTCGATGCAACGCCCGCCCGAGGGTTGGGCGATGTTTGCTCTGCTGGCTGGTCTTTCGGTTCTCGCCGGTCTCGCCGGGGCCGCCGCCGCGTTCCTCACCTACCGTCAGCCGGAGCAGGGCTGGCGAGGCTTCGAGACCGGGTTCGAGCCTCTTTGGGGGACGTGGGAGGGGGCCTATCACGTAGACGACATCTACGGTCGAGTGATCGTGGCTCCGGGGCGCAAGGCGGCGGAGGCTGCGGCGTTCGCAGTCGACCTCCCCGTCATCGATGGTGCGGTCAACGGCGTGGCCAGGGTCGTCCGCGGTGTCGGCGATTGGGCGCGTCCGTTGCAGACCGGGTTCGTGCGTAACTACGGCGCACTGCTTCTTGCCGGCACGGTGACGGTCGTGATCTGGCTGGTGGTGGGGTCATGACGATTGCAGTCGTGTTGACGGGGTCTACGCCATGTTGACCTGGCTCGTCTTGTTGCCGGTTGCAGGGGCGATTGTCGTGTTGTTGACCCCGCGTGCCCGTCAGGAGCTGCATCTCCCGCTGGGGATCGCCCTGTCGATTCTCCCGCTCGGTCTCGCCCTCTATGTGTTCGGCGTGTTCGAGCCACAGGCTCAGATGCAAATGACCGAGCTCCACACCTGGTACGAGCCTTGGGGGATCACCTGGAATCTGGGCATAGACGGCATCTCGATGCCGATGGTGGTCCTGACCACGATTCTCGTACCCGTGGCCCTGGGGGCTTCGACGAAGATCACCACCCGCACCAAGGAGTTCGTGGTCTACACCCTCCTCCTCGAGGCCGGGATGATCGGTGTGTTCGTCTCTCTCGATCTCTTTCTCTTCTTTGTCTTCTTCGAGGCGATCCTGATCCCGATGTACTTCATAATCGGGATTTGGGGGAGCGAGCGGCGCATCTATGCGGCGATGAAGTTCTTCATCTACACAGCGTTCGGATCGGCGCTGATGCTGGCCGGGATCATCGCCCTCGCCGTTCTCCACAACGAGCAGGTCGGTTCCCCCTCGTTTGCGCTCGCCGACCTCAGTGGGCTCGATCTCTCGATCGGTGCGGAGCGCTGGCTCTTCGCCGCTTTCGCCTTGGCCTTCGCCATCAAGGTCCCAGTGTTCCCGCTCCACACGTGGCTGCCCGACGCGCACACCGAGGCTCCGACGGCGGGGTCCATCCTCCTCGCCGGTGTCATGCTGAAGCTGGGGACCTATGGTCTGCTCCGCTTCAATCTCCTCCTCTTCCCCGAGGCATCGGTGGACGCCATATGGATCATGGGCATCCTGGCCGTGATCGGGATCGTCTACGGGGCGGCGGTGGCCATCGTCCAGCCCGACCTGAAGAAGCTCGTCGCCTACTCCTCGGTCAGCCATCTGGGATTCATCGTGCTCGGCACCTTCGCCCTCACCTCGGGCGGTCTCCAGGGTGCGGTGATCCAAAACGTCAACCATGGCCTGACCACTGGAGCCCTCTTCCTTCTTGTCGGGATGATCTACGAGCGTCGTCATACCAAACAGATCTCAGAGTTCGGGGGTCTGCAGAAGGTGATGCCGGTCTTCGCCGGGTTCTTCCTGTTCATGATCTTTGCCTCGATCGGGCTCCCCGGGCTGAACGGCTTCGTCGGCGAGTTCCTCGTCCTCATAGGGAGTTTCACGACGCTCCCGACCCTGGCCATCATCGCCGCCTCGGGCGTCATCCTCGCCGCGATCTATCTCCTCTGGGCCTATGAGCGCGTCTTCACCGGCGTGCCCGACAAGGAGGAGAACGAGACGCTGACAGACCTCTCGGTTCGGGAGGTGTCGTTGCTCGCCCCCCTGGCCACCCTGGTCCTGCTCCTCGGCCTCTATCCCAACATCCTGCTCGACAAGATCGCCCCCTCCACAGAGGCCATTCTCGACCGCATCGAGGCTTCGACTGACTACGTCGTCCCCCCACCGGGGCGGCTCGGCGATGTCTTCGTTGCGGGGGAGGAGGACGAATGATCACCCCCGAGATCTCCTGGCTGGCGATCCTCCCTGAGATCGTCCTTGCCCTCGGCGCCGCCGGTGTGCTCCTAGTGGAGGTCCAATGGAAGCCGGAGTCCAACGTGCTGGGCACGATCGCGGCGGGTTCGGTGCTGTTCGCTGCGGCGTTCTCGGTTTTGCAGTGGGCTCAGGCGGCCGACTCCGTCGAGTTCGGCGCGACGGGAGACCTCGTTGTCTTTTCCGGTCTGGTCTTGATGGACGGTCTGGCGATCTTCGGGCGCTTCGCCCTTCTCGCCGTTACCGCAGTCGGCCTGCTCGCTGGTTGGAAGTACATCGACAGTCTGGGACGCCGCTCTGCAGAGGCGATCGCTCTGGTTCTTCTCGCCTCGGCGGGATTCTCGATAATGGTCGCCGCCAACAACTTGGTGATGATGTTCCTCGGTCTCGAGGTCGGCTCGATCGCCCTCTACGTCCTGGCCGGGATGTCACGAGAAAGAGCCCGTTCCGACGAGGCCGCCATCAAATACTTCCTGCTCGGTTCGTTCGCCTCGGCGATCTTCATATACGGGGTGGCACTCCTCTATGCCGGCACTGGCGAGTTCGAGGTCCTGGGTATCCGCCAGTTCCTGGGGAGTTTCGTCGTCTTCTCCCCGGCGGTGATTCTGATCGGGCTCGGTCTCGTGGTGGTCGGTCTCGGGTTCAAAGTCTCGGCGGCCCCCTTCCACTCGTGGGCACCCGACGTCTATCAGGGTGCCCCGGCCGGCGTAGTCGGCTACATGGCGGCGGTGGCCAAGATCGCCGGCTTCGTCGCCATCACCAGGATCCTCCTCACCGGCGTCCAGGCTTTGGACGCCGATTGGCTCCCCGTTGTCGCCGGCATCGCCGCCCTGTCGATGCTCATCGGCTCGACGCTCGCCCTCGTTCAGGGAGACGTGCGCCGAATGCTCGCCTACTCGGGCGTTGCCCACGCCGGGTTCATCCTCACCGGGGTGGTGGGCGGGACGACGGAGGGCGTGCTCTTCTATCTCGCGGTCTACTCACTGCAGCTGGTGGGAGCCTTCGCCGTGGCCGCTGCCGTCAGCGGTCCAGACAACTCGGAGTCCTCACTGGAGTCCTACAGGGGGCTGGGACGGAAGAGCCCATTCCTCGCTGGATCCTTCACCGTCCTCCTTCTCGGAATGGCGGGTCTGCCTGTCACGTCCGGGTTCATAGCCAAATTCGGAGTCTTCGCCGAGGCGTGGACCAACGGGTTCCGCTGGCTCGTCATCGTCGCCGTTCTCGCATCCGTCATCGCTTTTGCGTTCTATCTGCGGATAATCGTGGCGATGTACATGGACGAGAGCGAGGTGCCGGCAGTCGACGTTCCTCCCACCAGTAGATGGGTGCTGATCGTCGCCGTGGGCACCACCATCCTCTGGGGCATCTTGCCGGGCTCTCTCCTCAGTCTGGCCGCCGATGCGCTACCGCTGTAGTGGCCCATCGCCAGCGGGCTCATGAAACCCACCACTAGAAGGCTGCTGACCGCTACCGCCGTCTGTGCCACAGTCCTGGCCGTCTCCCTGCCGGCTGTAGCCGCAGAGACTTCCAACGCAGAGTTCGTGATCATCCAGGAGGACGATGTCTTTCCCGAGGATCTCTATGCGGGGGCGATCCGGGTGATCGTCGAGGGGACGCTGGACGGAGACCTGGTCGCATTTGCCGCCGAGGATGTCGTCATCACCGGCACGGTCATCGGCTCGGTGACCGCCATCGCACCATCGGTCAGTGTCGAGGGCACCGTCGAGGGCTCGCTGCGGGTGAGTGGCAACCGTGTGGAGATCGATGGGACCGTCGAGGGTGACGTTGTGGGCGCAGTATTCGGTGCAGACCTGGGTCCCGATTCGACGGTTGGTGGCGATGTGTTGATCTGGGGCTGGGATGTCGCCGCTCTGGGCTCGGTGGGAGGCGATGTCACGGGGGCACAGAGGAATCTCGAGCTGGCCGGATCCGTCGACGGAGACGTCGACGTCTCTGTGAACCGACTCACGGTGGTCGATCAACTGAACCTGGGTGGTGATTTCGGCTATCGCTCCGCAAACGAGGCACAGGGCATCGATCAGGTGACAGCAGGTGGGACAATCGTCGCCAAAGAGCCCTTGCCACCGAACATCCGGGTTCGGGCTCTGACCCTGTTGGGGCGCTTCATGGTCATCCTGTTCCTCTCGATCGCCGCCTTGACGACCGCGTACGGGTGGCCGACACGCACCGCTCGGGCCATCGCCGAGGTGGGTCGGACACCGGTGCGGAGATGGCTCACCGGGGTGGTGATCGTTTTCTCCCCGCTAATCGCGATCGGTGTGACCGCGTTGATACTCGGGTTGGCTCCCCCAGAGGCTGCGTTTCCGTTGCTCGTGGTGCTGATACCGCTGATCCTGGCTTTGTTCGGCCTCTCGTTCGCCCTCGCTCTCGTCTCGGGCGCACCGGTGGTGGGATGGCTCGGAGGAGTGATCTTCAGACGTTTCGAGATCTACGGTGCGATTTTGGCCGGATCGATCCTGACCGGGCTCGTCTGGTATCTGCCATGGATGGGACTCCTGGTCCCGCTGATCGTTCTGCCACTCGGTCTCGGGGCCTGGCTGGCCACCTGGCGTCAGGACGCCACTCGCTCCTTGACCGTTTGAGTGCTCCGAGTGCGACGGAGATGATCGTCGACATAGGCGACGCTCACCCGACCGCATCGCTCGCAGACCGCGCGGCTCAACCCGGCGATCTCCATCCGCAACTCGGAGGTGTGTGAGCACTTCTCCATGTTGCGGAGTCTCGATCGGAACTTCTTGCTCATGTGGTCAACATCGTCGCCCTCTCGGGGGGTGCTAGAGGGTCATTGCGAACCCGCACACGGTGACTAGTCCCCGGCCTGCGACTCCGGCTTCAAGCAGTGTGCTTGCCGAGTTGTTTGCGCTCCTCGGCGAAGACGTCCTTGACGAAGTCGACCGATACTTGCCCGCAGCGAAGACAAACTGTTCGTCGGAGCCCGGCGATCGTGGCCGATCTCTTTTCGTTGTGCTGGCAGGTGGCTCTGGATTCACGATCCCGGTTAACACCCATGCGCGCCCACTCCTCATTTTGGAAAAGCCTCATGTCTATCGGCTGGGGTCGTTTTCGTCTTGGTGGGTCGAAGGGCCCAAGCTTCGCGTCAGGGCTGGGCCCGGCGTCTGGGCGATTGGCCAACTCGCCGCTTAGTCTCTCCAGTGTGACCGCCGCCACCGACGTCTACGACCGTCCGCTCCGGGATCTGCGCATCTCGGTCACCGACCGGTGCAATTTCCGGTGCACCTATTGCATGCCAAAAGAAGTCTTCGGTCCCGGCTACGAATTCCTTCCCCGGGATCAGCTTCTCACCTTCGAGGAGATCGTCTCCGTTGTCCATCACTTCGTCGGGCGTGGCGTCGACAAGGTGCGAATCACCGGTGGAGAGCCCTTGCTTCGCAAGGGGATCGAGGATCTGATCGGGATGATCTCGGCCGTCGATGGCGTCGAGGACCTGACCCTGACCACCAATGCCTCCCTCCTGGGCCGAAAGGCCGAAGCTCTCGCCGCCAACGGATTGAATCGGGTGACCGTGAGTCTCGACGCCATGGACGACCCCACATTCCAGACGATGAACGACGTGGGCTTCCCGGTTTCGGCCGTGCTGGAGGCGATAGACGTGGCTGCCGGAGCCGGATTGAGCCCGGTGAAGGTCAACGCGGTCATCAAGCGTGGCGTCAACGAGCACGCCGTTGTCGATATGGCTCGTCACTTCAAAGGGACGGGTCACATCGTGCGGTTCATCGAGTTCATGGACGTGGGCAACACCAACGGATGGCGAATGGACGACGTGGTGCCGGCCGAGGAGATCGTTCAGGCGATCAATGCCGAGTTCCCGGTGGAGCCGGTTCGCTCCAACTACGCAGGGGAGGTTGCCAACCGCTTCCGATACCTGGACGGGTCGGGAGAAGTCGGCGTGATCGCATCTGTCACCAAACCGTTCTGTGGCTCCTGCACCCGGGCCCGGGTCTCGGCGGAGGGAGTCCTGTACACCTGTCTGTTCGCCGCCGGGGGGACCAGTCTCCGTGATGTGATTCGAGCGGGCGGTGACCTCGGTGGCGTGATCGACGAGGTCTGGGCCAAGAGAGACGACCGCTATTCGGAGATCAGGTCGTCGAACACGGCCAGGATGTCGGTCCCTGTCGAGATGTCGTACATAGGTGGATGAGCTCGGCAGCGGTTCTCTCCATCTCCATCACGGTCTGGACGCTCATCGCCTGGGGTGGTCGTATCGGCCTGCTCACGAGCGAAGAGGGTGTCGGCGCCTGGCTTCGCGTCGGAGGGTCGTTGCTCATCGGGCTCTTCACCGCGGCGACTCTCCTGATCCCCCAACTGGCGTCGGTCCGCAAGCCCGCACTCGTCGTCTTCTCCATCTTCACCGTCGTGCTCTGGGTGCGGAGCCTCATCGTCAACTGGGCCGGCGACGGGACTCTTCCCTTCAAGCTCGTCCACACCGTCCTCGCCCTCGGCTTTTTCGCCCTGGCGGCTTGGGCATTCACAACCGCAGTCAACGAGTGATCCGGTGACGCCGACCCGGCCCGTGACCGTCCAGTTCTACAAGAACCCGGACATTCTCCATTGGGGTTTCGAGGGCGGGCACTGGCTGGGGGAAGACGAGTGGGGCAGTTGGATCGGTGTGCCCACTGGCACGAGACGTTGGAAGGGAGACCAGGTCGTGCGTGATACCCGGGCCCCGGCTGTCTTCTGCGCACCCCGGGACGGCTGGTGGCATCTCCACTACAGCGGCAAGAACGACTTCTCCGGCTACACGTTGTTCATCGACATCGTCACCCCACCGGTTTGGGTGTCGCCCAACCGCTACGAGATGATCGACCTCGACCTCGACATAGGTGTCACGATTGATGATGAGGTCGTTGTCGAGGATGAAGACGAGTTCGACATTCACCAGGTGCGGTTCGGCTACACCAAAGAAATGATCGACCGGGCGGAATTGGAGACGCAGCGCATCGTCGCAGCGCTGCACAACAGGTCCGAGCCCTTCTTCGACGTGGCCGCGGCCTGGCTTCGGTATTTGGCGTGATTCCGCCACTGGGTGTTGGGTGGTTTGCCTCAGCTGAGCCTGGGCAAAGGATCGACCGGGAGGGTGCGGGGTATCCGTTCCCGACTGACTCTGCTCGCTGGTTAGCCTCGGAGACAGCGACGGAAAGGGACCGGATTGGTCCGAGCCCCAGAAAACCCGATTCTCACCGACGACGATCTCTACCTCTGGAACGAGGGCACTCACGTCCGCCTGTATGACAAGTTGGGCGCCCACCTCGTGGACGGTGGTTCCTATTTCGCGGTGTGGGCCCCCAACGCCGACCGGGTGTCGGTGGTCGGGGACTGGAACGGGTGGAATCCGGATTCCGAGCCTCTCCAACCAAGGGGCGTCTCGGGTATCTGGGAGGGGACGATCGCCGGTGCGGGGCCGGCAGCGGCCTACAAGTACCACGTTGTCAACGGGGGCTACGAGGTGGAGAAGGCCGACCCATTCGGTTTTCATCACGAGACGCCTCCCAACACGGCGTCGAAGGTCTGGTCACTCGATTTCGAATGGGGGGATGAGCGTTGGATGGCCCAACGGTCCTCCCGCAACTCGTTGGACGCCCCGATCAGCGTCTACGAGGTCCATCTCGGGTCGTGGAGGCGAAACGAAGCGGGTCGGCCCCTGACCTATGCGGAGATGGCCGACCTGCTCCCCTCCTACGTCGTGGACCTCGGCTTCACCCACGTCGAGTTGCTCCCGATCGCCGAGCACCCTTTCTACGGGTCGTGGGGATATCAGACGACGGGCTACTTCGCTCCGACGTCCCGATACGGGACCCCACAGGACTTCATGGGCTTCGTCGACGCATGTCACCGGGCCGGTCTCGGCGTGATCCTCGACTGGGTGCCGTCGCACTTCCCCAACGACGAGCACGGTCTTGCATTCTTCGACGGGACTCACCTTTACGAGCATGCCGACCCCCGTCTTGGAACCCATCCCGACTGGGGCACTTTGATCTTCAACTACGGTCGAACCGAAGTCCCCTCGTTCCTGATCAGCAACGCCCTGTTCTGGTTGGACAAGTACCACATCGACGGTCTTCGTGTCGACGCCGTCGCCTCGATGCTCTATCTCGACTACTCACGCAAGGACGGCGAGTGGGTGCCGAATGAGCACGGGGGCCGCGAGAACCTGGAGGCAATCGCCTTCCTGCGACGACTCAACGAAACCGTCTATCTCGAGTATCCCGATGTGCAGACCATCGCCGAGGAGTCCACCGCCTGGCCCATGGTCTCGAGACCGACGTTTCTCGGTGGTCTCGGGTTTGGGATGAAATGGGATATGGGCTGGATGCACGACACGCTCCACTACATGTCCAACGAACCGATCCACAGGAGCTACCACCACCACGAGCTCACCTTCCGTGGTGTCTATGCCTTCACGGAGAATTTCATGCTCCCTCTCTCCCACGATGAGGTGGTGCACGGAAAAGGCTCACTCGTCGGCAAGATGCCGGGTGACGAGTGGCAGCGCTTGGCGAACCTGCGTCTCCTGCTCTGTCAGATGTGGACACAGCCGGGCAAGAAGCTCCTCTTCATGGGTGGTGAGCTGGCTCAACGTGCCGAGTGGGCGCACGAGGGACAGCTGGACTGGGGTCAGAGCCAGAATCCTCCGCACGCCGGCATGTCCCGGTTGATCGGCGACCTCAACCGTCTCTACAGGGACTACCCCGCCCTTCACCAGACCGATACGAGACCGGAAGGATTCGAGTGGGCGGTGGTAAACGACTCGGAGAACTCGGTCCTCGCCTACTTCCGTCGTCTCGGTGACGAGGTGTTGTTGGTCGTTCACAACCTGACTCCCGTGCCCAGGCACCAGTACAGGATCGGAGTGCCCGGTCCGGGACGCTGGGTCGAGGTACTCAACAGCGACGCCGAGATCTACGGCGGATCCGGCCAGGGCAATCTGGGTGGAGTCGACACGGGCCCGTTGTCCGTGCCGAACCGAGGGCGTCCCGAATCGATAGACGTGACGCTTCCCCCGCTGGCGACAGTCGTGCTGAAGCAGACCCCACGCTCCGACGACGAGGAGGAGTGATCAAGAGGTCCTGCTCTACCGAGCGATCGCCGCTAACTTGACTCCCGCATTGAGCCAGCGCAGCTACGTCTGCATCCACGGTCACTGGTATCAGCCTCCCCGGGAGAACCCCTTCACCGGCGTCGTCGGCCACCAGCCATCCGCCGCGCCGTTCGACAACTGGAACGAGCGCATCACCGCGGAGTGCTACCAGCCCAACACACAGGCCCGGATCCTCGGAGAGAATGGCTCGATCCGGAGGGTGATCAACAACTACGAGTACGTCAGCTCGGATTGGGGCCCCACCCTCCTCACCTGGCTGGAGAGCCATCACCCGGACACATACGCGGCGATCATCGAAGCCGACCGCGCCTCAATGGTGCGTTTCGCCGGTCACGGCGTCGCAATGGCTCAGGCCTACAACCACACGATCCTTCCGTTGTCGAACCGACGGGACAAGCGAACCCAGGTCCTTTGGGGCAAGGCCGACTTCGTCCATCGATTCGGTCGTCAGCCGGAGGGCATGTGGCTGCCGGAGACAGCGGTCGACCTGGAGAGCCTCGAGCTGATGGCGGACGCTGGGATCCAGTTCACCGTCCTGGCGCCCTATCAGGCCGCGTCGGTGCTCGACGAGGGAACTTGGATCGATGTCATCGGCGGGTCCATCGACACCACCGTGCCCTACGAAGTGCAGCTCTTCGGCGGACGCAGGATCGGCGTCTTCTTTTACAACGGTCCTCTCTCCCAGGAGATTGCCTTCAATGGCTTGCTCGAGGACGGAGCGCTGCTGGCGAAGAGACTCGTGCAAGCGGTGGGCGAGCCGAACGGACGACCCCGTCTCTCTCACGTCGCCACCGACGGTGAGACCTACGGGCACCACCATCGCCATGGAGAGATGGCACTTGCTCGGGCTGTGGAAGAGCTCGAGGCCGACCCTGACGTCGAGCTGACCACCTATGGGCGATTTCTCACCGAGCATCCCCCCACCAGGGTCGCCCGCATCATCGAGGGCACCTCGTGGAGCTGCGCCCATGGGCTCGACAGGTGGCGAGCCGACTGCGGGTGTGCAACGGGACAGCACCCGGGCTGGAATCAAGAGTGGCGTCGCCACCTCCGGGATGCGCTCAACCACGTTCGCGACCAACTGGCCGGAGACTTCGAGTCGCGTGGAGCGATTGTGCTGCGCGATCCATGGGATGCCCGAGACCACTACATCGAGGTGATCCTGGGCCGCCCTTCTGAGTCGTTTCTCGACGAGCACGGGAGGGCTGGGGCGAATGCAGAGCAGCGGCGTCTGGCTTTGGATCTCCTCGAGATCCAGCATCGAGCCTTGCTCATGTACACCTCGTGTGGCTGGTTCTTCGATGACATCGGGGGTCTGGAGTCGGTCTTCGTGCTTCGACAGGCGGGAAGGGCGATCGCCCTGGCCAGAGAGGCTCTCGACACAGACCTCGAGCCAGGCTTTCTACAGATCCTCGAGCTCGCCAAGTCGAACCAAGATGGGCGGAGCGGACGCGACGTCTACATCGAGTCGGTCGATCCCCATATGCCCGACAACTGATCGGCCGACTGGCCATGAGCTGGCACAACACTAGATTCGGACCTCTATGTCCGACTTCCGGGTGACCGACAAGCGAGTCGTCATCGAGTCCGTGTCCCCGGTGGTGGACGACGGGCGGTTTCCCGCAAAGACCCCTGTCGGAGACCGGGTCGTCGTCGAGGCGGCGGTTTTCGCCGACGGTCACGACGCCATCCGCTGTGTGCTCCGCTACCAGCGTGTCGGCTCGGGTCGCTGGGCCGAAGTGCCTATGGAGCCACTTGGTAACGATCGCTGGCGTGGCACGTTCCAGACAGACGAGCTGGGTCTGTGGCAGTTTGAGATCGAAGGTTGGGTAGATCACTTCGTGACTTGGCTGGATGGTTTGGAGAAGAAGGTCGAAGCGGGTCTCGATGTCTCGGTCGAGTTGGAGATCGGAGCCCGGCTCTACTCGGAGGCGGGAGATCGTGCCCGTCGCGAGGACTCTCGACATCTCACCGAGATCGCAGCCGAGCTCGTCAGCCCAGTGCCCATCGAGACCCGCGTCGCACTGGCTACCGACGAGGAATCGGTGCGTCTGGGCATGAGCTATCCCGACAGGTCCCGGGCGACGAGGTCGACGAAGAAATGGCCGATAGTCGCGGATCGGGAGAAGGCGACCTTCTCGTCGTGGTACGAGCTCTTCCCCCGATCATGGTCGAAGAAGGAGGGCGAGCACGGGACATTCTCCGATGTCGAGGAACGTCTCGACTATGTGGCGGGCATGGGTTTCGATGTCCTCTACCTCCCTCCGATCCACCCCATCGGCGAGACATACCGTAAAGGTGCCAACAACACCTTGGACCCGACCGGGCGAGATCCCGGCGTGCCCTGGGCCATCGGATCTTCCGAGGGCGGGCACACCGCCATCAACACCGATCTGGGGACTATCGAGGACTTCCGCTCGCTACGCGATGCTGCATCTGCGCGCGGCATCGAACTGGCGTTGGACGTCGCCTTCCAATGTTCTCCAGACCACCCCTGGGTCAACGATCATCCCGAGTGGTTCAAACACCGTCCCGACGGCTCGATTCAGTATGCGGAGAACCCTCCCAAGAAGTATCAGGACATTTACCCGATCGACTTCGAGACTTCCGATCCCGAAGGACTCTGGCAGGCCCTGAAAGACGTGTTCGACCACTGGATCGGGGAAGGTGTCCGCATCTTCCGCGTCGACAACCCGCACACCAAGTCTTTTCCCTTCTGGGACTGGGTGATCGCCGCAGTCCGCTCCGAGCACCCGGACGTGATCATGCTCGCCGAAGCCTTCACCAGACCCGCCGTCATGCATCGACTCGCCAAGTCCGGGTTCAACCAGTCGTACACGTATTTCGCCTGGCGAGCCAGCAAGTGGGAGCTCACCCAGTACATGGCCGACATCGCCGAGGTCAGTCACTACTTCCGGCCGACGTTCTGGCCGAACACACCCGACATACTCACCGAGGAGCTGCAGACCGGAGGCCGCGCCGCATTCATAACCCGATATGTTCTCGCCGGAACCCTCAGCCCCGCCTGCGGTATCTACGGCCCCTCCTTCGAGCTGATGGAGGATCGGCCGATCCGCCAGGGATCCGAGGAGTATCTCGATTCAGAGAAGTACCAGATCAGACATTGGGATCTGGATAGCCCCCACTCGTTGGCCCCGGTGATCAAGCAGGTGAATCTGGCCCGGCGCGGACATCCGGCTTTGCAGCGTCTCGACGATCTGGTTTTCCACCAGACCGACAACGAGATGATCATCAGCTACTCGAAGAGAGATGGTGACGACGTCATCCTGGTCGTCGCCAACCTGGACCATCACCATCTTCAATCCGGTTGGGTCACCCTCGACCTGGAGAGACTCGGTGCACACGAGGGTGAGAGATTCATGGTGCACGATCTGTTGACCGACCGACGCTACCAATGGGATGGTGCTCGCAACTTCGTCCAGCTCGATCCCGGAGGGATACCGGCCCACGTATTCGCCATCCAGGGTCAGGTGAAGACGGAGGAGGGTTTTGACTACTACGTCTGAGCCACGCTGGTACCACGACGCGATCATCTACGAGGCCCACGTCCGCGCCTTTCGTGATGAGAGTGGCGACGGCATCGGGGACTTTCGGGGCCTGGCCACGAAACTGGATTACCTCCGTGATCTCGGAATCACCGCCCTGTGGCTCCTCCCCTTCTACCCCTCCCCTTTGCGAGACGACGGCTATGACATCGCCGACTACAAGTCGATCCACCCCTCGTACGGGACGATGCGTGACTTCCGTCGTCTGCTCGACGAGGCGCATGCCCGCGAGATCAGGGTGATCACCGAGCTGGTCATCAACCACACGTCCGATCAGCACGCATGGTTTCAGCGGGCACGAAACGCCCCCGCGGACAGCCCCGAGCGAGACTTCTACGTCTGGTCCGACGACCCCAGCCGGTACAGCGACGCCCGCATCATCTTCTCGGACACCGAGACCTCCAACTGGGCGTGGGACCCGGTCGCAGGGGCGTACTACTGGCACCGCTTCTTCTCACACCAACCGGATCTCAACTTCGAGAACCCGGCGGTCCACGAGGCCGTGTTCGACGTCCTCGACTACTGGCTCGACCTCGGAGTAGATGGCCTCCGTCTCGATGCGGTGCCCTACCTGTACGAGGAGGAGGGGACGATGTGTGAGAACCTCCCGCTCACCCACGAGTTCCTCAAGAAGCTGCGAGCCCGCATGGACTCCCGCTATGAAGATCGACTCTTCATAGCCGAGGCCAACCAGTGGCCGGAGGACGCGGTCGCCTATTTCGGTGACGGCGACGAATGCCACATGTCGTTCCATTTCCCGCTGATGCCCCGTCTCTTCATGGCACTGCGAATGGAGAACCGCTTCCCGGTCATCGACATCCTGGATCAGACCCCTGACATCCCCGATGGCAGCGCATGGGCCATCTTCCTGCGCAATCACGACGAGCTGACACTCGAGATGGTGACCGATGAGGAGCGGGACTACATGTACCGGGTGTATGCCCACGACCCCAAGATGAGGATCAACCTCGGCATACGACGCCGGCTGGCACCTCTGCTGGGGAACAACCGGAGGGAGTTCGAGCTTCTCAACGCCCTGCTGCTCAGCCTGCCGGGAACCCCGGTCATCTACTACGGCGACGAGATCGGGATGGGGGACAACATCTACCTGGGCGATCGCAACGGGGTGCGCACCCCGATGCAGTGGTCGGGCGACCGCAACGCCGGCTTCTCGGAGGCCAACCCGCAGAGTCTCTACTTTCCGGTGATAACCGACCCCCAATATCACTACGAGTCGGTGAACGTCGAGGTGCAACGGGAGAATCCCAACTCGCTGTGGTGGTGGATGAAGCGATCGCTCGCTCTACGCAAGAGTCTCCCCGAACTGTCTCGGGGGGCCTTCGAGGTCGTTCCGAGCGACAACCTGAAGGTCCTGGCGTTCCTGCGCCGACTCGAGGAAAGTGCTGTCCTGGTGGTGGCCAACCTCTCCCGCCATGCCCAGCCGGTCACTCTCGAGCTGGATGGGTTCGCCGGAGTCGAACCGGTCGAGGTGCTGGGAAGGGCCCTGTTCCCAATGATCGGCGAGACCACTTATCAGCTGACACTCGGCCCACACGACGTGTATTGGTTCTCACTGGCGCCGGAGGTGACCGAGCTCGACGACGGCCCTCCCCGGATCACCCTGCGCGGAGACGACGCCGGTGCGGTGTGGCGCGCCCGGGCACAGCTGCAGAGAGCGCTGGCCGCCGACATCGCCACGAGACGGTGGTTCAGGAGCAAAGCGCACACGGTCAGGCAAACCGAATTGGTCGATCTCGTCGAAATGTCCGCCGGCTCTCGGTTGGCGTTGCTGCGGCTCGAATACGTCGAAGCGGACCCTGAGACATATGTCATGCCCCTGGCCCTGGCGGTCGGTGATGAGGCGCAACAAATCTTCGCCGAACGAGGAGAGAGTGTGATCGCCGAGGTGGCCGGGCTCGACGAACCAGCAGTCCTCTTCGATGCCATGAACCAACCCGCCTTTGTTCACGAGCTCTTGCGTCTCGCCTCCGGAAAGCGCACGGTCAGTGGTCGGCATGCTGCGATCCACTCGGTTGCAGTTCCGGGCTCGAGCCGCCTCCGACGGCTCGCCGGGGACGAGCCGGTGCGTGCCGGTTCGGCGGAGCAATCCAACTCATCCGTCTTCTTTGGCGATCAACTCATCATGAAGCTGTTCCGCAAACTCGAAGCAGGCCCCAACCCCGAGGTGGAGGTGGGACGCTTCCTGACCGAGAAGAGGTCTTTCGGCCACACGCCACGTGCTCGGGGCCTGGTGGTCGCCGAGATCGGCGACGAGGAGTCCGTGCTCGCCTTCTTCCAGGATTACGTCCCCGGCCATCACAACCTGTTCGAGCACACCTACGACGGGGCAGTTCTCATGCTGGAGACCGCACTGGCCGCCAGCGAAGCAGCGGGCTCGCCTCCACGATCGAGACATCCCCTGGATGTGACACCAGCCGAGCTGGATGGGGCGGTCGAGCTGATGGGCGCCCATCTGGCGGAGGCCGACCTACTCGGGCAACGCACCGGTGAGCTCCACCTCGAATTGGCTGCCGATCCGACAGATCGTGTGTTTGCCCCGGAGCCGATGTCCACCCTCCAGCAGAGGTCGGTCTATCAGGCGATCCGGTCGACTGTCAGAACCAGCCTGTCATTGCTCCGAAGGAGGAGATCGAAAATCGAGACTGCCGACTCGAGTCTCATCGACCGGGCGGTTGCAGTGGAGGGAGAGTTGCTCGAGAAGCTGAAGTCGATCACGGCGGAGCGGATCGAGTGCGACCGTATTCGCATTCACGGTGACTACCACCTGGGTCAGGTGTTGTTCACAGGCAACGACTTCTTCATCATCGACTTCGAGGGAGAGCCGCAACGGCCGCTGAGCCAGCGGCGGTTGAAGCGTCTTGCGTTGCGTGACGTTGCCGGGATGATTCGCTCCTATGACTACGCCGTGGTCATGGCCATGAAACAGGTGGCGGAGAGTGGGCTCGATGACGAGGCGATGCATGTTCTTCGGCAATGGGCCGACACGATTCACAGCTATCTGTCGGCGGCATTCCTGGAGGGCTACCGGCGTGCCGTCGATGGGTCGAGCATCGTCCCTGAGGACCCCGCCCATCTCCGTCTCCTCCTCGATGCGCTCGTCGTCGAGAAGGCCGCCTACGAGCTCGAGTATGAGGTCAACAACCGCCCCGACTGGATCGACATCCCCCTTCAGGGGATCCTGAGCATCCTCGAGTAGCGATCAGATGCGATAGACACGCTCGTGGTACTCCCGGAGCATCCTCGCCGCAGTGACGCGAGCTCCTATCGAGACCCAGGAGTGCCTGATCCTCCCCAGGAAGATCGATCGCGACTCGTGGTACTCGGTGGCAATGGATGAGATCGTTTCGAGCATCGACGTGGCTTCCTCGATGTCCCTGGTCTCGTCGTCCGGCGATGGGCTCGCTGCGATCTCCCAGCCGTTGCGCCCGTCATACATCTCGGCCCACCAGCCGTCGAGGATTGAGCAGTTGAGTGAGCCGTTGAGCACTGCTTTCTCCCCGCTCGTACCCGATGCCTCACGTGGTCGAATCGGGTTGTTCAGCCATACGTCTGCGCCCTGGACCATGGCGAGCGCGATGTCCATCTCGTAGTCGGGAATGAATGTGAGGCGTCCGTTGCAGAGGTCGATGCCTGTGGCCTCGATGAGGTCGGCAACGAGGCCCTTGCCCGTGTTGTCGGAGGGGTGGGCCTTGCCCGCGAACACGAACTGCACCGGCCGGTGGTCGTCGTGCATGATCGCCTCGAGCAGATCCGGCCGCTTCAGAAACAGCGAAGCCCTCTTGTAGGGGGCAAAACGACGGGCGAATCCGATGATGAGGGCATCCGGGTCGATGACGTCGCCGGTCCTCTCGGCGACCAGCTCGGCCAGCACCTGCGACGACTGGCGGCGGTTGGCGGCGAGCGTCTCGTCATCGATCCCAGCCACCCGATCCCACGCCGTTTGATCCCCTTCGGACCATGACGTGCCGAGTGACGCGTCGAGAAGAGTTTGGGTGTGCGGAGCGGTCCATGTCCGAGCGTGCACTCCGTTGGTGACGAACCCGATGTCGTCGCCGATCCCGACTCCGGCGAAGAGCTTGCGGCTGACCTGGCCGTGGAGCTCTGAGACACCGTTGGCCGTGCGGGCGCTGCGCAAACACAGCGCCGCCATGTTGAACATGGTGGGATCCTCTGGATCCACCCCGATCTCCCGCAACTCTTCGACGGCGACATCCCATCGGTCGGCCCACACATCGAGGTATGGGGTGATCGTGTCGGCGTGGAACCGATCGATTCCCGCCGGCACCGGTGTGTGGGTGGTGAAGACCAGGCCATCTCGAACACGCGCTCTCGACTGCTCTAGTGGTGTGTCGCCGTTGATTCGGTCGATCAGCTCGAGGACGATGAACCCGGCATGCCCCTCGTTCAAATGGTGCAGCTCGATGTCCCAGCCCATCGCTTCCAGCGCCCGGGCCCCGCCCACTCCAAGGATCATCTCCTGCTCCAGACGGTGCTGTCGATCGCCCGAATAGAGCCGGTCTGTGATTTGACGGTCGGGCTCGGCGTTGTCGTCAACGTTCGTATCGAGGAGAAGCAGGGGAACACGTCCCACGTCGACCTGCCATACCCGGGCCACGACGTCGCGGCCCGGGAAGGGGACGTACACCGTCAGACCGGTGTCGACAGCACCGACCGCGACGGGGTCGATGGTGTGATAGGTCTCGGTCTGCTGCCCCTCATCGATGAGCTGGCGGAAAACCCCCTCTGAGTAGAAGAGCCCGACTCCCGCCATCGGTGTCCCGAGATCACTCGCAGTCTTGAGGTGGTCGCCGGCGAGGACACCAAGGCCACCTGCATATTGGGGGAGTAGCGCGCTCAGACCGAACTCCGGGGAGCAATAGGCGATGGTGGGATCCGGCCGACTCTCCACCAAGGCGTCGAGCTCGTCGAGTTCGGCGGCGAGGGTTCTCAGGATGCTTTCATCAGCGGTGAGTGCATCGAGCTGCTCGTTCCTGAGATCGTCGACGGTCGCCACCGGGTGCCGTAATGGGGCGGCTCCGGGTAGCCGATCGAGCAGCAGCCTCACCGAAGCAGACCACGTCCAGCGGTAGTTGGCGGCCAGGCGGCGCAGGCCGATCTGGATTTCCTCAGGGCTCAACGAAACACTCCTGTATACGACGAAAGCCTCCGATCCGCTTCCATCGAAGGCCTTTTCCGGATTTTACGCAAACGCCCTCGAAAGCATCTCCCTGGTGAGGCGGAGGAAAGTGGCCTCGTCGAGCTCCGGGCCCAGCTGTCCGTCGAGCCACAACATCACCGAGCCATGGACCAACGACCAGGCTGCCAACTCCGGTGTCTGCAAACGATAGGTGGCCGGATCGGCCTCGGGCTCCTTTTGGTAGGCGGCCTTCAGGAGAAGCAAGTACGCCTGGCTCGACTCTGCCCGGAGGCGGTCGGGGCAAACACCGGCCATCAGCCTCGAGGCGAACATCATCCGGTACCGCTCGGGGTTGGCCAGGGCGAACCTGACATAGGCCTCGCCGGTTCGCTCCAGCCAGGTGTTCGGCGGTTGACCCTCCATCGCCGCGGCGAGTGCGTCCCCGAGCCCGGCGTATCCGTCGGCGGCGAGCTCGGAGAGCAACTCGTTTCGATCCGAGAAGTGATGACCCGGAGCGGCATGGGAGACACCGAGCGCCCGAGCCAAACCCCGGAAGGTGATTGCGCCGGCTCCGTATTGTTCCAGGGTCTTGCCGGCCTGGTCGATCAGTGCTCTGCGGAGGTCACCGTGGTGATAGGTGTCGGTTTGGGTTTGGGGTGGGGTCTGGGTCATCTTGGCAGTGATGGGTCATCTTGACATTGACAAGATTAGCACATATCGTCATCTTGACACTGACAAGATGGGAGCTGAGCACATGATCTACAACGGCCGATTCACAGCCGAGTTCGACGGCGACTTCGTCGTCTTTCTCATCGGCTCACAGGTCCACCGACCACTCCGCTTTCGGCAATGGTTGCCGGTGGCGCGTGCCATGAACGCCATGCAGCGGGAGATCGCTCAGCACCCGGAGATCGGATGTCTTCACATCGAGAATTTCGGCGCCGTCCGCAACATCTCGGTCCAGTACTGGCGCTCCTTCGAGGACCTCGAGCGGTTTGCCCGTTCTGACGAGTGGTCCCATCTCGAGGCTTGGCGACAGTTCAACAAGCTCATCCGCGACTCGGGTGATCTCGGTATCTGGCACGAGACCTACCTGGTCCGCGCCGGCGAATTCGAGACGATGTACGGCAACATGCGCCGCTTCGGCCTGGCCGCGGCAGGCGGCCACGCCGCCCTGGCGGCCACGTCCACCGCCGCCCGGCGCGTCCGCCGCCGTCCCGCCGACACCGCACCGGTCACCGGCTACTAGGGCGTTGCTATAGCAACGTGTAGCGGTTTCCGAGACATGGTGCACGGCCAACAGGGGTCTTGACCTCATCCCGTCGACCGAGGCATGTTGTGTTAGTGGGTGGTGACGGGAGACAGATCGATCGACATGCCGCGAGGCAACACGGCGTCTTCAGCGCGGGCCAGGCTCGCCGTGCTGGTTATGACCGCCACGCCGTGGCCCGCAAGCTTGCGTCGGGGGAGTGGCGTCAACACGACTATCGAGTTTTTGGCCTCACATCCTCCCCAGCGACCTGGGAGCGACAGCTCTGGGTGGCAATCCTGAGCCGGCCGCAAGCAATAGTCGGTGGATTGAGCGCGGCCTACCTTCACAAGTTTCGTGGATTCGGAGCGACGAGGCCTGCCATAGTCGTTCCCGGTAGCGCCAATGCCCGGTCGAACATCGCCCGCATCATCCGTTCCGAGCATTTCGATGAGATCGAGACGACCCGTGTTCGCGGTTTCACCGTTACGTCTGTCGCTGAGACTCTGTTGACAATTGCCGGCGACATGAACAGGACGAGGGTCGAGCAAACCGTCGATGATCTGCTGCTCGCTGGGCGGCTCGAGCTGCCCGAGTTGGAACGACTCGTGGAACGGGAGGACGGACGGCGACGAAAGGGAATCGTCTTGGTGCGCCAGTTGGCCGATGATCGGTCTCCGAATGCTCCGATGCAAGACACGAGCTACTTAGAGAAGATGCTTCACCGTCTTCTTCACAAGGGGGAGTTCCCGACATGGGAAACCGAGCACCCGTTCTCCCTCAACGGTCGCGACAATCGGGTAGACGTCTTCATCCCGACATGGAACGTCGTGATCGAAGCCGATGGCCGCAACTGGCACGCCCGGGTCGAGGATTTCGAAGCCGATCGCCGTCGAGACAACGACTTGGCTACCCGGGGCATTCAGGTTCTCAGATTCACCTACCGAATGCTGAAGTCCGACCGGGAGGGCTGTTTGGCAACGATTCGAGCAGTCGGGTTGATCAGAAGTGCATGATGTCTCGGAATCCACGACATCTTGCTATAGCAACGCCAAGAGCGGTCACCCCACCAGGAGGGGTATCTTGAGCTCCTCGTCGCTGAGGCCGCCGTGGTAGCAGCGGAGGCGTTTGTCGAATCCTCTGGGCAGGATCACCTGGCCGGTCGGGGCGAGGATCACCTTCTCGCCAAGACGGGATCTGGCGTCGGCCGACATATCCGGGCCGAGCAGGGGGGCGGGGTCGGCCACCGAGCCCCCGGTGAACGAGACCAGGTCGTCGATCAGGACGGGCTCACCCCACACCTGAACCCCCCGGGGATCACCGGCGAAACGGAGGGCGTCGAACACCGGATCACGAACCAGGAGCTTGTCAGCCTCGGTCACCTCCACCAGCCCGTGGTCGGAGGTGCCCACGACGACAGCACCCAGTGGTAGCTCCGACACGATGCCGTGCCACACCGCTGCCGCCAGCCTCATCGCCTCGCCGAACTCGTCCGAGCCCTGTCCGAAGACATGGCCGGCGAAGTCGACGAATGGCACATATGTGAAGACGAGGCGACCCGGCTCTGAAGCGAGTGACACCGTGGCACGTGCCAGGTCGGAAGCGTCCCAGGCACCCTCGAAGCGAGCCCCGCGGTACATCTCCCGGGTCAAAGGGGAAGTCTGGAAGTCGCCTGGCTGGACCGTGATCGGCTCCACTCCTTCCTGACGAAGACGCTCCCACATGTTGGGGCGGGGTAGCAAGCCGGCGTAGTCGTAGGGCACATGGTCGCCGCCCAGCGTCACCCACTTCAATGTGTTGACGACCTTGTCGAGGTCGGGGTACCAGGTGAGGTGGGCGACCTGGCCGTGTCTCGAGGGCGAGGAACCGGTGGCGACAGATGCCAGAGAGACGTTCGTCATGGTCGGAAATGGCGCATCCAGAACCCCTGCCATGGCGGATCGGAAGTCGGTGGCATCACCATGGTCCAGTTGGGCGACACCGAGACCGTCGAAGAGGACGAGCACATAGGTGTCGGCGTCGGGGATGGCGGAGGCGTCGGCGAGGCCGGGAAACAACGATGCCCCGGTCATTCTCAACTCCAGTTCCGACACCAGATTGACCAGGCCGGAACCGTCGTAGGAAGGGGCGATTTCCATCGAGAGCAGGCTAGGGCCCTGACTTCGACCTAAAAGCCTCGGTGCGTATACTCGCCAGCGGTCAGTACCCCCGGAACCTGCGAGGCATGAGCCCATACTTTGAGAGCTATCTGACTGTTGGCGCCTTCGCGGCGCTCGGCGTCGTTTTGGTCCTCGTAATGCTCGGAGTCGCCTCGGTGCTCCGCCCCGTCAAACCTACGAAGACCAAGCAGATGACCTATGAGTGTGGCGTTGATCCGGTGGGAACCGGCTGGAGTCAGACCTATGTCCGCTACTACGTGTTCGGTCTGCTCTTCGTGATCTTCGACGTCGAGGCCGTCTTCATCTTCCCGTGGGCGGTCAAAGTCGAGGACCTCGCCTACTTCGGGCTCATCGAGATGGGCGTCTTCATCAGCATCCTGGTACTTGGGCTTGTGTACGCGATCCGCAAAGGTGTGTTGCGATGGGACTGATTCAAAAGTTCGGCGCACCCAAGCCGGTGTCGTGGCTCCTCAACTGGTCCCGGCAGTACTCGCTGTGGCTGTTCCAGTTCGGCCTCGCCTGCTGTGCCATCGAGCTCATGGCCGCCTCGGGCCCTCGCTACGACTTCATGCGGTTTGGGATCATCCCCCTGCCGGCATCCCCGAGACAGTCCGACCTCATGGTCGTGGCCGGGACGGTCACCGACAAGATGGCCCCTTCGGTCAGACGGCTGTACGACCAGATGCCCGAGCCCAAATACGTCATCTCGATGGGCTCCTGCGCCAATTGCGGCGGGCCCTACTGGGACTCTTACTCGGTGACCAAGGGTGTCGACCAGGTCATCCCCGTCGACGTCTATGTGCCCGGTTGCCCACCAAGACCCGAGGCCCTCATGGAGGGCATCGTGCTGCTCCAGAAGATCATCAAAGACGAAGACATGAAAGAGAAGTGGAACCGGCGTGAGCTCGAGCCCGTCTGAGACCGCCACCCACCCGCTTCAGGAGTTCGCCGATCACGTCGCCGAGGCCGTCGGGGGCAGGGCAGAGATCCAGTTCGACACCATCAAGGTGAGCGTGCCCAACGAGAGCTGGGTGGACGCTCATGCCACTGCCCGTGACGATCTGGACCTGGTTTTCTTCTCGTGGCTGTCGGCAATCGACTGGTCCAACCAGGTCGAAGCCGGTGATCCCCTCGACGAGGAGGTCGAGGAGCGCATCGAGCTGATGTCGGCACTGTCCGATCTGGCCGAGGGAAAGCTCGTCGTCTTCTCCACCGATCTCTCCAGTCAGAATCCGACGATCCCGACACTCGTGACGACCTTCGCCGGGGCCAACTGGCACGAGCGGGAGGCTCATGAGATGTTCGGCATCGATTTCCAGGGTCACCCGAACCTGATCCACCTCTACCTCCCCGACTCCTTCCAGGGCAACCCGCTGCGCAAGACCTTCCCGTTGTTGAGCCGTGAGGTGAAGCCGTGGCCGGGCAAGGTGGATGTGGAGTCGATGCCCGAGGATCCGTCGCCCGACCAGCCGTCGACCGAGAACCCCGAAGCATGACAACCATCGATCCAGAAGTGATCCGCCATCTGAGCGAGGCCTCGGTTTCGGTCGAGATCGAGACCGAGGACATGACGCTCAACATCGGGCCTCAGCATCCGTCGACGCACGGTGTGCTCCGCCTCGTTGCCCGGGTCGACGGCGAGCGCTGCTTCGACGTGCAACCGGTTATCGGCTACATGCACCGCGGTTATGAGAAGCTGTCGGAGGTCCGCACCTACCCCCAGATCACGACGATCGTCAACCGCATCGACTGGGTCTCCGGCTACGCCAACGAAGTGCCATTCATCGTGGCTGCCGAGAGGCTCATGGAGCTAGAGGTTCCCGAGCGAGCCCAGTACATCAGGCTCATACTCACCGAGATGGCCCGCATCGCGTCCCATCTCGTTTTCAACGCCTCCTACCCCCTCGAGCTGGGAGCGGCCACACCGCTGTTCTTCGCCCTTCGCGAGCGTGAGCGGGTTCTCGACCTGCTGGAGAGTGTCACCGGCGGTCGGTTCCATCCCAACTTCAATCGCATCGGCGGGGTCAAGCCGGCGTACGGCTCGGGATCGAACACCCGGAAGCAGGCGCAGGACCTACCGGCGGGCTTTCTCGAGGAGACGCACGTCGCGATGGACAAAGTCCTCGAGGCGAGCGAGCAACTCGAAGACCTGGTAGCCGGCAACGAGATCATCCTCGCCCGGACCAAAGGCGTTGGTTTCCTTCCCCCCGAGGTGGCGGCGGCATACGGCGTGTCAGGGCCCAACCTACGTGCCTCGGGAGTGCCGTTCGATCTGCGCAAGAGCCAGGACTACCTCCCCTACGACCGCTTCGACTTCGACGTGATCACAGGCGAGAACGGCGATTGCTGGGATCGTTGGCACGTTCGCCTCCTCGAGATCAGGGAGTCGGTGAAGATCGTTCAGCAGGCCATCGAGGGAATCCCTTCCGGCGATCTGCAAGCCAAGGTGCCCAAGGTGATCAAGGTGCCGGCGGGTGAGACCTACGTGCGAGCCGAGAACCCCAAGGGTGAGATGGGTTACTACCTGGTCTCGGACGGGAAGTCGGGGCCGTACCGTCTCAAGATCCGATCGGCGAGCTTCTCCAACCTGTCCATCCTGCCGTGGATTCTCGAAGGTGCACTGGTGCCCGACATCATCGCCATCATGGGATCACTCGACTTCGTCCTCGGCGACGTGGATCGATGACTGTCTTGATGGCCGGCCGACTTGGTCCGTCTGCCCCCTGGAGAATGAGCTTTGCGCGTCGCGGGGGACTCACCCTCGAGTTGTTTACGACACAGGTGATTCCCGGACGAACAGACGCCGGTCGGCCGGCAACTGGCGCGCTCGCTGGAGGTGGTGGCACGTGACCTTTCCCTCCTGGGTCACCGACGTCTTCGCCAACTTCTGGGTCTCGCTTGGAGCGAAGCTGCTGCTGGTAGCTCTGCTCATTCCTCTGATCGGCATGGTGATCGGCTTCGCTGAGATGAAGCTCTCGGCCAAGATGCAGTACCGGGTGGGCCCCTACTTCGCCGGGGGACGGTGGGGATGGGCCCAGCTGATCGCCGACGGGGTGAAGTTCTTCCAGAAAGAGGACATCATCCCCACCGATGCCGACCGCCCGGTCTTCAAGTCGGCGCCGATCCTCGTGCTCGTGGGGACTGTCGCCCTCTTCGTGGTGATCCCGTTCGGACCAAACCTCATCTTCCGTGACCTCGACGTGGGCATCTTCTATGCCCTGGCGATCTCGTCGCTGAGCACCATCGGCGTGTTGATGGCCGGATGGTCCTCGGCGAACAAGTACTCACTGATCGGCGGTCTGCGGGCGGCCGGACAGCTCATCGCCTACGAACTTCCCCTGGTTCTGGCCGCGGTGGGCCCTGTGGTCCTCGCCGGCACCATGAGCCTGCAAGGGATTGTCCAGGCTCAGGTAGACGCGGGTATCCCCTACGTCCTGTTCCAGGCGGTTGCATTCGTCATCTTCATGATCGCCGCCCTAGCCGAGTTGACCCGGATCCCCTTCGACATGCCCATCGCCGAGTCCGAGCTGGTGATGGGGTATGTCACCGAATACTCCGGGTTCCGCTTCTTGTTCTTCTTCCTGGCCGAATTCGCCAACATGTTCACCATGTCGGCTATCGCCGTCACCCTCTTTCTCGGTGGTTGGTGGCTACCCGGCATCCCCGCCGAGACCCTCGAGTTCGCCGGCCCCATCATCCTGATCGGGAAGGTTTTTCTGCTCGTTTTCACCATGATCTGGTTCCGGTGGACTTTCCCCCGTTTTCGAGAGGATCAGCTCCAGGGGCTGGCCTGGAAGTGGCTGGTGCCTCTCGCATTGATCAATATCACCGTGACAGCAGCACTGAAAGTGATTCTGTGATGACGAGCAACGGACGTAACGGAGGTCGGACGATTCCGGGTCTGGGGATGGTCAAGGGTCTCGGTGTGACCATCTCGGCGATGTTCAAGACGATCTTCCTGCCTAACAGGCACCTGGCGACGGTCAACTACCCCAAGGTAAAGGAGCAGCCCGTCCCCAGGGCCAGAGGGGTCATCGCCCTCGACCAGGAAGCCTGCACGGTGTGCATGCTCTGTGCCCGCAATTGCCCCGACTGGTGCATCTACATCGAAGGCCACAAGGAGGAGATCCCGCCCGACAAGCCAGGTGGCAGGGTCAAGGTGCGTGCCAAACTCGACCGCTTCGACATCGACTATGCCCTTTGCATGTACTGCGGCATCTGTGTCGAGGTCTGCCCGTTCGACGCCCTCTTCTGGAGTCCCGAGTACGAGTACTCCGAAGCCCACATGGGCGACATGATGCACGACATGGATCGGCTCCAGGATTGGCTGGCGACGGTCCCCGAGCAACCCGCTCTCGAGAAATGATGGCCGACTTCGCCCTTCTGCCCATTTGGTCAAATGGCTGGAGGTGCCGGTTTTCGCGCCCAGTCGCCTCGGGTGAACAGACGCCGGTCGGCCATGGCTGCCGCTCCGTTGACAGGCTGGGATCATGAGTCTCAGTTCCTGGATCGCCGAACCGGTCAACTGGGTCTTCATCGCCATTGCCCTGGTCGTGCTTTTCGCCGGGTTTCGGGTGGTGACGGCCAAGAACGTGGTGCACGCCGCCTTGTTCCTGGTGGCCGCCCTCGCCGGGACTGCAGGAATCTTCCTCCTGCTGTCCGCGGAGTTCGTGGCCTGGGTGCTGGTGCTCGTCTACATCGGTGCGGTGATCGTGCTCTTTCTCTTCGGGATCATGATCACTCGCGCCCCCACCGGTCTCGACGAGGGTCTCGACTCCGACCAGAAGGTTTGGCCGGCACTTCTATCTATCGCCGTGTTCGTGGTGATGGCTTGGACCAGCGTCGAGGCGTTCGGTTCCAGAGAGGTTGTGACCACCGGCTCGCCTACCTCGACCGACTTACTGGGCGAATCTCTATTGGGTCGGTTCGTGATCCCCTTCGAGGTGGTCTCCTTCGTGCTGCTTGCTGCCCTGATCGGCGGGATCACGATTGCCCGCCGCGACCTGACGCCCGTCGAGGAAGAGGAAAGGGCGGCGGTATGAGCTCGTCTTCGCTTCCCAGCATCAAGTACGAAGTATCGAGTGTGAAGAGAACGGCAACGCCGAAGGCGTTTCCTGCAGGTCCTCATACCTCATGCTCGATTCCTGATATCGGGAGCTCCGGGGGAGCGAGCGCGTGATCGTCAATCAGTTTCTCGTCTTGGCGGCGGCACTGTTCGCGATGGGTGTCTATGGCCTCCTGGTCCGCCGCAACATCGTCCTCATCCTGCTCTCGGTGGAGCTGATGCTGAATGCCGTGAACATCAATCTCATCGCCTTCGAGTCGATGCTGAACACCCCCGAGGCGATAGGCCAGGTCTTCTCCATCTTCGTCATCACGGTGGCCGCCGCCGAGGTGGGGATAGGCCTCGCCATCGTGCTGCTGATCTTCCGCAACCGTCGCTCGGCAAATGTCGACGAGCTCAACCTGATGCGCTGGTAGGGGGTAGGGACCAATGCACAGCTTCATTCTGATCGCCGCCGAAGAAGGTGGAGAGCACGTCATCGAGGCAGGGACCGGGGGGTTCTGGGGCGACACGGCATGGATCATGCTTGTGAGCCCGTTCATCGCCTTCCTCGCCATCCTTGCTTTCGGCAAACGGCTCAAGAATCAGGGTGGCGAGATAGCGGTGGGCATGCTCGCACTCAATCTGGTCTGGGCATCGGCGCTCTTCATCCTCAACATGACAGAGGGCGTCCTCGACAACTCGCACACCTTCGAGATCGCCCGGATAGGAAGCGGTCTGGTCTTCGAGCTCGGCTGGGCTCTGGACGGCCTGTCGATCATGATGTACTTCCTGGTCAATCTGGTCGGCCTGCTGGTGTTCATCTACGCCGTCGGCTATATGCGCGGCGATGTCCGGGTGCCCTGGTTCTTCGCCGCCTTTTCGCTGTTCGCAGGAGCGATGCTGGTTCTCGTCGGCGCCCCCAACATGATCCAGCTGATCATCGGATGGGAGGGTGTGGGTCTGGCCAGCTACTTCCTGATCGGCTTCTACTGGGACGACCTCGAGAACGTCAGGGCAGGCAACAAGGCGTTCATGACCAACAAGGTGGCCGACATCGGCCTCTTCCTCGGGGTCATCATCCTCGGTGTCACCTTGGGGAGCTTCGATTTCGCGGCCCTCGATCTCGCCGCCATCGAGCAGGACGAGGCGTTGGCCGGCGTCGCGGTGCTGGCCGGACTCCTCCTCTTCATCGGCGCCATGGGCAAGAGTGCCCAGGTGCCATTTCACATCTGGCTCCCCGACGCCATGGCCGGCCCCACCCCGGTGTCCGCCCTGATGCACGCAGCGACGATGGTCACGGCCGGGGTCTTTCTCATGGCCCGCACCTTCCCGCTGTTCCAGAATCTGGCTGGAGAGATCAGACCGTGGATGGTCGGCATCGGCGCCATCACTCTGTTTGCCATTGGATTGCTGGCGCTGGTCGCCAACGACATCAAGAAGGTCCTCGCCTACTCGACTGTGTCCCAACTCGGATACATGATGACTGCGGTCGCCGCCGGCGGGTACACCGCGGGCCTTTTCCACCTTTTCACGCATGCCTTCTTCAAGGCGCTCCTCTTCCTCGGCGCCGGCTCGGTCATCCATGCCGTCCACTCCAACAACATGACCGATATGGGGGGTCTGCGTAAGTACATGCCCACCACCTTCTGGACGTTCATCATCGGCTCCGCGGCCCTGGCCGGCATCTTCCCGCTGGCAGGCTTCTGGTCGAAGGACGAGATCCTCGCCACGCTCGACTATGAGGGTTACGTCCTGGTCATGTGGATTGCCATCGCTGGCGCCTTCGTCACCGCCTTCTACATGACCCGTTGCATCGCCCTCACCTTCTTCGGTGACTACAAGGGCCACGGCCAACCCCACGAGTCACCCCGGATCATGACGGTCCCCTTGATCGGCCTCGCCATCCCCTCGGTGCTGTTCGGTCTGGTCAACATCCCCGGTATCGAGTGGCCCGGCATCCAGAACTTCACGACCTGGCTGGGTGTGCGTGTCGTCGCCATGGG
>DASPGH010000091.1:0-6093 GCA_035620735.1 Acidimicrobiia bacterium | reverse complement strand
GTTGACGATGCCGACAATCTCTATCGGGAGTGGAGTGGGGCCCAACTCGATGGACGTCTGGTCGAGCCGAGCGACACCAGCTACGGACTCCGAGAGGGGGCCTGTCTCGACCGCGACGCCAATCTGATTCGATTCGGATCGGCATTGCCAAACCGCAGTCCTGGGGAGTAACGCGCGAACGGGGCTTCGTCTCCGCCGGCTTCTTCGAGTCAGCGAGTTTCCAGACGGTTGGACCGTTCTTGCTGGCTGCTCACCATGATCGCAAGGGGCGTCTTATTCGGTTTCGCGGCAGGGATCGCTGGAGCCAGGACGGGCAGGGCCAACACCGAGGCGCTCATGGTGCGTTGGTTACTTGGTGATGAGCCTGCCGGAACCCGGGGACCATCAATGTTCCGGAGAAGCGGGGGGAGGCTCACTCGATTTTTCGCTGGTATAGGGCTTCGAGTGTTTCTTGGAACTGGTGGTCGGTTTGGCGGCTGGTGAGCTGGCCGCTGGCGGCGGTTTCGAGGAGGTATCCCTCGAGGACGATGTGGATGCGTTGGGCGAGGTCGGTTGTGTTGGTGTTGTCGGCGAGTTCCGCTGTCTGGACTGCGTGTGCCAGTAGTGCGTCGATTCCGGTGATGGTTTGCGTGACGAGTTGGCGTTGGTGGGGTCCTACTAATGGGTCGCGGGCGGCGGCGGCTGCGAGGGCAACCCAGACGACGGCTTCTTCCCGGCTGGGGTCGTCGCGGGGTAGGAGCAGCCCGAGACGCGCGCCAAGCGTGTCCAGGATGGTCGATTTCCGGGGCGCGGCCATGGAGCGGGTCTTCTGACGGTGGGCAGTCCGCTGTAGTGCGGCGAGAACAAGCTCTGCTCTGGTGGGCCAGTAGTACTGCACCGTCCCAATAGCGACGCCGGCTTTGGCCGCCACTCGGCGGATGCTCAACGCGTCGAGCCCGTCTCTGGCTATCACGGTGATAGCGCTGTCGGCGATCCGATCACGCATCGCAACCCCGACACCATCTGACCCCTCTCATACGATCGTATGATAACGTACCGCTTCGCGACATCACGGAGATCGTTCATGAATGAGATCAAAGGTATTGCCAGGGTCAAGTTCCACCCGGGCAAGTTGGACGAATGGAAGCGCCTGACCGAGGAGGCCATGGAGATCGTCCGAACCCAGGATGAGGGCACGCTGCAGTATGAGGTGTTCTTCAATGAAGACGAGACCGAGGCGATCGTGTTCGAACGATATCGGGACGCTGATTCCGCGCTCGCTCACTTCGCCAACATCAGTCATCTGATGGAACCGCTGCTTGCCACCGCCACTGTCACCGGCGAGCTATTGGGAACACCAAACGAGACCATGCAGGCACAACTCGGAGATGGCGAACCGAAGCTGTTCACACCGTGGATGGCCTTCGATGAACCGGAAACAAGGAGCACACCTTGACCGCTACCTACACGTTCGACGTGTTCTCGAGCCTTGACGGGTACGGATCTCATGTCGGTGACTGGGGTGGCTATTGGGGTAAGCAAGGACCCGAACTTCTCGACCACCGTCTGGCGCAATACGACCAAGAGCTGCGGATGGTCTTTGGAGCCGCCACTCATCGGCTGAACGTCGAGATGTTGTCTTCTGGAGAACATGTCGACTCGCTCGACCCCTGGGTCTCCAGGATGAGGGAGCTGTCAGCCTTCGTGGTGTCGAACACTCTCGACGCTCCTCTCGACTGGCCGAATGCGACCATCGTCGGTGGCGACGCTGTAGACGTAGTCGCTCGGCTGAAGGAGGAGTCGGATGTGCCGCTACGTTCCCATGGCAGCCTGTCGTTGAACCGAGCTCTCATGGCTGCTGGCCTCGTCGACCTGGTCCAGGTCACGATCTTCCCTGTCATCACCGGCCAGTCGGGTGTAGACCCGATCTTCGGTGACGCTATGGACTTCGACCTCGAACTAGTCGCGTCCAACACCTTCGACGGCCGTACTCAAGAGCTCACCTACCACCCCACTCTCCATTGAAGACCTACCGACCGGAATGGCAGCGGCGGTACGCGGGAGGGGCGTGGGTGAACCGTGTCAGCAGATAGACCCTTGCGGTTCGGGGTGGTAGCCCCGCTGATGACTGACCTGGCGACATGGCAAGACCAGGCGCGCCGTATCGGCGACCACGGTTATTCGACGCTGCTGATGCCTGATGTCCCTCAATGGCAGCCCGCGCCCGGTCCGACGTTGGCGCTGGCAGCCGCGGTGACCGACTTGCGGGTGGGTACATGGGTGTATGCGTCCCCGCTGCGACCGGCCTGGGCCACTGCATGGGAGGCACATTCGTTGTCGGTGCTCACCGACGGACGTTTCGAGATGGGAATCGGTACCGGCAGACCCGGAATCGAGGACGAACTCCGCGACTTCGGAATGCCCGTTGTCTCACCGAGCGAAAAACTGGCGCAGGTTCAGGAAACGGTGACGATCCTTCGGCGTCTCGACGGCTCCGACATCCACACACCAGTCGTGATGGCGGTGCGTGGTCCGAAAGCTCAGGCGTTGGCCGCGGAGATCGCAGATATGGTCACCTTTGCGTTGATGCCAAATGAGCCACGTGGCAATGTAACCGTCCTCGCCCGTGACTTCCACGCCACCTGCGACGCCGAACTCGCTCTCCACGTACCAGTGGTAGGCAACCATGTGGCTCCGTTCATGGCACCCCCCGACACCAACCCCGCTGCCCTGAGAGCCGTCGATTCCCTTGCCGTCCTTCCGGACGACTCGCAAGCTGCCATCGAAGAGATCCAAAGGCGACGAGAAGAGGCCGGCTTCTCCTATTTCGTCTTCGGCGCCGAGTCCGCCGACCTGCTCGCTCCAGTCGTCGCCCAGCTAGCCGGCCAATGAGCTCCGAGCGCCACCCCACCAACGCACGCCACAGCCAGAGGCTCACGAATGAAACGAGGAGACCAACACTATGAGTACCGAGGAGCGGAAGGTGATTGCCGACATTTCAATGTCGTTGGACGGCTACGTCGCCGGTGAGGGAGCCGGAGTTGGACGCGGTCTGGGCGACGCACCCGAAGTCCACGCATGGGTCACAGATCAAGGTGAGGTGGACACCGAGATCCTGGAGACGTCGACGAAGGAGACAGGTGCGGTGATCATGGGCCGCGGCCTGTTCGACGTCGTCAACGCCCCCGACGGATGGAGCACGGAAATGGGCTATGGCGCCGACCAAGTCGGCAGACCACCGTTCGTGGTCGTCACTCATCACCCCGTGGACGATGCCCGCCTCGTCACCGAACTCGGACTGAACATCAGCTTCGTCGAAGGAATCGCCCCGGCCATAGACCAAGCCAAACGACTAGCGACCGATGGGGATGTCTTCATCATGGGTGGTGGGGACGTGATAGGCCAGGCGATCGAACAGGGTCTCGCCGACGAGCTGCGTTTGCATATCGCCCCTTTCATCGCCGGTGGCGGAACACCGCTGTTCAAGCCCGGGACCCGACAGCACTACCGCCAGCGAGATGTGCGTGTCTCACGCAACGCAGTACACATCACCTACGAGCGGACACGTGTCAGTTCTTCTTGACCGAGCGAGACGTGCCGATACCGGATGGTCTCCATGTTTGGGCGTTCGTGCTTGGAGATGTTGATATCGAGCGGGATGTCTCATCCATTCCGCGAGAAGGTCTGCCCCAGATGGCTTCGAGGAATCAGCCCGCGCCCAGCCGGTATCGAACTGAAAGTATGCCCGTGCCCAGCTCGGTGATCGAGTCGAGCTTGAGCCGGCTCGACCAGCCGTCCGGCAGAAGGCGAGTACCTCTCCCGAGAGCCACCGGGTAGATCATGAGATGAATCGCATCCACCAGCCCTGCCGGTAGCAGGTCGTGAACCAGCCCGGCACTTCCATATACCAAGATGTCCCCATCGCCTTCTGATTTCAGTGTCCTGACCTCGAAATCACGTCTTCGCCGATGAAGGTGGTGTTGTTCCATGTGGCTTCAGACGTGCTCCTGGAGGCGACATATTTGGGCATCGAGTTGAGTCTGGCGGCAAAACCAGTCGTGTCCTCGACCTGGGGCCAGACGGCAGCGAAACCGTCATACGTTCTGCGTCCAAGTAGCACGATGTCGGCGGAGAAGAGTTCCTCGTGCATGACCTCATCTCCAATGGGTCCGCGATCGAAAGGACCCACTCAGTTCCCCAGCCCAGAATCCTCCATTCCCACCGGGTCCTCGACCACACCGTCTAGCGAGGATTAGGCACTCACTACCAGGTTCCTTGTCATTGCTGATCCTTTCCACTGCCAGTCCGACCGGGTTCGCGTTGGGCACCGTGGTGCCGCTGTTCATTCCCTAAACGAAGCCGAAGCCTCCGAATCGACAGTCACAACCCCAGAATCTGTTTTGAGCTCACCGGGTCCGAAATGATCAGAATCCGTCGTTCTCATCGAGGCCCTCGCCCTCCGGGCGGTCACGACGCGTTTTCACGTTCCCACACAACCCAACGCTCGAGGTGCCGATAGCGGGCGTCTCTCGAAGTGCTCGTTATTCGCCCAGAACTGGCGATCCAGGACAGTCGTTGCATGGCGTGAGATGATCTCGTTGTGCTGGTTGTCGGGGTTGTCCTTGTTCTCGTCGCAGCTGGCCTCCTGTGGTTCGGCGCCGAGCTATTCGTCGAGAATGCTGCGTCGGCGGGTTCACGGTTGGGAGTGACCGGTCTGGCCGTTGGCCTTCTACTTGCTGGTGCCGAACCTGAAGAGTTGATAACGGCGGTAATCGCTGCGGTGAGAGGTCAAGGTGGGATCGCGGCGGGAGACGCTATTGGGGCGAACGTGACGATGCTCACCTTGGTCGTCGGGCTCGCTGCCCTTCTGAGACCACTTCCGACTGGCGGACGTGTCCGCCAGTACCTGCTCGGGGCTGGGGGTCTCGGGGTTGTGGCCGCTTTGTTGGTGCCGGGAGGGATCAGCCGGGTCGAGGGCGTCGCTCTCGTACTGGCCTACGTCGCAGCCGTTGCTGTGGTGTGGGTGCGAGAACGCCATCCACCAGCCATCGGAGAACTCGCGGAACTCGGGGAGGAAGGCACCAGTGAGAGGAAGCACACGTGGCAAGGTCTGGTCCTCCTCATAGGCGGAATCGGCATCATGGCTGCGGGAGGTTGGGTCGCCGTGATCGGAGCGGAGAGCCTCGTCACAGCCCTTGGTGTCGCCGAATCTGTGGTCGGTCTCAGCATTGTTGCGTTGGCTACCACCGCCGAACTCTTTGCATTGGCGGTCTCCGCGCACCGCCATGACCTTTCGGAGTTGGCTGTAGCGGGCGTGGTCGGCTCGGCCGGATACAACGCCACGGTGACACTGGGCGGCGCAGCCGTAGTGCGCCCCATCGCCACTACCGGAATCGCCGGTGCTGCATGGTTGGCGGCCGGACTGCCGGTGCTCGTCCTCGTACTCGGTCGGCGACGCGGACAGCTCAACCGACTGGCTGCAGCCACCCTGATCCTCATCTACCTGATCTACCTGGCAGCGCTCTACGTATAGCAAGCAGTGCTTGAAGTGCTGTTACCGCGCACTTCGTGAGACGGTCGTTATCCGCTCAAGAATGTTGATCTGGGTGTTGACCACTCGAGTGCCGGTCTGGCGCCTTGTGACCCGTTTGGTCTCAATGCTGCATGCACGTGCCTGGAGAAATCACGTCAAGCCGCAACTCCCGTGGGTCGGTATCGCAGGGCGATCGCCCCCGACCGGAACTCATGGCGATCCACGAGCTCGAGCTGGATGCGCTCGCGCAGACCGGCGAGCAACGTCGGCCCGTGTCCGGCGAGGACCGGCTGCACGAGGAACTCGAACTCGTCGATCAGTCCCAGATCTGCCAGCGCCAGGGGGAGGGTCACCCCACCGACGAACAGGCCCTCGCCCGGCTCCTGCTTGAGCTGCTCAACGGCGTGCCCCACGTCGCCACGCACCAGCTCGGCATTCCAGTCAACCTCGTCCAAAGTGCTCGACACGACGTACTTCTTCGCCTGGTCGATGGTCTCGGCGAACGGGATCTGCCACTCACCCATCCAGTCAGGCCACGTTCCCGTGGCCGGTTGCCGCCACGCCGACTCCATCATCTCGTA
>DASPGH010000090.1:0-62914 GCA_035620735.1 Acidimicrobiia bacterium | reverse complement strand
GAAGGCGGTGAACCAGAGCGTCCCGAGCGTGAGCAGCGCGACAACGATGCCGATGACCTTCGCCCACGTGCCGAACCGCCACACGAGGAGCGCGGCGACCGCTGGTAGGACGATCGTCGGGATCAGGAACCCGGCGCTGTCGCCGAGGTCCTCTTTGCTGAGGACGATCTGCCCGTAGTCGCTGAGATTCATGAAATGGAACCCGAGGTCGTCTGAGTACAGGTACTGGTGGTCGCTCCGGTCGATGATCGCCTGCTGGACGTTCTCATCGGCCCGGAACGTCCGGTCGAGTACCTGCCCCGTGTCGAGCTTCTTCAGCTTCATCCGCACGAACGCCTTGCCCTTGCCCGGTTTGACGTGTTGGTACTCGACTATGGAGAACAGCCCGTCGTCGAGCTCGAGGGCCATTCCGGGGCGGACGTCATTGGTGCTGATCATGGCTTCCTGGGAAGTGAGGTCGACCGGGACGGTACCGGGCTTCAGAATCCTATGGCGGTGAGCCCGACTTCGACATCGGGCTCCTCGACGTGGACCAGCACCGGTCTCTCGACATCCTCGAGCAGGACCATGCGCATCCCTCCGACATCGCGCTTTTTGTCCATCGCAAGCAGGTCGAGCACGCGGGCGAGCTCGAAACCTCCTACGCGGGTCGGGAGTCCCAGAGAGCCCATGGTCTCTTCGATCATCTCGGTTCCTGCAAAGCCAAGCAGCTTCTCCGAGATGGCGGCTGCGGCCACCATCCCGAGACCAACACTCTCGCCGTGACTGAGGGCCGAGGCGTATTCGACGGCGTGACCGATCGTATGACCGAAGTTGAGATGGGCTCGAACCCCTTGCTCGGTCTCGTCGGCACCGACGATCACCGCCTTGACCCGGATTGCTCGCTCGACGACTTGGTCCAAGGACGCCTGCATACCTTCCGAGCCGATCAGCTCAACCAGGCTTCGGTCTCCTATGAGCCCTGCCTTGTATGCCTCGGCCATTCCTTCTCTGATCAGATAACCGGGAAGACGGCCGAGCTGGTCGATGTCGATGATGACCCTGGTCGGATGCCAGAAGACGCCCACGAGATTCTTGCCGCCAACGTTGATTCCCGTCTTTCCCCCGATCGAGGCGTCGACGGCTGCCAGGAGCGTGGTTGCGACGTGCACCACCTCGACGCCACGCAACCAGGTGCCGGCCACGTACCCGGCCAGGTCGGTGACGGTGCCGCCTCCCACTCCAACCACGGTGTCGTGGCGGGCGAGGCCGAACCGCGCCAACGCTTCATAGACCGACGCGGCTACGCCGAGAGTCTTGGCATGCTCCCTGTCGGGAAGACCGATCACGTCGCACTTGAGGCCGTCTCGCTCCAGTCGACGGGAGATCTCCACTGCGAGGTCGGTGGGGCCGGGCTGGGTGAGTATCGCCACACGGCGACGGTCGTCTCGGGCTGGCAGGATCGACGCCGGAAGACCCGCGCCGATGAGGACCTCGGTCTTGTCGGCGACGATCAGGCGGGCCACAGCTCGGTCACTTCTTCAGCCACTTCTGCCAGTTCCCGTTCATCGGTCTCTACGACGTGAGTGGCGGCGGTCTGATACGAGTCCGCCCGTGCCTCGAGGATCTCTCCAAGCAATGCGACTCGTGGCCTCGTCTTCGTCAGGAGGGGTCGGTCCGAGTCTTCCTCGAGCCGTCTGGCCAGGTTCTCAGGAGTAGCCCGAAGCCAGACCACAGGTGGGTCGAGACGCATTTTCAGTCTGCTCACAGGGTCGAGGACCGCACCTCCTCCGGCGGCTGCCACCACGCCAGAGGGCGCGGACTCGATTGCAGACCGTTCCAGAGCTCGGAATCGAGGCTCTCCCAGCTCATCCCAGAGCACGGCGATGCTACGACCGGTCATGGCCACCACGGCTTCGTCGCTGTCGTAGAAAGGGACATGAACCGCCTGGGCGACCAGTCTTCCCACCGAGGTCTTGCCCGACCCCATCATCCCCACCAGCCACATGGCTCACTCACCGAGCCGTTTCGCCAGCCGGTGACGATGAGACGTAACCGATGTCGCCAGGGCGTCCGCCGTGTCCCCGCCGAACATGCGGGTCAACTCGGCGGCGAGGACGTATGCGACCATCTGTTCTCCGACGACGGCTGCAGCGGGCACGGCACACACATCCGATCGCTCCCGCACCGCTTGATCCGGCTCACCTGTGCTCATGTCGATGGTTCGCAGGGGCTGCATCAGAGTCGATATCGGTTTCATCGCCGCTCTGGCTCGTATGGGCTGGCCGTTGCTCATGCCTCCTTCGATACCACCGGCCCGGTTGGAGGCGCGGGAGACGCCACCTTCCACGCGAACGATCTCGTCGTGGGCGGCCGACCCGGGTGAACGAGCGGTCTCGAATCCGTCGCCGATCTCGACCCCCTTGATCGCCGGAATCGACATCAACGCACCGGCGAGGAGCATGTCTAGTCGGCGGTCGTAATGGACGTGTGATCCGACTCCGACCGGGACGTTCAGAGCGACCACTTCGAAAACGCCTCCAAGTGTGTCCTTCTCCTCTTTGGCCCGATCGATCGCGACAACCATCTCCGCCGATGCCTGGGGGTCCAGACAACGCACCGGGTCTTCGTCGATCTTCTCCCGGTCTTCCGGTAGAGGCACCAACGGCTTGGCGTCGATCGACCCGATCGAGACCACATGGCTGAGAATCTCGATGTCGCAAACGTCGAGCACTTGCTTGGCAAGATATCCGACGACAGTCCGCGCCGCGGTCTCGCGCGCCGAGGCGCGTTCGAGGATGTCACGAGCGTCATCGGTGTCGTATTTGAGCATCCCCGCCAGGTCGGCATGGCCGGGCCGTGGCCGGGTCACCTCATTCCCGGCGTCTCCTGGCCCCGGGCTCATGATCTTCTCCCATTTGGGCCACTCGGTGTTGCGAATGAGGACGGCCACAGGAGATCCGAGAGTGCGCCCATGGCGGACGCCGCCGAGTATTTCAATCTCGTCCTGTTCGATGCTCATACGTGCTCCACGCCCGTAGCCGTGCCGACGACGTTTCAGCTCGATCGACAGACCGTCGACATCGATGTCGAGACCTTTGGGCAGACCTTCCACGACTGCAACCAGGGCGGGGCCATGAGATTCACCGGCAGTCAAAAACCGCAGCATCGCCGACAGCCTACGAGGGAACCGGGATGGCTCCCACTCCGACCATCGCAATTGCCGTCCACGCTCCGAGGATCATCGGAGGGCCGTATGGCAGCTCGGTCTTCCGTCCGGCAGCTCCTCCCAACACGAGGACGAAGGCAACGACTCCACCGATCATGGCGGTTGCGAATACGGCCCATCCCAGGACACTCCAGCCAAGGTAGGCGGTAAAGAGCCCCAGTTGGGCGGACAGCTTCACATCCCCTGCCCCGAATCCCTTCCCGCGAACCACGAAGAAGAGAAGCGATGTGCCTGCGAAGTAGGCGGCCGCCCCGGCCAAGCCTCTCAGCAGATCGGACCAGGCACCGCTTGCTGCAGTGGAAGCCGCCAGCAGGGCGCCCAGGACGAGGGTTCCGGGAAGGTTGAGCCGATCTGCGATGCGAAATGCCTCGAGGTCGGTCACCACCAGGGCAGCCGTCAGGAGCAGAAACCCGAGATATGGCACGAGATCCCAGGTGGCTCCAATGGTGAGAGCGAAAGCGCTGGCGGTCAGCGCAGTGACCACCCCGAGGACTAGTTCCCTGGAGACCGGGCGCCCGCATTCGGGGCAGCGAAACCTCAGCCAGCCGCGCCGATTTCGGCATCGAGGGCACGTGCCGGTCAGAGGTCTGAGGGGCTCATCCTCGTCGAGTGACTGCACACCCAGGTCATGGGCTAGAAGTCCGATGAGAAAGCCAACTGCTCCGACGAGGACGTAGGTCACCGCCGGAGCAAGTTAGCGCGGGGAGCCTTGGCGCCCCTCTCAGATGAGGGTTCGTGGTCCGGGGTTACGAGTCGGAGGAGAAGTCTCGCAATGTGCCCATCCGGCGCCGCCGGAGCAGACCGTGGCCTTCATCGCCCTCATCCTTGTCCGAGTCCAACTCTGAAAAAACCTTCTCGAGAAAGGCCTCGGTGTCTTCCTCGGCCTCTTCGGGATCATGGATGGGACCGACGGTGGGCATCTCGGACAGACCTTCGCCCACGACCTCCGGTGCCCGCTGATCATCGACGGGATCCTCATCTTGTGAGTCCTGCCACCACGACTCGTTGTGCGGCTCTTCCTCAACCTGATCCGCGGTCTCGCCGGCGAAGACCCCGCGGGGCTCATCAGTATCGAGACCCGGGTCCACGTGATCATCGGCGGCCGGATAGCTGGGCTCCTGGGGGTAGCCCTCCGCCTCGGGGGCGGCTTCGGCGTGCTGTGACGTCTCGGCTACGGGAGCTGTTGGCTCGACCCACTCGGTGACAGTCTCCACAGGACCGAGCTCGACGAGTTCGTTTCCAACCAGACGAGCAACGACACGGGCGGTCCAGAACTCAGTGGTGCCGAGTTGATCTGCGATCTGTTCGATCGACTTGCCATTGCCGATCTCGCTGAGGATCTTCCAATCGTCACTCCTGACAGAGACCTCTTCCCTGTCGCCGAGGTCACGACGAAGTCCGATGGAGGCTGTGAGGTCGGGAACGACATCGCTGACCTTGGCCCAGTCACGTTTGCGCTGATCGGCATCCTCGAGGAGCGACTCCAGGTCGAACGACTTCGGAGAGGCGTACGGCGTCACCTTTCCTTCCCTGACCTGGAAGTCACCGCCATTGTCCGAGATCTGATAGAGGCTCTCCACGGTCATCTCCCGCAAGAGCTCCACGATTTCCTGATTGCTCTCCGCCAGAGCGGCGAGAGTGGTTTCACCAGTGGTCACGCGATGGAGCATGCTCTCCTCGGCGTATCCCGAGTTCACGATGTGACGGTGAAGGACCTCATCGTCAGAGGTGGTAGCCAGGTCGATGCCGCCCTTTCCCACGAAAACACGGCCACGCATGCCATTGCCGGTCACCTCGACCGCGCCCTGCTGCTTGGACCGGGTCAGCAGTCTCAAAATCTCGTCCAAAGGCACGAAGCCCAAATTCCCCGAAAGCGACACCTCAGCTCCTTCTTCAAGGCTCGTGGTTTGAAATCGGCCCCGGGCGTGGTCCGCTTTAGACGTTTCTGAGTATGTTCAACAGCTCCTGATAGGCGATTCGGGCCCCGGTCCAGATCCGGAACGATTCCATGGCCTGGAGGATCAGGAACTCATGCCCGTCTGCCCGGGGCAGTCCCATTTTCTCCGCAGAGCGGATCGCTGGCGTGGAAACCTCGGCATAGGGCAGATCGATCAATCCCCCGGAGGCGCTCAGGACTCCGTCGGGAAGAGTTTCGCCCTTCATCCCGAGGGGTGTGGTGTTGATGACAAGGGCGCCGGCGACCGCCGCTCCCCAGGCGATCACTTGTCCGCCGAACATGTTCGTGAGCTCCTCGGCGCGTTCTCTGCGTCTCGCCGCCACATATACGGGCGTGGCTTCGTCGATCGCCACCATGGCCGCAGCCGCGCTACCGCCGGCGCCGATGACCAGGATCGACCTGACACCCACGAACCGGTCGTCGGCCAGGAGATGCCGGAAAGCGGTGGTGTCAGTGGAGTGTCCGACGATGCGACCCTCCTCTGCGAGAAGCGTATTGACTGATCGGGAGCGCTCGGCGCCAGGGCAGAGATCGTCACAGAGCTCTGCCGCCGCCTCCTTGAGGGGCATCGTGACGTTGAGACCCTGCCAGTGCCCCTCCCGCAACCCGGCCACGGTGTGGCTGAGCACATCGCGGTCGGCTCTGATTCGCTCGTAGGTTCCTTCGAGCCCGGCAATCGAGAGCATCGCCTCGTGAAGTGATGGAGATCGGGAGTGCTCTACGGGGTCTCCCAGTACGGCGAGCCGATAGAAGGTCACGGACAGCGATTGTTGCAGCGAATCAGGGCAGAATCCCATCCTCACGGGCCTGGGCCACGTTGGCATTGTGCTCATCGAGAGTCTCGGCAAAGGCGTGGTGGCCTTCGTTGTCCGACAACACATAGAAGAAGAAAGGTGTGTCGTCGGGAGCGGCCGCGGCTTCGAGAGATGCTCGACCCGGCGCCGATATAGGAGTGGGTGGCAATCCCGGATAGAGGTAGGTGTTGTAGGGAGAGTCGAATTCACGGTCGAACTCTCCGACATCCCTTGTCCCCAGCGCATACAAGACGGTGGCGTCGATTTCCAGGGCCATCCCCTCGGCGAGCCGGTTGTGGACGACGCTGGAGACGATGGGGCGCTCCTCGTCGAGCTGCACTTCCGATTCGATCAGGGACGCCAGGACGATCCCCTGATATTGGGTGAATCCGAGCTCCTCCCATGCGCTCCAATCGACCGAGTTGACCCGTTGCTCCATAGTGGAGGCGAGCCGCTGCAGAATCGCGTCCGGCTCGGTCGTTCCGGCGAACTCGTATGTGTCGGGGAAGAGGAGTCCCTCCCAATCCTGGAGCTCGGGGTTCTCCGGCATCTCGACCAGCGAAGTGGTAACGCTTCCGTCGAGTAAGGCCGTCTCGAAGTCGCTGTATTCGTGAGGAGTGTCTTCGGCCAACGAGGTGAGGATCTCGGCGATACGGAGACCTTCGATCACCGTGACGCGATATACCGACGCTCCGGGACCGGTGACGAGCTCCGCTACCACGTCCGCCGGGTCCATGAGGGTCACCAATTCGTAGGTCCCGGCCTGCAGCCGTTGCGCGGCGTCGACATTGCGCACCGCCACCTCGAACTCGAGAGCCGAGCGCACGACGCCTTGTGCGGCCAGGATGGCTCCGATGTCTTGTGCGGTAGAGCCCTCGTCGATCTCTACCGTCACTTCGAGGCCAGGCTCGACATCCACAGGCGTCCCGGTCACGTCCTGTGGGCCCAGGGCGTCACCGACGGTGCGCCCAAGGTAGGAGGCGCCCGCTACGACGATCACCGAGCCCAGAACGACGCCCACGGCTATGAGCAGGACTCTGGTGATACGAGACCAGCCTGACTGGTCGGGGACAGGATCGAAAGTCATTGGTTTCCAGCCGGTTCGACGTCTTCGCCACCCGGAGAGTTCCCGGCGGTGGCGTCCAGATATGTCTGCAGGATGATGGCCGCTGCGACCTTGTCGACGCGCTCTTTCCTGTCGCGTCTCTTCATGCCCGATTCGAGGAGCGCACTCTCCGCCATTCGTGAAGTGAAACGTTCGTCCACGTATTCGACAGTCAGGCCGAATTCGTCCTCGACTTGGGCTCCGAGCTCACGTGCGGCCTGGGCCGAAGACCCTTCATTCCCTCCGAGGGAGGTGGGTAAACCCACGACCACGAGGTCGATTTCGAAGTCACCCATGATCCGCCGGAGTGCCTCAAAGAAGTCGCCGGTTGCCACGACCTCCAGTGGGCGAGCGGTGAGGCCGAGGCCATCTGAGATCGCCAGCCCGATCCGCTTGGTGCCGTGATCGATCCCGAGGATCCGTGTCACAGCCCAGCCAGCGCCCTGCTCACTTCGGTCCGTGCCGTGTCCAGGGCGGATTCGAGAGCCTCACCGTTAGGCCCACCGGCCTGGGCCAACTCCGGGTCACGTGAACCGCCCCCGCCCAGCTTGGAAGCGGCGTTGGCCAACAGCTCGCCCGCACCCAGACCTCGCTCGACGAGATCCGGGGTGAGGACAGCAACAAGGGCGCCTTTGCCGCCGGATATGGAGCCGAGAACCACCGCCGAAGGACCGTCGAGACGATCCCTGATGCCGAGGGCAATTCGACGGAGCTCGTTGCCATCGCATTGACCTGCGGATGCAACGACGAGGGCAACTTCCCCGACTTTCCCTGCGTCCGCAGCCAATTCCTGGGCCAAAGAACCCATCCGCTGGGAGGCGATTGCATCGAGCTGCTCCTCAAGCCCTGTCACCTTGTCGAGCAGCTGCTCCACCCGATGTGGAACCTGATCGTTTGGTGCTCGCAACAGTTCACCGGTTCGGTCGAGCGTCTGGCGCAGCGAGACCAGGTGGTCGTAGGCGGCCATGCCGGTGAGGGCCTCGACCCGGCGCAGATTCGACCCGATCGAGGATTCGCTGGTGATCAGAAGCGGGCCGACCTGGGCTGAGGTCGTGGTGTGGGTCCCACCACAGAATTCGGTGGAGAAGTCACCCACCCTGACCACCCGCACGATCTCGCCGTACTTGTCGCCGAAGAAGGCGAGCGCGCCCATCGCCTCCGCGTCCTCCTTGGTGGTCACCGTCGTCATCACCCGGCTGTTGTCAACCAGACGTCGGTTTATCTCGGCCTCTATCTCCCCCAACTCTTGAGGAGCCACCGCGGAGAAATGGGAGAAGTCGAAGCGGAGCCGCCCGTTGTCTACGAGGGACCCGGCCTGATTGGCATGATCTCCGAGGACGTCGCGTATCGCATAGTGGAGTACGTGAGTGCCGGTGTGGCTCTTCCTAATGCCTTCCCGGCGGGGGCTGTCGATGGCCGATCGCACAGGTTGGCCGGTGCGAAGCGAGCCCTCGACCACTTTCACCTTATGCCCGTGGAGACCCTGGATCACATGCTGGGTGTCGGTCACGATGGCGGTGCCGGTGTCTGTCTCGATGCGCCCCGAGTCGCCGACCTGGCCGCCCGACTCTGCGTAAAATGGGGTCTTGTCGAGGAACACCTGGACTTCGCGTCCTTCTCGCGCCTCGTCGATGACCTCTCCGTCGGCCACGATCGAGAGCAGCACGCCGTCCGAAGTCTCGAAGTCGTATCCGACGAAATCGGTGAGTCCGTGTGCCTCCAGCACTTCGCGGTAGACCTCGGCCGCACCAGCGGCCTCGCCACCCTTCCAGGCAGCCCGTGCCCGGCTTCTCTGTGCCTCCATCTCGGCGTCGAAGCCTTTGAGGTCGACGTCGACTCCTCTCTCGGCGGCGATCTCCTTGGTGAGGTCGATGGGGAACCCGTAGGTGTCGTGGAGCTTGAAGGCGACCGGGCCGCTGAGGGCCTCACTCTCTTCCAGTTCGGTGTCCAGAAGCTGGTGGCCCGATTCCAGAGTTCGGCGGAACTTCTCCTCCTCGCGGGTCACCACGTCGAGGATGAGGTCTCTCCTCTCGACCAGGTCGGGGTAAGCCTCGCCCATCAGGTCGATCACCGTCTCCGACAGCTTGGGAATGACCAACCCCTCTCCGCCGTACTGCCAGGCGTGTCGCACGGCCCGTCGTAGCACGCGTCGCAAGACGTAGCCCCGGCCGTCGTTCGACGGGATCACACCATCTCCAATAAGGAAGGTCACCGTTCGCCCGTGGTCGGCGAGGATCCTCAGTGAGACATCGGCTCGTTCGGATGCCCCGTACTCGAGCCGGGTGTATCGCTCGGCAGTGCGCAGAACCTCCCGGGTCGTGTCGATGTCGAACACCGACGGTACCTCCTGCATCACGGCCGCAATGCGGTCAAGCCCCATCCCGGTGTCGATGTTCTTGGCCGGCAGGTCTCCGATGACGTGATAAGGCTCGTCCTGGATGTTCTGCATGAACACCAGGTTCCAGATTTCGACATAGCGGTCCTCACCACCGCCGATGGGGCCGCCCGGGTCACCGAACTCGTCGCCCTTGTCGTAGAAGAGCTCGGAGCTGGGCCCGCACGGGCCGGGAATCCCCATTTGCCAGAAGTTGTCCTTCCCACCGCGCTGAACCCGGTCGGCGGGCACGCCCACGTCGTCGATCCAGATCTCGGCGGCTTCGTCGTCGGTCTCATGGACCGTGAACCAGAGCCGCTCAGGGGCAAGACCCAGCATCTCTGTCACGAACTCGTAGCTCCAAGGTATGGCCTTTTCCTTGAAATAGTCGCCGAAGCTGAAGTTGCCCAGCATCTCGAAGAAAGAGAGATGGCGTTGAGTGGTACCGATTATGTCGATGTCGATGGTGCGCACGCACTTCTGCACCGAGACGGCCCTATCCCAGGGGGGCTCCTCGTCTCCCAGAAAATACGGTTTGAACGGCACCATTCCCGCATTGGTCATGAGAAGAGTGGGGTCCAAAGGGATGAGCGACGCCGAGGGTCGGTACTCGTGATCCCGCGCGACAAAGAAGTCGACGAATGCCTGGCGGATCTCCTGGCTCTTCATGCGAGCTCCTCCGCTTCGCTCTCCTCACGTCTGGCCAAAGCGGTCGCCGAGAGCTCGACCCCAAGCTCGTTCAACTGATCCTCCTCTACCCAGGTGGGCGCCCCGGTCATGGGATCAACGCCGGTTTGGGTCTTGGGGAACGGGATGACCTCACGGATCGAAGTCTCTCCCTGGAGCACCATCACGAGACGGTCCACCCCGAAGGCGAAGCCCCCATGTGGAGGGGTCCCATAATCGAGGGCCTCGAGGAACCACCCGAATCGGCGCTGGGCGGTCTCGGCGTCTATCCCCAGGATGTCGAATACCTGCCGCTGCACATCAGGGTCGTGGATCCTGATCGACCCCGATCCGAGCTCGACTCCGTTGAGCACTGCGTCGTAGGCCTTGGAGACGGCGCTTTCGGGATGCTCTCGCATCTCGTCGATGTCGACGGGCGAGGTGAAGGGGTGGTGCGAGAAGGTGATCGAGCCATCATCTTCCTCCTCGAACAGGGGGAAATCGACGACCCAGAGAAAGGCGAGGTCGTCGTGACCGAAGGGACGCCCGAGCCGGTTTCTCAGGCCGCCGAGGACCTCAACGGCCGTTCGCCAGCGATCGGCAGCGATCAGCAGGACATCACCAGGGGAGGCTTCCATGGCCTTCTTCATCGACTCTTGCTCCGTCTCCGACAGGAACTTGGCTACGGGTGACCGCAACGTGCCGTCCCCCTCCACCACCATCCACACCAGCCCTTTGGCTCCGAGCGTCTTGGCGAATTCAGTCATCTCGTCGGCTCTGGCGCGCGACCATTCCTGCGCACCGACGTTTATGCCGCGAACGGTGCCGGCCGCCTCGATCGCACTTCTGAAGACGCCGAACTCGGTCTCCATGACGTGGTCAGTGAGGTCAACGATCTCCATCCCGAAACGAAGGTCGGGTTTGTCGACACCGAAACGGTTCATCGTCTCCTGCCAGGTGAGACGTTGGAATGGAAGAGGGACCTGGACGCCCCTTATCTCCTCGACGACCGCGGCGAGGACCTTCTCTACCGTGGCGAGGACGTCGTCGCGGTCCCAGAATGCGCCTTCCATGTCGAGCTGCGTGAACTCGAGCTGGCGATCGGCCCGGAAGTCCTCATCTCGATAGCACCTGGCGATCTGGTAGTAGCGCTCGACGCCGGCGATCATCAGCAGCTGCTTGAACAACTGCGGAGACTGGGGAAGGGCGTAGAACTCCCCCTGGCGGAGACGTGAGGGGACGAGCATGTCCCTCGCCCCTTCAGGCGTCGAGTTGATCAACGTAGGGGTCTCCACCTCGAGAAACCCAAGCTCGTCGAAGGTGCGTCGAATCGCCGAGGTGGCACGCGACCTGGCCCGGAGGTTGGCCGCCATGCGGGGGCGACGAAGATCCAGGTAGCGATGCTGGAGCCGTACCTTCTCGTCGATCTCTACCCGATCATCGATCATGAAGGGAAGAGTCTTGGACGGAGCGAGGACTATCACCTCTTCCGCACCGATCTCGATCTCACCGGTCTCCAGGTCCGGGTTCTCGGTCCCTTCAGGGCGTTTGCGCACCGTTCCGGTCACCTGAACGCAGTACTCCATCCTGAGGTCGTTGACGATCGGATGCTTGTCGGGGTCTGCCACCACCTGGACGATTCCACTGGCGTCGCGCACGTCGAAGAAGGCGATGCCGCCGTGGTCACGACGTTTCTGGACCCAACCGGCCACGGTCACGGTGTCGTCGATGTCGCCGCCCCTCACCGTGCCGGCACCGTGGGATCTCATCCCTTGAACCAATTCGAAACCTCCTGGAGGGGCAACTCGGCCCGCTCGTTCTCTGTTTGCACATCCACCAGCTGCCCGTCACCTCTCCACACCAACACTGCCGGGACCTCGAGCCGGCGGGCTGCGCGGAATTGCGCCTTGACCGAACGCCCTTCGCTGTCGAAATCCACCCGGACGCCCTCCCGTCTCAGACGGGAGGCGATGCGAAGAGCGTCTTCCGGTCCGGTCTCCGACACCAGATAGGCATCGAGGTAAGCCCGCACCGGTTCTCCCAGAGCCAGCATGATTCGGTCCAGCCCCAATGCAAATCCCACCCCCGGCGCGGGTCTTCCCCCGATCGCCTCGGCGAGACCGTCGTATCGCCCACCACCGCCCACGGCGTTCTGGGCGGCGTCCAGACCGGTAGCGATGTATTCGAAGGCGGTTCGTGTGTAGTAATCGAGACCACGAACCAGGTTCGAGTCCTCGGTGTATGGGATCTCGAGACCTGCCAATCCTTCCTTGACCGCCTTGTAGTGAGTGGCGCAGGCGTCGCAGAGATGATCGACCATGCGGGGGGCATCGGTCAGGACCGCTTCGTCGACTTTGGAGTCGAGAACGCGGAGGGGGTTGCGATCGATGAGGCGCACAGAATCGGCGCTCAATTGCGACTCTTTGGACTCGAGGTATGAGCGCAGGGTTTCGACATAATCCGGACGGCAATTGGGATCGCCGATCGAGTTGATCAACAGATCGACCGCTTCGAGACCAAGTGACGTGATGTAACGGAAGCCGAGCTCGATCACTTCGGTGTCGGCGACCGGGCTGGACGAGTCCAGGTATTCCACACCGACCTGCCAGAACTGGCGTCTCCGCCCCGCCTGGGGTCTTTCGTAGCGGAAGAAAGGCCCTGAGTAGGCGCCCTTCCACACACCCTGATGTCCGGAGTTGAGAAACGCCCTCACTGCCCCGGCCGTCCCCTCGGGTCGAAGTGTCACCGACCTGCCCCCCTGGTCGATGAACGTGTACATCTGCTTGGTGACGACCTCGGTCGTGTCTCCGACACCCCTCTCGAAGAGATGGGTCGATTCGAAGATCGGCAGGCTGATCAGTGGATATCCGTATCGCTCCGACCAGGTCTCCCACGAGCGCAGCGCCTCACGCCACGCCTGCGACGCGGGCGCGATGATGTCATCGGTGCCTTTGGGGGGCTGAAAACTCATGGATTGGGGCGCAGGTTACCGACGGACTCGACGGTTCACATGTCGGGTATCGCTCATCCCCATTCGGCGCGGAATGGGTTGGTGGCTCGCTCGCGGCCGATCGTGGTCTCTGGACCGTGCCCGGGGAGCACTTCGACGTCGTCGTCGAGGGACATGACCTGAGCACGCATTGATTCCATGAGATCCTCGAAAGAGCCGCCGGGTAGGTCGTAGCGTCCGATACTCCCGGCAAACAGCTGGTCACCGCTGAAGAGCACGCCCTCGGCCGCCACCAGGAAACAACAGTGCCCCGGCGTGTGCCCGGGGGTGTGGCGGACCTCGAAGGTGATCCCTCCCAGATCGAGAATCTGCCCGTCTCGCAGGCTCTGGAAGGTGTCGGGAACCTCGTATGAGCCGGGTGGGACCACACCAAAGATGCGCTCGAGCTGCTCGGTGGGGTGAAGGGTCAGGAAGTCGTCGTCGGGATGCACGTAGGTGATTGCGCCACTCTGGGCAGCGAGCTTTCCAGCCCCTCCGGTGTGATCGACGTGTCCATGGGTCAAGAGGATTCCGACCACGGCCACTCCCATCTTCGCCAGGTGCTGGCCGATGAGGTCTGGCTCGGGTGGGGCATCGACCAACACAGCGTGACTGTCATTGGAGGTGGCCACATAGCAGTTGGTCCCGGTGACCCATGCCGGGATGCGCTCGATTTCCATCAGGAGGCCGCTGGGTCATTGGCGAGTCGGAAGGCCGTGTAGACGCCGTCCACCCCGCGAATGTCGGTGAGCAACCGCGGAAGCTGGCTGGGATCGGACAGCTCGACCTCATATTTGAGGATGGCGACTCGGTCCTCGCCTGTGTTGGTGGAAGAGGCGGTGATGTTTCCCCCAGTGTCCGAAACCACCGAGGTCACATCGCGCAGCAACCGGGCGCGGTCCAAGGCCTCGACCTGAATCCAAACAACGAACGCGCCACTCGCGTCGCTCGGCCAGCTGACCTCTACCGAGCGTTCCCGTCGCTGGGCGAGGGACGACACGTTCGTGCAGTCGGATCGATGGACCGAGACTCCCCGACCCACGGTCACATATCCGACGATGGGGTCGCCGGGCACCGGGGCACAGCACTGAGCCAGGGAGACCAACATGTCGTCCTGACCCTCCACCACGACGTGGGCCGATTCAGAAGGCCGGCGACGACGGGTCGGTTGGAAGAGGTCGTCGCCGGTGTCCGGCTCCAGCCTTCGGTGCAGTCGCACGGCCACCGAGTCCAACGAGACGTTACCCTCCCCGACCGCCACCTGCAGCGCCTCCAGGTCCCTTTGGCCCAGCTCTTCGGCGATCTCCGCCAGGTGTCTCGACTGCTCGGCGGGAGTGAGGTCGTGCGCCTCCTTCTTCAGCAGCGCCTGGATCTGGTCCCGACCATCGGTGATCGCCTGATCTCTGCGCTCCTTCAAGAACCACTGCTTGATCTTGTTGCGAGCCTTGCCGGTGCGTACGAACTTCAGCCAGTCACGCGATGGCGCGGCATCGGGCGAGTTGGACGTGATGATCTCGACGATGTCGCCGGAGTCGAGCTTCGTCGAAAGGGGGACGAGACGACCGTTGACCTTCGCACCGACGCAGCGATGCCCGACCTCAGTGTGCACGGCATAGGCGAAGTCGACAGGCGTGGCACTCTTGGGAAGCTCCTTCACGTCGCCGCCTGGAGTCAGGACGAAGACCTCGTCGAGGTAGAGGTCCATCTTGAGGTTGTCGAGGAACTCCTCGGGATCCTCGTCGAACGACTCCGGGTCGAGAATTGACCTCGCGTCGATGTCACCTTCCTTGTACCGCCAGTGCGCCGCGATCCCAGACTCGGCGCGGCGATGCATCTCCACCGTTCTGATCTGCACCTCGAGCGGTTTCCCGTCAGGGCCGATGATCGTCGTGTGCAGGGACTGGTAGAGGTTGATCTTGGGCATGGCCACGTAGTCCTTGAACCGTCCCGTGACCGGGACCCAGTGGCTGTGGACGAGGCCAAGAGCTGCGTAGCAGTCTCGTGTGTTCTGGGTGATGATGCGGATGCCGATCAGGTCATGGATCTCTTCGAACGGCCGGTTCTGCTCGAGCATCTTGCGATATATGGAGAACTGGTGCTTGGGTCGCCCGGTGACATCGGCTTCGATGCCTGCGTCGCCGAGCATGCCTTTGATCTCGGTGGTCATCTTCTCGATGAAAGCCTCACGCTCGGGCGCGGCTTCGGCGAGTTTGGCCTGGATCTCGGAGTTGGGGCCGGGGTAGAGGATCGCGAAGCATCGGTCCTCGAACTCGTGCTTGATCTCCTGCACACCCAGGCGATGCGCCAGGGGTGCGTAGACGTCGAGAGTCTCCCGGGCAACCCTTATCTGTTTCTCTTCACGCAGTGCGTAGACCGTCCGCATGTTGTGGAGACGGTCGAACAACTTGATGATCAACACCCGCACGTCCCGGGCCATCGCCACCACCATCTTGCGGATGCTGGCCGCTTGCTGTTGCTCCCGATTGGAGTAGCGAACACGATCGAGTTTGGTCACCCCGTCGATGAGGTTTGCGATGTCCTTCCCGAACGTCTGGGCGACCTCTCCGATCGTCAGTGGCGTGTCCTCCACCGTGTCGTGCAGGAACGCGGCCGCGATGGTCTCGGCGTCGAGGCCGTACTGAGCCAGCATGTAGGCCACTGTGGTGGGATGGGTGATGTAGGGATCGCCGGTCTTGCGGATCTGCCCCTCATGGGCCTTGGCCGCGGTCTCATGAGCGCGCCGGACCAGATCGACGTCACCATCGGGGTAATGCGCCGTGAAAGCGGCGAGGACGTCGGCAAGTGTGGCCGACGTCACCTGCTCAATCGTATCTGAGGAGGGCATTGATGGGCACCCCGTCCAGCTTCGATGCTCCGCCGAGGAAGACCAGCTCGATGAAGACAGAAAACCCCACGACGTCGGCTCCCAGCTGACGGAGCAGTCTGATGGCAGCCGCGGCGGTCCCACCGGTAGCGATGACGTCGTCAACGAGAAGCACCTTCTCCCCCTCCATCACGGCATCGGTGTGCACTTCCAGAGCGTCGATCCCGTACTCGAGCTCGTACTCCTCGGTCACTGTTTCAAAAGGGAGCTTCCCCGGCTTGCGCAGGGGAACGAAGCCTGCGTCGATGCGGTCGGCGACCGGCGTAGCCAGCGTGAACCCCCGGGCCTCGATTCCGGCCACCTTGGTGATCCCGCTGTTGGCATAGGGCGACGACATCATCGTGATCAGTTCGTCAAAAGCGTCCGCGTCTGCGAGCACAGGCGTGATGTCCTTGAAGACCACACCTTCCTCCGGAAAGTCGGGGATGTCTCGGATCAGGGCTTCGAGTTGGTTCACACCGAGAGTCTACGGCCGAATCAACGTCTTCCCGACTTGGCGCGACGCTCCACCCGCTCGGCTCTCTCGATCCACTCCGGCTCCTTCTCCTTCCACGTCGCCAGCAGCGGGCCGGCAATGAAGATCGATGAGTAAGTGCCCGCGGCTATGCCGACGAACAGAGCCAGTGCGAAGTCCCTGAGCGTCGGTGCTCCGAGGACGAAGGATCCGACGAACAGGATGCTCCCCACGGGCAAGAGAGATGTCAGTGAAGTCGCCAGCGATCGAGCCAGCACGGAGTTCATTGCCTGGTTGACGATCTCGGAGTAGGTCTTGTCCTCCTCGACTGCCACCAGCTCTTCCACCTTGTCGAATACGACGACGGTGTCGTAGAGCGAGTAGCCGAGCACGACCAAAACAGCAACCACGGTCGCCGGAGTCACCGGAAAGCCGGTCAACGCGTAGACCCCGACGGTGATTACCAGATCATGGAAGAGAGCTGCGATGCCCGCCGCCGCCATCTTGAACTCGAGTCTCCAACTGATGAAGAGGATCACGGCACCGAGAAACACTCCTAGGGCGATTAGGGCCCGACGGGCGATCAACGCGCCGAACGTCGGACCAACCGCCTCGATCGAGATGTCGGCTCGGTCGGCGCCAGCAAGCTCGGCTATGGCGTCGATTGCCGCATTCTCGGTCGCGGTGTCCAGCTCGTGGGTTGTGATGCGCACCGCCTGTCCTTCTTCCACGAGCTGGATGGTCGAATCCTGGATGCCCGCCTGCTCTATTGCATCCCTCAGCTCGCTCACACTGGCTCCGGCGGGGTTCGGGGCCTGAAGTCCGAGACCGCCGACGAACTCGATGCCCAGATTCAGCTGACGGATGCCAAGGCTGGCCAGGGCGATGACCAGGATCGCGGCCGATATGAGGAACCAGCGTCTGCGAAGGCCGACAAAGTCGATGGTCGTCTCGCCACGGGTGAGTTTCCGCCATGCGCTCATCGCGAGGCTCCCTCGATGCTGAACCATCCGCCTGAGCCAAGGCGAGTCGGCGCGATCAGAGCCACGGCGCGACGTGTGTACGAGCGGGCGATGATGATGTCGAGGATTGTGGCCAGGCCGAGAGCGATGGCGAACCCCTTGACGGCTCCGACGGCCAGGAACCACAGGAGTATCGCGGCGAGCAGAGACACGGTGTCGGCGGTGAGGATGGTCCGAAAGGCCAGCGTGAAACCTTCCTCGGCGGCTTCCTCGGGATCCGCTCCTTCCCTGACCTTGTCCTTGATTCGCTCGTAGAAGACGATGTAGCTGTCGGCGGTGATGCCAATGGAGACGATGATCCCGGTAACTCCGGCGAGGGTGAGCGTGAGGCCCTGGGTTTGTCCGAGAAGCCCGAACAGGGTCAGGAGGAGGGCGGCGAAGACGGTGAGGCCAACGATGGCGACGAGACCGAGTGAGCGGTACACGGCGAGGAGCACGATCGCAACCAGCGCCAGACCCAGGGCCCCGGCGACTATTCCGGCCTGGAGAGAGTCGATTCCGAGTGAGGCGGACACCTTCTGCACGGCCGAGATCTCGAACGCCACAGGGAGCGACCCATAGCGCAGGGTCAGCGCCAGGTCCTGAGCCTCTTGTTGAGCGTTGCTCGAGCTTCCCAGGGTGATGACTGCCCGGCCCCCGGTGATGCCGACGCCGGGAGCGACATCGTTACTCACGCCGGGTGCCGAGATGACCGCGCCATCGAGGACGATGGCGATCTGACGACGGGGGTCTCCAGGCGGGTAGTTGGCGGCCTCGCCCGTCATTTGGGCAAAGGCATCTCCTCCTTCTGCCGTGAGGTCGAGGTTCACCACCCACTGACCAGAGGGATCGAAGAACGGAGTCGCCTGGGCGACATCGCTCCCCTCCAGCGCGGCGGGACCGACATGGAGCACCTGATCTCCGAACTGCTCGTCCGCGTCGAGCAGATAAGCCTCCATCGTGATGTCGTCAGGCTCGGTGAGCTCAGGTGCGTCCTCCGGGGCAAACGCCTCGAGGACAGGCCGGAACGAGAGCAGGCCGGTCTGGCCGACGGCCTCGATCGCCCTTTGCTCGTCCTCAACGCCTGGAAGCTGCACAACCACCGTGTTGTCCCCTGATATCGCGATATCGGGCTCCTGGACGGCCCCAAAGTCCTCGATGCGCCGCGTCATGATCTCGGTCGCCACCTGGAGGAGCTCCGGATCGGTGCCGTCCGGGGCGGTGAGGACGACAGATGTCCCGCCTTGCAGATCGAGTCCGAGACGTGGCAGCCAGCCTGCGGCGAATATCGCGGCGAGTCCTCCCCACGCAATGGCAAGGACTACGAGTAGACCTATGAGACGACGCGTCACGGCGCGTCTAAGAGGACAGCCCGATGGTGGGCATCAGCCCTCTTCTCCGACCCTCACCCCGATGGCCCGCTTGCTCACCCTGATTTGGCCATCTTCTACCTGGAGCACCGCACTGTCCTCGTCGACGGAGAGAACGCGTCCGTGGATGCCACCGATGGTGCGTACCTCGTCGCCGACCTGGAGCGACTCGGCCAGATCCTTCTGCTGCTGACTGCGCTTACGTTGAGGTCGGATGATCAGGAAGTAGAAGACGCCGACCATAAGGCCGAGGAAGAGCAGGGATGGCAGGGCGCTTCCCGTCGCTTCCTGAGCGAACACGACAGAGTTCACGGTTCCTCCGGGGTGGGGAAATTACGAACGGTGAGGTTAGGCCGCGGCTGTCGGCTAGGTCTAACTTTCGTCTCGTCTCGACCGAACCTCTTCGATGAACGAGGTCAGTCTTCCCTCCAGAATCGCCTGACGGGCTCCGGCTACGAGGTCGATGGTGTACGTGAGGTTGTGGATGGTCAACAAACGGTGAGAGCTCAGTTCGCTCATCCGGATCAGATGCCGGAGGTAGGCGCGGCTGTGACGAGCACAAGTCGAGCATCTGCACTCCGGGTCCAACGGTCGCTCGTCGCTGCTGAACTCGACCCGGTTCACGTTGAAGTCTCCCGCTGCGGTGAGTGCCCGGCCATGTCTGGCCAAACGGGTCGGGATAACACAGTCGAACATGTCGGCGCCTCTGTGGATTGCCTCGAGCAGCCCGTCGGTGTCTCCAAGCCCCATCACGTAGCGGGGTTTGTCGTCGGGCAGTTCAGCGTGGGCGGCTTCGAGCGCGGCATTCCTCTCAACGGCTGACTCCCCTACCGAGAGGCCTCCGATGGCGATGCCTTCGAAGCCCAGTGCGGCAGTCGCCTTGGCGCTCTCCGCTCGCAGATCGAGGTCCACTCCCCCCTGCACGATGCCGAAGAGAGACTGGTCGGGCCGGCGATGAGCCTCGAGGCATCGTTCCGCCCAGCGGAGCGTCCGACGCATCTGCGACTCCACCTCCTCACGGGGGGCGGGTAGCCCTACACACACGTCGAGGACCATTGCGATGTCCGGTCCGAGACGCTCCTGGATCGACACCGCGTCCTCGGGGCTGAGGGTCACCTGCGATCCGTCGTAGATCGATGAGAAGGTGGCGCCCGCCTCAGAGATCTCCGGCTCCAACGAAAAGATCTGAAAGCCACCCGAGTCGGTGAGGGTCGGGTGGTTCCAACCCATGAAATCGTGAAGCCCGCCCATGTCTCCGATGAGCTCGGCTCCGGGGCGCAACATCAGGTGATAGGTGTTGGACAGCACGATCTCCGCCCCGACCTTCTCGAGATCGTCGGTGTCGACAGCCTTGACAGCGGCTTTGGTGCCTACCGGCATGAACACCGGCGTTCTCACATCGCCGTGCGGCGTGGAGAGGGTGCCGGCACGGGCCGAACCGTCTGTCCCCTCTCTGGTCCACGTGACGGCCGGCATCTGGTCAGGTTAGGAAGTATCCCGTGCCGCGAACATGGCATCTCCGAACGAGAGGAATCGATATCCCCGCGTCAGGGCCGTCTCATACACGTCACGCCACCGTGGCCCCATGAAGCCGGCGAGGAGCACGAGGAGGGTGGAACCCGGCAGGTGAAAGTTTGTGATCAGACCGTCGACCACGCTGAACTCGCTTCCGGGGCGCAAGAAGAGGTCGGTGCGTCCTTCACCGGCAACGACCCCACCCGAGCCATCGGCCCTCGACTCCAGCGTCCGCACCACCGTTGTGCCCACCGCGATCACCTGTCCGCCCCGGTCACGACAGACGTCGATCGCGGTCTTCGTCTCCTCCGGAATCGAACACCACTCGGAGTGGATGTCGTGATCCTCGATCTCATCGACCGTCATCGGCCGGAAGGTGTCGAGCGACACGTGGAGGTCGACACGTGCGATCTCCACACCGCGCTCTGCAAGACGCCGCATCACCTCGTCGGTGAAGTGGAGACCCGCCGTAGGCGCCGCCGCAGATCCCGGGTCAGCGGCGAAGATGGTCTGGTAGCGCTCAGGATCGCCCAAATCGCCCGTGAAGTAAGGCGGCAGCGGCACTGATCCAACAGATGCGATAGCTGTCTCGGGGTCATCGGCCACGATCACGACGCGAACGCGACCTTCTTCGGACTCACTGGCGACAACGACGCCGATATCGCCGATATCGATGACAACGCCAGGGCGCAAACGGCGCGATGGTCTGGCGAGGGCGTCCCACGAGCCGTCCTCGGCCCGCTCCAATAGAAGCAATTCCACCCGGCCACCGGTCTCGCGCCGCTCACCGAACAAGCGAGCAGCACGAACACGGGTCTCGTTGACGACGAGAAGATCGCCGGGATCCAAGATCTGAGCGAGGTCGAGAAAACGATGATCGGACATGTCGCGGGTGTCGAGGAGGTGAGCGTCATGACGGGGCTCGATGGCACTCTGGGCAATGGCCGATTCGGGAAGTTCGTAGCGAAATTCGCTCGTCTTCAGAGCAGCGACCCCTGTGCATCGGCGGGAGGCGGGACACCGAGGTGGTCGTAGGCGTGAGCCGTGGCCACTCGCCCACGGGGCGTGCGTTGGATGAGACCGGATTGGAGCAGGAACGGCTCGTAGGCGTCTTCTACCGTCTCGGGTTCCTCACCAACGGCGATGGACAGCGTGGACAGCCCGACCGGCCCTCCACCGAACTTGTGGATGATGGCGCTCAGGATCGATCGGTCGACCTTGTCCAGCCCCAGGTCGTCGACCTCGTAGATCTTCAGGGCATCAGCGGCGACGTCGAATGTGATGGTTCCCGAGGCACGGGCCACTGCATAATCCCGAACCCGGGCGAGCAGACGATTCGCGATTCTGGGAGTCCGCCGGCTCCGCTCGGATATGAGGTCCGCCGCGTCCGGGTCGACCACGACCTCGATGATCCCCGCCGACCTCTTGATGATCCGGGCCAGGTCTGCGGGCTCGTAGTAGTCGAGTCGCTCCTCGATCCCGAACCGATCGCGCAGAGGCGCCGTCACCTTGCCCTTCCGGGTGGTGGCGCCGACCAGCGTGAACCGGGGAAGGTCGATCCGGATCGATTGTGCAGTGGGCCCTTTCCCCAGCACCACGTCCAGCTGGTAGTCCTCCATTGCCGGATAGAGCACCTCTTCCACCGCACGTGGCAGACGGTGGATCTCATCGATGAAGAAGACATCGTGCGGCTGAAGGTTGGAGAGGATCGCCGCCAGGTCGCCCGGTCGTTCCAAAGCCGGCCCGGAAGTGATACGAAAACTGACCCCTTTCTCTGCGGCGATGATCCCGGCCAGCGTCGTCTTTCCGAGCCCGGGAGGGCCCGAGAAGAGAACGTGATCGAGAGCCCGGTCCTCGGTGATGGAGGCTTCGAGGGAGATCTGTAGTCGCTCCTTGACCTGGTCCTGGCCGACGAAGTCGACCAGCTTCTTGGGGCGAAGCGTGATCTCGTCGACGTCCTCGATCGTCGGGCTGAGCAGACTCTCTTCGCGGCTCATCGTTGCTGTCCCAGACGTTGCAGGGCTGACTTCACCTGCACCTCGATCGGCTCGGCCGGGTCGAGGTCGGCCACCACCGTGTTGATCTCCTCGGTCGAATACCCGAGACCTTCGAGAGCCTGACGGACACCGCCCAGCGACTGACTCCCGATGACGTCGATCTCATGTCCGGCGAGTTTGCTGCCGAGCTCGAGCACGATCTTCTGTGCCCCTTTCTTGCCTACCCCGGGAACGACGGTGAGCGCATCGGGGTCTTCACCGTTGACCGCACGGACGATCTCTTCACCTGTCATCGACGCCAACATCGCCATGGCCACTTTGGGGCCTACTCCGCTAGCGGTGAGAAGAATTCGGAACAACTCCCTGTCCGACTCGGTGGCGAACCCAAAGAGGCTGATGACGTCCTCTCTGACATGGGTGTGGGTGTGGACCACGATCTCCTCACCGATGCCGGGAAGACTCGCCAGGTCTCGGGTTGTCATCGCCACCTCGTAGCCGACTCCGGCGACATCGATGGTTATCCCAGGCTCCCGACTGGAGACGAGGACACCCCGCAGACGGCCGATCACTTGCTCACCTCGAGGGGTGCTGCTCTGAGATGACATAGGGCAATGGCCAAAGCATCAGAGGCGTCTGCGGGTTTGGGCGCGTCGGCAAGACGAAGTAGACGGGCCACCATTTGCTGCACCTGATCCTTGTTAGCCGATCCGTCGCCGGTGACTGCAGCTTTTATGGCAGTGGGGACATACTCGTGGACGTCGACCCCCGCCTCGGCAGCAGCCAGGAGTGCAACTCCCGAGGCGCGACCCACTGACATCGCGGTCTGCAAGTTGCGGTTGGTGAACACGGTCTCCAGAGCGATGACATCGGGTGCCGTGTCTTTGATCATCTGGCCGAGACCCCGGTACAACTCGGCAAGACGCTGCGGCACGGTCAGGTCCGTGTCGGTGCGGATGACACCGGCGCATACCGCTCGGGGCGGATGTGATCCCTCGATCAAGCCATATCCGGTGATCGAAAGACCTGGGTCGATACCGAGAACGAACATATGTTCTAGACGGTAATAGGGATGATCGGGGTTGGGGGGTTTCTTGGATCGAATAACGAGAAGGGGCCACTGCCCTACCTTGGTCGCGGCGGGTAAGGGGTCGAGTCGGGCTTGCGGAACACAAACCGTCCACCCGAGTCCCTGGTGATGTGCCATCTCTTCTCATGAATGAAGATGTGGTGCCACCAACAGCGAACGACGAGGTTGTCGAGATGGGTGGCACCGCCCTCCGACCAAGGCCGACGGTGGTGGACTTGGATGAAAGTCGTCTTTCCACATCCAGGGAAACGGCAGTGATGATCTCGACCAACGACCTGGCGACGGAGCCAACCCGGGACCTTGCGTGATTGGCGACCAATCCCGATGGGACGGCCGTTCTCTTCGAAGACCATCTCCACGTCAGAGTCACACGACAGCATTCGGGCCATCTCGCCAGATATGACCGGGCCTGACTCGACCTCGGAGACACCGTGACCGTTATCTGCCAAGGCGCTCGCGTCTGTGTGGACGACGGTGGTTGGCAGCGGGAACGACCCATCTGAGGTGGCCCAGACCTCGACCAGGGCGTCGGCCATTCATTTGTTCCAGTTGTCGTACTCACCGGTTTCGGGATTCCGCGGAATCTCCTTTGTGGCGCCGACCAACCGGTCCGCCATGATTTGAGCCCCGACTCCGTACAACTCCCCGTGGATCGCCATCTTGCGGTGGTGGAGGTCCCATTGGGTAGACGCCCATTCGCGTTCACGCTGCGTGGCCGACTCTTCGTTGCTGGGCGGATTCTCCCTGGAGGCGATGAGTGCGATGCCATCGAGATCGAGACCATCGGCCTCCTCGATCAAGTCGAGTTCGGTCTGGGTGTGGCCACTTCGGAGAGGAGCTCGACGACGTCCAATGAAAGCTCCCCGACGGCGAAGCGCTTCCGAAGCTCAGGTAGATCCTCGAGCCGACGGGCGAGTCGTGTGAGACGTCGACCCATCCTGGAGTCGGTTCCGAAGCGTGCCGTGAGCCACTGCTGGGGTGATGGCGATCCGTCAGCGAGCACTCCTGCGCCCGATCAACCTCTGCAAGCAGCTCGCAGAACACAGCAAGCTCCTGATTGATACGGGTAGCAACTTCGCCCATCCGGTCCCCGGCCGGAATCTGAGAGGTGTCGATCCAGGTCGTACCTTCAGTGGACAAGACAGGTATGACAGATTTGAACCTGATGGGAATCCTTGGGGAGAAATACTGGGAAATCATTATGAAATCTCCACCGTCAATACAGGAACCGCCTCCCCCGGGGGGTCGGCAGGTCAATCGACCTCGGAGTAGTGCGCGGCCAAACGTGAGAACTGGTCCCGGAACGTCCGCCGGGCGAGGAACGGGTAGAGCCAACGCGCCAGACCAGGGTCCCGCTTGAAAGTGGCAAGAGTTCGCTGTCTCACCCTGGTGCCGTTGCCGTGCGGCTCGACCGTCAACGTGACATCCCGGATCTGAAACCGATCCTCGACCCGCCAACGCACACTGTCCTCGGTGAGACCCACCACCTCCACTTCGACGTCAGATTCGAGCTTCCGCCCACCGGCCTCCACCGTTTGATGGAATTCAAAACGCGAACCAAGCCCAACACCATCCCCCTCGGTCTGGTTCACCCCCGTCACATTCGGACACCAGATGGGGTCGTTCCTCGTGTCGGACACGAAGGCGAGGACCTGGGAAGGATTCGCCGGGATGTGATGAGAAACATGGACGGGCCGGAGCGGAGAGGTCGTCACTTCACGACCGCCTCAACATCTTGAGCGTTGAAGCGTTCAGATGGTGCTCGATGCTCGGCCACTTACCCTCAGCTCGAGGCCTCGGCGGCCCGTCTTCGTTCCAACTCGGACTCGATCTCACCGATCCGTATAGTGAGCCGGGCGACATCGCTCGCGTTCCGGCTCTGTGCCGACAAGGTCACCCATGCACCGGGAGCGGGGCCTTGGTTGTTGCCACCTTTCGCCATCACATAGCCGGATCGGGACGAGACCTCTGTTTTCCGCCGACGTACCAACTCACGCAATTCCGCCTCGAGGGCTTCTGTCTCGCGGGTGGCGTCTCGTGACGACCAATATCTGGCCGCAAGGTGACGAAGCCGATCGCGCTCGGTCAGCAGGGCGAACTGTTGGGCTGACGGTTCACTGAATTCACCGTCGAGCGCAGCGTCGATCTCAGCCAGACGACGATTCAAATCGTCCAGGCCAATCTCACCTTGTTCGTCCATTCACGCCTCCGCCAGAACCTTCTCCATCACGGTGTCGTCGATGTCATAGTTGGAGTACACCTCCTGGACGTCGTCCAGATCGTCGAGAGCGTCTATCAGACGCAACAGTTTCTTGGCCTCGCTTTCCTCGACGGGTACCAGTGTCGCCGGCAGCTGGGTCACGTCGGCGCTCTCGACGTGCACGCCTGCACCGGTCATCGCCTCCTTGATATCACGGAGATCAGAGGCCTGGGTCACCACCTCGAACATCCCGTCCCCGCCGTCACGCACGTCTTCAGCGCCGGCTTCGAGCGCGGCGAGCATGACGTCATCCTCGGTGCCTTTGGCCAAGATCACGCCCTTCTGGCTGAAGAGATACCCAACCGAGCCGGGCTCACCGAGACTGCTGTTGTACCTCGTGAACGTCGAACGCACATCCGAGGCGGCCCGGTTGCGGTTGTCGGTGAGGATGTGGACGTACAACGCCACTCCCCCGGGCCCGTAACCCTCGTAGTACATCTCCTCGTATGCCGCACCTTCGACCTCGCCGGTCCCCCGCTTGATCGCCCGGTCGATGTTGTCGTTGGGCATGTCGTTGGCTTTTGCCTTGTCGACTGCGGTGGCCAGCGACGGGTTGAACTCGACGCTCCCGCCACCTTCACGAGCGGCGATCTCGATCGCCTTGGCGAGCTTGGCGAATAGCTTGCCTCGTTTGGCGTCCTGACGACCCTTGCGGTGCTTGATGTTCGCCCATTTGGAATGTCCGGCCATACCAACCCTCAGATCGATTCGAGAAGCATCCGGTGGATGCGTCCGTCACCCGTCAGCTCCGGGTGAAACGACGTGGCCAGGATGTTGGCCTGGCGCACCATTACAGGATGATCGTCGACTGTGGAAAGTACCTCCACGTCAGAACCCACCTTCTCGATCCAGGGGGCCCGAATGAAGACCGCGTGGAAGGGAGCGTCGAGACCCGAGATGTCGAGATCGGCCTCGAACGACTCGTTCTGGCGTCCGAAAGCGTTCCTCTTCACAACCACGTCCAGTGCCCCGACCAGTGGTTGGTCACCTTCGGTGACCGCGCCGGCGAGGAGGATCATCCCGGCGCAGGTGCCATAGACCGGCAAGCCGTCGTCTATGGCGTAACGGAGAGGCTCGAGAAGCCCGAAGCGCACGGCCAATTTTCCGATCGTGGTTGACTCGCCGCCCGGGATGACGAGAGCTTCGACTTCTGCCAGTTGAGTGGAGGTTTTCACCCCGGAGGCATCCGCTCCGAGCGATTCGAGGATGTTCAGGTGCTCACGTACGTCGCCCTGGAGTGCCAGGACACCGACGCGCGTCATATCACCAACCCCGGCGAGCGAGCTGCTCCGACTCCGAAAGGGCTTCCATCTCCAATCCCGGCATGGCCTCCCCTAGGCCCCGGGAGACTTTGGCCACGACTTCGGGCTCGTTCCAGAACGTTGTCGCTTCCACGATTGCCCTGGCGTAGCTCTCCGGGTCGGAGCTCTTGAAGATTCCGGAGCCGACGAAAACGCCATCCACCCCGAGCCCCATCATCAGAGCGGCGTCGGCGGGGGTGGCGATACCGCCTGCGGCGAAGTTGACCACCGGCAGCTTTCCCGTCTCGGCTACTTCCTTGACCAGCTCATACGGTGCGCCCATGTCGCGGGCTGCGGACATCAGTTGTTCGTCGCCCATCGAAGCGACCGCTCGCATCTCGTTGGTGACCGTGCGCATGTGACGGACGGCTTCGACCACGTTTCCGGTGCCGGCCTCACCCTTGGTCCGGATCATCGCTGCCCCTTCGCCGATCCGGCGCAATGCCTCGCCGAGATTGCGGGCACCACACACGAAGGGTGTCGTGAACGCCCATTTGTCGACGTGGTGCTCCTCGTCGGCCGGGGTCAGCACCTCGGACTCGTCGATGTAGTCGATGCCCAGCGATTGCAGGACGGCGGCCTCGGCGAAATGCCCGATCCGGCACTTGGCCATGACCGGGATGGAGACCGCGGCCTGGATCTCCGAGATCATGTCGGGGTCGGACATGCGCGCCACGCCACCCTGTTTGCGGATGTCGGCGGGCACACGCTCGAGGGCCATGACCGATACCGCACCCGCCTCTTCGGCGATCTTCGCCTGCTCGGCGTTGACGACGTCCATGATGACGCCGCCTTTCAGCATCTCGGCGAGCCCTCGCTTGACCCGGTCTGTGCCTTTCTCCACGTATGCCGCTCCTTCAGGGAAAGGTTGAATTGTAATGCCGGGAGCCGGTACGGCTAAGACAGGGCACGTTCGTAGAGCCGGCGATACGCCGCCACCACCTCCGGCCAGTCGAAGTTCGCCGCCCGGCGTCTGGAGGCTCGTCCGAGTCGAGCGGCTCGCTCTTCGTCGCGTAGCACTTCGACCACCGCGTTCGCCAGCGCCACTGTATCCCCGGCCGGCACGTGCACGGCTGCACCGTCCGCGACGTCGACGAAGGCCGGCAAGTCGCTTGCGATCACTGCGCAACCGGCAGCCATGGCCTCCACGACGACGATGCCAAAACTCTCACCACCGAGGTTGGGTGCGACGTATGCGCGGCTCGAGGCGAGGAGACGCTTCTTCTCCCCACCGCTCACCGGGCCCAGGAAGCTGGCACCGGGCACCGGTTCGGCCTCGTCCGCGCCCATCACAACCAATTGGGCGTCAGGCACCGCCTTCCGAATCAAAGGCCAGGCATCCAGGAGCACACTCAAACCCTTGCGGGGCTCGTCGCGCCCGAGGAAAGCCACTCTGTGCTCGATGCGCCCGGTGGGCAGGTCGTAGGACGCCACGTCCACCGCATTCGGGACGATTGAGACCTCCCCCCAGTCATCGGGAAGAGCCCTCGCCGCTGTCGGGCTCACGGCGGAGATGACGGCTCTCCGCATTCTCCGATCGAGCCCGGGAGCCAGCTCGTAGAGCTTGTCGACCCAATGTGGAGCGTCGGCGTGGAAGGTTGCCACCATCGGCTTGTCGGTCGACAGAGCCATCCAACCCACCAGAGGAATGAAGGGCTCGTGGACATGTATGACGTCTGTGGCCAGCAGCGCCCTCCTCACTCGTCTCCATGACGCGGGGCTCAACGTCACTGGAGCCACCGATCTGTTGGCCTTCACGCTGATTCTCCTCCCCGCGGGGATCGTTACGTCATCCAACCCCGGCCCGTCGTGGAACCAGGTCTTCCCTGCTCCTATGAAGACGACCTCGTCACCGACCTCTCTGAGATGTGAGGCGAGCTCTCCTGTCAGCTGCTGAACACCACCCGGTCTACCGATGTCGTATGGACAGACCATCCCGATTCGCATCATCCCGCCTCATGATCCGAAGGCCAGTTGGGCACGACGAGGTGCCACTGGTCGGGTGCGACTCCGATGATCTCTTCCAGCTTCTCGGCCAGGGCCTGGGTGAGGGTGGCCACCTTGTCCGTTCGACTGCCCTCCTCAGGTACGGGCAGGGCGGGATGAACGACGACGCGGTACCCCGCATCGGTGAAGTAGCAGCCCACAGGCAGCAACGGGGCGCCGGTGCGAACTGCCAGAGTTGCAGGGCCAGGAGGCATCGTCGTCTTCTCACCGAAGAAATCGACCTCGACACCCCTTCCTTTCAGATCGCGATCGGAGAGCAGCGCAACTGCCTTGTTGTCGGCAAGAGCCTTCTCCAATTGGCGCATCACCTCCACCCGACCGGTTGCCAGCACTATCTCAATGCCCACTTCGGCCCGCATGGCGGTAAACCAGTCGGTTATCCGTCGGTTGGGCAGCACCTCGGCCACCGCCACGACGGGAATCCCCTCGCGCACGGCCACGGGCGCGGCGGCTTCCCAATTGCCCATGTGTGGCAACGCGTAGATCATGCCTTTCCCGCCGTCCCGGGCTGCCAGTATGTGCTCCAGACCGACGACCTCGGTGTCGTCGAGCATCCCGGGGACACGACGCTCTCGAACCCAGAGAGCTTCCGCGTAATAGCGGCCGTATGCCTTCATCATCTCCTTCGACCCGGCTTCGGTGTCAGCACCGTTGTCCAGCACTCGATCGAGGTGTCTCTTCCCCATCGACCGCCGATCCCGGTCGACTGCGCCCCATACGCTGCCGAATGCCCGCCCCAACCCGCGCACGATTCCCTGGGGCAGGGCGCCAACGAGCCCCACTCCGGCTCGAAGGCCGAGATATGTGAGAAGGTCCCTCACGTGATGGAACGGTACGAGCGCAGGAAGCGAATGAGAGCCGTGATCCAGACGAGCACGACGAAGATCCAAAGCATCACCTCGACGAATCCGAAGACGAGGCCCGTGCAGAACAGGATCAGCCGCTCGGTTCGTCCCATCAGCCCGCCCTGACCGGACAGCCCTTCGGCCTCGGCGCGAGCTCGCATGTAGGGCACCAGCATCGCACCACCCACTGCGAGAACGATCAACAGCAGAACCCTTGCCTGCCCCTCCATTGCGAAGGCGAGTCCGGCGAATGCTGCGATCTCACCGATTCGATCGAAAGCCGAGTCGAGGAAAGCGCCGCGGGCGGTGACTTTCCCCGAGGCACGGGCAACGGCTCCGTCGAGACCGTCGAGCAGAGATCCGGCGGCAATGACCCAGGCGCCGGAGACGAGTCTGCCCATGCCGACCATCACCGAGCCAACCACGACCAGCGCCAATCCCAGCGCAGTCATCGCAGTCGGGGTCATCCCGATCTTGGAAAGACCCCTGCCCATGACGTCTAGGTATCGGGTCACATGAGGCCGGACCCGCGCATCGATCACGGGCGAGAAAGTAGCACCCCCCTGGAAACCTCGTCGACATCCAGGGTTAGGATCGGTGTTTTCCGAGAAGGAGGTCTCATGGTCCCAGAAAAGGTCAGAAACATCGCCCTGGTCGGCCATGGCGGCAGCGGAAAAACGACGCTGGCCGAAGCGTTGTTGTTCGTAGGAGGCGCCGTCAACCGGCAGGGCTCGGTCGAGAAGGGGACAACCACGTTCGACTACGAGCCCGAGGAGATCGATCGGGGCATTTCGCTTGGCCTGGCCGTGGCCACCGTCGATTGGAACGACACCAGGATCAACGTCATCGACACACCCGGCGCCACCGAGTTCAGTGGCGACGCACGCAGCGCGCTTCGAGCCTCGGATTTGGCGCTGTTCGCGGTGTCGGCAGTCGACGGCGTCGAAGTCCAAACCGAGGCCCTGTGGCGGGTCGCGGAAGAGGAGGGGATCCCCAGGGCAATCGTCATAACGAAGCTCGATCGGGAACGAGCCTCCTACGAACGCGTCCTGGAGGAGCTGAGGCAGAGCTTTGGGAAGTCGGTCGCCCCGATCCAGGTCCCGATCGGCTCCGAGGACAGCCTGCGTGGCGTGGTCCGGGTCGCGACCGAACGAGCCTACGAATACTCAGAGGGGTCGACCAGAGGTGCCCAGATCGACCTGCCAGACGAAGTCGCCGACCTGGTCCACACAGCGCACACCGGGTTGATCGAGACCGTCGTCGAGACGGATGACGAGATGATGGAGGCCTACTTCGAGGGCACCGAGCCCAGCCGGGATCAGATCGTCGACACCATCCACCACGGCATCGTCAACGGTGAGATACATCCGGTCCTCATCACCTCGGCAGAGAAGCTCGTAGGGATCGACCTCCTCTTCGAGTTCATCGTCGACTACGCGCCAAATCCGTTGGAACGCTCACTGCCGCCTCTCCAACTCGGCAACAGCATGGAGCCCGCCGCCGACGGTCCCGTACTCGCCTATGTCTTCAAAACGATCTCAGACCCGTTCGTCGGTCGCATCTCGATGTTCCGCATCTACACCGGGACTGCCCGGGGGGACCAGGAGCTGGAGATTGCGCGTGGAGGCAAGGTCAGACTGCACAACCTCTTCAAGCTCCAGGGCAAAGATCATCACGACGTCCCCGATCTGCCGGTAGGCGGAATCGGCGCTGTTGCCAAGGTCGAGGACCTCCACCCGGGAGACACGCTCCGATCTCCCGGGATAGACGCCGTAATCGAGCCGGTCAGATACCCGCCGTCGGTGACCGAGCTGGCGATAGCGCCACGTTCTCACCATGACGACGAGAAGATGTCAACGGCGCTGCATCGGATCGAGGAGGCCGATCCCACGATCCGCATCGAGCGTCGATCGGAAACCGGGGAGACGATCATGTCCGGCCTCGGGGATACCCATCTCGACGTGACCCTCGCCCGCATCAAGAGGATGTATGGAGTCGAGATCGATGCCACCGTCCCCAAGGTGCCCTATCGAGAATCGATCATGGCCGCGGCCGAGGCCGAGGGAAAGCACAAGAAACAGTCCGGTGGTCGGGGACAGTTCGGGGTCGCAATGGTGCGATTCGCCCCGAAGCCGCGGGGCACCGGCTACGAGTTCATCGATTCGATCAAGGGTGGCTCGATACCACGAGGTCTCATACCGGCGGTCGACAAGGGAATACAGGAAGCCCTCGGACGCGGCATCCTCGCCGGCTACCCGGTGGTCGACGTCTCCGCCGAGCTGTATGACGGTAAATACCACGCAGTCGACTCCGACGAGATGTCGTTCCGGATGGCGGGGATCCAGGCGGTCCGCACCGCCGCCGGCAAGCTTCGTCCGGTGCTCCTGGAACCGATCATGAAGGTGAGCGTGACGGTTCCCGAGGTCCATCTGGGCGATGTGATGGGCGACATCAACTCGAAACGAGGGAAAGTGCTCGGCATGGAGGGTGAGGGAATGCTTCGGACGGTGAATGCCGAGGTCCCGATGTCCGAGATGCAGCAATACGCAGCCGAACTGCGATCATTGACCTCGGGTCGCGGTACCTTCGAGATGGAGTTCGACCACTACGAGGAAGTGCCGCACAACGAAGCCCAGGCAGTGATCGCGGCCCGCGCCGACGACGACCAGGGATAGAGAGAGGAACGATATGCCCGAAGCCGTTCTCCGTTACGGAGATGAAGAACTGACCCTCCCTGTCCGCGAGAGCACCGAGGGAGACCTCGGTGTCGACATCTCAGCCCTGCGGTCTTCACTCGGGATGGTCACTCTCGATCGCGGCTTTGGCAACACGGCCGAAGGCACCTCAACGATCACCTACATCAACGGGGAGGAGGGGATTCTCCGCTACCGGGGCTACCCCATCGAACAGCTGGCGGAAAAGGCGTCGTTCCTCGAGGTGGCCTACCTCCTCCAATACGGGGAATTGCCCACCAAGGTCGAGTTGGAGGCGTACGAGGAGTCGATCACGCATCACACGCTTCTCCGCGAAGACATGAAACACCTCTTCGAGGCTTTCCCCCACCGGGCGCACCCGATGCAGATCCTGGCCTCAGCCACATCGGCGATGGCCACCTACTACCCCGACGCCCTCGACCCCCTGGACACCGACGCGGTGGACATCAGCTCGCGACGTCTCATCGCCAAGACCCCCACGATGATCGCTTGGTCATACAAGTACGGCGTCCATCAGCCATACGTCTATCCCGACAACTCGCTCGACTACTCGTCCAACTTCTTGAAGATGATGTTCTCGGTTCCCGCCGAGGAATATGACCCCGATCCCGTGGTGGCCAAGGCGCTGAACATGCTGCTGATCCTTCACGCCGACCACGGGCAGAACTGCTCATCTTCGGCCGTCAGGCTCGTTGGCTCGGGTCACGCCAACATATTCGCTTCGATTGCCGCCGGTATAGGCGCCCTGTCCGGCCCACTGCACGGCGGGGCCAACCAGGCCGTGCTCGAGATGCTCGACGAGATCGTGGCCTCTGGCGAAGACCTGGACACCGTGGTGAAACGGGCGAAGGACAAAGAGGACCCCTTCCGACTGATGGGATTCGGTCATCGCGTCTACAAGAACTTCGACCCTCGGGCCAAGATCATCAAGCAGACCGCGGAGGATGTGCTCGATGCGCTCGGGATCGACGACCCCATTCTCGACCTGGCGAGACAGCTGGAGGAAGTCGCCCTCTCAGACGACTACTTCGTGGAGCGGAAGCTCTACCCCAATGTCGACTTCTACTCAGGCATCATCTACCGGGCGATGGGCTTCCCAACTGATATGTTCACGGTGTTGTTCGCCCTCGGCCGTCTCCCGGGTTGGCTGGCTCAGTGGAGAGAGCTGGCGGCGGATCCCCACTCACGCATATTCAGGCCACGTCAGGTGTACACCGGTCAGGTCGAACGCGACATGACGCCGATCGACACCCGCTAGGACTCGCCGGCGGGACCATTCTCGAACCCGGGGTTCCTGGGGCCATATCCGGCCCAAATCCGCTCATGTTCACTCTTGGTATCCCCAGCGATAGTGGTCGGCGAGTTCGAGCCGGGTGCGTTGCGCCTCCCAGAGCTCCCCTGCGTTCTCGAATAGCTCGATGGTGCGTCGGTAATCCGTGATCGCCTCACCACGGTTTCCAAGCCTCAAGTTGATCCGTGCCCGTTCCCGGAGGCATTCGGCGAGGTCGGAGCTCTCGAGCACCTGAGCCAGGCCCTCCGCCGCCTCGAGGCCCTGTTCCACCTGTCCTCGAAGTCGATCGATGCCGAGGAGGACGATCTGCAGATGCCCGAGAAGCGGAAGACCGTCAGGGGCACCCTGCAACAAAATGGCGCACTCGAGAGCCATTGTCTCGGCCTCCTCCACCGCGCCGAGGTCTACAAAGATCTGAGCGAACTGTTGCAAGCTCCCAGCCACGTCCCACGGATGCTCGTGCTCCTGAACCGGCAGATCGAGCTCGGCGATCGCGAGTCGGCGCGCCTCATCGAGATCTCCGCGGCGGAACGCAACTTTGGCTGCGAGGGCGCGCTCGGGACGGATCGCCCCAAGACTCGTGTCGATCAAGTCGGCAGCTGCCCCGATCTCGCCCCGAGCCAGCTCCACCTGGGCCAACGCGCGCCGTATGTGCGGATAGTCGGGAATGTCGTCGATCACCAGACGCAGAATCTCTGCCGCCGCTGCGACGTCACCTCTCGCCAGAAGGGTGATTCCCACCGCGTATGCGACGTCGACCCGCATCTCCGGGCCAAGACCCGAGAGGTGCTCCCATGCATCCGGGTCGTCAACCAGGGGCTGCAGAAGGTTACGAGCAGTGGCGTGGTCTCCCTCGCCAAAGGCCTGAAGACCGGTGCTCGCCTGTACCAGTATGGCCATGTTCTCCGCGCGGTCCGGCAGCCGGGTTGCCTTGACCCCATCGCTCCCCCGCCGGTTGGCCGGAAGCGCTGCGTATAGAGTCGGAAACCGTTGCGGGAGGTCATCCTCATCCCAAGGCTCCCCCGACGGTTCCGAGATCCTGTGGCTTGATGAGGGTGGAAGCCACTCACCGGTGAGGCGCTCGTGCGCGATGCCCGCCACATATAGGACGTATTCGCCCTGGTGCACTCGGAGCTTCTCCCAGCGCTCGTCCGCGTTCTCGCTCTCACCCACCAAGGATCGCACCACGAGTTCGGGCGACGATCCGGCCAACATTGCCGACGTCTCCCCGCCGGCGATGAACCAGGCCCTGGCGTACTCGAACATGTCGTCGGAGCAGCCACCCATCCCCAGGTAGATCGCACCCCACAAGTCCCAGGTGTTGAGGTGATTCATCGCCGCATCGAAATTGCGTGTGAATTCGAGCACGGCATCCAGGCCGTCTCCGACGAGCCGGTTGGTCAGCGTCGATGCCTGAAGGGAACGGTCACCCTCCTCATTCATCGATTCCTCGATAATCCGCCAGAACTCCGGAGTCACGACTTCCTATCGGTCAAGAGCGTCACCTGTTGGCCCATCCCCGAACCCGGGGTTGCTGGGGCCGTATCCGGCCAAAATCCGCTCACGTTTAGTCATGGTGTCCCCGGCGACAGTCCGTAGATGAGCCGATTTGGGTCATATCTGGCGTGAGGAACCCCGGGTTCCTGGATAGACGTTCTAAACGGGGGCGATGTCCTCGACATAGGGGGTCTCCACGATCTCGCCCGACACGGCGTCGACCACCACCAGGGCTCGCTGGTCCGGCGGCTCGCTAGCGGCGTACATGACCACCGACCAGCGCGGACGTGATCTCCAGCCGGTGAACCGAACCGACGCGGATGCATGACCGATTGGGAAATCGACCACGGCGGCCGCAGTCGTCATGGCTTCGTTCTCGTCGACCTCGAGCGGCCAGGAGGAGGCGAACTGCCAGATGGCCAGCGCCAGAAACCCTGCAGCCACCCACCAGCCACCCTCGAAGCTGAGTCCGGCGACCAACCCGGCCACCAAGTAGACCCATGCCGCGATACGTCGCCGTGACGGCGATGGGAACCGATACTCGCCTTCGATATTGGAGTCGAGCTCTTCCTCGATGGCGATCTGATCGGCCAGATCGCGCTCTATGTGGATTCCCCCTCGATCGACCTTGGGACCGTTCGGCTCGTGCTGAGGATCAGACTCGGTCATGACGGCCGCTGCGCCATCTCGGTGAGACGGTTGCTGGCTTCGATGAGAGGAACCCCTCGAGTGTCTCGATCCTCACCGTACAAACGCAGTCCCACCGTCGAATTCTCCACGTCGTCATCGCCCACCACGATCACCGCGGGGTGTTTCTGAGTCAGTGCCCTGCGAATCTTGTCGCCAACGGTCTCGTTGGAGAGGTCGACCTCGGCACGAAGACCCGCATCGGCGAGACGCTGCTTGACCATGAGGGCATACTCATCGTGTCGATCGGCCACCGGAATGATGGAGACTTGCACCGGTGCCAGCCACATCGGGAATGCGCCGGCGTAGTGCTCGACCAGGATCCCTGTGAATCGTTCGATCGAGCCTGCCTTGGCGCAGTGGATCATGTACGGCTTCTCCGAGAAGTTGCCGGCACCGGTGTATTCGAGCTCAAACCGGTCCGGCAGGTTGAAGTCGAGTTGGATCGTCGAGCACTGCCAGAGACGGCCGATGGCGTCTTTGATGTGAAAGTCGATCTTTGGCCCGTAGAAGGCGCCCTCACCATCTGCGATTCGGTACCTAACGTTCTTGGCCTCTAGCGCTCGAGCCAGGGCCTTTTCGGTGACCTCCCATCGGCGCGGCTCGCCGATCGCCTTGTCCGGCTTGGTGCTGAGCTCCGCCTGGAAGTCGTCGAACCCGAAGTTGCGCAACCAGGTCACCACGAAGTCGATGTGATGCTCGAGCTCGCCCTGGACCTGGTCCTCGGTGCAGAAGGTGTGCGAGTCGTCCTGTGTGAAGCCACGAGCCCTGAGCAGGCCATGGATCACCCCTGACTGCTCGTAGCGGTAGACACCGCCCAACTCGCCAAGCCGCATGGGCAGATCCCGATAGGAGCGACCCTGGCTCCGGTAGACGAGGACATGGAACGGGCAGTTCATCGGTTTGACGTGATATGAGGGATCTCCTTCGAACTGCATTCCGGGGTACATGTTCTCTGCATAGAAGTCGAGATGTCCCGAGGTCTCCCAGAGATCGGACTTGCCCAGGTGAGGCGTGGCAACGAAGTCGAAGCCGAAACGCTGGTGAAGCTCGCGGCTGTGGTCTTCGATGAGCTTGCGGAGCATGCCCCCCTTGGGATGCCACACTGCCAGGCCTGAGCCAAGCTCCTCGGGAAAGCTGTACAGATCCAGCTCTGACCCCAAGCGACGGTGGTCCCTCTTCTCGGCTTCCTCCAGCCGGTTCAGGTAGTCCTCGAGGTCTCCGTTGGATGCCCAAGCTGTTCCGTAGATTCGCTGCAGCTGCTCTCGATCCTGGTCACCCCGCCAGTACGCGCCGGAGCTTCGCAGTACTTTGAACGTGGGTATGCGACCGGTGCTGGGCAGATGCGGGCCACGGCACAGGTCGATGAACCCGTCATTTCGATATGCGGTGACCTGATCACCCCCCGAGACCTCGGAAGGGTCGACGTTCTCGATGATCTCCATCTTGAACTTGTGATCGGCAAAGACCTCGAGGGCTTCGTCACGGCTCATCGCAACCCGGGTGAAGGGTTGATCTTCGGCGACGATCTCCCTCATTCGCTGCTCGATGCGCTGCAGATCGTCAGGAGTGAACGGCTCGGCGACCTCGAAGTCGTAGTAGAAGCCGTCCTCGATCGGCGGTCCGATCGCAAATGTGGACTCAGGAAAGAGATCGAGGACTGCCTGGGCCATCACGTGCGCCGTCGAATGCCGCAGAATATGGAGACCCTCGGGAGAGTCCAACGTGATCACCTCGAAATCGCCGCCGTCGGTGATTGGCCGGGTCAGGTCGATTTCCACCCCGTCGACCTTGACCGCTACCGCGGCGCGCGCCAACCCGGGCCCGATCTCCCGGGCCACCTCGCTCCCGGTGACTCCGGGGCTGGGTGTGAGCACCTTCCCGTCTGGCAAACGAAGATCCACAGATCTGCCTTGGCGTCGCTAGCCTGCGGCAGGGTAATTCGGTGCCGGCTCCTACGGCACCCCCTTAATCGACCAGGGATAGCTCAGGGAAATGACAGCAAGGGGACTCGTAGAGGGGTTGTACCCGTCGGCTCGAATTCGTGAACTGGCCGCCGGGGCTAACCACGTGTTCCGCGTGACCGAAGCGAACGACGAGACGGCGATCGTCAAGGTGTACCCGGTTGCGTCACGTCAGAAAAGAGAGCTCCACGCCCTGGAGGCGCTCTCCGGTGTCCAGGGAATTCCCAAGATCCTCAACCAAGGCGTCGTCGGCGATCTGGCCTGGCTGAAGATGTCGGACGGTGGGAACTGGAGTCTCTCCAGCCTTCCCAAGAACCTCGAAATCGTCGAGACCGCCGGGCGGACCCTCCGCAATGTCCACAATGCCCCGAAGGAGCACATCACAAATCTCGTCGCCGGCATCGACAGTGAGTACGTAAAGAGTCACTATCGATCGACGATCGAGCGTCTCGGACGTTTCCGCAGGAGATTTGGGATGCAACAGGTGGTTCTCGACCGGGCTCTCGACATAGAGCCACCGCTGGCGACCGACCCGGTGCCATCACACACCAGACCGACACCATCGAAATTCGTCGTGGGTGACGGCGGTCAGGTGACCCTGGTCGACTGGGAGTGGGCCACCCTCGGACCGCCGGAATGGGACCTCACCCTGGCGGTGTGGCAATTCGCGGTGAATCATGGCGAGGATGCCGCTGCGGCCTTTCGTCAAGGCTACAACGCAGAGCTCCCCGAGAGCCGATATCGCTCCTGGGTCGCCTACCACTCGGCGATGATGATGCTCGATGCAGCCGAACAGAGGGAGGGCCGACTCGGCGACCTCTACTACCTGGTGAGCGATCTCACCGAGGCGGTCCTGGGCAGCTGATCCCGCAACCGAAATCCACAGAATCCAACTAGCGGCGACTTAGCCTCTCCCCAGTTTCGGTAAGGAGAAACGGACGATGTTGGAAGCTCTGGTGGTGGCCACGGCAACGACCGGTCTGTTTGCTCTCGCCAAGGGGGTCAGAGGCAACGAGCGGTTCAAAATAGACCCGCGTCCCGTTGTCGATGTGACAGATGAGCGGGGCGATGACCTTCCATGCCCCTGGTGCTATTCCCCGACTGACGAGAACGACAGCCGCTGCACCGGTTGCGGACGTTCGTTCGGCTGATAGGACGTCCTTCCGTAGGAGGCGAAGCGCTCCTATGGTGATGATGTGAGCAGGGTAGGACTGGTCCTCGGTGGCGGAGGCGTCACGGGCGCCGCCTATGAGATGGCGGCGCTGATGTCGATCCGAATGGCCACCGGCTGGGATCCCAATCGCGCCGAAGTTGTCGTGGGCACCTCCTGTGGCGCGTTTGTCACCTCACTAGTTCGCCACGACGCTCTCACTCTGGATTGCCTGGTTCTGCCCAGCGACGACCGCGAAGACGTTGCCGAGCGGATAAGGACCCACGTCTATTCAAAGGGGCCCTCGGCGGACCTCGGTAAATGGGTTCGCTACGGAATCGTCCCCGGTGTTCGCCGACCGGGTCTGACCATGTTTCTCGGCTCTCCTGCCCGATACAGCGCCGCAGGGATCCACGACTGGGTCGCCACTCACATCGGCGAGGAGGCGGCTCGATCCTGGCCATCTCGCCCCACGGCCATCGTTGCCTACGACATGAGAAACGGCACCCGTGCTGCGTTTGGCACCCAGGGCGCGCCGAGCGTCAGCATCGGAGACGCAGTCGCCGCATCGTCCGCAGTCCCCCTCGTCTTCCGCCCCTACCCGATAGACAACGACCTCTACGTCGACGGTGGCGTGTCATCGGGAACGCATGCCGACCTGGTGCTCGGCCACCGCAAGCCACTCGACCTCATTCTGGTGCTGGCGCCTATGGCAGCCGAGGTGCACCGCCAGCGGGCCCGCTTCCACGAGAAGATGTTCGACAAGGTCGGCGTCCGCGCCCTCAACCAGGAGCTGGACATGATTCGTTCTGCCTGGCCCGACTCCGAGATCGTCACTCTGACCCCATCGCCATCGGTTCAGAATGCGATGCGGCCCAACCCTCTCGATCCGGGCCGGGCCGTGGCCACCTTCATGCGGACCCTTGTCACGATGAAGCGAACACTGGCCCAACCTCATGTCTGGTCCTCCCTACGGGACCACCTCGGGCCGGTCCCGGTCAGACCGTCTGCCGCGGCTCGTTGACGTATCGCGCGACGCCGCGAGACGAGCTACCAGATAGACGAAGCCAAACCCAACGAGCCCGGCGAGCACCACGCCCCACACCGCGCCATCGGATGCCCCCAGTGCCGGGCTATTCACGCCGTCGGGCCAGGGCCAGAGCACACGCAGAGATCCTGCCATGAGGCCGACCAGCCCGGCTAGGACCACATCGTGATGGTGCTGCAGCGACCAGTGCAGGATCTGTGAGAAGAGGGCCAGGCCAACTATCGCGCCGATGATGAAGACCAGCAGCGACACGTAGTCACGCTCGTTCACCGCGGCGAGCACCGGGGCGTACATTCCGATGAGGAGGAGAATGAGGGAACCGGAGATCCCGGGCAGGATCATGGCACAGATCGCCAATGCTCCGGCGCCCAAGAAAGCGAGCAGAGTCGGATCGGCGACGCTCGACTCCTCACCCAGCCCGAGCAACACGAACAGCCCTACCGCTACTACCAGCCCAATGACGAAATGCTTGGGCGCTGGGTTGCGAAGAAGACGCCAGGCGATCAACACCGATCCCACCACCAGACCGAAGAACGCACCAGCCATGATCTCCGGGTTCGTCTCGAGCTGATGTTCGAGCACCCGGGCCAGGGAGATGACCGCCGTGAAGATGCCGGCCAGGAGTGGGAGCAGAAACCCCCATTCGACCGATTGAAAATGCTGTCGAAAGCTGGCGAAGTCGGCTTTGAGAAGAGATCCAAGCGCGAGGCTGCCTTCCCGAACCGAGGCGATCAACCGCTCATAGATACCGATCACGAGGGCGATCGTCCCACCTGATACTCCGGGGACGAGGTCGGCGGCCCCCATGAGGAACCCACCTACCACTGAGCGAATCACTTCGATCACAACCCGGCGAGTATGGCCCCGTCACCCGGGTAGGCCAAGGATGTCAGGGCTCCCACCTCGCGTTCATCAAACGATGCGTCTTTTGCTGGCCCAACGCGCCAGTTCATGACGATTGGAGAGTTGGAGCTTTCGCAGGACGGAGGAAACGTGTGTCTCGACGGTCTTGATCGAGATGTTGAGCTTTCTGGCCACCTGTTTGTAGGCGAAACCCCTGGCTATGAGTCGAAGCACGTCCTTCTCACGTGACGTGAGCTGATCGAGCTCGGGATCGTCCTCGGTCGGGATTGCCCCGGCGAAGGCATCCAGCACGAACCCGGCCAGTCGCGGCGAGAACACCGCGTCGCCGGTGTCCACCCTCCTTATGGCGTCGGACAGCTCCTCCGGCTCGATCGTCTTGGTGACATAACCACGAGCGCCGGCGCGGATCATCGCGATGACGTCCTCTGCCTGATCTGAGACAGAGAGGGCGAGAAACTTCACGTCGGGGTTGGTTTCGCCCACTCCTTCGACGACGGCGATTCCTCCCCCGTCGGGCATGTGGACATCGATCAGCACGACATCGGGGTTGTAGCCACGTATCTCTTCGATGGCAGTGTCGACGTCATAGGCCGTACCGACGATGACGAACTCCTCAGACAACTCTGCCTTCACCCCGGAGAGAAAGAGGCGATGGTCGTCCACCAGGTAGACCTTGGTCACAGATCCAACCTCAGCAGAACTTCGGTTCCCTCGCCAGGCTCGGACTCGATTTGGGCTGTGCCTCCGGCCTTCTCCATCCTGGACCGGATCGACTCGCTGATGCCCTTCCGATCCCTCGGAATCGTGTCGACGTCGAAACCCTTCCCTTGATCGGTGACATAGACCTCGAGCAGGCCATCCTCGACTTCGAGGAACAATGACATCCGATCGGCACCAGAGTGTTTCGCAGCATTGACCATTGCCTCTGAGGCGGCCGCAACCACCGCACGGGTCCGCTCGTCTACCGGGACATCGCCCACCGAGACGACATCTATGGGTATTTGAAAGTCTCCCTCGACTCTGGTGGCCGCCTGCTTCAAGGCAGTCGAGACGAGGTCGACACCATCGAGGGGAGCCGTGCCGTACAGCCAGTCACGGAGCTCGGTCTCTTGATGTCTGGCCAGAATGGCCATGCGTTGCGGGTCGTCGGTTCGCTGGATCAAAGCCAACGTCTGGAGAACGGAGTCATGGAGATGGGCAGCCACCTCTGCTCGCTCCTCCTGGCGTATGCGCTCGCTTCTCTCCTCCCCTAGATCCATCAGTAGGCGACGCACCCAAGGACCAAAGGCAATCGCGATCCCCAGCCCTGTAAGGAACACTGCCAGAAAAACGATCCCGAACTCGAACACCTGACCGAGCGCCGACGAGAACATGACGATGCCGCCGATCAAGAGCAGTGACCCCAGCACCAGTCGTGGTCGGCTCACCCGCTCGACGTCGGGATTCATGAGGGCGACGAGTGGCCCCGGGCTCGACGGGTCGGTGATGGCGGCGGTGCCAAATACCAGAGCAGCTGTGGCGATGACGAGAACAGGATTGGGCCACAAACCGATTGCGCCGAGCAGAAAGAGGAACCCTGTGAAGGCGACACCCAGACCGATCGCTCGCCGACTCTCGACGAGCTCAACCTCCTCGTCGATCACGCGCTCGTAGGTGGCAAGCCAGAGACCCAGATACAGGATCAGGCCCAGTCCCCAGATGGTCACGAGCGTTATGAAGGCGGCGCGCACATAGCCGTCTCGCACCCCGAGGGTGTCGGCGATGCCCCCGGCGACTCCGGCAACGATGCGATTCGAGCGGCGACGGTGGGGGTAGAACGCTCGGGGCTCCGATGCGGATTCCACACCGGAATGATGCCCTGAGATGGAGCCAACCACAATGGGGGAAGCCCCTGAGCCAGCTCAGGGTGGCGTCAGGGGCGTCACGGATACCCCAACTCTGTTTGGTCTGGCGTAATGGACGACATGGAACAGACAGAAACACCGTCCGCGACCGGCTCGGCCGAGCGGACTCAGCGCTCCCAGGAGCTGATCCGGCCCCTAGAGGGCCGCATGCTCGCGGGTGTGGCCAAGGGGGTGGCGAACAACTTCGGCATCGCCGAGTGGATCCCGAGGGTCCTCTTCGTGGTCACCGCCTTCTTCGGAGGTTTGGGCATCGTCTTGTATGCCGCAGGCTGGGCCTTCCTTCGGTCCGAAGACGAGAACGAGTCACCGGCGGAGAGATTCTTCTCTGGTGCATCGGGATCCAGATCGTGGATCGGCATCGCCCTGATCGTCATTGCGGGGATCATCGTGTTGGCGAACTTCACGTTCCTCTCCGGTGAAGTCATCTGGGCGGCCGCCTTGCTCGTAATCGGTCTCCTGCTCTACCTGGGTTACATCCCAGGGAAGCAGGTGTCGGAGAGCGGCGATTCGGTCGAGTCAAAGGAGGGAGTTCAACGAATGACAACAGCAACCGAAGGCACCACGTCGACTGAGCTGTTCGACGCACCCGCCGGCGACTCCCCCGCCGGTGGCTCTGCAACACCTCCACCGGCTCCGACGCCAACTCCGACACCTCCCAAGCCGCCCAAACCGCGCGAGCACTCCATTCTTGGTCGATTGACCATCGGAATCGTGTTGGTCGGTCTGGGGACGCTGGCCATCCTCGACAACATCGACTCGATTCCGATCCAGGCCGAACCACGTCACTATCTGGCATTGGCGGTCACGATCATCGGCGTCGGTCTGATGGTCGGCGGTTTCATGGGACGGGCGAGATGGCTGATCATCGTGTCGGCGATCCTGGTCCCGACAATGCTGTTCTCACCGGCCTTCGAATACGACTGGCAGGAGAGGAATTTCAACCTGGACGTGAAGCCGACCACATTCGCAGCCGTCGAGGACTCATATGCCATCGATCTGGGGGAGCTGGTGATTGACCTGCGGCAACTGCCTTGGAACGGCGAGGAGCTGGATCTTGAAGCAGCCGTCGACGCGGGGAACATGCGGATCTACCTGCCTGATGGAGTGGGGTTGATCGGTGAGGCCAGCGTGGATGTGGGCCGGGTTTCCTCAGAGGACCGGACCGGCACGTCCCAGCGGAATGACCGGGTGAGCGCGGGCATAGGCCAACCCTCCCTGACATTCGATGATCCGGGCGAAGACGGAACAGTGATCCTCGATGCCCACGTTGACCTCGGAAACATCGAGATCCGCCGACTGGAGACACCATGAAACTGCACAAATTCGACCCGCTCTCATTCATCTTCGGAGTGCTGATCACAGCAATTGGTCTGGTATTCCTCGTCCTGCCCGAAGCGGGCGACATCATCAACGTCATCACGGACTTCGGTTCGTGGTTCTGGCCGGCGGTCTTCATCGCCATCGGGCTGGGAGTCCTGGCTCCGCTGATCGGTCGGAAAGATGACGGCGAGGAGGCGGAGACGCTCTAGACAGGCTGCGGCGTGCGCAGGGTCCTGTAGAGCGATCGGAGCGCCACGAAGAGCACCAGAAAACCGAATATGAGCGAGAGGGTCCGTCCTTCGATGTTGAGGGCGAGTCGAGAACCTAGAAGTGACCCGATTATCCCTCCCGCACCAGCCACGAGTCCGTCCCTTGGGCGGACTCGGTGGTTTCTGAGGTTGACGATCGTGCCGGCGACCGAGGTGAACACGATCGCAACGAGTGAGGTCCCTTGGGCCTCGTGTTGATCCAATCCGAGGAGAATCACCGAGGCGGGAACAATCACGACACCACCCCCGATCCCGGCGAGACCGGCGAAGAAACCGGCGATGAACCCGATCATGAGCGAGATCAGCATCTCCCACGCCGAACCGAGCTCTGCACTTCCGGGCAACGGGTCGGCTCCACTTATGAGCCGTATTGCAGCTATCAGGAGCAAAACGCCGAAGACGATCGTCAGAGCCCGGGGGCTGACGCGATGCATCACCGTCGCCCCGATGACCGAGCCGAGAATGCCTCCAATACCGATGGTCACGCCCAGACCCACGTTGATCTCGCCGGAGACCCCGAAGGAGATGGCACCAGCGACGGAGATCATGACTATCGCGGCGAGCGAGGTGGCATGGGCGCGGTGACGGTCGAAACCGACCATGACCAACAGAGGGACGAGGATTATCCCGCCTCCGACACCGAGACCGCCGCCGATCGTCCCAGCAGCAAGGCCGATGAGCGCCAGCTTCCAGGGCTCAACCGGTTTCTGCTGGTCCACCGCCGTCACCTTAGGACCGGCCCCCGGTGAGACTGCAAACAGAGCCAACTACCGTCGGTGCCATGGAGTACAACGAATCGACAGCGCTGATCGTTGTCGACGTTCAGAACGACTTCGCCGACCCCGGTGGCAGCCTCTATGTCGAAGGTGGAGAAGCTGCGATCCCCTTCATCAACGCAGAGATCGAGGAAGCGGTCAGAAACGGAGCCACCGTGGTGTACACCCAAGACTGGCACCCAGAGGTGACCTCTCATTTCCAGAAGTACGGCGGCGTTTGGCCGATCCATTGTGTCGCTGGCACCAAGGGCGCCGAGTTCCATCCCGACCTCGACGTCATCGACGGAGCGATGGTCGTCAGAAAGGGCGTAGGAGGCGAGGACGGCTACTCGGCATTCAATCTCCGCGACCCCGAGAGCGGCGAGATCACACCCACGGGGCTCGCCGAAGGCCTCGACGGCATCGACGACGTGGTTGTGGTGGGTCTAGCGCTCGACTACTGCGTGAAAGACACCGCCGTCGACGCCACTGACCACTTCAACACCACCGTCCTCGCCAGCGGCTGTCGTCCGGTGGACTTGGAGCCGGGGGACGGTGCTCGAGCCGTCGCCGAGATGGTGTCAGCCGGGGTCTCCATCGCTTAGGGCGTGAACCAGCGACGTCTGGAGCGCCTTCATCGAACTGGTGAGGGAGACGTGATAGATGTGAGGATTGACCAGACGGCGGACACCAGGGTCGAGACGTTCCAGGTCGGAGCGTCTGCGTCGTCTCAACTCCTCGAGATCGGGCGAGCCGTCGCCACGTCGCCCGGCTGAGAAGACCGTCTCGAAGAGGTCTTCGGAGTCGGAGACGGATCCCTTCTCGATATTGCGTCGCACCTCACGATGTGGGTGGTGCAGCTCAATGGGATCAGAAGACAGGGGGTCCTCCCCGCGGATTCCGATTATGTCGGCTGTGGCCAAACCCCGCTGGTCATAGATCCTGGTCAGGTTCTTGGCGCCCGGCACAGGGATCTTCTCGATGCTCTCAGAGATCTTGATCGCCGGGTTCCAAACACTCGACTCGTCCTCGATCGCCACCAGTTTGTAGACGCCTCCCAACGCGGAGTCCCCTTGTGACGTGATGAGTCTCGTCCCGACACCAAACGTGACCCTCTCCACGAGAGCCGTTGGGTCCAGGCCGTATCGGGGAGCCTCCGCCTCGAGCTGGGAGAGGATCTGCCAGATGACCAGTTCGTCGAGATCGGACGAGAGCACGATCGCGACATCGTCGAAACCGGCATCGTTGAGAAGCACGGCGGATTGAATCGTCATGTAGGCGAGATCGCCTGAGTCGATGCGAATCCCGGCAGGTTCGTGGCCGGCACTGCGGAGCTCATGAAACACCTCAATGGCGTTGGGCACGCCGCTGTCAATGACGTCGATCGTGTCGACCAACAGGATGCACTCATCCGGATAGAGACCGGCGAACTTCCGGAAGGCCTCTGCCTCGTCGTCTCCGAGGGCCATGAATGCCTGGACCATTGAGTGGGCGTGAGTTCCTTTTGGGTCGAGGCCCAGGGCGTGCGACAACGCGACGTTTGAGGTGAAGTCGGCTCCACCGACGAGGGCGGCCCGACCACCAGCATGTGCCCCCCGGTCGGGCGCACGCCGCATGCCGAACTCCATGACGGTGTTTCCTCGCGCCGCGTCGTCGACTCGCGCCGCCTTGGTCGCGATCAGGGTCGGGTAGTTCATCCGATTGAGGAACGGGGTCTCCAGGATCTGGGTCATCGCTAGAGGGCCTCGCACGACCGCGATCGGCGCATTGGCATGGACGACCCGACCTTCGGGCACGGCCTCGACCGTTACCCCGTGGAGAGTCCCGTTCTCTCCCAACCAGTCGAGAAATCCCTGGTCGAACCGTTTCCTTCCTGCCCGTGTCTCTTGGGATGCAAGCAATTCGAGGTCTTCGCTCTCGAAGTGGACGTCTTCCATCCACTCGAGAAGCCATCCGAGCCCGGCCGCGATGCAGTAGCCCGCCTGATGTGTGCCGTAGTCGGGATAGCGTCGGAAGAAGTAGTCGAACTGGGCTGGACGGTCGGCCAGGCCCTCCTTCCAGTACACCTGCGCCATTGCCAGTTGGTATTGGTCGGTGCCGAGCAACCCGTCGAAGCGGGCGGTCCAATCCATCGGCACATGATGCCAGCCGTCAGTGGGAGATGACGATACCTTCGAGCGGAGCCAAGCTGACGGCGACCCGACACCGTCCTGCTCGCCGCGGATCGGCGGTCGAGAAGACGATTTCGCCACGCCCCACCTCGATGCTCCTCTGCTCTTTGGTGAAGTTGAGCACGACAGTCATGGTCTCTGAGTCCGACTCCCGCCGGTAGGCAAAGACATCCTCGGTCGTAGACGGATGGGTGAGGAAGGATCCGATCTGGAGTGCGGAATGTTCCTTCCGGAGCCGAAGGAGACGGCGGTAGAGATTCAAGATCGAGTCCGGGTCGTCCAATTCGCTCTCGACGTTGATGGTTCCGTATCCGGGATCGATGGGGAGCCAGGGCTCGACCTCGGGGAAAGTGAAGCCGGCGTTGGCTTCGCCGTTCCATTGCATTGGAGTCCTCGCCCCGTCACGGCTGAGCCACTCCACACTGCTGCCCCAGGGATCACGGGCGCGCGCTTGGGAGATTGGCACCTGATGCATGCCGAGCTCGTCTCCGTAGTAGAGAAACGGGCTGCCTCGAAGTGATAACAGAAGCAGGGCGGCAAGCCGCTCGTGTCCCTCCGGGAGCCTGCTCGCCAACCTGATCTCGTCGTGATTGCCCAGAGTCCAGTTGGTCCAGCCTCCCACCGGAACGTTCCAGAGCACGGCCTCGATGACCGCTCGCAGTGACGGCACACTCCATTCGGTGGTCATCAACTGATAATTGAAGGGCATGTTGAGTTGGTCGAAGTTCTCCCCGTAGTAAGAAGCCCATTCCGGCAGGTCGAAAATGTGTATCTCGCCGATCGTGAGAATGTCTCGACCAACCGAGTCGGCGACTTCGCGCAACTCGCGATGGACCTCGTGCACGTCAGGATGACCGAAGTCGTATAGGTGAATGAGCCTGTCGTACTCGCCCATGTCCTTGTACGGCCTCGGGTAGTCGGGTGGGGCCGGGGGGTTGTCTCGCTCCTCGGGGTCTTTCATCATCTGGTGAGCGGCATCGACACGCAGGCCGTCGACGCCGAGGTCCAGCCAAAACCGGGCGACATCGAACATCGCCTCCTTGACCTCGTTGTTGCGCCAGTTCAAGTCGGGCTGCTCTTTGAGGTAGGTATGGCGATACCACTGATCTGTCGTCTCGTCGTAGGACCATGCTGGCCCGCTGAACACACTCACCCAGTTGGTGGGTGGTTCGCCGTCGTCTCCGTCTCGCCAGACGTACCAATCGCGCTTCGGGTTGTCTCGCGACGACCTCGATTCCTGGAACCAGGGGTGCTCATCCGAGGTGTGGTTGATCACGTAGTCGATCACCACCCTCAACCCCATGGCGTGGGCCTTCTCGATCAGTTCCCGGGCATCGTCGAGGCCCCCGAACAACGGGTCGACGGCTGTGTGGTCGGCGACGTCGTAACCCCAGTCCTTCAAGGGGCTTTCATAGAACGGGGAAATCCAGAGCGCATCGACTCCCAGGGTGGTCGCCAGATAGTCCAGCCTCGAGATGATCCCACGCAGGTCGCCGAACGAGTCGCCGTCGGAGTCAGCGAAGCTGAGGGGGTAGACCTGATAGAAGACGGCGCGCTTCCACCAGGTGTCGTTCGAGGTCCGCGCCATCATCACGACGCTAGGACCAGGGCCTCCAGAAGTTCAACGACCTCGGCGACGTTCTTCACTCGGAAGCGCGCCGCCGTCGATCCGGGTCCGACCTTGATGCCGACGTCGTCGGGTCCGAGGATGGCGAACACCGTCTCATCGGTCTGATCGTCTCCGACATAGACGATGGCCTCGCCTTCGCCGACGAGGCTCCTGATCGCGTCCCCTTTGGTTCCTGTCGCTACGGTCAGTTCGAGGACTTCCTTGCCCTCGAGCAAGCTCACCTCGGGGTGTTCGGCCGCCCAGTCTCGAACCCTGGCCACCGCCTCGGCGGTATCAGCAGAGTCGAGAGCCCGGGTGTGAAGCGTCACACTGAGCGCTTTGCGTTCCGTGACCAGGTCACGGTCGCCTATGAGCACGTCGACGAACCTGGCGGCGGCTTCGACGATCTCATCCTTCGGAGCCAGGCCCCCGACGTCATTCCCATGCTCACCGATCAGAATCACGCCGGGAATCTCTCCGCCGAGTCTCGCTCTCAGGTCGGCCAGCGAACGACCCGACAGGATGGCCACTCTCATACCGTCGGTCTCCGCCAGTTGGCGCACGTGAGCCATGGCGACAGGGTCGGGGACGGCATCGTCGGGGTGCTCGACAAGCGGCGCCAGGGTCCCGTCGAAGTCGAGTCCGATCAGTAGCTCGGCGCGGGAGCTCAGATCGAGCACGGCCTGGATGGCGTTCAAAGGCCTAGCGCCCCCAGACAACGTTCCGCCCACCAGAAGACATCGTGAGCGCCCACCGAACGCCTCAGCGCTTTCATGCGTTTGTTCCCCCTCACCGAGGCAGTTTCGATGGCGTCCGACAGTGTCCGGGCCAACGCCTCGAGATCGTATGGATTGACGATGTACGCCTGTTTCAGCTGCTCGGCCGCACCGGCAAACTCCGACAGGATCAGAGCGCCGGTGCTGTCGAACCTGGTTGCCACGTACTCCTTGGCAACGAGATTCATCCCGTCCCTCAGAGGAGTCACGAACATCACGTCGGCGGCTCTGTAGTAGGCAACGAGCTCCTCGATCGGCACAGACCTGTAGAGGTAATGGATCGGTGGCCGTCCGACTTCGGCAAAGTCGCCGTTGATCCTGCCGACCAGACCCTCGATATCTGCCCTTATCTGCTGGTACTCCTCGACGTCCTCGCGACTTGGAACCGCGATCTGGACGAACATCACGCTGCCGATCAGGTCGGGACGATGTTCGAGGAGCGTTTGGAGGGCGCGCATCCGTAGGTCGATGCCCTTCGTGTAGTCGAGCCGATCGACTCCGAGAATGACCACCTCGGGATCACCGAGGTACGACCTGATCTGTTTGGCCGCCATGGCAGTCTCCTCTGACATCGACAACTCGTCGAAGACCGACGTGTCGATGCCTATCGGAGCGACCTGGAGTGTGATCGTGCGATCGTCCCACTCGAGCCTGGTCGATGACCCGGAGGCGCCGGCGAGACGGCGGGCCGCCACCGCGAAATTGGTCCGGCTGGATCGCGACTGGAAGGCGAGAACATCCGCCCCCAACAGCCCTTCGAGAACCTGCTGACGCCATGGCAACTTGGCGAACAACTCGACCGGGGGGAATGGAATGTGGAGGTAGAAGCCGATCCGGTGCACCGGGGTGAGGTCGCGAAGCATCTGTGGGACCAATTGCAGCTGGTAATCCTGGACCCAGGCGACGTCGTCGGACCCGATCACTTCGGCGGCCACCTCGGCGAAGGTCTGGTTGACTGCCCGGTATGGCCGCCACCAGTGCCGGTGGAATTGTGGAGCGCGAACCGAGTCGTGGTAGAGGGGCCACAGCGTCCCATTGCAAAAGCCGACGTAGAAGTCTTCGTAGTCGTCCTGACTCAAGGTCACCGGCACCTGGTTGATGCCTGAATGGGGAAATGGCTCGAAGTCACCGTCAGGGACGCCGCTCCAACCAACCCAGCTGCCTCGCGTCCGTTGCAGGATCGGTGTGAGAGCCGAAACCAACCCACCGGGGCTGGTGCGCCACTCCCCTGTCTCGCCGTCGTAAGTGACAGGGAGGCGGTTGGCTACCACCACGACACGCCGGTCATCTCTCGTCACCTGGCCAACATATCGCACCTGGAGTCGATCCAGGCATTCGTCGGCGAAGTAGGTTTCGGGCTGGAGTGAGTGGCCCAATCGAAGAATCAGACCGGGTGACGACCAACCTCGGGATCAGCGCCATCGAGGTCAAAGAGGGTCGGACGACACATATCGGCGAGCTCGGGATCCTCCGGGTACTCCCCACCAAGAGACGTCGCACGATCGGACCATGGTGTTTTGTCGACCTGATGAGCCCGGGTGACGTGGAGCAACCACCGCCGCTGGAGATCGGCCCACACCCCCACATCGGTTTGGCCACAGTTACCTGGCTGTTCGATGGACTCGTCCTTCACTCCGACTCGCTGGGGACCCAGCAACCAATCCGCCCAGGGGAGCTGAACCTGATGACCGCCGGTCACGGGATCGCCCACGCCGAGGAAGGGCTGGAGACCCGGACACCGGAGGACACCGGAGGGATCATGGGCGTGCAGATGTGGCTGGCTCAACCGAGTGGCACCCGGGACGGTGACTCGGGCTTTCAACATCTGAAAGACCTTCCGGAGGTCGATGTAACAGGAGGGCGGGGTCGTCTCCTGATTGGCGAGTACGGACCTAACCGATCGGCGGCTGTCTTCGAGCAGCCCGCGATCGGTCTGGATCTGCAGTTGGAGACCGGGGCGATCGTTGTGACAGAACCGAGCTTCGAGTACGGGATCGTCCCAATCGACAGATCGTTCAGGGTCGAGGACGCCATCGTCGAACCCGGTTCAGTGGCCGTGGTGCCCCTCGGCTATGAGCAACTGCGATTCGAGTCGCTCGGTCCGGGACGTCTGATGATCCTGGGGGGACTGCCTCTCGGTGAGGAGGTCAAGATGTGGTGGAACTTCGTGGCCCGTACCGAGGACGAGATCTCGGAGGCCTGGCGGGCCTGGCAGTCGCACAACACTGATCGATTCGGAGAGGTGCCGTCCGGACTGGCCAGGATCGAGGCACCCCGCCCGCCGTGGCTGGGCAATTGACCACTCACGGACATACCACGCTTAACTGACCCTCCATGGCGACAGGCGGTACCAAAGCGATCCTGGCGGCCATGGCGGCAAACGCAGGCATCGCAGTCGCCAAGTTCGTCGCATATCTGGTCACCGGGTCTGCATCGCTGCTCGCCGAATCGATCCACTCGGTAGCGGACACGTCCAACCAGGGCCTGCTTCTCCTCGGTGGTCGACGTGCCCGGCGTCTCGCCGACGACCGTCATCAGTTCGGATACGGGAGGGAGCGGTACTTCTGGGCGTTCGTCGTTGCCATGGTCCTCTTCGCACTGGGAGGGCTGTTCTCGATCTACGAGGGTGTTGAGAAAATCAGACATCCCCACGAGGTGGAGTCGTTGGGCTGGGCCATAGGCGTCCTCGTGTTCGCCATCGTTGCCGAGAGTCTGAGCTTTCGCACCGCAATCGTCGAGGCGCGGACAGTGAAGGGCCGACGGTCCTGGTGGGAGTTCGTCAGGAAGTCACGATCGCCGGAGCTTCCAGTCGTTCTTCTCGAAGATGCGGGCGCATTGATAGGTCTGGTCTTCGCCCTCATCGGTGTCGGACTCGCCGCGATCACCGGCAACGTCGTGTGGGACGGAATCGGGACTCTGGCAATCGGCGTGCTTCTCGTAGCGATCTCAATTGTCCTGACTGTTGAGATGAAGTCGCTCCTCATCGGTGAGGCCGCAACCGAAGAGCACGTGACGGCTCTCGTGACCGCTGTCGAGAGGGTGTCGTCGGTGAACCGGGTGATCGATCTGAAAACCCAACACATCGGTCCCGAGGAGCTCCTCGTCGCAGGAAAGCTGGAGTTCGATCACTCTCTCACCAACCCCCAACTGAGCGATGCCATCGACGAGGTAGAGCGTTCGATACGAGAAGCCGTTCCACTCACTTCCCACATCTACCTCGAGCCCGATCTCTACGACCCCGGTCATCCAGCAGAAGAAGAGCCGCTACCCCATTGACGTTCCGGCTCGTGGATCTCAGCCACCTGCTCTCAATCGAGACAACTCCGATCTGGCCCGCTGGATGACCTCGTCGAGATCGGTGTTGTTGCCCTCCTCATAGTCAGGAGTGGGGTCTTTCCGCAGACGCGTATCCAGTGATTGCAGCTCCGGATAGCGATTCATCTCGACTTCTCCGATCTCGATCCCCGTGTCCATCTTGAGACGCTGCGACGCGCCGATGAAATAGGCAGCTGTTGCCTCTGACCCAACACGATGTGTCGCCGCACTGATCAGATCGAATATCAAGGACATCGCCGAGATGTCATTGACGTTGGAAAAGACGTCCAGTGCATGCTCGAGCGGTTCGACCGCGCGTGTGATCTCACCCATGTTGTGACGACTGTGAGCGAGCATGAACCAGGCCCAACCGAGATCGAACGGTGCGTCCAGCCGCGAGAACACCTCCACCGAGCGCTCGATGTACTCAACGGCCGCCTTCCAGTCCCGGCTTTGGTTCGCCACGTTGCCCAAACCCCAGAGTGCCCGACCTACACCGATATCCCGGCCGATCTTCTCACTTAGAGCAAGGGACTCCTCGAGCAGCTCTATAGCCCGCTCCGATTGGCCGGTGTATTCGAGTGGGAAGCTGGCGTTGTACAGGGCTTCGGCAATCTCTTCCTCACTCCCTTCCTGTCTGAACAGCCGGAGAGCTTCGTCATAGGGCTCCAGGGTCGCCTCCCACTCACCCTGCCAGTAGAGAAGCCCGCCCAGGCCTGTAAGGGCATGTGCCCTGGCGACCGGAGTTCCACCTCTTGACATCGCCAACGCGATCTCGGCCCGCTGAAGACCTTCGCGGAGATGCCCGCTGATCTGCCAGAACCTCCACAGAGAGCCGACCAGGCGCAGAGCCGTTTCTGCGTCGCCGACCGTGACGCAATGATCGAATGCGGACCGCAGGTTGTCGTGCTCGTCCCCGAGTCGGACCAGCCAGACATGCTGACGCGAAGTCAAGATCTCGGCGTCGGCCCGCTCGGCGAGATCGAGATACACCCTGGCGTGGCGATCCAATATCGGCCCATCGCCCTCCCTCGCCACCAGTGCGGCGTAAGCGAACTCGCGAATGACGGTGAGCATCCTGAAACGTGGCTCCCCTGACACCGCCACCTGGCGAAGGAGGCTCTGCTCTACCAATTCAGTGAGGCCATCGAAGACATCGACCTCCGGCCGGCACACTTGCTCGGCTTCAACCAGGCCAAACGTGCCGCTGAAGACAGACAGCTCCTCGAACAGCACCTTGTTCCGCTCCTCGAGTAGGTCGTAGCTCCAACTGATGGTGTTGACGATCGTCTGCTGGCGCTCGGGCAGGTCTGAGGACCGTGACGCCAGGAGACGATTGTCCAGTCGTTCCAGCAGCAGCTCCGGAGTGATGCTCCTCAAACGGGATGCCGCCAGCTCGATGGCCAGGGGGAGGCCATCGACCGAAGAGACGATCTCTTGCACGGCGGGCAGGTTCTCCTGGTCCAGGATGAAATCGGGGCGCACCGCCCGGGCACGACTCACGAACAGCCGGATTGCGTCGGAAGACTCGACGGCTTCGAGGTCATTGGTTCTCGGTACCTCCAGAGGCGGCACCGGGAATTCACGCTCTCCGTGAACCCGCAATGGGGATCGGGAGGTGACCACCAGTCGCAGAGATGCGGGCGCCTTCAACAGGTCCGATACCACGGCTGTCCCATCGAGGAGTTGTTCGAAATTGTCGAGGATCAACAACGTCGAGCGACCCGACAGGTGGTGGACCAGATGCTCCCATGGGTCCACCCCGGAAGCGGTCTTCAACCCGAGAGCCCCGAGAATCGCCATGGGTATGAGCTCGGGATCGACCAAAGGAGCTAGGGCGACGAAGTATGCGCCATCGCCGAAATCCGCCTCACATTGCCGGGCGATCTCCAGAGCCATGCGGGTCTTGCCGGTTCCTCCGGGACCGGTGAGGGTGAGGAGGCGGTGATCGGCCAGAATGTCGAGGCAGGCTCGAATCTCTGCTTCACGCCCGACGAATTCGGTCAGAAGTTCGGGCAGATGCGACTCGGCTCTTGCCGCGCGTAGAGGGGGAAAGTCTTGGGGCGGTTCTCCTTTGGCAACCTGGTACAGCAAGGCGGGCTCGGGAAATCCCGCAAGTCGGTAACGACCCAGCGGCTTCGTGGCAATCCCCTGGGCGCCGTCGAGCAAGTGTGCGGTCGCCTCCGATGCCAGCACCTGACCTCCATGCCCGCTGTCAGATATCCGGCTGGCGCGGTGGACGTCGACCCCGATGTAGTTGTCCCCACCCAGAACCGCACGTCCGGTGTGAAGCCCGATCCGCACCCGGACGGGAGCGTCGTCGTCACCGACACCTCGCAGATCGGAGTGGATGTCTGCGGCGGCGTCGACGGCAGCCAGCGGATCAGTGAACACTGCGAAGAAGGAATCCCCTTCGGTCGCAACCTCGGTTCCGCCGTACCGACCGATCGCACGACGCACCACCGCGTAGTGAGCTTCCAAGAGATCGCGATAACGCTCTTCGCCAACGTGGTGCAGCAAGCGAGTCGAGTCCTCCACGTCGGTGAACATGAAGGTCGCGGTGCCGGTCGGCAGACGTTCGGAGTCCACACGCGTTCTCATGCGGAGGTCTTGACTCTACTTGTGACCAACTCCCGACTCCCTGCCACAAGAGCTTGACCCGTTCGGCGGACACAGGAGGACACATCTACTAGCTTGCACTACACAGACGAGGGATCGAAAGTGGGGCACGGATGGTTGAGGTTGGGTCAGCCGACGTCGATGTACTGATCGAGGACGCACTTCGCCGGCATCGGTCCGGTGAAGCCGTGCTCGTCCTGGTAGAGAGCTGGGACGGGTCGGTCGGTGACAGCGAGGATCAGCTCCTGAATGGGGTGCAGGTGGTCACGCGGGTCACCTGTGCATCTTCGTGTCAAGCCGACTCCGGGGCTCTGGCCGACCTGATCGACCCAGAAGAAGGCGGGGCCGTTCTCATCGAGAACGCACAGTGGGCGGACCCGACCTCACTGGGCCGTCTGCAGAGGGCTCTTGGCACAGGCGGGCAAATGCCCCTGGTGATTCTCGCTCACCAGCCCATGACGGGTGTGGAGAGCTGGGGCATCGACCGATTGTCCACTGCAATGCGCGAGTCGGGCGGACATATCCTCGACGTGGTTGGGAAGAGCCATCCGGATCCGGACACCGAGGTCGAGTTGGCCGGGACTTCGCTCGACCTGATCGCAGCTTGCAGTCTTCTCACTCGCCCGGTGACCGTCACCAATGCAGCTCAGGTCCTCTCGGTGCCCGAGGATGAGATCTTGAGTCTCGGCCACGACCTGGCGTCTGCCGGATTGCTCAGGGAAGTGCGCGGAGGGTTCACAGCCACTCCAATCGGCTCGTCGGCCGTGTCCGGACAGGAGGCTCGCATCGGAAGGATTGCTGGTCGTCTCGCCGATGTCCTGAATCAGACCGGCGCCTCCGACGCGTTGTTGGGCACTCTCCGCTTCGATGCCGGCCAACACGAAGAAGCGACCGAGCTATTGGTGCGAGCCGCCGACGAGGCAATGGGACGTCATCAGTCGGGCGAGGCGTTTCGTCTGGCCACGATGGCTCTCGAATCCGCAAACGAAGTCGCAACGAGTGACACCGAGTCGCTTGCTCGTATGCATCTCGTCTGTGCCCGCTTTCTTCGTTCAGCAGGCAGGACCGAGTGGGCGGCCCAGCACGCAGACCGGGCAATCGTCTCGGTGAGCGGACCGGACAGAGTGGCTGGCCTCTACCTGACCGCAATGCTCGCCGACGACGAGCAGAGACCACAGGACGCGGAGCATCTGATCGCCATCGCCGAATGGGAGGCGATGCGCTCGGGGGGAGAGCCATTCATCGCAGCTCTGCTCGCCTTCCGGGCCCGCACTTTGAATCGAATCGGATTCGCCGAGGAAGCCGACGACTCCTTGAGAAAGGCCGAGGCGATCGTCTCTGGTGTTGAGTCGGATGAAGCTCGTTTCGAAGTACAGACGAACAAGGCCTGGATCCACTACGACCGTGGTGAGTTTGCCCGGGCCGAAATCGAGTTCACCCATCTTCGGGACGAGTCCGAACGTCTGGGAGGGCAAGACTCGGTCGCCGACAAGGAGGCCTGGCGGGCCCGCTCGCTGCTTCCTGCCGGTCAGCCGACCGAGGCGTTGCAGGCTATCGCGGCGGCTGAGGAGATCTCCAGGATCGAAGGCATCGAGGCGCCCCTCTTTCTCAGCGATCTGGCGATCGCCGAGGGAGCAATTGCATATGGCCGGCTCGACGACGCGCTTGCCGCCGCTGAACGCGCTCTCGACTTGGTGACCCGTCAGCTCCCTTCGTGGGAGAACATGGTGCTGGCGACCCGGGCTCGGGTTCAAATGGCGATGCGCAACTGGGACCAAGCGAGGGCAGATCTCTCCCGGGCCCTCGAGATCACGCCGGAAGGAGCAAATGGCTGGCGCTGGCGCACCAGATGTCTTGCGCTGCAAGTCGAGGTCGATGCCTCGTCCGGTGCGGGCTGGAGGGACTCCGACGGTGAAGATCTCGCCGACCTCCTGTTGCAGGCGAAGCTCTACGGGTGGGCGGCGGAAGCCCTTTGCGTCGTCGCCGAGAACGGAAAACGGCCGTCGGCCGCCATGGACGCCATGAACCTCGCTGTCTCCATTGGTCAACCGATGTTGGCTGCGAGAGCCGCCCAGGCGGGGGGTCTGTGGGATGACCCGCTCGCAGCTTCCACGATTTTGGGGATCCGGGCCGTCGATCATCGCGTGCCCGACGGCTGGCGGGAGAGCTGGGAAAGCCTGCCCCACGTCGCCGCCGGTCTGAGCGCACCCGTTCCCCAGGAAGACCCTGATCTGGGTGCCGCGGCAGAGAGTCTCAATGCGGCATTGGCTGGGGCAGGCCTGTCCCGGGAATCCCAGGTCTTGAGTCCCGCTCAACGTCGCAGCAGCGGCCTCGTCGCCGGCCGCAGGTCGAGTGCGGTGCGACGGCCTCTCTGGGCGGTTGCCGCCGCCGTCGGAGTCATCGTCCTCGCCGCCGGAACCGCGTTCGGAGTCACCCAATTGGGAGGGGAAGACCCGGAGGCCGCTCCCGTCGACAGCGGCGCTGGGACCGAGACCGCTCCCCCGACCACCGTCGAACTGTCACTCGAGGAGACACAGATCCCGGTTCCCGATGAAATCGACTTCTTCTTCGGGACGAGCGTTTATCGGGGCACCTACGAACGCACAGGAGTCGTCGATGCGGCCGCTCCCAGAGAGGTCAATGGCTACTACTGGAGATACGAGACCGCCGGGCCCATAGAAGCCCCACCGGTCGTCTTCGGGACCACTTTGTACGTGGGAACCACCGAAGGGACCTTCTTCGCCCTCGACCAAACCAGCGGCGACGAGTTGTGGACGCTTCCCCCGGAGGGGAGGATCGGCGCTGCCCCCGCACTTGGCGAGGGAGAGATGGAAGAGAACCGGGCACCGATGATGATCGTTGTCGTGGACGATGATGGAGCAGTTCGCGGGCACGATGCAGCAGTCGACACCGGAGTCCAATGGACGACCCGCCTCGACAGCCGTATCCGGTCGTCGCCGGTGATCGTGGACGGCCGGGTCTACCTCGCCACCGATGATGGGCTCGTTCACGCGCTCGATCTCATCTCCGGCCACGAGATCTGGCGCTACCCGGCTGACGGGCAGCCCACCCTCGGGACGATTTCAGCGGATCTGGCTTTCCACGACGGTTTCCTCTACGTGGCAACCGAGGAGGGCGTCCTCCATCTGATCGACGTATCCGGCGATACTCCGACGTCGGTTTGTGATTTCGACGCGGTCGATCCCATCGTCACCAATCCGATCATCACCGATGAGGTGACGTACGTCGCAACGATGGGACAGACCATTTGGCCTCTCCCAACCGGAGCATGTGACGGCAGGCTGCCAAACCGACTTCCGGCCTATATCACCGATACCCCCGTTCGTGTTGGGCCGGCAATCGTCGGGGACACCATCTACATGCCGGGCGGGCGTTACCTCTATTCGATCGACCTGACCAGCGGTGAGCACCTCTGGGAACCGAGCACGGTCACGGCCGAGGCTCCGGTCTCGACTCCTCCGGTGGTGACCTCTGACACGGTCTATTTCGCCTCGGAGGACGGGATGGTCCATGCCGTGGATGCAGTCTCGGGCGAGACTCTGTGGCAATGGCAGACCGGCCTCCATGTGAGGGCCGCACCGGCCGTTGTCGATGGTGTCGCGTTCATCGCGGCAGGTGATGGCTACGTGTACGCGCTGGGACCGTGATGCGAATTCGGCCCGCGCCTGGGGGAGGTCCGTGTACGCTGAGCCGTCGGAGCAGGAGGCAGACGAGTGGGTGATCGCACTAACACGCTCGTTCCATACGTACCCACGGCAGCTTGTGACTGGGACGCGCAAGCACCCGACGCCCGATGGCGCGCCGTCGAGGGCACACTCGTGTTCGTCGACATCTCCGGATTCACCAACCTGTCGGAGCGTCTGGCCGCGAAGGGTCGTATCGGAGCCGAGGAGCTGACCTCGGTCCTGAACCAAGTCTTCGGTCGGATGCTCGACGTCGTGTACCAACGGGGTGGCTCGCTTCTCAAGTTCGGTGGCGATGCCCTCCTTCTGATGTTCACTACCCAGGACCACGTCATGCAGGCATGCGCCGCCACCGTTGAGATGCGCACCGTCCTGCGAACAGCGTCGAAAGAGCCAACCTCCGTCGGTCGGATCAACCTGCGGATGTCCTCCGGAATCCACACCGGCAAGATCGATCTCTTCCTTGTCGGCGAGTCCCACCGCGAGCTGCTGGTCACGGGCCCCACGGCCTCGATCACCACGGACATGGAGGCGACGGCCGACGCCGGTGAGATATTGATCAGTGCGTCGGTGGCGGAGTCCGTTCCTTCGAGCTTCGTCGGGGAGCCCAAGGGGGATGGTTGGCTGCTCCGGAAGAGAAGCATCAATCATCCGCAATGCGGTTGGGATCCTCGGGCGAGTCACAGCTACGACGAGCTCGCCCAGTTCGTCTCGACCGGGCTCAGGGAGCATCTCTCAGCCGGCATCGACGACTCGGAGCACCGTATCGCCACTGTGGCCTTCTTGAAGTTCAAAGGAATCGACGAGGCCATGGGCAGATTCGGGGCGGAAGAAGTGGCCGAGATGCTCGATGAGCTGGTGAAGACGGTGCAGAGAGCCGCCGACGAAGAGGGCATCACCTTCCTCGCGTCCGACATCGACGCTGACGGCGGCAAGATCATTCTCGTGGCCGGCATCCCATCGAGCCGGCACGATGACGAGGGGCGTGTGCTCCGAGCGGCGCGGAAGATCATCGACTCAGGGGGTCGGCTGCCAATACGAATCGGGATCAACAGAGGCCACGTCTTCTCGGGGAATGTCGGCACTTTCTTCCGTAGGACCTACACGGTGATGGGCGACACGGTGAATCTGGCGGCGCGGCTGATGGCCGCAGCAGGGCCGGGTCAGATCTACGCCACCCCCGACGTTCTCAACCTTTCCAGCACCCTCTACAACTCCGACTCCCTTCCCCCGTTCGACGTGAAGGGAAAGTCCCATCCGATACAGGCCTTTTCGGTGCTGGAGGAGACAGGCGTGCGCCCACCGGAGACGGCGTCAGAACTTCCGTTCCGTGGGCGTGATGCCGAGCTGGAGATGCTCGTCGGGATCGTCAACACGTGTAGCCGTCTCGGCCGCGGCGGGGTGATGACGATCTCAGGCGACACGGGCATAGGTAAGAGCCGCCTGATTTCCGAAGTTCTGGAGCACTGTCCCGGCAGCGACAGACTTCTGCTCCAGGCCGAGCCAAGTGGCGCGGACAACCCATACTGGGCGTTCAGGGACCCCATGCGACGGCAACTGGGAGTGGATCGCTCTACTCAACCGAAGATGGCCAGGGACCTGCGGAAGGCAATCTCGGACACGGCACCCGACCTGGAGTGGGCTCTGCCTCTGTTGGGTGACGTGATGCACATTGAAATCGAGGACAACGAGGTCACCCGCGCCATCGATCCACAGTTCCGTCCCCAGAAGACCGCAGACGCCGTCATCGATGTTCTGTCCGCGGGGCACACCCGGCCCGTCGCGATGGTTGCCGAGGACGGGCAGTGGCTCGATGAGGCTTCGCTTTCGCTGCTGAGGCGTGTCGGCGAGGCCGCCGACACGAGGCCCTGGACTGTCATGATCACCTCGAGGAGCAACGACTCAGGGTTTGAGCCGATGGGTAACGAGATCAGACTCGGCCCGCTGTCAGACGAGGCGGCGCGATCGATAGCCATCGACATGACCACGTCGACACCGCTCCGGCCGGATGAGCTGGACACGATCGTGCGGAAGGCTGACGGCAACCCGCTGTTTCTCGGCGAGATCCTCCGTGTCGTCTCGAAGACGGGCTCTGCAGCAGAGTTGCCCGAATCGCTCGATGCGGTTGTATCGAGTGAGATCGACACGCTGTCTCCGCTCACCCGGCAGGCGCTTCGCTACTCCTCGGTCCTGGGTGCCAGTTTCCCCACCGCGGTTCTGGATGAGTTCCTCGATTCCGAGCAGCTGGGGATCGATGATGCGACACGCACCGAGCTGGAGCGGTTCATCGAGGCCGACGACGTTGCTGGGCGAATGCGCTTCAAGCATGCTGTAGTGCACGATGTTGCCTACCAGGGTCTCCCATATCGGCGTCGCAAGGAGCTCCATGCCCGAGCCGGCTCGGTGGTCGAACGCTTGTCCGGTGACGATCCGAGCGAGTCCGCCGAATTTCTCGCCTACCAATACTCCGAGGCTTCCGAACACGAGAAGGTTTGGGCCTACGCGCGGGTGGCGGCCGAGAAGGCGTTTCACGCCTACGCCAACCACGAGGCGGCAACCTTCTATGAGCGCGCCTTGCGCGCGGCAGGCCAGCTCGGAGATGTTTCGGAGAAGGAAGTGATCGACGTCCAGGAGGCTTGGGGAGATGCTTTGGAACGCGCTGGCCTGTTCCAGGACTCCATCCGTGCCTACGGCGATGCGTTGCGGGGCTCATCCAGCGCGGTTCGTTGTGCCGACCTACGGCTGAAACGTGCACGGGTGAAGGCATTCAGCGGCAGCTACACACCGGGCCTCGCCGAGCTGACAAGAGGCACCCAGTTAGTCGAATCCGGCCACGAGAAAACGGCCCGGGCGGCCCGAGCACGCCTCATCTCGTTCCGCTCCGTCATTCGTATGATGCAGGGAAGGTCGTCGGACGCTCTAGACCTCGCTCAATCCGCTTTGTCGGATGCGATCGCGGCCGACGAGAAGCAGGCTCAGGCTCGGGCCTACATGGTCATCGACGGAGCTCGACTCACCATGGGCATGCCTTCCGATGAGGATTACTTGGAGCAGGCGCGCTCCATCTACGAGGAGTTGGGTGATCTGGTCGGAGTGGCATTGGCCACCAACAACATGGCTGAGCGGGCATGGCTCGAGGGTCGTCTCGACGACGCCGTCGCGCTGCTTTGGAAGGCCGACGAAACCAGCCGACGAGCCGGCAACGAGCCGGACGCGGCCCGCGCCAGGACGAACATCGGGGAGGTCCTGATCGCCCAGGGCAAGCTGGAGGAGGCCATGTCGGTGCTTCAGGACGCCTCCAGGGTGCTGAGGAGCCATGGCTCAGAGTTCGCCGTTTATACCGACATCAACCTCGGAAAGCTGGCATTGGAGTCAGGCGAGATCGGCGAGTCCATCGAAATCCTGCAGAGTGCCCTCGAAGAGGCAAATTCCCAGGGCCAGTC
>DASPGH010000089.1:0-10043 GCA_035620735.1 Acidimicrobiia bacterium | reverse complement strand
GTAGGAGTTGGTGGGCTTGCGGCTCACGCAGGTGGCCAGGTTCTGCTGACATCGATGGCATCGCCCGCAACGGATGCGTGGCTCGACCACCACCCTCGTCCCGACCGGATATGGGACATTGGGGCCTTGTACCGCGATCCTGCCCACCACCTCGTGACCGGGGACCAGGGGATAGACGACGTCACGGCCCTCACCCTTCCAGATCTGGACGTCTGAACCGGAGACCCCCGTGGCTTCGACAGCCAGCCATCCCCCTTGCTCCCCACCATCGGTGGAGACGGTGGTCATCGTGAAATGGCGGGGCTCGACGAGCATCATGGCCCGTGCGGTTGAACCTGCCTTCATTGCCGGGCGAGTGTAAACCCGCCCTAGAGGGTTCCAAACATGTCGAGCATCCGGGACACACCACGTTCGAGGTCGATGTCGGAGAGGGCGTAGGACAGCCGGATGAAGCCCGGTGCTCCGAACGACTCGCCGGGAACCACGGCGACCCCTGCCTCATCGAGAAGGGTCTCTGCCAGCGCCAACGTAGTGGGGTACTTCGGGTTGAGCAGGGCAGACACCCTGGGGAACACATAGAAGGCCCCCTGGGGCTCGGCAAGCTCTATGCCGTTGGCTCCAGACAGCATCCCCACCATGGTCTGACGTCTCTTGTCGAATGCCTCTCTCATCGCCACGACGGTGTCCTGGGCGCCGGTGAGACCGGCCAGAGCGGCCATCTGAGCCACGTTGTTCACGTTGCCCGTTGCATGGGATTGATGTCTGGCGGCAGCACCTATGACATCGTCGGGGCCGATGACCCAGCCCACTCTCCACCCGGTCATGGCGAAACTCTTGGCCACACCGTTGACCAGCAGATGGTCCTCCAGGTCGGGAGTGACGCCGGCGATGGAGGGCGCTACGTCGTCATCTCCGTACACCAGTCGCTGGTAGATCTCATCTGCCAGGATCCAAACGCCATGTTCCACGGCCCATTCGCCTAGAGCGCGCGCCTCGTCGGTGGTGTAGACGGCGCCGGTCGGGTTGGACGGGGAGACGAAGACGAGCAGTTTCGTCTTGTCGGTGCGATGCTTCTCCAGGTCGTCGACAGTGACCTTGAAGCCATTCTCCAACAAGGTCGGCACCGAGACGGTGACTCCACCGGCGAGATCTATGCCCGATGGATAGGTGACCCAGTGTGGTGCGGGGAGGAGAACCTCGTCTCCCGGGTCGAGAAGGGCCGCGAAGGCCTGGAAGATCGCTTGTTTCGCTCCGTTGGTCACCAGGATCTGACTCGGGTCGACGGGGAAGCCGCTGTGGATGCGGGTGTATTCGGCGATCGCCTCACGCAGGGGCTGAAGCCCAGCATTGGCCGAGTAGTGGTGGTTGGTGGGATCGTTGGCCGCCCTCTGCGCGGCGGCCACGATGTGCTCGGGTGTCGGGAAGTCGGGCTCCCCGGCACCGAATGAGATGACGTCGCGTCCCTCCGCCCGCATTTCCCGGGCGCGGGTGCTGATCGCCAGCGTGGCCGATCCGGGGATCCTCTGCAGTCGTTGCGAGACGCGGGCCATTGGGCTAGTCCTCTTCGACCGCGTCCTCGACGGTGTCTGCCACGTCATCGACCTCGTCGGAGATCTTTTCCTTTGCGGTTTCAGTGACTTCGGCAGCGGTGGTGGCGGCCGTATCGGCCACTTCGGTGACCTTCTCTTTGGCCGTGTCGGCTGCGTCTCCCACCGCGTCGGCGGTCTTGTCGGCCAAACCTGTCATCTTCTCCTTGGCCTTCTCGACGTGTGGCTGTGCCTTTTCAGCGAGGTCGCTGGCAGTTTCTTTGGTCTTCTCGACGGCCTTCTCCACGTGAGGCTGTGCCTTCTCGGCGAGATCGCCGGCGGTCTCCTTGGTCTTCTGGACGGCCTTCTCCACGTGAGGCTGTGCCTTCTCGGCGAGATCTCCGGCCGTGTCCTTTGCCTGCCCGAACCACTTCGAGAAGGTCTCTTTGAGTCCCATGTCTCGCATCCTTTCGATCGCAGGAAAGAGGGTAGACCGTGTGGGAAGCCCTCCGGCTCAGTAGCGCCAGCGTGACACCACGGTTCCGTCCGGCAATTGGAGTAGTGCCATGTCACCATCGTTGTTCCACACCGGGTTGTCGCCGGGATCCCATCCGGTGTCTGAGCTGGCCACGATCACGCGTTCACCGGGCCCGATTGTCGTCACCGTCGGAAACGTGAAGCGATGCCTCGTCGACTCGTCACGGAGAATCCAGCCGGTGAGGTCGATCGTCTCCCTGCCGCTGTTGAGAATGGCGATCGACTCGTCGTCGAGTCGCGAGTCGTCAGGGCCCTCGGGGTCGATGTCGGATCGGTCGGGATCGATCACGGCGTTCGGGAGTTGCTGCTCGCTGCCACAGGCGTCGTCGGCCCAGAGACCGATGCCGGATTCATATGCCCTCTGCTCCGCGTCGAGGATGACACCGGAATATGGATCGTCCTCCTCAGGGGTGCTGGCGAAGACGAGACCCATCTCCACGAGCTCCGCGTTGACGTGTCGATCCCCCTCGAAGACGTGGGCCAGAGTTCGGCCGAATTGGTCCTCACCCATCACCTGGAGACGAACCGGCCGGTCGCGGAGTGTCTCCATCAGATAATCGAGCGACGTGTCGGCAAAGCATTCCCCCTGGTCGGGCGCATTCACCGCAACGAGACGCACCTCCGAGACCTCACCAGCCAGCTCGACCTCGATCGTGTCACCGTCGTCGATCCAGGTGACCGATCCTCCAGAGTCGCTCGCCGGCTCCGAGCCGAGTGTTACGATGTCTCCTGACCCGCCGTCGACACATCCGGTAGCGATCAACGCCATGCCGATCACGAGGGTCACTCGTCTGATTCGCGTAGCTCCCGATTCTCTCGCTTCATCAGGGCCCGTTGGCGACGTCGTCTTCGGTAGAGGGCGGAGCCGATGCCGGTGAGGACGAGAGTCGCCAGAGCGGTGACTATGACGAGGATCGCCACCGGCATCCGGAACGACCATCCGAGGAACTGCACCGTGGTGTCGTCGGCGTTCTGCACGGAGAAGACCACAAGGGCGACCGCCCAGAGACCTACGAGTGTCGCCGCCCAAGGCACGCCTTCGCGCTCTCTTCCCGGTGTTCGGGCTGGTGGAGACCCGGGCGGTGAGGGCTCGCCTATGTCATGGGTCTCGTTGTCGTCCATGGTTTCGAGCCTAAGCGTTCTCGAACGACCACTGTTTCCGCGAGTCGCGGGCGGCCTCGACGTCGACCCTCGTGAGCAGGATGAAGCCGATGACGAAGAAGGCAGCCACCGAGAGGATGGCGGGACGACTCGAGTCGGCCACACTCGATATGAGACCGAAGAGGAACGGTCCCCAGATGGCGGAGAACTTCGAGAAGACCGAGAAGAACCCATAGAACTCCGCCGAGGCATCTTCGGGGATCATCGACCCGTAGAGGCTGCGGGATAGGGCCTGGACCCCGCCCAGCACGAATCCAACCACCACACCGAGCCCGTAAAGGGGGAGAGCTTCTCCTTCGGGCAGGAAGTAGGCGGCGATGCTCACTGCGATCCATATGGTCAGCGATATCAGGATCGCTCTCTTCGTACCGACCCTTCCCGCGATCACGCCAAACAGCAAGGCCCCGAAGAAAGCCACGAACTGCACGATGAGAAAGACGATGATGATGTCGGTGGGTTCCAGGTTCAGGGTGTCCTCGGCATAGACACCGGTCACGCCGATAACCGTCTGGACCGCGTCGTTGTAGAAGAGAAATGCCAGCACGAACAGCATCAGGTGTTTGAAGCCGAACAGTTTTCTGGCGGTTGCAATCGTCCTCGAGAAACCGAGATGGGCGAGCCCCAGCCATAGTGAGCGTTCTCGATATTCCTCCGGAACCTCATCGGGCAGAGTCTCCTCCGGGAGCCGACGCAGCGAGACGAATGAGAAACCGAACCACCACACTCCGGCGCCACCGATTCCAATCCTCGCCGCCACCTCCTCGCTCAATCCGGTTGCACCGTCTTCACCACTGAGCAGGATGAGAGCGAGGGCGAGAAGGACGTAGAGACCCCCACCGATGTATCCGAAGGCATATCCCCGCGATGACACCCGGTCGATGGTGTCGTCGGTGGAGATGTCGGGGAGAAACCCGTCGTAGAAGACGTTGGCCGCCACGAAGCCGATCTGGGTGAGGATCACGACACCGAGAAAGAGGCTCACCGAGCCGGAGGGGATGAAGGGGAGAATCACGGTGACGGCAGCTCCGAACCAGGCGAAGAAGCGCAGGAACTTCTTCTTCGCAGAGGCATAGTCGGCCACTGCCCCCAACATCGGCATCGCCAGGAACAGCACGAAAGCACCGAACGACAAGGTCCATGCCCAAAGGGCCTCCCCGTTGGTGTCGGAACCCTCAGGGACGATCACCCCGGTGAAGAAGGCGGCCACGATGGCGGCGAAAGTCGTGATGTACGCCGAATTCGCCCAGTCGTACATAGCCCAGCCGAAGATGGTGCGGCGATCGTTCTTGGGTATGACGTTCACGCAAAGCCGAAGTTAGACATAACCTCCCGATGGATGCGTCGTCTCGCACCCCTGACTCTTCTCCTGCTGTTGGTTGCTTGCGAGCCCGAGGGCCAGGAGCCGGCCCCGATCCCGTCGACGACCACGACGATGAACGCCACCACGCCCGGCGATCTATCGACCACGACGACTCTGTCTACTACGACCACGGCCCCGATCCCGTCGACGACCATTATTCCCGAACTGACCGCACTCACCTACGAAGGGGTGGCCGGAATGGAATTTCCGATACACCTCGTCGTCTGGGATCAGGGCGATCTGGTCGCCACCAAGGAAGGGACGGTGTGGCTCCTCCAGGACGGTGAGCTATCCGACTCTCCGTTGCTCGACATCAACGAGCAGGTGCGCAACGACGGGGAGCAGGGAATGCTCGCCATCGCGATCCACCCCGAGCAGACCGATCGGTTGTTCGCTCATTACACGGCGAATGACGGGGGCACCGTCGTCTCCGAGTTCACCTGGGACGGAGCCGCGTTTGGCGGCGAGCGGGAGTTGCTTCGGCTCGACCAGCCTGCGCGCAACCACAACGGTGGCATGATCCAGTTCGGTCCCGATGGGAGGCTTTACCTCGGTCTCGGTGATGGAGGAGGGGCCAATGACACGTTCGGCAACGCCCAGAACACCGACACGCTGCTCGGCGGTCTGGTGGCGATCGACGTGGACGAAGCCACGTCAGAGCTTTTCTCGTACGGCTTGCGCAATCCCTGGCGTTTCTGGATCGAAGGGGACCTCATCTACATCGCCGATGTGGGGCAGAACGCCTTCGAAGAGGTGTCCGTCTCGACGTTGTCGGAGGGCACCAACTACGGGTGGCCGATAACGGAGGGCCTCCATTGTTTCAGACCCTCGTCGGGCTGCGACACGTCGGGTCAGACTCTTCCCGTCGTTGAGGTGCAGCACGGTGATGCCGGGACATGCTCAATCACCGGCGGAGTCATCTACGGGGGCAGTCTCATCCCAGAGATACAGGGTCATTTCTTCTACTCCGACTACTGCGGCGGATATCTCCGCAGCTTCCGGTTCGACGGGGGAGAGGCGGTCGATCAAAACGATTGGACGGGACAGGTGGGACGTGCGGGAAGTGTGGCGAGCTTCGGTGTTGGCAGCGACGGTGAGATGTACGTGCTCACCACCCAATCGATCCTGAGAGTCGTGGCAGAGCGCGCTGAATAGGCTGACGCCATGGCGACCATCTTCACGAAGATCATCGAAGGGGAGATCCCGGGCACTTTCGTGTGGAAGGACGACCACTGTGTCGCCTTCATGTCGATAAACCCGTTGCGCGCCGGTCACGTCCTGGTGGTGCCCCGCGATGAGGTCGACCATTGGATCGACTGCCCGCCGGACCTGCGAGACCATCTGATGGCGGTCTCGACGACCATTGGCGAAGCCATTCAGAAAGTGCACAACCCGAGGAAGGTCGGCTTCATGATCGCCGGGCTCGAGGTTCCCCATCTCCACATCCATCTCGTGCCGATCGACGGTGTCCATGACCTCGATTTCGCCAATGCGGCGACCTCGGTCGACCGCGATGAGTTGGAAGAGGAGGCGGTTTCTCTCCGACATGTGCTCACCTCGACTGGAGCTGACGGAGTAGCCGACTAGTGGGAGTGCTCCTTGGAGCGCTCAGCTCGGTTCTGTACGGTCTTGGCGACTTCCTCGGTGGTGAGGGAGCGAAACGGGTCTCTGCGGCCACCGTCGTCATCTGGGCCGGAGTGGTCTCTTTCCCCCTCATTGCGCTCGTTGCGCTTGCGATGGGTGGAGATGCCACGTCGACTGACCTCTGGTTCGGTGCGGCGGGAGGCGTCGCCGGTGCAGTCGGGTTGGTCACATTGTTTGGCGGGTTGGGCCGGGGCCAAGCTGCTGCGGTGGCGCCTGCGACCGCCGCGTTCAGCGGTGTGTTCCCGGTGCTGGTGGCGGTCTTCTCCGGAGATGAGATCGGTGGGCTCACCTGGCTGGGCGTTGGCATCGCAATCCCGGCGATCGTTCTGTGCTCATGGGTCGCCGATCCCGGTGAGGTCCCTCTCGGCGGAGTCTGGTATGGCCTGGCCGCCGGTCTCGGGTTTGGCACTTACACGGTTCTCCTCGATCTGACCGGGTCGAGCTCCGCGCTTCTCCCTCTCATCCCGGCGCGAGCCGCCACCATGCTCACCGTGGGGGCCATCTCCCTCGCCGGCCTGTGGCGTGTCTCCGGCTTTTCGACCATCCCAAGGGCATTGTCATAGGCAATGGTCTGTTTGACGTCTCCGGGAACATGGCATTGCTGTTGGCGTTGCGCGCCGGGACCCTGGCTCCAGTGGCGGTGGCAGCCTCCTTCTACCCGGCTGTGACCGTGGTCATGGCTCGTTTGGTCAATGCCGAGCACCTGCGAACGCGTCAGGTCGTTGGGGTTGCCTTGACCCTTTGTGCATTGACTGCAATCGCTCTCGGTTAGGTGCCCGTCTCCTCGAATTGCCTGATGGTCCCTTCGAGGTAGGAGATGGCTTCGTCGTATCCGAGTGGGACCTGATGGAGGGTGTAGTGGATCACCCTTTCCACCCAGAGTCGAAATGCCGCCGCGCGCCAGGCGGGATCGCCCAGGTCGAACTCTCGGAGAAGCGCGGGAAGGACGTCCCGCCACTGCTCTGCATCCATATCGATCGACGAGTCCGGGTCGATGCCGAGCGAGATGAGGATCTCCCGTTCGCTGGCATCCGGTGCCTCCGAGATCGAGTCCCGAGTCGTTTCGACGTCATAGGCGACGGTTTCCTTCAAATCAGCTGGCACCGGAGCCGGTGGATCGGCGTCGAATTGCGAATTTGGGGGAGGGTCCCCCCGGAGAGAGGCCACGGCATCGAGACATTCGAGGACCATCTCTCTGATGTCGGTCAGCGAGCCATATAGGGCATGGCGTTTGCCATCTGAAGCGTTGTGCTCGAAGAGCCCGAGATCGAGGCACGCCGTGGCATGGGTGATGACGGTGTCGATCCCCCAATCGGACCGAGCCCGGACGGTTCGATTGGCGGCCAGGTGCTCCACCGCCGGAGTGGTGAGGAGCAACTCGCCCCCGAGAGGCTGACCGAGCCGGGGAAGCACGGTGCCCGGGAAACGGACGGCGAGGCCGGGGCGGGTGACCATCCATGTGATCATGGCGTCGGTCGCGGCACGGGGGAACCGATGCCGCACCACCCCGTAGCCCCGGTCAGCGGCTTGTTCGGCGCCGTCGATCCAACTCGGCTCGAAGTTCGTGATATCTGCGTCGTAGAAGTGGGTGCGATCGAAACCTCTCTCCGCGGAGCGGGCGAGCGCAGTGTTCATCCCATCACCCTTTCCGGAGCGGTACGTGCCGATCCGGTCTTGGGGGAATACATCGATGCCCGTGCCGGTCGTCCGGGCGACGGCGGAGGCGACCCGGGAGATTTCCGCCATCGCGGCGTCCTCGGCTGCGGCCACTGCCCACACCTCGTCGACGCGGTCGTGGGTTGCGGCAATCTGGAGATTGCGTGCCACGACCTCGATCCGCTCTTTCTTGAAAGGGAAGACGACGAGGCTCACGGGATCTGTCCCACCACTGGTCTACGCTCGGCGATGATGACTGGACCCGTTGGGAGAGTTCTCGGCACACGGGACGCCACGCCACTGGAGTTCTGGGTTGGTGTCGGCGAGGGGGAGTACCTCCAACTCGATGACGTCGTCGCTCTGGAGCGGGTGCTGCCGACCGGCGAGGTGGTCCGCATGTACGGCACCGTGGGCCAGGTGGTGGCCCGCCACGAGGGGGCGAGGTTCGACTCGGACGTCTTCTTGATCGAGGAGGGAATCCTGCCTGCGGAGGTGACCGAGGCGGCGCAGGTGACCACCACCAGATTCGAGCCCGAGGTCTTCGTGCCCCCCCGTCCGGGACAGGAGGTTCGGATCGCCGAGGACGAGGAACGTGACCGCGCATTGTTCTTCGACCGCATGGAGCGCAAGGTACCTGTGGGGCTGGCTCGCAATGGCGAGCCGCTCTGGGTCAACTTCGAGTTCATCAACGGTGAGCGTGGCGCCCATGTCAACATCTCCGGCATATCGGGTGTGGCAACCAAGACCAGCTACGCCACCTTCCTGCTGCACTCGCTTTTCACCTCCGACGTGCTCGGAAAAGCAGCCGTCAACACCAAGGCTTTGGTCTTCAACGTCAAAGGCGAGGACCTGTTGCATCTCGACCGGGTCAACAACCGCCTCGACGAAGAGCAGCGCAAGCGTTATGCCGACCTCGGCCTGCCCAGCACGCCGTTCGACTCGGTTGGGTTGTTCGCACCACCGCGACTCGACGACAGCAGAGCCACCGCAGACGTCGCCTCGCGCTCGGATGTGACCTCTTTCTTCTGGAGCGTCGACGAGTTCTGCTCCGAAGACCTCCTCCCGTTCCTCTTCGCCGATGCCGAGGACGACCGGGCCCAATACACGACTGTCGTTTACAACGTGATGGCCCAACTGCGTCACTCCGAGGCCACCGAGACTGGCGCCGCCGTCATCGACGGGGTCAAGGTACGAACGTTCCGGGAGCTCGCCGATCTCATCACCGAGCGTGTCCAGAGCGACGAGCATCGCAACCGGTGGGCCGGGCCGGCCATTGGCACCGGGACGATCAACGCCTTCGTCAGACGTCTCCAGGCGTCAGTGCGTCACCTCGGCCGACTCATACGCTCCGACGTGGCAGACCCCGAGCGTCATCGGATCAGCCTGCAGCACCAGGTGACCGTGGTCGATCTCCACAATCTCAACGACCGAGCCAAGCGGTTCGTCGTCGGTGTCACCCTCAAGCGCGCCTTCGAGGACAAGGAGCGGGCGGGCCAGAGCGACGAGCTGCTCATGGTCGTCCTCGACGAGCTCAACAAGTACGCCCCGCGTGAGGGATCGAGCCCGATCAAGGAGGTCCTGCTCGACATCGCCGAACGGGGTCGGTCACTCGGGGTGATCCTCATCGGTGCCCAGCAGACCGCATCGGAAGTGGAGAGACGCATAATCGCCAACTCCTCGATTCGGGTGGTGGGCAGGCTCGACTCCGCAGAGGCCGCCCGGGAAGAATACGGCTTCCTCCCCGGACCACATCGTCAGCGAGCGACCATCGTCAAGCCGGGCACCATGATCCTCAATCAACCCGAGCTTCCCGTTCCACTGGTGCTGGAGTTTCCCTTCCCGGCCTGGGCGACGAGGGCGTCCGAGGCGGTGCCTGCTATCGATTACAAGGGACCTGACGACCCGTTCCGGGACCTCTAGGAGCTCGACTCGCCAGCGGTGCGCGAGATGGTCAGCTCGCTGACGATACGGTCGAGGAACGCTTCGTCGCCGTGGACCCTGACTTCGATGTTCGCCTCCTGTTCGCACCACGAGGCGTACCCATTGCCCCGTATGAGCTCACCGACTCGGGCGTCATCGACAAGCTCTGCGCCAGAGACCATCTCCATGAGGCACCGATTCATCAAGAGCTGGATCTGGTTCTCTCCGATTGGGTCCTT
>DASPGH010000088.1:0-9305 GCA_035620735.1 Acidimicrobiia bacterium | reverse complement strand
AAACTGTGTTGTTTCAGTTCCGTCAATCTGACTGAATCGAGTTGCAGAGTGTTCGAGTCTCGGACAGCAACATCCGGACATCAAGTGCGGAAGAGGACTCGAACCTCCGCGTGGCATTCAGACCAGCCGATCGTTCTTGCGGGTGGCCTCGGATCGCCATTCTCGGGGCCGGAGACTTCGCTCAGCGAAGTCTCCAACCCTGGGTTAGCGAAAGGGCGCCGCCGGGGCTCGGTCGCCTTCCTCGTGGCAGGCCACCTCGCGGAACTTGCACGGCTGCCCCCGAGCCCCGGGCTCTCAGCTACGCCAGCCGGACCAATGCCTTCATCAGGAATCTGGGGACGGGCTGACCCACTCGAGGCTTGTGACCACCAACCGGCGACTGCCCGGGCTCACGCCCCAACCCCGGACTCGGATGGGGCGGAACCACGCTTGCCCAACTCAGCGCCGGTGCCGAGCAGTATCACCAGCATGAGGATGGCGGTGACAACGATCATCACCATCACGTTCGGGTCGGCGGCGAAGTTGGCGGCGGCGATAGTCATAGCCGCAGACAGATTGCGCTGTGCGGTTCCGAGACCCATCACCGCACGTGCGCTGCGACTACGGGAGGCGAGGAGCCATCCCACGATGAACGATCCCACCACGAAGAGGACCGCGGCCAGGATCCCTCTTGTGCCGATCAGCCTCAATACTGCTTCGAAGTTGAGTGCGATCACCAAGACGAGCAACGCGACCAGACCCAGGTTGGCGGCCTGCGCGGCAATCGCCTTGACCTCGTCGGCTAACGCATCCCACCTCGCCTTCACGACAAGGCCGACCGCCAAAGGCGCGAGCATCAGCACGATCAGGGGTCGAGCGATGTCCCAGGCAGATACCGAGGCATCGATCGCCTCAGCCGTCGGGTGCTAACTCGGCCCTTTGGTGACTTACATAGCTCTCGACCTCGCGGAGCGAGGGTGGGAAGTCGCTCGATCAGCTAGGCCGCGGGTTCACCGACACAACGGACATCGAAGGAGAACTGGGGATCCTGATCACTGAGGATCGTCAGCCTAATTGTCACCTTGAACTTGGAGCCATCGGGCGCCACGTGGACCTCACGCAGCCAGAAGTGCAACTCGTTCTTGTTCTCCACGACAGGCAAACGAGCCATTTTGGTGGCGACCTCGCTGGTGGACATCAGCAGCGGTCTGCCGACGCTTCTCAATGTCCCGGCGGTGAGCCTCGCCGGACTTTAGGGGGAATGGTTGCGAGTCTCCTCCGCGAGATGTATGGCGGCAAGGATGAACACAGGCTTGAAGCACCTGAGGCTCCTCCGAGATTGAACATCGGCGGCATGGAGGGCCTATGAGGGGCCTAATGGCTGCAAGATGGTTGCAGTTCCCCGCGTGCAGCCGTCGAAGAAGTCAATGGTGTCGGAGAGAGGACTCGAACCTCCACGGGGCTATAAACCCCACCAGGTCCTTAGCCTGGCGCGTCTTCCAATTCCGCCACTCCGACTGGGTGACTCGACCACCGGATTGTATCGGCCGGCCTAGCTCAAGATAAAGGTCAGGGCGAAGGTGCTGACACCGAAGAGGACGCCGACGATCACCGTGAGCCGATCGAGATTCCGCTCGACCACGGTCGACCCGGAAAGGTTCGACGTGGACATGCCACCACCGAACACATCGGATAATCCTCCACCCTTGCCCGAGTGCAGGAGCACCAACGCCGTCAAGGCGATGGACAGGATGATGTGGATGATGATGGCAAAAGCCTGAAGAACATTCATGGTTGATTGATCTCGAACACTGAAAACCCCGCCGGATTGGCGGGACCCCGATTCTACCAGATGCCGCCGGGTTGACCTATCCGGCCTGTTTGGCCACGGCGTCGGCGGCGGCCTGGGCAGCCTCCTCGTCACCGAGGTAGCCGCTGGAGATCGGCTTCATCTCGTCGTCCAGCTCGTAGACCAACGGGATCCCGGTGGGGATGTTCAAGCCGACGATGTCATCCTCACTCACGTCGTCCAGATGCTTGACCAGCGCCCGGATCGAGTTGCCGTGGGCAACGACCAACACGGTCTTGCCCGACTCCAGCTCGGGGACGATCTCGTCGAACCAATAGGGAAGCATGCGGTCGACCACGTTGGACAGGGCTTCGGTGGCCGGGATGTCAGACGGATCGACATCTGCATAGAGAGGATCGTGGGAGGGGTGCCTCTCGTCGTCGAGTTCCAGGGCAGGTGGCGGCGTGTCGTATGAACGCCTCCAGATCAGCACCTGTTCGTCTCCGAACTTGTCGGCGGTCTCCTTCTTGTTGAGACCTTGCAGATCCCCGTAATGGCGCTCGTTGAGCCGCCAGGATCGTCTGGTCGGGATGTCGGTCCAGCCGGCTTCCTCGAGGGCGATGTCGGCCGTGTCCGTCGCCCGGCTCAATACGGACGTGAACATGATGTCGGGTTTCAGCCCCGCCTCCGCCATCAGCCGCCCCGCCTCACGGGCCTCCTCTTCACCTTCCTCGGTGAGCCCGATGTCGGTCCAACCCGTGAACAGGTTGGCCAGGTTCCACTCGGACTGGCCGTGGCGAAGCAGGATCAGTGTGTGGCTCACAAGCGGTACCTCACGATGGCAGCGAACTGGTCGGGGTCGAGGGATGCCCCACCCACCAGGGCACCGTCGATGTCTTTTTTGGCCATGAAGTCCTTGATGTTCACCGCATTGACCGACCCGCCGTAGAGCACCCGCACCTGCCCTCCGACCTCGCTGTTCAGCGTGTCGCGGAGCTGTTCGCGGATGATGGTGGCGATGGTGGCGGCGTCGTCGGGCAGGGCGGTTCGACCGGTGCCGATGGCCCACACCGGCTCGTAGGCAACAGCCAGCTTCGCCGGGTCCTCGAGGCTCAAACTCCGCAATGCACCGGTCAGCTGGGTGGTCACCACCGTCTCGGCCTCACCGACCTCGCGTTGCTCCAGCGTCTCCCCGACACAGACGATGGCAGTCATACCGGCGGCGATCACGGCCGTGGCCTTCTTGTTGACCATCTCGTCGCTCTCCCCGAAATGCTCCCGACGCTCGGAGTGGCCGACGATCACAAACTTCACCGCCAGCTTGGCCAGCATCGGCGCGGAGATCTCTCCCGTGTAGGCGCCGGACTCGGCCCAGAAGACGTTCTGGGCTCCCAGCGAGACGGGGATTCGGTCCTGTTCGATGACCACCTGGATCGAACGAAGAGAAGTGAAGGGCGGGGCGACCACCACGTCGACCCGCTCGTAGTCTTCTGCCTCGAGACGATAGGAGAGCTTCTGCACCATCTGTATCGCCTCCAGGTGGTTGGCGTTCATCTTCCAGTTGCCGACGATCAGGGGGGTTCGATCGGTCATCCCGCCCATCTTTCCAGAACGGCGACACCGGGCAGAATCTTGCCCTCGAGCAGCTCGAGCCCTGCTCCCCCACCCGTGGACAGATGGCTCACCGTGTCCTCGAGACCCAACATGGCTAACGCAGCCGCGGAATCTCCTCCCCCGACCGCGGTGAATCCCTCGCATTCTCCAAGCGCACGAGCCACGAGCTCGGTGCCGTTGCGGAACGCTTCCCACTCGAAGACACCCATCGGTCCGTTCCAGAACACACTCGCCGAGTCTTTGATCAGGTTGGCGAAGTCGATGGCAGTGTCGGTTCCGATGTCGAGCCCCATCCAACCGTCGGGTATCTCGCTGACGACCGTGATCGCATAGTCGGCGTCCTCGCTGAAGCTGTCGGCGATCACGACGTCGGTGGGCAGGACGATGCGCTTGTCGTCAGCGAGCCCGGCGACCTTGTCGAGCATTGCCTCTTCCAGCAGCGAGTCGCCCACGTTGTTGCCGAGAGCGGCGAGGAACGTGAAGCACATGCCGCCACCGATGAGCATCCGGTCGACCTTTGGCAAAAGGTTCTCGATGACCGCCAGCTTGTCCGAGACCTTGGCTCCGCCAAGGACGACCGTGTAGGGACGGTCGGTGTCGGTGAGAAACCGGCCCAGGGCCGTGAGCTCCTGGTCGAGGAGTGGACCGGCGACAGACTCGATGATCTCGGCGACCCCGACCGTGGAGGCGTGGGCGCGGTGCACCGACCCGAAGGCGTCCTGGACGAACAGGTCGAAACCGTTGGCGAGCTTCTCTGCGGTGGCCTTGTCGTTCGAGGTCTCGCCTTCATCGAAGCGGGTGTTCTCCATGACGGTGATGTCCCCGCCCGACTCGAACCCAACATCGAGATCGGTCAGGGCGTCCATGGCCTCCGCCACCGGACGCAGTGAGAGGGCGGGGTCCTCACCCTTGGGTCGGCCCAGATGTGAGCACACCGTTACGTCGGCGCCTTCAGTCACGAGACGCACCAGAGTCGGCAGAGCCGACCTGATCCGGAAATCGTCGGCGACCGCGGTGCCTTCCAGCGGTACGTTCAGGTCGGACCGCACCAGGACCTTCTTGCCGGAGACGTCGACGTCGTCGAGCGTGAGGTACTTGGGCATCGGTTCAGCTCCTGGCGGTGGCGAGTTGTTCGAGCACACGTCCCAGTTTGAGCGGGTCGTGCTGGGGCCAGTCCGACCATTCGTCGGCAATGTCGGCGACCACGAGCTCCCAGCCATAGCTTCCCGCGTCTTCTTCGGTGACCGTCACGGCACCGAGTCCGGCCGGGACATCGAGTGCTCCCTGATGGGCCACCACGACACCGGGGCCGGCGACTCCGACATGCTCGGCGAGGGCGGCGAGATGCTCGACTCCACTCATCCCGATTGTCTCCCCCTCCTGGGTGACCAGGTTGAGGACGAAGACACGCTGCGCATTGGTGTCCATTACCGCGGGAGCCAGCATCTGAACCATCAGCGCCGAGATCACCGATGTGTAGAGGCTTCCGGGCCCGATCACGATCTGGTCGGCTCCGGCAACGGCGGTGAGGGCGCGCCTCGTCGCCATCGTGTCGGGCGGGTCGATCGTCAGCTCGGAGATGTGTCCCTCGGTTGCCGTTATCGCCGCCTGCCCGGAAACGGTCTTCCCTTCGATGACGGCGGAGAGCCTGACCGGTTGGTCGGCGACGGGGATCACCTCACCGAGGGCGCCCAAGATGCGCTGGGCGGTGTCGACTGCACTGGAGAAATCGCCGAACAGGTCGGTCAACGCGGCGAGGATCAGATTTCCCAACGAGTGATCGCTGACATCCCCCGAGCCGAAGCGGTGGGCAAAGAGCTCCGACCAGAGAGAAGGGTCGGGAGTAAGGGCCAGGAGACACCGCCGGATGTCCCCGGGCGGTGGGATCCCCATCTCGGTGAGACGGCCCGAGGAGCCTCCGTCGTCGGCCACCGACACAAGTGCCGAGATGGAGCCTGCGTAAGTCTGGATCGCCTCCAGAGCGGAGGCCTGACCGTGACCTCCGCCGATGGCGACGACGGCGGGCCCGGTGGGGTCGAGCAGGAGAGGCTCGAGAGCGGTCTCGGTTTGTGGCTTCACCGCTCCAGGTCGCGATGGCGGACGGAGGCGTTTACTCCATGGGAGGACAGACGGTTGGCCAGCTCCTCCGCTATGGCCACCGACCGATGGTGCCCGCCGGTGCAGCCGATGCCGATCGAGAGGTAGGACTTGCCCTCGCTCTCGAACCTGGGGATGAGGAACTGGAGCAGGTCGTCGATGCGGTCGACGAACTCCTTCGCACCCTCGGAGCGGAGCACGTAGTCGCTCACCGGCTGATGGGTCCCGCGGAGGTCTTTCAGCTCCGGCACCCAATGCGGGTTGGGGAGGAATCGGACGTCGAATACGAGATCGGTGTCCCGTGGCGTCCCGTGTTTGAAGCCAAACGAGCGGATGGAGACCCTCATGGGACGGTTCATCTCGTCCTCGGAGAACTGTGACGTGAGCCGTTCCCTGAGCTCATGGACGTTGAGCCCGGAGGTGTCGATGACAACGTCGGCCATCTCCTTGAGATCTCCCAGTAGCGCTCTCTCGGCGGTGATGGCCTCGCTGATGGTGTCGAGACCCAACGGATGGGGGCGACGATTCTCCTCGTAACGACTGACGATGACGTCGTCGTCGGCGTCGAGAAAGACGATTCGAGTCAGGATCCCCTCGCGTTCTACCTCCTGTATCGCGTAGTTGAGCTCTTCGATGGGAAGACCGCCCCGGGAGTCGATGACGACGGCGAGATGCTCGTGCGCCTCGGGTATGTCGTGGGCCTGGACGGCGAGACTCAGAAGCTGGGGGGGCAGGTTGTCGATGACGGTGTACCCGAGGTCTTCGAGGATCTTGGCCGCAGAGGACCGACCGGCGCCGGACATACCGGTGACGACGAGTACATGGGGGGCGTCGGTTGCTACGAGGTCCATAGGGGGGCCTGTCAGGGCATTAGGTGTGGAGCGCAGCGTACAGGTCGGATGCCACCTGGCTGGGAACCACCTCTTCGAGGTCTCTCTCGGTGGCGGCACGCATCTTCTTCAGCGACCCGAAGTGTTTGATCAGGTCCTTCTTACGTTTGGGCCCGACACCAGGGACCTCGTCGAGTATCGAGTCGACCATCGACTTGGAGCGGAGCTGGGCGTGGTAGGTGTTGGCGAAACGATGAGCCTCGTCACGCACCTGCTGGAGCAGGTAGAGGGCCTCGGCGTCGCGTGGGATCCGGATCGGCTCGGGCACGCCGGGCAGGTAGATCTCCTCCATCTTCTTGGCCAGACCGATGACCGGTACGTCGAGTTCGAGCTCGTCGAGCACCTTCACCGCCCGTCCCAACTGGCCGGCGCCACCGTCGATGACCACCAGGCTTGGTGGATAGCTGAACTTCCCCTGTTCTGACACCCGCTTCCTCTGCCCGGCATGGTAGGCGGTGAACCGGCGTCGGATGGTCTCTTCCATGGAGGCGAAGTCGTCCTGGCCTTCGACGGTGCGCATCTTGAAACGCCGATACTCGTTGCGTCGGGGCAGACCGTCCTCGAGGACGACCATGGATGCCACCGTGTTGGTTCCCTGCAGTGTCGCCACGTCGTAGGCCTCGATGCGCAACGGAGGGTCGCTGAGACCCAACTCCTCCTGGAGCGAGCGCAGAGCCTTGGCCCGGGCGTTGTGGTCTTTCTGGCGGCTGAGTCGGTGACGCCCGAACGCCTCGGCGGCATTGATCGAGGCGGTCTCCATAAGCCGGCGCTTGGAGCCACGTTGTGGCACCCGCAGGTCGACCATCCGCTCCCCGAGACCGCTCAGCCACTCGGTGAGGAGGTCGGCCTCGTCGGGCATGAGACTGACCAGCACCTCCCGCGGCGGCTCGGCGTCCCCGTACAGCTCACGGACGATCCGAGCCATGAGCTCGGGGTCGGTGAGCTCCTCGACCCGGTCGACGATGGTGCTCCTCTCCCCCACCACCCTGCCCCGGCGAATGTTGAGCACCTGGAACGCAGTCTCCAGCTCGTCGCCATGGAACGCGATGAGGTCGAAGTTCTCCGCCTTTTCTGTGACCACCTCCTGACGGAGCATCGCCCGACGCACGTCCTCCTGACGGTCCCGGTAACGGGCGGCGAGCTCGAACTCCTCCCGCTCTGCCGCCTCCCACATCGACGCCTCCAGGTCGCCAAGGACACCGTCGGTGTCACCGCTCAGGAACGAGGCAAGGCCTTCCACCATCTTGGCGTAATCCTCAGGTGTGACCTCGTCTATGCAGGGGCCGGAGCACTTCTCGATGTGATAGAGCAGACAGGGGCGGCCCTGCGCCTTCTGGCGCTCCAGCATGGCGTTGGAGCAGGTGCGGACCGGAAATGTGCGCAGCAGCTGGTCGAGGGTCTTGCGGATGGCGTAGGTGTGGGCGTAGGGGCCGAAATACTCGTTGCCCTTGCGCTTCTTCCCCCGGACGACCATCGCCCGTGGCCACTCGTGAGACCGGGTGATGGCGAGGAATGGGTAGGACTTGTCGTCGACCAGCTTGACATTGAACCGGGGACGGTGCTCCTTGATCAGCGAGTACTCGAGCATGAGTGCGTTGACCTCGGAGTCGGTCAGGATCCAGTCGACAGAGCGGGCGTTGTCGACCATGGCCTGGGTGCGGGGGTGGAGACCCACCCCGAAGTAGGACGACACCCGGCCGCGCAGGGACTTCGCCTTTCCTACGTAGATCACCCGACCGTGCCGGTCACGGAACAGGTAGGCACCCGGGCGGTCGGGGATCTCGGACGGTTTGGGACGCTCGAACATCACCCTTCAGGGTAGGAGCGAGCATCCACCTGGCTGACCGCGGATCATATGAGTTGAGCAGACCGAGGCTCCGCGTTCCATTCCTGGTAGATGCGGGCGGCGATGGCAGTGGCGAGCACCACGGCATACACCGCCGTTGGCAACATGAAGCGGAAATTGTCCGCTCGGATCAGCCCGAGACCCCCGGCGTGGATCAGAGCTGGCGCCAGCGCGGCGACCCCGAGCCACCTCGTGGGTTGAATGGCGAGACCAATGACCGCGACGATGAGAGTGAACGGCAGACCCAACTTGAGGGCCAGACGAGCTCGGGGGACGGTCCCTATGCCAAAAGGGTCGGTGACGATCGCGTCAGGTGACCGACCTTCGTTGTACACCGCCGCGAACGCGGGATAGCCTTCTCCCAACGAATAGTCGTTGAGATGGATGGCGCTGTCGATGTTCTCGCTCGTGGCGTCGGTGATCTCCCGGATTGCCCTCGACGTGTCGTGGAGCCGACCACCGGTCAGAGCCCAGAGCGCCGCGACTATCTGGCTTCGTCGGACTCCCGCACCCGACGTCTCGAGCATCTCCTCGATTTCGGTGCGCCGGAGCAGTAGACGGGTCTCCTGATCGGCGATCGCGCCCGAGTCGGTTTCCCGGAGGAACTCTCGGACGTTGCCGTCGTCGTAGAAACGGGCGAGATCGAGATCGAACACGTTTTCCTCATGTCGAAAGACGTGTGTCCAGGCGTAGTAGTACTCGGACCCGTACTCGTCGAATGAGGGGCTGAAGACACCCTGTTCTCGAGAGTTCTCGGCCGCCAGACCCAGCGTGAACGCCAAGACCAGCCCGAGCCAAATCGCAACCACCAACAGCAGTCGCTGTCTCTCCACGCGCTTCCAGACAGCGAGGAGCACGATCAGGGGAACGACGAGAAATCCGCCGAGAGTGAACTTCGTGGCGTACAGCGCGAATGTCGTCGCGCAGAGCAAGACAAACCACATGATGAGCCGCCTTCCCGGAGTCGACGTCGATTCGTCGCGCCACTGCAGGCACTTGTAGGCAGCGATCGCAGTCACACCCGCCAGACCCGCAGCCAGCCCTTCGATGAGGATGAGATTGCTGAAGGCCATGACGTCGGGTGCGACAA
>DASPGH010000087.1:0-7820 GCA_035620735.1 Acidimicrobiia bacterium | reverse complement strand
ATCAAACTCCGTAAACATGTTCTGACCACCAACACGCTCAGCCAACGTCTTCGTAATCGCAGCCGTCAACGTCGTCTTCCCATGATCAATATGACCCATCGTCCCCACATTCACATGAGGCTTCGTCCGCTCAAACTTTGCCTTGGCCATCGCTGGATTTTTCCTTCCTTCTTCTCTCTGCGGCCGACAAGACTACGCGTCGGCTCTGATGTAGCGGCGGGCAGACTCGAACTGCCGACCTCTCGATTATGAGTCGAGCGCTCTCACCAACTGAGCTACGCCGCCTCGGAGCAGCCGGCTGAGCCGACTGCTGTACCAGGTACCCCGGTACCAAGTACCGCATGCGGCTTCGCCGCACGCTCGGAGCCCCGTTCCGGATTCGAACCGAAGACCTCTTCCTTACCATGGAAGCGCTCTACCGACTGAGCTAACGGGGCGTCGAGCAAGCTCGACCTGAAGAATCACTACTGTCCTGCTCAGCAGCACGCCGGCGATTCTTCCGCCTTGCTTTTCTTGTAAATCTGACACCGGAGTGTCCGCGTGCCGGGAGAAGGATTCGAACCTCCGTAGGCGTATGCCGGCAGATTTACAGTCTGCTTCCTTTGGCCGCTCGGACATCCCGGCGCACACCGAAACCGCGCGGAACAACGCGCGGTTCAGGAGAGGGAAATCTTAGCTGTGCCCGCGCGCAGTGCCCAATGAGCACGTTGGGCGTGCACCATGTCTCGGAAACCGCTACGTCTTGCTATAGCAACGCCGTCAGCCCACGCCCATCGCCATGTTCTGGAGACGCTCAATGCGCTCCTCGACTGGGGGGTGGGTGCTGAAGAGACGAGATATGCCCCGTCCCCGCACCGCTCTGAGCGGATTGTCGATGAAGAGCTGACTCGTCGACTCGTTGACTCTCATCGGGATTCGAGAGGTCCCGGCCGAGATCTTCTGGAGAGCACTGGCCAACTGGAGCGGTTGTCCCGTGATCTCGGCGCCAGACCTGTCCGCTTGGAACTCCCGAGTACGTGAGATGGCGAACTGGATGAGCATCGCCGCGATCGGGGCGAGGATCAGCGAGAGGATTGCGCCGATCGCCCCCAACGGGTTGTTGCGGTTGTCACCACCGCCAAACCAGAAGCCGAACCTGGCGACGATGGTGATGGCAGCACCGATCATGGCAGCCAACGAGCCGATCAGGATGTCGCGGTTCTGGACGTGAGCCAGCTCATGACCCAGCACGGCCTCGAGCTCCTCGTTGTTGAGCGTCTGGAGGATCCCGGTGGTCACCGCAACTGCGGCGTGCTTGGGGCTACGACCGGTTGCGAAGGCATTGGGTTGGGGCGAATCGATGACATATACCCGGGGCTCGGGCATGTCCATCTGCATCGCCAACCGACGGACGATCCCGTAGACCTGGGGCAGCTCGGCCTCGCTCACCGGACGTGCGCGGGTCGAGGCAATCGCGACCTTGTCGGAGAAGAAATAGGCGAGGAGGTTGAAGCCGACGATGACGGCGACCATCAGACCGACGTTGTCCCATCCACCCAGCCACCCGACCAGGAGAGCGAGCAACGCCGACATGAAGGCGAGAAGGCCGACCGTCTTCAAGTTGTTCATAGGGGGATTTTATTGAGGGGTGGGCGATATCGGTTCCCACTGTTCACGCTCCGTGAGGGTTCGCTATGGTGCGTCACGGCATGGGGCGTGGGCCCGGGCCCGGAGGAAGCAAACTAGGAGGAACTGTGAAGCGAGTTCTCGTACTCATCACAGCATTGGCCACGGCGGCGGCTCTCGCCGTACCTGCGATCGCAGAAACTGCCTTGCAGGTTTCCGGCGACAGGGCGCCGTATGTGGTGATTCTTGACGACGAACCTGTAGTTGCCTACGAGGGCGACGTGGCAGGTCTTCCGGCCACCAAGCCGGACAAGGGCAAGAAGGTCAACCCCAACTCGGCCGCAGTCAAGAAGTACCAGGATCATCTGGACGACCAACGGGTCAAGGCCCGCGCCGGAGCAGGAGTCGATGCCGCCCAGGTGGTCAGCACCTATGACTTCGCTCTGACTGGCTTCTCTGCGCTGCTCACACCGGTGGAGGCTGAGAAGCTCCGCACCCAGAAGGGTGTGGTGGCGGTCATCAAGGACGAGTTGCGTCAGTTGCACACCGACACATCACCTGACTACCTCGGTTTGACCGACTCCGGAGGGGCATACGACTCCGGGTTCACCGGCGAGGGTGTGGTCGTCGGTGTAATCGACACCGGGATCTGGCCCGAACACCCTTCATTCGCGGACGACGGCTCCTATTCGGCGCCTCCGGTGGAGATAGCGGACGTCGATGTCGATCCTGATCCAGACGTGGAAGAAATCCTCCCGGGCTGCGATTTCGGTAACACCACTCACAATCCCGACGATGTGGCTTTCGAGTGCAACAACAAACTGATCGGTGCTCGCGACATGCGAGCCCTGTACAACTCCTTGATCGGGCCGGAGCTTTTCGATTCAGCTCGCGACGACGACGGGCACGGCAGCCACACCGCAGGCACAGCAGCCGGCAATGCCGACGTCCCCGCCGAGATCTTTGGCATCGATCGAGGCCTCATAACCGGGATCGCCCACCGCGCCCACGTCGTCGCCTACAAGGGTTGCGGCGAATTGGGTTGCTTCGGCGGCGACCTGGCCGGTGCCATCGATCAAGCAGTCGAAGATGGTGTCGATGTCATCAACTACTCGATCGGTAGCGCCACGCCCGGTCTCGACGGGCCCGACGACATCGCATTCCTGTTCGCAGCCGCTGCAGGCGTCCACGTGGCGACCTCGGCGGGTAACAGCGGACCCGGGGCGAGCACGATTGGCAGCCCGGCTTCGGTGCCCTGGATCACCGCCGTGGGCGCCAGCCACCACGATCGGATGTTCCAGGGATCAGTAGTGCTGGGAGACGGGTCTGAGTACTTCGGTGCCTCCGTCACCCCGGGTCTGGACACAGCGCCACTGGTCGACGGTGCGGAACTGAAGAACGAGACCTGTAACCCCGACGTCAAGTTCAAGCCGGCCCCGAAGGGACAGATCGTGTTGTGCAAGGGCGCAGTGCAACGTGCGGCAAAGAGCCGTGCGGTCATGGAGCAGGGTGGGCTCGGAGTCATCATCTACAACGATGCTCCCCATCAGACCCTGCCGTCGGACAACCACTATCTGCCGGCAGTTCATGTCACCAACGCCGATGGCCTGGCCATCAAAGACCACATCAACTCGCTGAAGCCCGGCCAGGGCCAAGGCAAGGGGCTGGGTCTCAAGGCGGAGGCCACCATCAACGGAGGTGAGGCCGTGGCAAGAGAAGGGGACGCCTTCATGGCGTACTTCTCCTCACGTGGCCCGGTTGGCAACCCGGCATCCGGAGACATCATCAAACCCGACGTGACCGCGCCGGGAGTCCAGATACTGGCTGCGAACTCGCCGGCACCCGGCTTCGATGTCGGAGGGGAGCTGTTCCAGGCGATTCAGGGCACGTCGATGTCGAGCCCGCACGTTGCCGGACTGTTCGCTCTGCTCAAAGATGCCCATCCCGACTGGTCACCCGCGGAAGCGAAGTCGGCAATGATGACGACTGCGCACCAGGATGTCCTCAAGCAGGATCAGTCGACACCGGCAGACCCATTCGACATGGGTGCGGGTCATGTCAACCCCGGAGGCCCAACCAGCGATCCGAACTCGATGTTCAACCCCGGCATCGTCTACGACGCCGGGTTCGCGGACTACCTCGGGTTCCTTTGTGACGCCGCACCAGACGTGTTCGCCAATCCGGCGGCCACGTGTGGATCTCTCGGATCGGCAGGAATTCCGCTGGAGACCGAGAACCTCAACTACCCATCGATTGGTGTGTCAGAGGTGGCCGGGACCAAGACCGTGTCCCGAACGGTGACAAATGTCTCCGGCTCATCATTGAGCTTGAGTGCGGTCGTCGAAGAGCCAGCCGGGTACGACGTCACGGTCACTCCCTCGAATCTCTCGATCGCAGCTGGTGCGTCGGCCACGTTCGAGATCACGTTCGAGAATGTGGATGCACCGCTCGACGTCTGGCGTTTCGGATCGCTCACCTGGGAGGGCAACGGGTATGCCGCCCGCAGCCCGATTGCCGTGGCCGCCTCTCAGCTCGAGGCCCCGAGCTCGGTCACCGGAACCGGTGTGGAAGGCACGACGAGCTTCGATGTGACCTTCGGCTACACCGGTGAGTACGACGCGGCTGCTCATGGTCTGGCACCAAACGTTGCGATCACTGGATCGGTGACCCAGGATGCCGACCAGTCCTTTGCGCCGGGCGACGTCGGGAACGGTGCCACCGCACACGAGATCAGCCTGACCGGCAGCGCGTTCCTCCGGATCACACTGGGCACGGCCGATCTCGATCCCGCCGATTCGGCAATCGACCTCGACTTGTACTTGTACAAGGACGGTCAGCTCGTGGCGCTCTCCGGCGCCGGAAGCACCGATGAGCTGATCGAGCTCACGCTTCCCGAGGACGGCGCCTACACGCTCTATGTCCACGGTTGGCAGACGACCGGCATCGAAGTCGGGTACTCGGTCAACACTTGGGACGTGCCGCTGGAGGCGGACACGGGTTCGCTCCAGGTGGTGAGTGAGCCCGATAACGCGACGATCGGCTCGACGGAGACGATCACCGTCGGTTGGTCGGGTCTCACCGCGGGCGACTATGTGGGAGCGGTCTCACATAACGATGCCGATTCCCTGGTTGGTCTCACCCTCGTGGAGGTGTCAGCCAACTAGGGCGCGTTCATCACCAAGGACATGAGAAGGGCGTCCCGCACCCGGGCGCCCTTCTCATCGTTCAATGTCGCCAGGCGGTGGCACGAAGTCGTAGCCGCCATCACGCTCATCGGAAGGGCAGAAGAAGATCTCCCCGTCGTCTCCGGCGTGATAGTCGTAGACGCGCTCGCCGTTCTGAAGAAGTACACGGGACCCATCCACCATCACCTGGGCATACACCTCGCCCTCCTGAGGGCATCCCAGGCTGGCGTCCGGCCACGTCAAGTCCTCGACTCTCAAGACTTCGATTTCTCCTTGGCCGACTCCCAACCGAGCCGCCAGATCGGCGACTGCGGCATCGACGAGATCTGAGTCCTTCGTCATGATCGTCTCCGTGGTGATGGTCGACGCCATTGTGGTGGAGGTTGTGGGGTCCGGAGACGGTGTCGTGGTGTCAGCGCCGCGGCCCGAGTCGCCGCATGCGGCCAGCAATAGGGCGAGCCCGACGACGAAAGCCAATTCGAAACGCTTCATGTCCTTAGGACGGTATCGGCGCCCACTCGGTTCCGGGAGCGGTACTCCAGGACTCGGAAGTCGCCGAGACCTCGTGGGTGAAGGAGAGTCTCGACTTCGGTCCTCAGGGTCCTCAGCCTCAGTCGTTCCATGTCGTCGCCCGATCTCGCCGCGTCCAGCTCCTGACGTCGCAGCTCGCTGAGTCGGTCACGCAACCCGAGGGATGCCAGGAAATCGTCCTGCCGCTGGAGGTTGGCACCCTCGCTGAGATCCATCAGAGCGGTGAAATTCACGTCCGCAGTGATGTCTGACTCTCCGGGCTCGTCGAGCGGGTGGGGGCCGAGATGATGAGCCCGATAGGTACGCAGAGTCCCGTCACGACGGCGTGCCCGCAGGTTTTCGGCGGTGTCCCCGTAGTCGATGATCAACAGTGACCCTTCCGTGATCGCATCCAGCGTCTCACGGACCCACGCTCTCGCCGCGAGTTGAACCTCCACCCAGCCACCTTCGTCGACAAGGCCGGCATATGCCTCGAGCCAGCCGAGGACCTCGTCGCGTGGTGGGGCGTCGACGAACACGAGGCTTGCATCCTCCACTCCCACCCAGCGCTCCCGCCATCGGCCCTCGACCTTCTGCGCCAGTGCCATGGGGAGATTGTCGAGGAGCTCGTTTGCGATGACCACGCCCCGAACCTCGGTGGGCACGGAATCCGAGACATCGACGAATGGCTCGAGCGATTGCCGAGCCGCAGGCGAGACCTCCACGGCCAATGCATCGACGTCGATATCGCCCAGCAGAGGGCGAAGCAGGGAACCCGATCCCGCCGCCACCTCGACCAGTAGGAACGGCTCACCAATCTCGTCCCGAATGCGGCGCACATAGCCCGCCAGTGTCACCCCGAACAGATCGCTCACCTCGGGCGAAGTCAGGAAGTCGCCGGCCTTCTCAGATCGAAGCGTCTCGCCCCCAAAGAACCCCTGGTCGTCATAGAGAGAGACCTCCATGAATCGCTCGAACGGCATCGGGCCTTCCCGCCCGATCTCGTCGATGATCAGTTGCTTGAGGGTCATTCGATACCGTGCGTGGGATGAAGTACGGAGTGTTCATCTTCCCGACTGATACGGCAATTCGCCCTGACCACCTGGCCAGTGAGGTCGAGTCGAGGGGTTTCGAGTCTCTTTGGTTCCCCGAGCATTCCCACATACCGACCTCGCGCGCAACGCCATGGGGTGGTAGGAGAGATGCCCCGCCGCTCCCCGAGCACTACTGGCACACCCACGATCAGTTCGTCGCGCTCGCATACGCGGCGTCGGTGACCACGACACTTCGATTGGGGACCGGAATCACTCTCATGGCGCAAAGGGATCCGATCTGGACCGCAAAGGAGGTGGCCTCTCTCGACCACCTCTCGAACGGACGTGTGATTTTCGGGGTTGGCTACGGCTGGAACAAAGAGGAGATGGCCCAGCACGGGACGCCTTATCTGAAGCGACGGGAAATCATGAGGGAGAAGATCCTCATGATGAAGGCGCTCTGGACTGAGGATGAGGCCTCCTACCAAGGCGACCTATTCGAGCTCGAGCCCTCGTGGGCGTGGCCCAAGCCGGTCCAGGAGCCACACCCTCCGATTGTGATGGGGGCAGCGCCGGGACCGAAAACCCTCGAGGACATCGTCGAGTACTGCGACGGTTGGATACCCCTGGCGGGACGACATGACATCGCGGGACAGGTGGCGCGAGTACGCGCCGCCCTTGCCGAAGCCGGCCGTGATCCCGGCTCCTTCGAGGTGACCGCTTACGGAGCGAAGGTCGACGGGCTGAACGAACTGAAGGAAGCCGGCGTAGATCGAACCGTGTTCAACCTCCCGCCCCTCGGACCGGAGGTGGTCCTGTCGAAACTGGACGAATGGGCCGGAGCAATCGGTCTATGAAACGACTCGGCATGCGACGCCAGCCAACGCTCTGCTGAACACGAAGAAAGGGCCCCGGTGGAACCGAGGCCCTTTCTATCGATACGCGTCGGACCTCAGAAGTCCATGTCACCGCCGTGGCCGTGACCGCCGGCCATCGCCGGGGCATCTTCGGGCTGCTCGACGACCAGAGCTTCGGTCGTGAGCAACAGGGCTGCGATCGACGCTGCGTTCTGCAGGGTCGAGCGAGTCACCTTGGCGGGATCGATGACACCCGCGGCCAACAGGTCTTCGTAGACGCCGGTGGCAGCGTTGAAACCGCTGCTGCCTTCTGCGCCGCGGACCTGTTCGACGACGACTCCACCTTCGAAGCCGGCATTGACTGCGATCTGGCGGAGCGGCTCCTCCATCGACTTGCGGACGATGTTGCGGCCTGTCTTCTCGTCGTCGGATCCACCACGGATCTTCTCGACGGCAGACTGGGCGCGTAGGAGGGCAACGCCACCACCGGGAACCACGCCCTCTTCGACGGCGGCGCGGGCTGCTTGCACGGCATCCTCGATACGGTGCTTCTTCTCCTTGAGCTCGACCTCAGTCGCGGCACCGGCCTTGATGACGACGACGCCACCGGAGAGCTTGGCGAGACGCTC
>DASPGH010000086.1:0-24314 GCA_035620735.1 Acidimicrobiia bacterium | reverse complement strand
TGCCTCCACCTCGTCGGCTATCCGACGAAACGCCTCGTAGTCGAGGGTCCTCGAGTAGGCGGAGTAGCCGGCAAGCACGATCTTGGGCCTGTGCTCGAGGGCGAGGTTGCGTACCTGGTCCATGTCGATCATCTCAGTGTCAGGATCGACCCCATAGGCCACGAAGTTGTAGTACAGACCGCTGAAGTTCACGGGCGAGCCGTGGGTGAGATGGCCCCCCTGGTCCAGTCGCATGCCGAGGACCGTGTCACCGGGCTCGATGAGGGCGAAGTAGGCACCCATGTTCGCCTGAGCCCCGGAGTGAGCCTGAACGTTGGCGAACTCAGCCCCGAACAGCTCCTTGGCCCGATCGATGGCAAGCTGTTCCATCTCATCGACCACCTGGCATCCCTCGTAGTAGCGACGACCCGGGTAACCCTCGGCGTACTTGTTGGTGAAGACCGATCCGGAGGCCGCCATGACAGCGGGTGAAGCGAAGTTCTCCGAGGCGATGAGGTGTATCGAAGAGTTCTGCCGCTCCAGGTCCTTTCGAATCAGGCCAGCGATTGCCGGGTCGACCTGAGCGATTGAGTCCATGGAGATCATGGAGCGAGCGTAACCGGCCCCTCTCTCAGGACAGTCGGCTCGACGCCGGTTACATCTATGACCGTGGACGCCTCCCCTCCGGGGGCGTGGCCAGGAATGTAAACGATCACATCGTCGCCGAACACGGCTCGTGCCTCCTCGTCGGACATGGTCTCGGCACCTCCTGATCTGTTGGCCGACGTGACTGCCAATGGGCCTGTCGCCTCGAGAAGGTCGATCGCTGTGCGATGGTCTGGCACCCGAATCCCGACCGTGCGCAGCACCTGGTCCCCCACCCAGTCGGCCATCACCACCCTGGGAGTGACGATGAGCGTCAAGGCGCCGGGCCAGTGACGCTCGGCAAGTAGCCGGGCGGCTCCCCCGATCTCGCCGATCTCGTTTGCCTGCTCGAGACTGGCTACCAGGACACCCACCGGCTTGTCGGCCGGTCTTCCCTTGAGCTCGAACAAGAGCGCAACGGCGTCGAAATCGAAGGGGTCGGCCCCAATGCCATAGACGGTGTCGGTGGGCAGGCCCACCACCTGACCCTCTCGCACAGCCTGGACTGCCCGTTCGATCAAGGTTTCACGGCGATCACGTAGCGATCACGTCCGGCCAGGTCCTTGCGGACCACCGTGGGCAGGTCCGGAAAGGAACCGGGGGCGGAGACACCCTGTCGCTCGCCGATCTCACAGACCACCACGCCTCCGGGTCGAAGCCATTCCGAGGCGGCTGCACCAACCCGTTGAATGGCCTCGAGGCCACTGGGACCGGAGACCAATGCGACCTTCGGCTCCCTCTTGACGTCCTCGGGCAAGGTCTCGTACTCCGTCTCTGACACATAAGGCGGGTTGACCACCATCAGGTCGACCTCGCCGAGGAGCGACGCCGGAAGGGAATCGAACATGTCACCTACCGCGAAGTAGACATCGAGCTGGCTGCGATGCCGATTGATCATCGCAACCTCGATGGCGTCCGGTGAGATGTCGGTGGCGAATACCGCGGCCGACGGGAACGTCTTCTTGAGGGCTAGGGCCAGCGCTCCCGACCCGGTGCACAGGTCGACGATCACGCTGGGGTTGCGAACCATCTTGGCGGCAATCTCGAACAGCCCCTCCGTCTCCGGACGTGGGACCAACACTCTCTCATCCACCACCAAATCCAGCGAAGCGAAGGCCGCACTCCCCTCGATGTATTGCAGAGGCTCACCTTCGAGACGACGGGCGACGAGGTCGTCGAGGGTCTGCGAGGAGTCGGCGATCGCCTCGAGCCGGCTCAACTCATGTGGGGGAATCTGATCCATGGATCAGGCTGAAGTCTGCCAGATGCAGACTCCGATGAAATCTGGTGAGCAGAAACGTGCGCTCACGGTTGATTGATGCACCACCAACGCGTCAGCCGCGTCTGATGTGCACTTATGTGCGCTGTCAGTTGGTTGTTGCACCACAGGCTCTCAAAGGACGCCATGGATCAGCTCTCGACCTGGGCCAGCTTCTCGGCCTGCTCCTCGGCGGCCATGGCGTCGACGAACTCACCGAGATCGCCCTCGAGCACGGCATCCAGCCGTTTGATGGTCAACCCGATGCGGTGGTCGGTAACCCGATTGTCCTTGTAGTTGTAGGTGCGGATCTTCTCAGACCTTCCACCCGTCCCCACCTGGCTCTTGCGGGCACCGGCGAGTTCGGCCGCCGCCTTCTCTTGTTCCATCTGGAGAAGGCGGGCCCTGAGAACTCGCCAGGCCTTCTCCTTGTTTTGCAGCTGGCTCTTCTCGTCCTGCATCGACACGACGATCCCGGTGGGCTCGTGAGTCAATCGCACCGCAGAGTCGGTGGTGTTGACAGATTGCCCACCTGGCCCGGTCGACCGGTAGACGTCGACGCGGACATCGTTCGGGTCGATGTCGATGTCGACCTCTTCGGCTTCGGGCAGCACGGCAACTGTGGCGGTCGAAGTGTGCACCCGCCCCTGCGACTCCGTCTTGGGAACACGTTGCACGCGATGTACGCCTCCCTCGTACTTCAGCTTCGAATACGCACCGTTTCCCTTCACAGAGACCGTTACTTTGTCATAGCCGCCGGTCTCCGACTCGGCCACCTCCATGGTCTCCATGCGAAAACCGAGTCGTTCGGTGAACTTCTGATACATCCGGAGCAGGTCCCCGGCCCAGATCGAGGCCTCATCGCCTCCAACACCGGCACGGATCTCCACGATCACGTCTTTCGAGTCGTTCGGGTCCTTGGGAACCAGCGCCCTCTTGATGCGCTCTTCGAGATCAGGGATCTCTCGCTCCAGCTCACGCGCCATCTGGGCCATGTCGGGATCGTCGGCCATTTCACGGGCCTCGTCGAGATCGATGTGGGCCTGTCGCCATCTGCGAATGTCGGCGACGACGTCTTTGAGGTCGGAATGACGCTTGCCCAGCTCTGCCAGCTGGTTTGGGTCGGATAGCACTGCGGGATCGGCCAGCGCTGCCTCAGTTTCGTCGAACACGGTCTCGATCTCACCAAATCGGTCGCTGAGCGCAGAGTCCACTCAGAAGTCTCCCGTTCGGGCGGCCTCCCTGACCTCGATGGCGGTCGGCGGGAGACTCCCGCGGGAGGAAACGTCGGCGAACTGCTCTTCGTTCAATGCGACCACGAGGCTCGATATTGCCACTTCGATTTGATCGTCAGCCGGAACCGCGGTGGTGAGCTTCTGCAGCCAGATGCCGGGACGAGCCAGGACGTTGGCCAGCCAGCCGTCAGGACGTGTGCCCGACCAACGCAACAGTTCGTACGCCAACCCGGCGATGAGCGGTATGCCGACAAGACGGCTCACAACCAGGAACAAGATTCCCGGCTGGCCGAGGAACGTGAAGAGGATGATCGACCCGAGGATCACGATGAGGAGAAAGCTCGTGCCACAACGAGGATGCTCCGGCGGAAAGCGGCCAACGGACTGAATGGACAGCGGCTCACCTGCCTCGTAGGCGTGGATCGACATGTGCTCCGCGCCGTGATACTCGAAAACCCGGGCGATCTCCTTGGAACGTCCGATGAGCCAGATGTAGCCAACGAAAAGGGCCAGACGGATGACACCTTCCACCACGCTGAACCAGAAATCGGAGTCCCGGGACACCACCTCTGCGGCCAGGGCGGGGAGGATGATGAAGACCCCTGCGAAGAATGCGAATGCCAGGGCCATCGTCCACCCGATCTGAGCGCCCGTCAGTGGCTTTTCCTCTTCCTCCGTGGCGACTTGAGCCGACCAGGACAGGGCCTTGAACCCCAATGTCAGCGACTCCGCGAGCACGAACATCCCACGGACGAACGGCACGCGTGCCCAGCGATTTCGCTCAGAGAGGCGAGGCAGGTCGTTGCGTCGAGCCGCGATCGTCCCGTCCGGCTGGCGGACCGCCACTGACCAGGCGCTCGGGGCTCGCATCATGACACCCTCGATGACCGCCTGCCCACCGACGGTGGTGGCTGGATCTATCCGCGCTTCCCCCTCGGTCACGCGACTGATTCTCTCAGAAACCGCATCGCCGCTCGCAGCGGCGCCGTCACTCTGAGTCAGCGGTCTCTTCCTCGGAGTTCTCGGTCTGAGCCTCACCGGCCTTGGTGAAGGTGCTCTTGCCGTACCGCCTCTGGAAGCGCTCGACTCGGCCGCCGGCGTCAACGACCTTCTGCTTGCCCGTGAAGAAGGGATGGCACTCGTTGCACAGCTCGATGTGCATGTCACCAGGCTTGGTGCTCCGGGTTTCGAACGTGTTCCCACAGGAGCATGTGACCGTGGTCGTGTCGTATTCGGGATGGATGTCTGTCTTCACTTGATATCTCCTGAAACTGTTGTGATCAGCCGCTGCTCTTCGCCACCTCGGCGAGGAACTCGGCGTTCGTCTTCGTCGTCTTCAGACGATCGATGAGGAGCTCGATCGCGGCCCCGGGCTCGAGTGCGAGCAGCACCCTACGCAGCTTCCAGACCTGGTTGAGCTCGGTTCTCTCGAACAACAGCTCTTCCTTACGTGTTCCCGACATCTCGATGTTGACCGCCGGGTAGATGCGTTTGTCCGCCAGTTTGCGATCGAGATGCAGCTCCATGTTGCCGGTCCCCTTGAACTCCTCATAGATGACCTCGTCCATCTTGGAGCCGGTCTCCACGAGGGCGGTGCCGAGGATGGTCAGGGAACCTCCCTCCTCGATGTTGCGGGCAGCGCCGTAGAAGCGCTTCGGGGGGTACAGAGCCTGCGAGTCGACACCACCGGACAGAATGCGTCCTGATGCCGGGGTCGCCAGGTTGTGCGCACGAGCGAGACGGGTGATCGAGTCGAGGACGATGACCACGTCGGTGCCCATCTCGACGAGTCGCTTGGCTCGCTCGATAGCCAGTTCCGATACTTGCGTGTGCTCTTCAGCAGGTCGGTCGAAGGTCGAGTAGATGACCTCTCCCTTGACCGTGCGCTGCATATCGGTGACCTCTTCAGGCCGCTCGTCGACGAGCACCACCATCAGGTAGCACTCTGGATTATTGGCGGTGATCGACTGTGCGATCTCCTGGAGGACGGTCGTTTTGCCGGCCTTGGGAGGGGACACGATCAGACCACGCTGACCTTTGCCGATCGGAGCGATGAGGTCGACGATTCGGGTGAGGATGTTGTTCGACTTGCCTTCCACCTCGAGATGAAGACGCTCGTCGGGGAAGAGTGGTGTGAGACTCTCGAACTTGGGTCGATTCATCGCCTCGTCGGGATCCATGCCGTTGACCGAGCTGATGCGCACTACTGCGGGGAACTTCTCCTTCGAGCGGGGCGGCCGGATGGGGCCGGAGACTATGTCGCCCTTGCGAAGGCGGAATTTGCGAACCTGGTTCGCCGAGACGTAGACGTCTTTGTCTCCCGACTTGTAGCCGGTGACACGGAGGAAACCGTAGCCTTCGGGGAGGATGTCCAATATCCCCTCACGAACCTCGAGCTGGTCCTCGGGGACCCGGTCGTCGTTGTCGCGACGCTTCCGGTTGCGCTGACGACCACCGCCCCTGTTGTCACCACCACCTCGATTGTCGCTGCCCCTGTCATCGTCGTCGTCGTCGGACGTCGACTCCGACTTGTCGGAGCGAAGTATTGCCTTTGGCAGATCGACGTTTTCGGTGGGCTTGGACTCCTTGACCTCACCGGCGTCCATCAAGGCGGCGATGAGCTTGGACTTCTGCAGCCCGTCGGTATCGATTCCAGCCGCAGACGCGACCTCACGAAGTTCGTCGATTGATTTGCTCTGGAGTTGAGCTCGTGTCGTCATTGGATCCTTAAGTGATCTGCCCCTCACAGGGGAACGTCGGATCGGAGGTTTCTCCCGGCACGTCACACAGGATCGTTCACACAGGGATCTCTGGGTGAGCTAGGCGGGGATGCAGACACGTCCGGTGCCTGCACGGGCCATGCTAGTCGCTCGACCTGGTTGCGCAAAGCAGCCAACGTGAATCGGATTATCGGATGAGATGTTCAAGCTCTGAAGTGTTGGCGTCGATCGTCACCAGACGCTCCTCCAGGCCATCGAGCGACGGAAACCAGTCAGGTGGCGGGACGTCGTCATCGAACTTCGACGGGTGGGCCGTGGCCACGACGAGCTGTGGCAAACCGGCACGAGTCTCCTCAGCTGCCCTCCAGGCCGTGGCCGTGTGCGGGTCGAGCCGGTATCCATGCGCCCGATCGACGTCGGCAATGGTCTGAGCGATTTGGGAGTCGTTCGACCAGCTCGCCCGAAACTCGGTGGTTGCGTCCCCTGTGAAACGCTCCAGATTCGACGGCACCTGGATGTCCATTGCCGGAGCCAGCGTCGCCAGGACGTCGGTCTGAGTCATCCGGCCGGTGTTGACCAGATCGCTGAGCCCGTGATTTGCGTTGTTGGCGATGGTGATGGTCGCGATCGGCGCGCCCATCTGCTTGGCGATCCACGCGGAGTAGACATTTCCGAAGTTTCCGGTGGGAACCACGACTTCGTATCGCTCTCCCATTCGCGCCGCCGCATGAACATGGAAACCAGCCTGAGCCGCCACCCTCGCCCAGTTGATCGAGTTGATGGCGAGGAGGTGGTCGTGGCTGGCGAAGGCCTCCTTCACCATGCGCTGGCAATCGTCAAAGGTCCCCCGGACCGCTACTGCCTGGGTGTTTCGATCGAGAACGGTGGTCATCTGCTTGCGCTGGAAGTCCGAGACCCGGCCGTCCGGATAGAGGACGACGACTTTCAGGTTCTCCCGTCCCCGGCACGCCTCGATGGCCGCCGAGCCAGTATCACCGCTCGTGGCTCCCAGGACGACCCCTTCATCCACCTCGCGGTCGAGTAGGCGGGCGAGAACCTGAAGCGCGTGATCCTTGAACGAAAGCGTTGGGCCCCAGAAGAGCTCGAGCAGGAGGTGCTCGCCCACGGCGACGATTGGAGCCACCTCATCGTGTTCGAAACGAGAGGCGGCTTCCTTGACCAGGCCGTCGGTGTCGGCGGCGCCGAACAGCTGCAGCACATTGGAGACTGCTTCGGCATAGGTCCACGACCGCCAGCCATCCGGAAGACTGGGGATCTCCTCAGCTACGTACAGCCCACCGTCGGGGGCCAGCCCGTTGACCAACGCACCGGTGAAATCGACCGATTCGGCCTCGCCGCGAGTCGAGAGGTAGCGCACTACGGGTGCTCGGCGACCGGGCGCCCCACGGTGGGGATCGTTTCCAAAAGGCTCAACTGTCGTCTCGTGTCCTGCCAAAGGCTGCACCGATAGCCACCCCAAAGCCAGCACCGAGCGCGATCCAGATCGGATCGTCGGTGGCCGCGAAGATCGCCGCTCCGATTCCGGCGCCTATTGCCACGCCGACCCCGGCATTGATCGCCTGGCTCCGAACTCGATCCTCGCTCACCCGCTGCTCAGCTTCGTCTCGACCGCGCATAAGGGAAGCGTATCAACGGTTGGGGTGTTGGCCCATCGACGGCGTACCATTCGGCTGCCGCCCCCGTAGCTCAGGGGATAGAGCACCGGTCTCCGGAACCGGGTGCGCAGGTTCGAGTCCTGCCGGGGGCACACCGAGGGCTTGCTATAGCATCGTGTAGCGGAATCCGAGACTTGATGCACGCGCAACAGGCAGCTGGTTACCGATGAAACCTCGCTCGCTGGATCGCATCCCAGACCCGGTGGGGCCGCAGTGGCATCGAAAGGTCTGTGACCCCGAGATAAGACAAGGCGTCGATGGTCGCGTTGACGATTGCCGGGGGTGCGCCGATACACCCAGCTTCGCCCGTGCCTTTGACGCCGAGTGGGTTCGACGGCGCGGGACTCACGGTTCGTCCCAAAGTAAAGGAAGGCACATCCATGGCTGCCGGGATCAGATAGTCCATGAAGCTTGCGGTCAGTGGATCCCCACTGGCGGCGTACTCGATGCCTTCCAGGACTGCCTGACCGAACCCCTGGGCCAACGACCCGACTACCTGTCCTTCGACGATCATCGGGTTCAGGACCTCCCCACAATCGTCGACGGCCACATATTGCAGGACCTTGACCTCGCCCGTCTCCAGCGACACCTCGACCAGGGCCACATGCGCCCCGAACGGGAAGGTCTGCGCCTCGGGCACGAACATCTCCGCGGCGCGCAACGGCTCGCCGATCTCACGGGCATGCGACGCCAGATCGCCAAGGCTCAAACCCGACTCAGGGTCGCCGGTGACATGCACCCTGCCGGCCTCAACCACCATGTCATCGCTACGGGCCTCGAGCATGTCGGCGGCCATGGCCTTGGCTCGTGCGAGGACCTCGCTTCCGGTCCTTTGGGCTGCGGAAGCGCCGATCTGGGCCGACCGGCTGGCATATGTCCCGACACCGTCTTCGACGCGCCCCGTGTCACCCGCCACGACCTCGACGACCGACGGATCCACACCGAAGACATCGGACACGACCTGCGCCCAGACCGTCTCATGCCCCTGACCCGCTGAGGTCGACCCGGTACGGACCTCGATCGCACCATCCTCCCGAATCTCGACCTCACCGAACTCCCCTACCCCCAGCGCACCACCGGCACGCTCGACAAAGGCACCGATGCCGACTCCGATCGGGTCGTGGCCCTGCTCGCGTCTTCGTTGTTGCTCCGCCCTCACGTCGGTCATGTCGATCAAGTCGAGTGCCTTCTCGAGCGCGGCGCGGTAGTCGCCAGAGTCGTAGATGGCAGTCGTATGCGTTGTGAAAGGGAGCTGGGTCGTCTCGATGAAATTGATCATTCGCACTTCCGCGGGATCGAGATCCACTTCGCGCGCAAAGGCGTCCACCGCACGCTCCATGGCGAAAGCCGCCTCCGGCCGACCTGCTCCTCGGTAGGAGCCGGTGGGGGCGAGATTGGTGACCACCGTCGTCGCCTCCACTGACAGCTCCTCGATCTCGTAGAGACCTTGGGAGACGAACGTCGTCAAACTTGGGATCAAGGCACCGTTGTGCGGATAGGCCCCCACGTCCGCCAGGATGCGAATGTTCGCCCGCCGGATGCGACCATCCCTATCACCCTCCAGGGTCACCTCGTGATCCTGGGCGCGGCCGTGGACCCCGCTCAGGAAGTGCTCCCGTCTCTCTTCGATCCACACGACGGGGCGCCCCAATCGGAGAGCAGCAGCACAAGTGACCAAGTACTCGGGGAAGAGCATCCCTTTGAGCCCGAAGGCCCCACCCACGTCGGGAACGATGACACGCACCTTGGACACGTCGATCTGGAGCTGGTCCGATATTTGCTGCTTGAGCCGATGGGGAGCCTGATGTCCGCAATGGGTCACCAGACCCCCGTCAGCGGTGGGGTTGGCGCGGATGGCCAAACCTTCCAATGATGCCGGCGCCAATCGCTGGTTTCGCATCGAGACTGTCGCCGAGATTTCGTATTTCCTATCGGTGGGCTCGGAGCCAACCGTGCGTTTCCCGACGAGATTTCCCTCCTCGAAGAGGTCGGGACCATTGAGGGAGCTGCGAGGATCTGTCACCACGTCCAGCCCATCGATCTCCGCCCAGATCTGGCTGGCGGCGTCAGCGGCGAGAGCGGGGCTATCCGCCACCACTGCGGCAATCGGCTCCCCGACATAGCGAACCTTGCCGGTTGCCAACACCGGTCGCTCGAACCCCGGCGGGGCCAAGTGCCCTCCCGGTATCGGGAGAAGATCGATGTCGTCGTGGGTCAGGACCTCGATCACACCTGGACCCTGCCTGGCCCGATCCACGTCGATGCCGGTGAGGACCCCGTGTGCAATCGGACTGCGGTAGAAAGACACATGAAGATCGTCAGGCTCTACGAGATCTGCCACATAGTGCCCAGTTCCTGTGATGAGTCGGTGGTCTTCACGACGTCGGAAGCTCATCGGGGCATCCCCGGAAACGATAACGAGGCTCGGCGGGAGCCTGCAAAGGATTGCAACGATGCATCACGGGGAGAAGTGCCTCGGCCGTCATCGCGATGCGGTGGTGTCAAGGGTCCTCGTCCCCACGATCGCTCAGATGATCGAAGAACGCTCGTCCTCGGGGAGAGAGCTCATAACCCGGAGAGTGGCTGATGGTCAATCCCAGGGCCTTGAGCTTGCGAACGTCATTCTTGAACACCATCTTCTCCAACCCCATATGTTCGGCCAGGTCCTGAGCTCTCACGTGCGGGTTGTCAGCCAGCAAAGTGAGGACCTGGCTGGTCCAGGGACCCCGCTTGCTGGCGGCGTCGAGACGATCGAGGCTGTTGACGAGGGCGGCGATGTCTTCGGGCTCGAGGTGGTCGTTCTCACGTAGTGCGATGCGAGGGTCCGGCACGATTCCGCCCAACTTCACTCGATACACATCGCCGTCGCTCTTCGCCTCGAGAAAGCCGATCAGCTCGTCGTACTCGATCCCGGCCCGTTCCGCCGAAGACTCATCGACCTCGTCGAGATCGATCTTCTCCACCGATTCGATCTGCAAGAGCCCGACCGGGGTGCGCAAGGTCCCGCCTGACTTGACGGTGGGTCGTTTCCATCGCCGGAACACGAGGTCGACCTCCCCGGCGGCGATGGCATCGAGAGCACGTTTGCGCAGCAACATTGGGGTTTGACGTTATCGGACCGATCAAACATGTCAGCGACGACGCATAGACTCTGGAACATGCCTAGAGCCATCTGGAAAGGCGCCATCAACTTCGGGCTGGTGACCATCCCGGTGGGGATGTACACCGCTACCGACAACAAGACGCCGAAGTTCAAGCAACTGAGAAAGACGGACCATTCACCGATTCGCTACAAGCGCGTGGCCGAGGCCGACGGCGAGGAAGTCCAGTGGGATGACATCGTCAGGGGCTACGAGATCGAGAAGGATCGCTTCGTCGTATTCACCGACGAGGAGCTGGCTGCAGCCAATCCCGAGGGTGACAAGCTCGTCGACGTCATCCAATTCGTAGACGAAGACGAGATCGACCCGATGATGTATCAGAAGTCCTACTACCTCGCCCCCGAGAAGACAGGGATCAAGGCCTACCGGATACTCAAAGAAGCGCTCGAGGACAAGGGCCGCGTGGGTATCGCCAGGGTGTCGATCCGGGAGAAGCAACAGCTCGCCACCATCCGCGTCAAGGACGACGTCATCGTGATGGAGACGATGTTTTGGCCAGACGAGATCCGCACCGCTGAGTTCGAAGAGCTCGGGACCAACGTCGAGATCCGGCCGGAGGAGGTCGACATGGCCGCCTCGATCATCGACAACCTCACGCGACCTTTCGATGGTGAGGCATACGTCGACAAGACCCGGGAAGCAGTCGAGCAGCTGGCCGAGAAGAAGGTCGCCGGCGAAGAGATCGTGGCCCCGGCATCTCCGGAGCCGACCAAGGTCGTCGACCTGCTCGACGCCCTCAAGGCCTCAGTCGAGGCAACCAAGCAGAAGCAGGCCAAGGCCGGCTGAGCACGAGCGGGATCGGGCGTCCATTTAGAGTCACCCCTCGTGACGTTCGGCGCGGTTGAAATCGGTGGCACCAAGACAGACGTCGCGGTGGGGTCATCCCCTGAGAATCTCTCCACACCCCATCGGATCCCAACCACGACCCCCGACGAGACGCTGAGCGCCGTCGCCGTGTTCCTCGCATCCCAAGATGTCGTGGCGATAGGCGTTGCCAGTTTCGGTCCCCTCAACCTCGACCCATCGAGCCCGGAGTACGGCACGATGCTCGCCACTCCGAAGCCTCACTGGACCGGCGCTTCGGTCCACAAAATCCTCGAATCCGCGACCGGGTTGCCGGTGCGGATCGACACCGACGTGAACGGAGCAGCACTTGGTGAGGGACGCTGGGGAGCCACCTCAGGAATGTTGGACTACGCATACATCACGGTCGGCACCGGCGTTGGTGCCGGAGTCGTCGTCAACGGCCGGGTGATAAGCGGAGAACGCCACCCTGAGGTGGGTCATCTCGTGGTGACCCGAAGGGAACGCGACGAATACCCGGGCAACTGCCCGTATCACGGGGACTGTCTGGAAGGAATGGCCAATGGGCCGGCGCTCGAGGCGCGTTTTGGGCGTCCCGAGACATGGGCCGGAAACGAGACGGTGCTCGACATCGGCACCCACTATGTTGCCCAGGGTTTGCGCGATCTGGTCTACACAGTTGCTCCCGAGCGCATGATCATCGGAGGTGGGGTCTCCGGCATCCCCTACTTCCATGAAAGGCTACGCAGCAAGCTGGGTCATCTCCTCGCGGGATATCCCCACGAACCAGACCTCGACCTACTCGTGGCCAAGCCGGGTCTGGGGGAGCTATCGGGCTTAGCGGGAGCCTTGATTCTCGCAGAACATGTCGTGACCTGATGGGCACGCCAACACTTCAAATCCGCCCGGGCAACCCGGACTTCCTGGACCTACCGTGGGATCGCCGACTCGACGACTGGGAACACGAGCGGGTGGTCACAATGCCGACCGGCATCCACCGCCACCCGGTGCTGTTCGTCGCATATGACGAGGGGATCTACGCGATCAAGGAACTCGGTCGCCGCACGGCGCGTGGCGAATACAGGGTTCTCCGGTCGCTCGAGGAGCAGACTCAGCGGACCGCCCGACCCGCGGGCCTCGTCGAGCGAGACTGGCTGGACATGCACGACGAGGGAGCAGCCGCGGTGATCACGCGTTATGTCGATCACGCCTTCCCCTACCGACGCCTCGTTTCCGGCGCGGGGTTTGGCTCGCGGCGCCGTCATATGGCCGACGCACTCGCCGGGCTGTTCGTCGAGCTACACATGGCTGGTTGCTACTGGGGAGATTGCTCCCTCTCGAATGTTCTGTATCGATTCGACGCCGGACAGATCGAAGCGATCATGGTCGACGCGGAGACGTCGGAACTCCATCCCGAGCTGAGCAACGGCCAACGGCTCCAGGACATCGAGATAATGACGGAAAACGTCGCCGGTGAGATGGCCGACGTGGCCGCCGAGACCGGAGAAGACATCGACTCGGCCGATATCGAGCTTGGAGTGGAGATCGCTCATCGATACGAGGCTCTGTGGAGCGAGCTGACCGAGGAGCTCGTCATCACCAGAAACGACCACTACCGGATCCGCGAACGGATCGCACGCATCAATGAGCTGGGCTTCGCCGTCGAGGACATAGACATCAGCCCAGCCGGCGACCGCAACTTGGTGCGGATGATCACCAATCTCGGTGGTCGCACCTACAACTCGGACAATCTTCAGGAGAGGACCGGCATCGAAGCCTCTGAGAACCAGGCATGTTTGATCCTGAGCGACCTCAACTATCACCTCGCCAAGCAGGGAGACACGACTACCACGGGGAAGAGAGTGGGAACCTACAAGTGGCTGAGCCAGTACTACGAGCCGCTCATCGATCGGATCACGGTCGATTGGCCAGGAGACGACCCTATCCAGGGCTACTGCGACTACCTGAACCACCGCGTGAGGCTGGCGAGGCGACGCCAGACCGACGTCGACTCCTTCGAAGCGTACGACGACTGGGTCGCGGCGGGCTTCCCCGGCTTCGATCCGGACGACAGCTGACGCTATCGCAGCTGTATTCGGTTTGCCGTGATCAGTCCGGCAGAGTCGGAGCAGAGGAACGTGACGACGCTCGCGACTTCAGCTGCGGTCGCGATATGGAACATGTCGAGGCTAGCGTCCACGGCGCGACGGATCTGATCGTCGACCCAACCGGTGTCGGTAACAGGGGGATGGACTACGTTGGCGGTTACCCCTCGATCCGCCAGCTCGAAAGCGGCGGACATGGTGAGATTCTCCATTGCCGCCTTCGCCGCTCCGTAGGAGACCTCCTCGGGAAAGCCCAACGATCCTCCCGAGGTGAGGCCGACGATCCGACCCCAGTCGAGGTCGTGTACTCGGTGCCTTTGTGAGAACTCAGCGATCAGCAGGGCCGACGCCCGAGCGTCGACGGCGAAAACCTGGTCGAACGAGCTCTCGTCGAGCGGCGAGGGGGATCGGCCGAACCGATGGCCTGGCACCGGCCCAAAGGTATCTGCTACCCACGCACTGGCGTTGTTGATGAGGATGCTCACAGGGCCGAAGCGCTCCTCGGCGGCGTCGAACACCGCGCCCGCTGCGCCGGCGGACGTGAGGTCGATTTCCAGCGCCTCCGCCGCCCCTCCCTCTGACTCGACGGACTCGATCAGGTCGGCAGCGTTCGAGGCTCGATTCGTAACATAAGTCGACGCTTCTGACGAAGTCTGCATCCGTAAGTAGGTGGCCAGCACCCGTACCCCGGATCGCGCCAGGCTGAGGGCAATGGCCGCGCCGATGCCGTGATTGGCGCCCGTGACAATGGCGACGCGATCCATCACGCCGTGGTGGCGCAAGGATTCGTCGGGTCAGGCAGTGGCCGCGGCCGGTTTCTTCACGCCGATGCGACTGCCTGTCGCAGGGTCGAAGAACAGGAGCTTGTCGCAGTCCACGGTGAGGGCAACAGTTTCCCCGTGCCTGACCGTGATGTCGGGGCTTACCCGTGCAATGAAGTTCGTGGTCTCACCGAGCGAGGCGGCGTCCTGGCCAGAGTCGGTCAACAACTCTTCGATGTCCGGTGTGATCACGGGGCTTCGGTTGACGGTGAAGTGGATGTAGGTGTCGGCGCCGAGCATCTCCGTCACCTCGACCTGCGCCTCGAGAGTGCGATTGGGATCGTGCCCGGCCACCGATGCGGCCTCTAGGTTGTTGGGGCGTAGACCCACGACAATCTCTTTGTTCGTCCAGTTTTCGATGCCGGGGTGTTTCTGAAGGGCGCCCGGGCTGACCAACAGCCGAGTCTGGGGTAGCACCGCCCAAACATCGTCTCCTTCGCCCGACTCGAGATGACCGTAGGTCAGGTTCATCGAAGGACTCCCTATGAATCCGGCGACGAACAAGTTGTCAGGGCTGTCGAACAACTCGGTGGGCGGACCGACCTGCTGCAGGTTGTAAGGCGCCCGTGGAGATACGGCTCGCAGCACCGCCACCCGATCGCCCAGGGTCATGGCCTCGACCTGGTCGTGGGTCACGTAGACCGTGGTGGTGCTGAGGCGGGCGTGGAGTCGTTCCAGCTCCGACCTCATCTGGACACGCAGCTTGGCATCGAGGTTCGACAGTGGCTCGTCCATCAGATAAGCGGCGGGCTCACGGACGATTGCCCGACCCATGGCGACCCGCTGGCGCTGACCACCGGAGAGTGCCTTGGGCCTGCGATCGAGATAATCCTTGATCTCCAGCACATCGGCGGCCTCGTGGACGCGTCGCTCGATCTCCTTTTTGTCTATCTTCCGCAGCTTGAGGCCGAACGCCATGTTGTCGTACACACTCATGTGGGGGTAGAGGGCGTAGTTCTGGAAGACCATGGCAATGTCCCTGTCCTTCGGGGGGACGTCGTTGACGATCCGGTCACCGATCTTCATCACGCCTTCGGAGATCTCTTCGAGCCCGGCAATCATCCGCAGAATCGTCGACTTTCCGCAACCGGACGGTCCGACGAGGACCAGGAATTCCCCGTCCTCGATCTCCAGGTCGACGCCCCCGACCGCGCGAGTACCGCCGTCGTAGAGCTTTCCAAGTCCTTCCATGGTGATTGCGGCCATTACTTCGTACTCCTCCTGGGCGAACTGTGGATTTCAAACCTAGTCAGTCTCTCCGAGTCGCGCCCCGACACGGCGAGCCCGTGGCGGATTACATCTCCTCGAGATTGCGTTTCACATGGGGTGAGTAGACCCGCGATAGGCATCGCCCTTGGCGCCTTGTTCATCGTCTCGACCGCAACAGGCTTCTACCTGGTCGGAGGTCAGGATGAGAAGGTCACGGAGTCGGCCACCTCGCCGCTTCTTTACGACATCGATCGCGACCCAGATGTGCCCGAGCTCCCATTCGACGACAACCCCGACCCTTCACAGTGCGGAATCCCGGTCCAATGGGGAGATGTCGATAATGCGGCTTGGCTCTCCGGTCTCTGGGATGGTCAACTCATCCAACCCGAGGTCTTCCTATACGACAGTCACCTACGCCAGAGTGTGATTGGTAGCGCTCGACACGGCACACAGGTAGAGATCGTCCTCTACCAGGAGAACCCTGTGCTCGACTACTACATGGTCCGTATCGGGGAAGGCTCGTCACAACGAGGCTGGATTCCCGAGCCGTTCCTGTCATTCGAACCCGTCACCTAGATCGAACCTCCCTACTCTCCAGGCCTGTGACCGATGACAAGCAGGCACGATCGAGTTTCCGTCGTCGATGGCTGGCCGTCTCGTTGGCCACCATCATGATGATCGCGTCGTTCGTTGTATTCGTCTATTCGCTCGCCGCTGCTTCAGGGAACGAGAACGCTTATGCCGGCGGGCTGCTCGGCATCGGTCTCGGTTTGGTACCTGCCGTCTTCGCCGTGGCGGCTTGGGCCTCGCAAAACCCGAACACCATCAAGTCCACTGTGTTCGCGACTTTGCTCTGGTTCGCCGCTTTCCTCCTGTTCGGCTACTTCAGTCTTCCAGTGGCTCTCGTCGCTGGTTATGGCGCCGGAGGGGTGGTCGCCTTCAGGCTGCACCCCGACAACTCCCGCCGCACGCGAGCCATCGCCGTCGCTCTGTGTGTCGTCTATACCGGGGCTCTGCTGACCTTCTCGACAACGCTGGGTTTGTTCGCTGGTGCCGCTTTGCCATTTCTCGCAATAGTGCTCGCGGACTTGTACGAGGAGCGAGGAAAGGAACCGTCTGGAGAGATCAGCCCTTGACCGCGCCTGCGGTGAGACCCCCGATGATCCTCTTTTGGAAAATGAGAACCAGAGCGATGAGCGGAATGGTCACGACGACCGCGGCGGCCATGATCTCCCCGAAAGGCTCCTGACGCGCGATCTCACCGGTGAAGAGCGCTATCGACACCGGAATCGTCCTCGCATTCGGCTCGATGGTGGTGAATGTCAGGGCAAACAGATACTCGTTCACGGCTCCGATGAAAGCCAACAGGCCCGTGGTCACCAGTGCCGGCATCGTCAAGGGGAGAAGGATCATTCTGAAGGACTGAAACGGCGTCGCGCCGTCGACCTGAGCGGACTGCAGCAGGTCGATCGGCAACTGCTGGAAGAACGCAGTCAACACCCAGACTGTGAACGGCAAAGTGAACAACATGTAGCTGATGATCATCGACGGGATGGCCGGTATGTCGAAGTTGAGGATCACGGCGTACAGACCGGTCAGCACCGCAACCTGGGGGAACATCGTCATCGAGAGGATCAGATAGAGCGACGGCGTCTTCCCCTTGAATCGCAGCTTGCCGAGCGCAAACCCGGCGAACGATCCGATCACAAGGGCGATCACGGTCACCGAGACCGCGACTATCGCGCTGTTACGGATGGCCCTCAGGAATGCATCGTTCTGGAAGGCCGCCTCGTAGTTCCGCAGTGTCATCGAGATGCCCCCGGTCGCCGGATCACGCGGGATGAAGGTCGCTGGGGTCATCCTCAGTTGTGGCTCGGTCTTCAGCGACGAGTTGACCGCCCAGTAGAAAGGGAAGAGCAAGAAGATGGCGATCAGTACCACGAGAGCCCAGAACCCGAACCTCGTCCAGAAGCTCCTGCGCCTGCGGGAGCGAGCGTAGGCGAGCTCGGTGGTGTCCTCCCTCTCGGCGGTGGCCGTGAGGCCGACTTCGCTGGCAGGTATGTCAGTCATCTGATCCTATCCCCAGGCTCTTGATGTAGACGATGGCGAAGATGGTGATCAGAAAGAAGATCACCACCGATGCCGCCGACGAGTAACCCAGCCTCTGACTGTCGATCAGCTCGTAATAGGCAAAGCTCGCCATCGAGTATTTGCTCTGCGCGAAAACGATCTGGAACAGATCGAAGACACGGAGAGCGTCGAGAGTTCTGAACACGAGGGCGACGGCCAGCGTCGGTTTGAGCAACGGCAAGGTAATGGAGCGGAACTGGTTCCACTTGCTGGCGCCGTCGACTTCGGCGGCCTCATATAGCTCGTCCGGTATGAGGGCGAGCCCGGCCAGCAAGAGAAGGGCCATAAACGGTGTCGTCTTCCAGACATCGATCGTGATCGCCACGGGAAGCTGCCACGACTCGTCAGCGATCCACGGCACTGGTTGATCGATTAGACCGACCTTCTCGAATACGACGTTGAAGAAACCGGCTCGGGTGTCGATGAACATCCATTCCCAGATCCGAGACGACACTGCGGTGAGGATCGCCCAAGGGACCAACATGGCCGCCCGCATCCCACCTCTCCCCCGGAAGGGGACATTCAGCGTGAGGGCGATCCCGAGACCAATTAGAACCTCGAGAGCAATGGTGGCGACCGTGAAGACCAGGGTGTCGGCAATGCTGAGTACGAAGGCTGGATCCGTGGCACCCATCACGTACTGGTTGCCGAACAACCCGAATGTGAACACCTCCCGGTAGCGGCGTGGCTCCCGGGGGAGTACTTCGACCGGTGACAGGTACTGGGGCTCGCCGGTGTCGGGGTCGACCACTTGATTCCCGCTGTCGTCGAGCTCAGGTGGCAGCTCGGCGACGTTGACGCTGAGGAGATCGGCGTAGTTCTGCAGGCCGACGAAATCGGTCTGGACGTCGCTGGCAAAAGTGTCGTTCGTCAAGCTCGAGTAGAAGACCGAGCCGAGAGGGTAGAAGGCGATGGCTACCAGGATGACCAACGTGGGGACCAGCAGCCAGTAGGCCAGCCGTGACTCGCCCCTGGCGAGTTGCGACTGCTTCTTTCTACGTGGCTTGGTTTCCGTGGTAGCTGCCGACAAAGATCACTCCTGGTTATCCGATACAAGCACAAGTGTGCCGGGCCGCGTCGGCCAGAATTGAAGAAGTGTGGGGAGGCAGTTCAGCCTCCCCACACTCTCGTATGTCGATCGGGTTACGGACTTCCGGTGGGGAAGCCGGTGAGATCCTCCAAGTCGAGCTCAAGCTCGAGGAAGGCGTCCTCAGCGTCGGCGTCGCCTGTCAACACGCTATGCACCGAGTTGAAGAACAGCGCTGAAACGTCGCTGTACTCAGGTGCAGTCACCGTCGACGGACGGGCCACTGCGTTCGTGAACACGTCGAACAGATTGCCGAAGAACGGAGCGGCCTCGAGTACCTCGGCATCGCTGTACAGCTCTTCGATAGTCGGATTGAACGAACCGACTATGGCGCGCTCTTTCTGCTGCTCGTACGAGCCGAGGAAGAAAGCGTACTTCGCGGCTTCCTCAGGATGCTCCGAGTACTTGGACACCGCGAGCTGCCAACCACCGAGCGTCGCCGCGCTCTGTCCGGCTGTTGCGCCCGGTAGCGGGGAAACGTCGAACAGGCCGACAATCTCGCTGTCGTCGCCGTTGCCCAGGGAATAGGCATACGGCCAGTTACGCATGAAGGCCGCGTTTCCGGCCTGCCACACGCCGCGGGCATCTTCCTCGCCATAGGCAGTCACCCCCGGAGGCGAGATTGTGTCCACCCAACCGGCGGCTTGATTGACGATGTCGATCGCCGCCTGGTTGTTGATCGTGATCGTGCCGTCGGGGTCGATGATCCGGCCGCCGCCGGCAGACGCAACCCATTCGAGAGCGTCACATGTCAGGCCTTCGTAGGCGTTGCCCTGCCAGACATACCCCCAGAAATCGGCGTTTCCTTCGGCGCGCTCTCCGTCCTGGATGGTCTGCGCGGCCGACTCGAGCTCGTCCCACGTGGTCGGTGGCTCGAGACCGTACTTGTCCAGCAGGTCGGTGCGGTAGTAGAGCAATCCGGCGTCGGTGAACCATGGGATCCCGATGAGAGCTCCGTCGACCGTGTTGTTCTCGATGATCGCGGGGAAGTGGTCTTCCGCTATCTCCGCCCCGGTGCGTCCTTCCATGTCGGTCATCGGATTCAGGTCGATGAAGTGCTCAGCCAGGTCGCCGGGCCAGATAACGTCGATCTGGAACACGTCACCCTCGGGCGACTGAGCCTCGAAGAGCTGGAGATAGGTCCCCAATCGGTCCTCGACGAAGTCGGGGGTGTCGATGCTCTCGATCGTGACACAGGGGTTCATAGCGGAATAATCCGCGGCCGCTGCTTTAGCTAGCTCGAGCTCTTGGCCCACGTTTCCGGTGAACACGCGAAGTGTGATCTCTTCACCGTCACACTCGCCACCACCACCGGCGGCTGTGGTATCGCTTCCGGTATCTGCGGTGGTGTCGGTCCCTCCGTCAGCGGTCGTGGCGGTGCCGCCGTCTGTGGTGGTATCGGTACCTTCACCGTCTCCACCGCACGCCGCCAACACCAAGGCCAGCACCATGAGGATTGCCAACCATCGTTTATTCATCTGTTTCCTCCTTCACGGGGCAGATGCCCCAACAGCAAGTTACACAAGTGGCGCCGCTGTTGTTCCCGAACGGGAATATTGCGCCATACCGGCTCGGAGTTTCGAGGCCGGCTCGGGTTCTGACAGTGAGCGGGCAGCTCGACGTCAAGTGCTGCACTTCGAACTATCTGAAGTCCTATTGAACGAAGTCGCGGACGTTCCCGACGCGACCGTCTAGCCACATCGCTGCTATCTCGAGCAGGGCCGCGGTCCCGATGACACCGGCTGCGATGAACAACACTGGGTTGGCGGCGAGAACGGCCAGGGACCAGCCACCGATGGCGACTGCACCCAACCGCCGTCTCTTGGCTGCTAGCTCTTGGGTGCGATGACGCGCTTCTGCCTCGTACTTGCAGGCATCGAGAGTGCTCAACTGTGAGATGGGCTCGGAGACGTCGACCGCCTCGTTGCCGTTGACGTGCTCCAGAGACCAGACGGAGGGAGCGATCCGCCTGACCTGGAAGCCGTTGCCGAACCACGAATCGTCGACTTTCTTCCATTTGAGCATTGTCGCTCCTTTCTACATTTGAGCCTACAGGAGTATCGGCCATCTGGTAAGGGCAGGGCGCGCCGAGCGCGTAACCTCGAGGGTATGAAGTCACGACGATGCGGAGCGTCCCCGCTCGAAGTCTCGGTCTTCGGGCTGGGAACGATGACCTTCGGTGCCGAGTCCGACGAAGCGCTGTCGCACTGGATGCTCGACGTCTATTACGAGCGCGGCGGGCGATTCATCGACACCGCCGACGTGTACAGCCACGGCGCGTCGGAAGAGATCATTGGTCGGTGGTTGCGGAGTCGAAACCCCGAAGGCGTGGTGATCGGAACCAAGGCCCGGTTCGCCATGGGATCGGGACGCGACGATCAGGGCGCGGGCCGGGCCCACCTCGTCAAAGCACTCGATGCCAGCCTCGACAGACTTGGCGTGGACGCCATCGACCTCTACCAGATGCATGCTTGGGATCCTGAGGTTCCCATCGAAGAGACACTCGAGACTCTGGATGGGTTCGTGAGAGCGGGCAAGGTCCATCATCTCGGTGTCTCCAATTACACCGGATGGCAACTGGTAAAGGTCATTCAAACGGCATTGCGCCACGACTGGGCGCCGATAGTTGCTCTCCAGCCACAATATAACCTGCTGGCCCGTGAGATCGAGTGGGAAGTTGTGCCGGCTTGCCTCGACGCCGGGGTCGGCATCCTGCCTTGGTCACCCCTAGGTGGCGGATGGCTCACGGGCAAGTACTCGCCCGACGAGCGCCCGAAAGGTGCGACGCGGCTGGGCGAGGATCCTGGGCGCGGCGTCGAGGCCTACGACCTCCGCAATACAGATCGAACGTGGGACGTTTTGTCGGCCGTGGCGGACGTGGCTCAGAGTCGTGGCGTCAGCATGAGCCAAGTGGCGCTCAACTGGACACGCAACCGTCCCGGAGTCTGCTCGGTGCTCCTCGGCTGTCGGACCGTGGAGCAGCTCGAAGACAATTTGGGTGCACTCGACTGGGGCCTGACCGCAGACGAGATGACCGGTCTAACTGAAAAGAGCGCCCCCGGCATGCCAACCTATCCGCATGGGTTCCTCGAGAAGTTGGCGGGTGTGGACGTCTGGGAACGGCTGGGCACGCGAGCGCACCCGGTGCTCTGATCCAGGGCAGGGAGGTCAGATCGGTAGCAACCAGACCGCGGCGTTACCACCCAGAAACCCGTCCTCGCGACGTTCACTTGCCAGAACGACATCGCCAGCGGGGAGAGGAATCGACTGCTCCCGGTAGTTGACGATGCACGTCAGCCCGCTTCCCCGGCGAAAGGCGAGGACGTCGGATCCCAGATCGAGCCAGTCCAGTTCTTCATCGTCTCGGAGTCGCTCGTTTCGGATCCGAATCGCCAACCGATAGAGCTCCAGCATCGAGCCTTCGTCTCCGTCCTGGCTCTCGACGGAGAGGGCTGACCACATCTCCGGCTGGGGGAGCCATGACCCGTCTGCACCGAACCCGAAGGAAGGGCCTGCCATCGTCCATGGAATCGGTACGCGACATCCGTCTCTCCCTTTTTCGGCGTGCCCCGACCGCTCCCAGACCGGGTCGTCGATGACGCCTTCAGGAAGATCGTGGACCTCGGGCAGACCCAGCTCCTCGCCTTGGTACAAATAGACCGAACCGGGGAGGGCGAGCATCAGCAGCGCCGCCGCTCGGGCGCGCCGGGTGCCGAGTTCCAGGTCCAGCATCGACTCATCGCCCCCGAGGAGCCAGCTCCTCTCATTGACGCCCGGCGACAAGCCGTAGCGCGTCACCTGTCTGACGACGTCGTGGTTCGAAAGAACCCAGGTGGGGATCGAGCCGACGGATCCGGTCGCCGCAATGGCATCCGCGATGATCCCTCGCATCGTGCCCGCCTCCCAGGGCGATCTCAACAGCTGAAAAGCGAACGTCTGGTGGTACTCATCATCCCGCACATAGAGCGCCAGCCGAGTCCAACTCGGGATCCAGGCCTCGGCCACCATGACCTTGCCCTCGTACTCGTCGAGAACAGCTCGCCATTCCCGTACCACGTCGTGGAGCTCAGGACGATCCCACAAGGGATGCCCCTCCCCATCCGGGGTCGTCAGAACCGCTTCGCGATCGTCGGCAGCGTCGGGATACTCGGCCTCTTTCACGAGGGCGTGGGCGACGTCGACCCGAAAGCCGGCCGCACCGAGATCGAGCCAATAGCGGAGGATCTCGAGGAACTCCTCGCGCACCTCTGGATGCTCCCAGTTGAGGTCGGGCTGAGAAACGTCGAACATATGGAGGTACCACTCGCCGTCTGGCACCCTGGTCCAGGCTGATCCACCGAAGACGCTCTTCCAATTGTTGGGGGGCAGTTGTCCATGTACACCTCGACCGGGGAGGAAGTGGTAGCGGTCACGGTCGGCGCTCGCCGGCTCAGACTCCAGTGCTGCTTTGAACCAGGCGTGCTCATTGGACGTGTGGTTGGGCACGAGGTCGACCAGGACCTTGATGTCTTGCTCGGCTGCCTCCGCGAACAGCAACCTCGCTTGGTCGAGGTCTCCAAACATCGGGTTGATCTCGCGGTAGTCGGCGACGTCATAGCCGCCGTCGCGCATCGGCGACATGTACCACGGATTGACCCAGATACCGTCCACGCCCAGCGACGCCAGGTACGGCAGACGGCTGATAATTCCCCCTATGTCCCCGGTGCCGTCGCCGTTGCTGTCTGCGAACGAACGGATATAGACCTGATAGATGACGGCGTGCCGCCACCACGGAAATCTCTGAGTCACGGAGGGAGAGTAAGACAACTCGTTCCGACGCGCCAGAACTTCGATCACCCGCCAGGACCTTCTGATGCCCAGGTCACGGTCTCGGGATCTGCCAGCTCGATCCCCTTGTAGACCGGAGCCCGGAGATGATCGTCGTGAGTCCATTCCTTGTACTCAACTTTCACGACGATCCCCGGCTCGACCCACACCGGTGGGCCACCGGGCACGATCACGTCGTTCACAAACGGGGTGCTGAGACGGGTCAACTGGGACAGCGCCTCGTGGAAGGCCCTCAGCGATGCGTCGTTGAATCCCGATCCCACGGCACCGATCCAGCGAAGTCCCGCCGGCTCATAGAGCCCGACGAGGATCGATCCAAACGTCGATGACCTGCCGCCCTCGCCCGGTAGATAGCCTCCGACCACGGCCCGCAAAGTGCGCCGAACAGAGATCTTCTGCCAGTCCTCCGATCGTCGGCCGGGTCTGTAGGGCGACCCGAGCCGCTTGGCGACGATGCCCTCCAGGCCCTGGTCGATCACCGCGGCGTAAAGACTCTCCCCCGACTCCGGGGTCGGGTCGGGAACGATGATCGGAGACTGGAGCTCGAGACGATCGAGAATCTGACGTCGCTCCTCATACGGGCGATCGGTGATGTCGGATCCGTGAAACAGGACGTCGAACACGACGAGATTCACACCGACACGGACTCCCGTCCCC
>DASPGH010000085.1:0-27419 GCA_035620735.1 Acidimicrobiia bacterium | reverse complement strand
GGTGACTACCCGTTGGGTGTCAACACCGGTTGGTCCATCGAACTGGCTGTTGAACTCGACGTCGAGGAGTGGGAAGGCCAGGAGTGCCGAATCATGCTGGAAGAAGACGCCTTCCTCGACAACACCGGCATTGACTTCCTCGACGGCCGCCAGCAACAACTCTGGCTCATCGACTGAGCAGTCCGGCCATTGAACCTGAACCCGGGGTTCCTGGGGCCACATATGGCCCGAATCCGCTCATCTTTGGGTTAGGACACTGCTCAGCCCAGCCTCGACCTGATCAACTCGATCACCGTCGCCACCGCCGCAGGGTTGTAGCCCTCAGGGATGATCAGGTCGGCGTATCGACGCGAGGGGTCGACGAACTCGAGATGCATGGGCCTCACGGTGGCGAAGTACTGGTTGATCACCGAGTCGACAGATCGCCCCCTCTCGGATATGTCCCTCTCCAGCCGTCGGGCAAGCCGCATGTCTGGGTCGGTGTCAACGAAGATCTTCAAATCTAGCTCGGAGCGAAGTTCGGGCTCGGCGAGCACGAGGATCCCCTCGATGACGACTACCGGAGCCGGCTCGATCCTTATCGTCTCGTCGGAGCGAAGATGCTGTGCGAAGTCGTAGACCGGGTGCTCGATGGCCAGACCGGTGCGGAGACTCTCCAGATGCTCGACCAAAAGCTCGGTCTCGAGCGAGTTGGGATGGTCGTAGTTGACGCGTGTCCGCTCATCGAAAGAGAGATGTGGCAGGTTGCGGTAGTAGGCGTCGTGATGGAGCAGGGCGACCCGGCCGTCGAGTCGATCGACCACTTCCTCGGCGATGGTGGTCTTCCCCGACCCCGAGCCCCCGGCAAGACCGATGAACAAGGGACGATTGGGCTTCCATGGGCTCCGGTCCGGCATCGACGGGCGAGGCTACCCGGCGGATGCGATCGGTCGAGTGGGCTCTACTTCTCGGCCGCCTTGCTGCGAAGACGTCTGATCTCGTCGTAGACGCCGTCGGTCAGGGTCGTGGAGGCATCGGCTGAGACCCCACGCACCGCCACAGGCTCACGTTGGATGCCAGCGACCTCCTCCTCGGCCTCGACTACCTCGTCCTCGGAGTCTGACGCTTCCTCGTGTGCCCCGACCGGGTCGGGCTCCGTCGCGGCGTGTTTGGCCTCGACCAGCGGGAGCAGGTCTTCCTCAGCCGCCTCCGCAACCATCGGGACGAGCTCTTCGCTCTCAGATGCCTGTGCCTCGAGCCAGGTCGGCTCCGAAGACTCAGCTGAGATGCCCTCGGCCAGCTTGTCGAGGAACACGGACTCGTCTTCGGCCTTGATGGACTCGGCCACCCCCAACCGATGAAGAACATGAAGCGCCCGGACAGCCCCGCCCCGGCCAAAGCGGGATTCGAGGTGGGCGAACGTGAACGGTTGGACGAGGCTGGCGATCACGTGCCAGTCACCGGGCTCCAGCTCGATCGGCTCTTCGAGGGTATCCGCTACCCGGACCCCTGTGGCATCGATGAGGCCAGACTCCCCCACTGTCGCCTCGAGCTCGGCCAGGCTGGCGACATCGGCCAGGATGACCTCGACGGGCCAGCCTTCCCCCTCGGGAGCTTCGTTGGCACCCATGGCGAAAGTGCCCTTGGTCAGAGAGGAGAGGACGTAGAGGACGTCGGCGATGGCACCCCGCTCTTCGGCTATGTGGGTCTGCCGTGTCCCGGTGAGATCGGCGCCGGTCACGGCGCCCTCCTTGAAATGGATACGGCCCCTGCGATCACCCTCGATGGTCAGCGAACCGGACTTCTTCGTGACCTGCATGATCTGGAGCAGCTCGTTGACCGTCCAATCAGAAAGCTGGCCTGAAAGATTCTGTCCGTCCAACGTCTTACCTCTCTCTGCAACCGGTATCGGCAGAGATCGACAGCAGATTGAGAGGACTTCAGCCCTTTTTTGCCTCTTTCATGGCTTTCTTCTGCTCCCGGAGCACCGAAACGTCGTCGAAGGAGGCGACATCGGCGATCGACGGCCAGTCGGCAGCCTTGTCCTCCCACCCATCGGGGGTGATACCGAGCCTCTTTCCGAGCAATCCGACGAAGATCCTCGACTTGGCGTCCCCGAATCCTGGGAGAGCCTTGAGACGCTTCAGCAGTTCGGCCCCGGAGCCGGCCGTCTCCCAGATGTTCTCCGCTCGTCCCTCGTAGTCGTCGACGATGGCATGGCAGAGAGACTGGGTCCTCTTTGACATCGCCGCCCAATAGCGATGGACCGCGGGCGGTCCCCGAAACTTCTCCGCCAGGTCCTCTGGGTCCCAGCTCGCGATCCTCTCTGCGTCGAGATCCTCACCGAGACGCTCCTTGAGCAGCTGCGGGCCGTAAAAGGCGCGTTCCATCGGAAATTGCTGGTCGAGGAGCATCCCTAGCAAAAGGGCGAGACCATCGGTCGCCAGGAGCCGATTGGCCTCCTCCGACTCGGTGAAGTGCAGCTGGTCGGGTTTGGTCATGGCCCGCGACGCTACCAACCCGCCGTTCTGTGTCGATTCGCGCCCTCTGGGGGCCCCGAATCGACACAGGGTGCTGGAAACTCCCACGAACTCCCCTGATCGACCACAATCAGGGGCGAGATGATCGATGTGTACATAGTCGACGCGTGTAGGACACCCATGGGGAAGCTGGGCGGCCAGCTCGCCCTGGTCCGGCCCGACGACCTCGCCGCCCATGCCATCCGCAGTCTCATGGACCGCAATCCGAGCCTCGATCCCATGGCCATCGAGGACATCCAATGGGGCGCCGCCAACCAGGCCGGTGAGGACAACCGCAACGTCGCCCGAATGGCGGGTCTGCTGGCCGGTCTCCCCATCGAGGTGCCCGGCGCCACAGTGAACCGTCTCTGCGGCTCGGGGATGCAAGCGGTCGTCTCCGCCTCCCATGCCCTCAACGACGGCTGGGGGGATGTGATGATCGCCGGTGGGTCGGAGTCGATGAGTCGGGCACCATATGTGGTCAGCAAACCCGAGAAGGGCTTCGCCACGGGTTTCCCCGACGCCGCCGACACCGTGTTGGGCTGGCGTCTGATCAACCCCGAGATGCAACGTCTCTATCCGCCAATCACGCTGGGGATGACCGCCGAGGAGGTGGCATCCAAGTACGACGTCACGAGGGAGGATCAGGACGCGTTCGCCCTGTCGAGTCATCGCAAGGCCCTTGCCGCGGTCGCAGCAGGTCGCTTCGAAGACGAGATCGCTGGGATCGAGGCTCCCAGCGACCCGCGTCGACGTCAGACCGCCACGATCACCGCAGACGAGGGACCGCGGGCCGACACCTCCCTCGAGGTCCTCGCCAAGCTCCCGCCTGTTTTCAAGGAGGGTGGCACGGTCACAGCAGGCAACTCGTCACCGATGAACGACGGTGCCGCCGCCCTGCTCCTCGCAACCGAGCAGGGTCTCGAGCGTCACGGTCTCGTCCCGAAGGCCCGTATCGTGGCGACCGGAGCGGCTGGCGTGCATCCCGACATCATGGGCATCGGTCCGGTGCCGGCTTCCGAGAAGGCGATGGCTCGTGCCGGGATCGTTGCGGACGATCTGGACGTGATCGAGCTGAACGAGGCCTTCGCCTCGCAGAGTCTGGCCAGCATGCGGCTCCTCGACCTCGACCCCGAGAGGGTCAACGTGAACGGTGGGGCCATAGCAATCGGGCATCCGCTCGGGGCCTCCGGCGCCAGGATCCTGACCACCCTCGTTCACGAGATCGATCGCCGTCAGGGACGGTATGGGTTGGCGACGATGTGCATCGGCGTCGGCCAGGGGATCTCGACCGTCATCGAACGTGTCTGAACGCAGCCCTCTCGACGGCGTCCTCGTCGTCGAGTTCGGCAATCTCATCGCCGCTCCGTACGCCGGAATGCTGCTTGCCGACCTCGGCGCCCGCGTGATCAAGGTGGAGCCACTTTCAGGTGACCTGGGGCGTCAGTTCGGCCCGTATCAGAACGGTGAATCGGCGTTCTTCATGGCGGTCAATCGAGGCAAGGAGTCGATTGCCCTCGACACCAAGAACTGGGTGGCGAAACGGGTTCTCGACAACCTCGTCCGCAAGGCGGACGTCGTGCTGCACAATCTCCGCCATGGGGCGATGGAACGACTCGGGCTGGGCGAGGAGCGGTGTCGGGAGCTGAACCCGACCGTTATATACGCGGTGGTGTCGGCATTCGGATCAGACGGGCCGTACGCTCGCCGACCCGGGGTCGACATCATATTCCAGGGCGAGTCGGGGATGATCTCGATCACCGGTGACCCCAAGGACGGTCCGCACAAGACGGCTACCACCATCGGGGATTACGTCGCCGGGACCAACATGGCTCTGTCGATAGCCGCCGCACTGGCAGAGCACCCGCGTCAGGGCCGTCGGATCGACGTCTCCCTCCGTGATGGCCTGATGGCAGTCCAGTCGGGATGGAACGCCATCAACTTCGCCAATCACGCCCAGCCCGAGCGCACCGGGACCGCCAGCCCGTTCCTCGCTCCCAACCAGGTGTTCGAGGCCGCCGACAAACCGTTCACTCTGGCCATCGTGTCGGATCGCCACTTCGAGCTCCTGTGCGACGCCATCGAACGCTCCGACCTCGCAGAGGACTACCCGGCGAACCAAGATCGCATGGCGAATCGTGACTCGCTCACGAGGAAGCTGGCACGTCTGTTCAAGACGGAGCCCGCCGAGTACTGGATCGAGCTGTTGGGCCAGGCTGGGCTTCCGGTAGGACGTGTTCAATCCATCACCGAGGCGTTCGACGACCCCCAAGCCCGTCACCACGGCATGCTCGTCGAGTCGGAGCACCCTGTCGCCGGGCACATCCGCACGACCGGCTCTCCGATCAGGCTCGACAAGGTGCAGGCCAGAGCGCAGACACTGCCGCCGTTGCTTGGCGAGCACACCCGTCAGGTGATGAAGGAGATGGGAGTGGACTCTGACACCATCGAGAAGATGGTCGATGAGGGAAGGGCAGTCAGTCCGTGAATATCTTCCGGGCGAAACCGGTCGGCGAAGACTGGAGCGAGGTCCGCGCGGAGCTGGAGCGGGCATTCCTGATGAGTCGCGCCGCGGCACAGAATGAGGAGTCGTTCGTCTTTGTCGTCCACCACGACGACCTATTGGGTCGGAGGGGGGCGGGCAATGCGATGGTCGCCACCGGTCTCCTGTCGGCAGCGAGAACCGCGGCCATCGAGGGTGCCCGCAAGGGATGGGCGGCGAATGTCGTGGCCTACGACGACGACTCCGACCCTGAGTTGATCGAGGAATGGGCGGAACGTCTCGCCACGGACTCGCATGGGGTCACCGGGGAGCTGATTCGTCTCGGTGCCAGCCATCTCGGGAAGGCCCTCCCGTGAACGGGACCATCGTGGTGACCGGAGCGGCGCGTGGCATCGGACGCGCCATCGCCGAGCGGCTCGGTGCCAACCCCTCTTTCACGGTGATCGGCGTCGATATGGCACCTGAGCTCGGCTTGACCGAGTCCGAGATGACTCCCGTCCAGGTCGACCTCACCGATCCCGAAGGGATCGAGACGGTCAAGTCCGTCGTCGCGGATGCCGGAGCCCCACTGCTGGGTCTGGTCAACAATGCCGGCATCACCCGGGATGCCCGTCTGGTCAACATGACAGATGACGATTTCCGGGCAGTTCTCGACGTCAATCTGGGAGCCGCGTTCCGCCTTTCAACCGCACTCGCCGACCTCATGACCGACAACGGTTCCATCGTGAACATCGCCTCACGGGCGTACCTGGGCAATTTCGGGCAGTTCAACTACTCGATGTCCAAAGGCGGCATCGTCGGCCTGACCAGGGCGATGGCTCTCTCTCTGGCCCCCCACGTGCGGGTCAATGCCATCGCCCCTGGGCTCATCGGCACCGAGATGGCCATGGCCATCCCCGAGGACGTCCTGGAGCGGATGGTCGCCGCCATCCCCTTGGATCGAATGGGCACGCCCGAAGAGATAGCCAACGTCGTCTGGTTCCTCCTCACTCCCCTCTCCTCATACATCACGGGCCACGTCGTGGTGGTCGGTGGAGGCCGATCGCTCAGTTGACCTGACAGCTTCGCGACGCAGAGAAGGGACCATTCAACCCTCGTTCCCGCCCGTGAATTCAGCCTTTACGGGCATGCGTGCAGCGGGTGCCTCGTCACGTCAGAGACCTGCAAGGTGACTGCAAGCGACCTGAAAGAGCTACCTCCGAGGATGGGCGGCGAAGGAGAGACATCAATGCGAGAAATGACGTTCGAAAAGCGATTTCAGGGACCATTTGGATCCGTCAACGGCGGGTATCTCGCCGGCGTGTTGGGAGATGCCGCTTCCAGTCACGTCTCGTCGGTGCGATTGCGTCGACCGGTTCCTGTTGGCGAGCCGGTCTATCTCTTCGCCGATGACGGGTGGGCGGCGATCCGCCAATGCGACCAGACCCTGGCCGAGACAGTGGATGCATCGGAGGCCGTGGCGACCACCGAGTTCGTGCCGATGGATGAGGCATTGGCGACGGACCACCCGAGATTCGACCTCGGGATGTTCGCCGATTGCTTCGTCTGTGGCCGCGGGGGCGAGGCCGGTTTGGGAGTGCGACCACGGCCTCTCGCCGACGGTCGGTTCGTCGCCCTGTGGCAGCCGTCATCAAGCGGGCTCATCGAAGGGCCGTTGGTGCCGAAGCGCTTCCTGCACTCAGCACTCGATTGCCCTGGCGGCTTCGCCGCCATCGCAGCAAGCGGGCATTTGGCGGTGACCGGCTCACTCACGACACGGATCGACTTCCTTCCGGAGACCGATCAGACTTTGCTGGTGGTCGCCGAGGCCACCGGTCGCGAGGGTCGCAAGCTCTTCGCCACCACCACGATCTTCACCGAAAGCGGACTGGTGGCGGCCACGGCCGAGGCTGTGTGGGTGACTCTCGAGACACTTTCGATCGACCCCGCAGCCTGACACCGAAACCTGACACCCAGGGTTGTGGACTTCGCTGAGCGAAGTCTGGAACCCTGGGTTCGACTGTTGTTGGATCAGTAGACGAAACGGGTCAGACGCTCAGCCACCATCGCCGGCTTTTCCTGACCTTCGACCTCGGTGGTCATCGTCTGCTTGATCTGAATGCCACCGGACACCTCTTCGGCCTGCTCGAGGGTCACCCGCACCCTGATCTTCGAGTTGACCGGCACCGGAGCCGGGAACCGGACCCTGTCCAGCCCGTAGTTGATCCCCATCATCGGGCTCCCCACGTCGAGATTCACCTCAGTGGCCATTGGAACCGACATCGAGAGTGTCAGGAAACCGTGCGCGATGGTTCCCCCGTACGGAGTCTGTGCTGCCATCTCGGGATTGACATGTATGAACTGGTGGTCGTCAGTGGCCTCGGCAAATTTGTCGATCCGCTCCTGGGTCACCTCCCACCAGTTGCTGACGCCGACCTCCTGGCCGACCATTCCCTGCAGCCGCTCGAGTACTTCCTTCATTTCATTCCTGTCTGAATTGGGTAGTGGCTGACGACCATCTAACTTGGGGGTATGGCCGACGCAACCAAGCTAATGGTTTGGATCGATCAAGACCTCTGCACCGGCGACGGCATCTGCGAGGAGATCACTCCCGACGTCTTCGTGGGCCGAGACGATGGCCTCTGGGTCGTCAAGGAAGAGTCGAAGCATTTCGGCAATACCGTCGTCTTCGACGGTGAGGACGCTCCCGACGGGGCTCGCGGCCTCGCCCGTGTCCCCGACGCCCTCATCGACGATGTGATCGAGTCCGCGGAAGAGTGCCCGGGCGAGTGCATCATGCTCGAGCCTTATCAGGAGTCCGCAGTCCACAGCGGCTGAGCCCGCCAACAGTACCCTTCACTCCCATGCAGGTCCTCAAGACGCGCCTGGACACGAGCTCCGAGGAGTACCAGGCCAATCGGGCCGTCATGGAAGAGAAACTCGCTGAATTCGAAGACCTGCAAGCGCGCGCTCGTCTCGGCGGCGGAGAGAAGTACATCGAACGCCATCGGGAGCGCGGCAAGTTGCTGGCCCGGGAGCGAATCGAGCTGCTCGTCGACCGTGATTCCCCATTCCTCGAGCTGTCGACCCTGGCCGCCTGGGGCACCGACAAACCCCTCGGTGGCAACGTGGTCACCGGTATCGGAGTCATCTCCGGGGTGGAATGCGCCATCCTGGCCAACGACCCCACCAGCCAGGCCGGTGTGTTCAATCGCTACACCCTGGCCAAGTCGCTCCGGATCATGGACATCGCCATGGAGAATCGGCTTCCCTTCATCAGCCTCGTCGAGTCGGGCGGCGCCGACCTTCCCGACCAGGCCGACGTCTTCCTCGTTGGCGGCAAGTGGTTTCGCAATCTGACCCGCCTCTCCAAGATGGGTATCCCGACGGTCGCCCTGGTGTTCGGTAGCTCGACGGCGGGTGGGGCCTATTTCCCCGCCATGTGCGACTACGCGGTGATGGTCCGTGAGCAAGCCAAGGTCTTCCTGGGCGGGCCGCCATTGGTAAAGATGGCGACGGGTGAGGAGTCGACCGACGAAGAGTTGGGTGGGGCCGAGATGCATTCCAAGATCTCGGGTCTCTCCGACTACTTCGCCGACGATGAACACGAGGCGATTCGCATGGGTCGCGACATCGTCGCCCACTTCAACTGGCGCAAGCAGGGATACGGCCCCACCAAGGACGCCATCGACCCCATCTACGACCCGGACGAGATCCTCGGCGTAATCCCAACGGATCTGCGCGTCCCATTCGACATGCGGGAGATACTCGCCCGCACCCTGGACGGCTCGGAGTTCGAGGAGTACAAGGCCGTCTACGGAACCTCGATCCTCAACGGCTGGGGGTCGCTTCACGGCTATCCCATCGGGGTCATCGCCAATCAACAGGGCGTCATCTTCAGCGACGAGGCCAAGAAGACCACCGAGTTCATCCAGCTCTGCAATCGCTATGACACCCCGCTCCTCTTCATCCACAACACCACCGGGTACATGGTGGGCAAGGACTACGAGCAGGCAGGGATCATCAAGGACGGAGCGAAGATGATCAATGCCGTCGCCAATTCGGAAGTTCCCCATATCTCGTTGATGGCCGGCGTCTCCTACGGCGCGGGGAACTACGGCATGTCGGGGCGCGCCTATGAGCCACGTTTCGTATTCGGGTATCCCAATCACAAGGTGTCGGTCATGGGGCCCAAACAGCTCGCCGGGGTCATGTCGATCGTGGCCAGGCAGTCGGCGGAGTCACATGGGGTCGGGTTCGACGAGGAGGCCGACGCCAAGCGCAATGCGGCGCTCATGGCCGAGATGGAAGAGTCGGAGCAGGCGTATTTCTCGACGGCTCGTGTCCGCGACGACGGACTCATCGACCCGCGAGACACACGGACGGTTCTCGGGATCGCCCTCTCTGCCGTCCACTCCGGTCCGGTGCAAGGCACCGACCGTTTCGGCGTCTTCAGGATGTGATCTGCTCGGCAGGGGGCGCGTTCTCCGGGCGCCGCGTTCTCCGGGCGCCAATCCTGGGTTGACGAGAAGCCCGGGCACCAGCACAGGGGACCAGCACCGACCCTCATCCCAGGCTCGGGCTCACCCCTCTTCGGCCGGGGGCTCTTCGAACTCGACGATCACGTCTGCATAGCCGAGGCTGAGAAGGAAGTCGCTGAGGACCGAGCGGGCGTTCGTCTCGGCGCGATCGAGAATGCCCTCATCGATGGCATTCTCGACGAGGACCTCGTCGGCGATCCGTCGCACGTCTGACTCGAGACCGGGATCGCCGCTCGTGAAGATGCCGACATCCCGCTCCAACACCTGGGTGGCGTCCTCGTCGGGATCGACGAACTGGATCGTCGCCGCCGGGACGGTCAATTCGACCACACCGTCTTCGCCTACGTTGATGTCGCGGACGTTGAGCTGAGCCAAGTCGACACCTGCACCGATCCGGGCCACGGCGAACATGCGAAGAGAGTCGCCACGCGCCCATGCCAACCATCCGGCATCGGTTCCCTTCTCGACGATCGTGTATTGCACTGTCTCGACGGTGGTCAGTTGGGCGAGGTCGCGAATCGCGGTGATGGTTGCGGGCCCTATCTCCTCATATGGCTCCGGCTCGAAGACGCTGGCGATGTCGCCCGGGGTTGGGATCGCGTTGATGACGGTTCGGACTCCCCAGAAGGTGAGCAGGGCAAGACCGACGACCAACACGATGATCGTCGTCGAGAAGATCGGGAATCGGCGACGGGGCGCCGGCTCACCTGGCGTGCGCTGGGGAGGGGAATCGGGACCGGATTCGGCCTCGACATCGACCCGAGACCGTGTCTCGCCGTCCATAGCAGCCATTTTATGACCGACCCGGCTCCTAACGGACTTCGCTGGGGTAGCCTCCGGAACCAATGATCTCCAAGGTTTTGGTGGCCAACCGGGGTGAGATCGCCCGTCGCATCTTCCGGACTTGCCGCGAAATGGGCATTGCCACCGTCGCCGTCTTCTCCGACGCCGACGCCGGTGAGCCCCATGCCCGTGAGGCCGACGAAGCGATCTCATTGCCGGGAACGGCACCGTCGGACACCTACCTGAACGTCGAGGCCGTCCTCGCCGCTGCGAAGGAGACGGGTGCCGACGCTGTGCACCCGGGCTACGGCTTCCTGTCCGAGAACGCCGGCTTCGCTCGCGCAGTGATGGCTGCCGGGCTCACCTGGATCGGTCCTTCTCCAGAGTCGATCGAGATGATGGGCTCCAAGCTGGAGTCGAAGAGACTCATGGAACGGGCCGGCGTTCCGACGTTGCCATCGGTGAACCCCGACGGCATCTCCACACTGGGCAGCGCCGCGGTGTCGTTGGGCTACCCCGTCGTGGTCAAGGCGTCCGCCGGAGGCGGAGGGAAAGGCATGAGAATCGTCGAATCGGAGGTCGAGTTGACCGAGGCCGTCGACTCGGCGCGACGTGAGGCGGTGGCATCCTTTGGCGACGGCACCGTGTTCCTAGAGAAATACCTGACCGCGCCGCGCCACATCGAGATCCAGGTGTTCGGCGACAAGGACGGGCGCGTCATCTCACTCCACGAGAGGGAGTGCTCCATTCAGAGACGGCATCAAAAGATCATCGAAGAGTCTCCCTCGGTCGTCCTCGACGCCGCCACGCGGGCCGCGATGAGCCAGGCGGCTGTCGCAGCGGCGAGGGCCGTGAACTATGTCGGGGCGGGGACCGTCGAGTTTCTCTATGAGCACGGATCCTTCTACTTCCTCGAGATGAACACACGTCTCCAAGTCGAGCATCCGGTGACCGAGATGGTTACCGGGCTGGATCTGGTTCGACTTCAGATCGAGATAGCCGATGGCTTGCCCCTGGCGGATAAGGGTCCCCGAGTCTCAGGTCATGCGATCGAAGCCCGTCTCTATGCCGAGGATCCACTCAACGACTATCTGCCCGTAACCGGTGAGGTTCACCAATTCGAGTTTCCGGACCTCGAAGGGCTGAGGGTCGACGCCGGAGTCGACAACGGTTCGCAGGTGACGGTGTATTACGACCCGATGATCGCCAAGGTGATAGCCCATGCCCCAACGCGAGAAGCGGCGGCGGCGCTGCTCGTCTCCGCCTTGCGACAGGCTCGGGTCCACGGATCAACGACCAACCGGGCCCTTCTGGTGCGCACTCTCGAACATCCTGAGTTCCTGTCAGGTGAGACCGACACCCACTTCCTGCAACGGAACGACGTCGCGAAGCTCGGGGCGCCGTTACTGGACGAAGGTGGTGAGCGATTGGCCATGGTCGCGGCCGCGGTGTCCGACCAGGCCGAGGAACGGTCCTACATGGATGTGCTGACCACCGTTCCATCGGGTTGGAGGAACTCCCCAAGCCAACTGCAGCAGCGCTCGTACATCGGTCACTACGGCGAGCACCGAATCGGCTACTCGATGACCGTCCCGTTCCCTCTCGAGGGTGTCGGGACCGTCACCGTGACAGAAGCCACTCCTCGCCTGGCCCGACTGCGAGTGGGCGATCAGGATCACGAATTCGATGTGGCCCGATACGGAGATCTCAGATACGTCGACTCACGAGTGGGTCCCGCACGTCTCGAAGTGGTGCCCCGTTTCCCGAGCAGCGATGCCGATGACGAGGTTGGCTCGCTCCACGCTCCGATGCCCGGCAAGGTCTTGAGAATCGACGTCGCGGTGGGCGATGCGGTCGACGATGGCCAAGTCCTCGTGGTGATGGAGGCGATGAAGATGGAGCACACCTTGAGGGCACCCCACTCCGGCCAGGTGGCGTCGATCATCTGCGACGCCGGAGACCAGGTCGAGGCCGGGGAGGTGCTGATCGTGATCGACGAGGTTCCCGCGTGAGCGAGCCGTCGCAACCGTGCGGCAGTAGAGAGGCACGCGAGTTCGACTTCTGGTTGGGAGATTGGGACCTGACTTGGCCGGCCGAACAGGCCGGGGGCGAGCCGGGTGCAACCAAGGCCGGTTTCAATCGCATAACTCGTCTCTTCGACGACTGCGTCATCGAGGAGAACTTCACCACTGAGGATGCCTCATTTCGGGGGCACAGCGTCTCGGTTTACGACGAAGAGGCCGGCATATGGAGACAGACGTGGGTCGACAGCAGTGGCGGTTACATCGTCCTCACCGGGGCCTTCGATGGTGAGACGATGGAGCTTCGCACCGAACCGTCCATGCGAGACGGCGAGACGGTTGTCCAGCGGATGGTCTTCAGCGACATCACATCGGAGTCCTTGGAGTGGGCCTGGCAGGGAAGCCGCGACGGGGGATCCATCTGGAACGATCTCTGGAACATCAGCTACCAGAGACGGGACTAGGCCTGTGCTCGTCTAGAAGGCGCCGAGAACGGCAAGGACGTGGTCGATGTCACCCATCGTGTGATCGGCGTTGACCTGAAAACGGATCTCCTCGTCGCCCTTCGGCACGACCGGATAGTTCAGACCGGTGGCCAGCACACCGTTGTCGAACAGATGTGACACCAGGGCCGCGGTCTTCTCGGTGTCACGGACCATCAACGGGACTACTGGATGGGGACCGGGAATGGTTTCGAAACCGGCCTCGACCAAACCCTTCTCGAACCGGGCGGTCATGGCACCCAGGTGTGCGAGCAGCTCCGCGCCTTCCGGGCTGTCGAGGATCGACACCGCCATGTCGGCTGCGGCCGCCTCACCCGGGGTGATCGGGTTGGAGTAGATGTACATGGGGCCGCGCTCACGCAGATACGTGGTGACCGTCTCGCTGCCGACGGCATATCCACCGTTGACGCCGAACGCCTTACCCAGAGTCCCGATGAGCACATCTGCCCGACCCGAGGTCACCTCCTCGGTGCCCCGGCCGGTCGGCCCGTATGCACCGACCCCATGCGAGTCGTCCACCACGATCACGACATTCTCGGAGAATGATGTGTCGTGCCGGGAAGCGACCTCGCCGATCTCACCGATGTCGGCATAGTCACCGCGCATCGAGAAGACACCGTCGGTGACCACGAGAGCCCTGGATCCTCGATCCGAGGCGTCGGCCAATGAGCGATCGAGCGCATCCATGTCGAGGTGAGGGAACACGGCACGCTTCGCGTGACGACTCATCCGGATCGCGTTGACGATGCAGTTGTGATTGAGCTCATCAGAGAGCACCACGGTTTCCGGGGTTATGAGCGAAGACAACGTGGACACCACCGCGGCATAGGCGGACGAGTAGATGATCCCGGCCTGCCGACCGTGAAAGCCGGAGAGACGGCGCTCCAGGTCCATGTGGTGTTGATAGGTCCCCGAGATGAACCGGACCGCACCGGGACCGGCCCCGAACCGACGGGTGGCCGCCTCCTCGGCGTCGAGCACGGCGGGATGCCCGGACAGCCCCAGATAGCTGTTGGAGTTCATCCTGAGGAAGTCACGGTCGTGACCTGCGAGACGGTATCTCGGGCCCATCCCCGATCGAGGAAGGATGACGTCGGTGACCACGATCTCGTCACCCTTGTCGGTTCCCGTCTGCCTGAGCTCATCGAGCTCGGCAGCGAGGGTCTGATCCAGGCGATCGCTCGGCATGACCCGTCGCACACTAGATACAGACGCCCACCCAGCTAGGTTCGTCAGACGATGACACGTCTCGGATACATCGGTCTCGGGATCATGGGCCACGGGATGGCCTCGAACCTCATCGCTTCCGGTCACCCTCTCACGGTGTGGAACAGGACTCGTTCCAAGACGGACACCTTGAAGGCGAACGTGGTCGACAGCCCCCAGGATGTCGGCCCGGAATCAGACATCGTGTTCCTCTGCGTCTCGGATACACCCGACGTCGAGGATGTGGTGTTCGGTGACTACGGGGTGATCCACGGCATGACGGCAGGCGATGTCCTGGTCGACCATTCCACCATCTCACCGGTGGCCACGGCACGGTTCGCCGCACAAGCGGCCGAGCTCGGCATCGAATGGGTCGACGCACCCGTATCAGGCGGATCGGAAGGGGCGGCGCGGGGGACGCTGGCGGTCATGGTGGGGGGCGATGCCGACGCCGTCGAGCGTGTCCGTCCTTACATGGAGGCCTACTCGACATCGATAGTCCACGTCGGCGAGGATCCCGGCTCCGGCCAGATGGTCAAGGCGGTGAACCAGGTCTTGGTGGTTCTCAATCAGCTGGCAGCTTCGGAGGCTTTGATGCTCGCCGACGCGGCAGGACTCGACCTGAACAAGACCCTGGCTGCCGTGGAAGGCGGCGCCGCGGGCTCTTGGATGCTCTCCAACCGTGGCCCACAGATGATCGAACGCGACTGGCGGCCTGGCTTCACGATCGACCTCCAGCAGAAGGACCTCCGGGTCGTGCTGGAAGCCGCCGACGAGGTCGGAGCCGCACTCCCCGGCACCGCTCTCGTCTTCCAGTTGTACCGCTCGTTGCAGGCGCGTGGTCTCGGTTCCGAAGGCAACCACGCCCTGGTCAAGGCCCTGGAAAACCTGACCGGTCGGGAGTTGGGAGGCCCCTAACCCAGGAGGTCGGCCTTGACCCGCTCGACGTGGCCCTTGGCGCGCACGTTTCGGTAGGCCTTGTCCACCTTGCCTTCCGCGTCTATGACGAACGTGGAGCGGATGAGACCTTCGGTGATCTTGCCGTACAGCTTCTTTTCGCCCCATGCACCCAGAGATTCGGCGAGAGCGTGGTCCTCGTCGGAGAGGAGGTCGAAGGTCAGCCTCTCCTGCTCCTTGAACTCGGCGTTACGCGACGGCGGATCGGGGCTCACCCCGACGATCTCGTATCCCGCCTCGCGGAAGTCTGCATATGCGTCGCGGAAGTCGCACGACTCGGTGGTGCAGCCAGGGGTCATCGCCTTGGGATAGAAGAACATGACGTACTTCTTGCCGGCGAAGTCGTCGCTGGACACCTCGGCGCCGGATTGATTGGAGAGCTTGAACTCTACGTTCTCGGGCATGGTCGGAGGCTACTCGGCATCCGCGGCCGCCTTTGCCTCGTCAGATCGCAGGAAGGTAGTGCCACCTGCCAGGAAGCTCAGACCTGCCGGCAGCCAGTAGGAGACGATCCGATAGATCAGGATCGGAGCCACGGTTGTACTCGCCGGAAACCCGTATGCGGCGAGGACGAGACCCATGCCGAACTCGGTGACTCCGAGGCCTCCAGGCGTTCCGGGAAGCCCGCCAACCAATTGGGACACGGCGTATACGGCCAGGGCCTCCCACACGTTGAGATCGATGTTGAACGCCAGCATCACCAGCCACAGCGCCCCCGCCTCCAAAGCGAGTCGGGTCCAGATGTAGATCTGAGACTCCCAACCGGGCAGATGGTTGACCATCGAGGTCTCCACCTTCTCTCGGATGAACTGAGGCAGGTATTTCGAGATGCTGCCCAGCCGTCCCGAGCCGAACATGAGCAGTGCCCCGATCACCAGGACGATGGGGGCCAGGACGATGATGGAGACCGAGAAGACCGGGATGGTCCCTTTAGGTCGCTCGATCAGCACTGCTCCCCCGGCCATGATCAGCAGACCCGCATAGTTGAGGAGGACGGTGCGGATGCCGGGACCCGCGGTGCTCTCCTCCACCTCGTCGCGGACCGTCCACGACATCGCCACCGGAGTGATGGCGCCCCCGGCGGGGATGAGCCGGGCCACACCGGCTCCGACCAAGGCCGCCTTGAAGGCAGACCACGCTCGAACATCAGAACCGATTTCCTGTATCGACTCCTTGAAGAGAAGCCCGAAGAACCATTTGGCGCCTATCTGACACACCGCGGCGACGAGCACCATGCCGAGGGCGGCACCCCGCAAGGGTGGGATCTCGAAGTTGGTGAGGACCCAGTAGGCGAAACCGGCGTAAAGGACGAGGGCGATCGCCGCAATGGTCAGAACCCGCTTTGGGCTCACGGGATCAGCGGGCCGTCAGCAGTCTCTCCGGACCCTTCGGTCACCAGGTCCTGGTCGTAGATCGCCCGACGCATCATGGATGACCCGTCGGTCACGTCACCGAGATTTCCCTGCATACGACGTGCGATGAGGACCACTGCGAGAAGCGCGATCAAGAGACTCTCGGTGGCAGGGCTACCGAGAGCGACGCTGACGATGGGAAGCAGCCCCCACCCAATGAAGCCGGCGAGGCCACCGCCGATCTTCCACCCGGCGATTGCCCATCCGGTCGTCCACACCGCCAGAGCCGGGTTGAGCGCCAGGATGAGCCCAAAGGCAGTCGCGAGACCGCGACCGGAGCGACCCCTCATGAAGATCGACCAGTTGTGCCCGATCACCGCGGCGACACCAACCAGCCCGGCTGCACCGGGACCAAGCCCGGCGCGCAAAGAGAGCCACACAGGCACCAGACCCTTCAGACCGTCGAGGATGCCGGCCAGGAGAGCCCAGGTAGAACCCACGGAGGTCTTCAGATTGCCGGCACCGACATTGCCGGAGCCCACGTTGCGCAAGTCGACACCATTGATGCGCGCCAGAATCTGGGCGAACGGGATCGCACCCAGCAAATAGGCTCCAAGCAACAGCAGCGGCCAATAGACGATCGGCGAAGAAGTGACCGGCATTACCTGCACAAATTAGCTAGAGCAAATCCCTCTGTGAAGCCAGAACGGGCTCCCGTTCGTCGGCCATCGGCAGCAAGAGGCGAAAGACTGTCTCACCGGCGCTGCGCTCATGACCCAGCGAGCCTCCCATCAACTCGGCGAGCTGGCGGGCGACGGCCAGGCCCAGGCCAACCGAACCCTTCACACCGGAGTTTCCTGTGACATACGGCTCGAAGATGTGGGCCGCGTCTGCATCTGGGATTCCGGGGCCGTTGTCGCGAACCTCGAGCCAAACAAGATCGGGCAACGACCCCGTGACGACCCGGCGTGTCGGCCCACCGTAACGCTGGGCATTGGTGAGGAGGTTTCGCAGTATCTGCCGGACTCGACGGGGGTCGGCCAGCACATGCGGGGTAGGGGTGGGGGATACGTCGACTGCGACGCCAAGCCCGTCGATGGTGGCGCGGAGCTCCGCCAGGAGATCCATCTCCTCGATGTCAACCATCACCGTCCCCATCTCCGCCCGAGCCGCGACGAGGAGATCGTCCACGATGTTGGCCATCTCCGATGCCTGCCCGGCGACGAGTTCGAGCAGCTCAGCCCGTTCGTCAGGCCCCAGTTCGGAATTGTTTGCCATCTCTGAGGTCAGCCCGATCACCGCGGTCAACGGTGTGCGCAGCTCATGGCTCACGTTGGCGATGAACTCGTCCTTTGCCCGCACCAGGTCGGCCATGGCCTCGTTCCTTGCCTTCATGTGGGTCACATCGGCCAGTGCAACGATGATCGTCGTACCGGGCAAACCGGTCGAGGTGTCGACCGAGCGGTTCTGCAGCCAGAGCGTCTCACCGGAGCGACGCTGGGTGCGGACCTCGTACTCCCAGGTCTTGCCACCTTCGAAGAGGCACACCAGAGCGCTGACGAACACGTCCATGTTCGCCTCGTTCACGATCCCCGGGTCGCGATATCCGAGAAATCGAGCCGGGTTCCGCACCTCGAGGAGTTCCATCGCCGCCTCGTTGGCCCGGATGATCTTCGACCTGGCGACGGCTCGACGAACCACATCGGGATAGGCGAGTAGGAATTGTTTGATGCGACCGGGCTTGCCGGTGTACTCGGACCTGATGTGGGCGACGGCCTCGGACCAGTCCTCTTCGAGGACGGCTGTCGGTGAACCGTCGAAAAGCATCTGATAGCGGGTGTTGATCGCCTGGGAGGAGTCCTGGATCGAGCTGAATATGAAATGAGTCATCACGAAGGAGAGACACATCACAGCCCCCAGCAACAACTGCTCTTCGGTGGTCATCTGCCACACAAAAGGCACTGCAAACAGGGCGGCGGCAAAGGTGATGGCGACCATGAGACGGTGGCGGGCGATGAACAACATCCCCAGGGACGAGATGAGGACCAGGGCAACCGCTGCGGCGACGATGGTCCCCTGGTCCCCGAAGAACGTGTACCAGAACACGACGATCACTCCCGACCCGAAGAGGGCGAGGCCGCCGTCCTCGTGTCCGGTGACTACCTGGTAGGTCATCAGCGCCGCGGCGAGGAGAGGGCCGACGGCTTCGAGATACATGTCATCGCCGGTGAGCAGACCTGTGACGAGATAGATGGCAGTAGCAATCCACGCGGCAACAGCCCCCACCCGGACCACTATCCGGTGGAGGTGGAGTCGCCCGAAGCGTGACGCCAGGAGCGTTGTGTTGGCACGACCGGCCATGACTGCGGATATCGGCGTGTCTCGTTTGGTCGCCAATCGGTCTAGCGACCCATTCCCTGCGGCGCGGTATCTTTGTCAATGGATCGCAATCTCGCCGAGAGGACTGTTGAGAGATGGCAGTGAGAATCACATACGCCACGATGTCAGCCGACAACCAGGAACTGAACGAGGCCTATGAAAAGGCCGTCGCAGACGCCGACACCAGGTTGGGCCAGACACACGGCGTGATCGTCAACGGGGAAAGCCGGATCGACCGTGAGATGTTCGAAGAGCGCTCCCCCATCGACAACGAGATCCTCGTCGGTCGCTACGCCCAGGCCACCGATCAGGACATCGACGACGCCATCGCCGCCGCCAAGGCTTATCAACCCGAATGGGAGGCCCTCGGGTGGGAGGCGCGGCGTGACCTGATGTTACATTCCGCCGAGGTGATGGAGTCACAGGTCTTCGAGCTCGGCGCTCTGATGACTTTCGAGGTGGGCAAGAATCGTCTCGAGGCGCTGGGCGATGCAGCCGAGACCGTCGACTTCCTCCGTTACTACTCCAAGTCGATCACCGACAACGGCGGGTTCCTGCGCGAGCTGAGCTCCCTGGGCGTGAACGAGGAGAACTTATCAGTCCTCCGCCCCTGGGGAGTCTGGGGTGTGATCTCACCATTCAACTTTCCGCTGGCGCTGGCGGCCGGGCCGTCCATCGGTGCGCTCATCACAGGGAACACAGTGGTCCTCAAGCCTTCGAACACAGGGGCTCTGATGGCTCTCGAGTTCCACCGGGTAATGCAGGAGGCCGGTCTGCCCGCCGGAGCACTCCACGTGGTGACCGGGGGCGACCAGGCCGGCGACTATCTCGCACACCACGATGGCCTCGACGGCCTCACCTTCACCGGCTCCCATGAAGTCGGCATGTACCTCTACCGCACCGTGAACGAGCGGCGGCCGAAGCCGGTCACCGCCGAGATGGGTGGGAAGAACCCGGCGATCGTCACCAAGAGCGCCGATCTCGACACCGCCGCCGAGGGAATAGTGCGGGGTGCCTTCGGATTCAGCGGCCAGAAATGCTCGGCCACGTCCCGTGTCTACGTGGAAGACGATGTCTATGACGCCTTCGTCGACAAGCTGATCGATCGCACCCAGCAGGTGAGGGTGGGTCAGCCCGCAGAGAACGGGGTCTTCATGGGTCCGGTCATCGATCGCGCAGCAGTGGAGAGGTTCCAGGAGGCTGTGTCTGAGGCGGAGTCCACCGGACAGGTTCTCGTGGGTGGGAAGGTGAAGGACGACGGCGACTTTGCCAAGGGCAACTTCGTCGAGCCCACCGTCGTAACCGCTCCCAGAGATTCCTGGATCTGGGAGAAGGAGCTGTTCGTCCCCCTGGTGGCCGTGACCAAGGTCGATGACCTCGACGAAGGTCTCCAGCTCTCCAACGACACCCAGTTCGGCCTGACCGCCGGTCTCTTCTCCAATGACGAGGAGGAGATCGACCGCTGGTTCAGCGGGATCCAGGCCGGAGTCACATATGTCAACCGCGCTGCCGGCGCCACCACCGGTGCCTGGCCCGACATCCAGTCGTTCGGCGGTTGGAAGGGATCGGGTACCTCTGGAGCAGGTGGCGGCGGTCCCTGGTACCTCCGTCAGTTCCTGCGCGAGCAGTCACGCACCCGTATTCGATAGGCAGGGTCCCGCAAGCGTTCTGCCTCGGTCTACTCGAGGACGATCTTGAGCCCGTCGGGGTCGGTGAGGACGAGACGGGGCCCGTCGGGGGCCGCAGCCACTCCGAGATTGGCGAGGTGCTCCTTCCATCTCGCCTGATCCTCGACGTGGAAGACCAGGGAGTCGGGGCGGGTCGACCCGCCTTCGACGAGTTCGATGTGCTGACCGGGACCCGCTTCCACGACGGCGGCGATGACACCCTGGGAGGGCGAGCGGACCTGATTGAAACCCAGCTTGTCGCGGTAGAACTCGAGTGAGGCGGTCAGAGAGGCGACGCCAACCGGGGTGCGAGTGGTCTGGATGCCTCCCGGAGCACGCACCGGGCCACCGCCGGCAATTGCCTGTTTGGCCTCATCGATGGTGAATCTCCCCGCGGTGACCTCACGGCCGACCACAACCCCGGCGAGGTGACGCCCGGAGGTCTCGAGCAGCATCAACTTGCGCAGATCCTCCAGGTCGCGAACCCCACCGGCGGCGATGACAGGCTCCTCGACAGCGGCCAATGCCTCGGACAGAACCTGCAGATTCGGGGGCTCACTGAGCGCGTCACGACCGGCCTCGGCAACGAGGAAGGCGACGGCTCCGGCAGAGGACATCTCGATCATCACCTCCTCGAGGAAGCGGCCGCTGTTCTGCGTCCAACCACGGGTGGCAACCTCCTCGTTGGAACGAACATCGAGCGACACCACGATCTTGCCAGGGTGATCCCGACACATCTCCCACACCATGATCTGGTTCTCGATCGCAGCGGTGCCCATCACGATGCGCCAGGCGCCCGTCTCGAGAAGCTTCTCACCCTCACCCTCCGAGCGGATCCCACCGGCCACCTGGACCGGGATCTCGATCCTCTCGATGAGACGTCTTATGAGGTCTCTGTTGCGATAGTCGCCGTAGGCGGCGGCATCGAGATCGACGATGTGGAGATAGTCGACGCCCTGCTGAACCCAGTTCTGGGCCCGACCTATCGGATCGTTGTCAAGCGGTATCGCATCATCCAGACCACCCCGGGGGAGCCGGACCGACAGCCCACCGAGAATATTGACGCGGGCATACAGATCCATCCCTTAACCATACCGACCCCCAGTGAACGGAAAGAAAACGACCGTTCGCGTTTGGCAAATGAACTGAACCCGGGGTTGCTCAGGCCATATATGGCGCGGATCCGCTCATCTACGTCCACAAGTCAGCGCGCCATCAGTCGTCGGTCTTGATTCCCAACGCCTCCTCGGCGACATCGAGGGTCTGACCCCCTGCGACGACAGGGGCGAAGAGATCGCCGTAGCGTTGGAGACGATCCCACACGTTCACGATGGTCAGATCACCGTTGGCCACGGTGCCCACCTCGTCCCAGGTGAGAGGTGCTGCGACGGGCGCCCCGGGTCGGGGCCGCACCGAGTATGCGGACGCAACCGTCTGCCCGAAGGCGTTCCGGTTGTGATCGACGAACACCTTCCCCTTCCTCTTCGGCTTGTCCCACTCCATCGTGATGTCGTCGGGGTTGGCCGCCGCGAGGTACTCACCCACCTCTCCGACGAATCGCCGCACCCGGGAGTGGCTGTGCACCGGATCGAGGGGCACGTATACGTGGAGCCCGCGTGACCCGGAGAGCTTTGGGTAGCCCTCCAGCCCGAGCTGACCCAGCGCGAGTCGCAGGAGTTGGGCCGCGCCAGTCACCTGTTCCCATGTCGAGCCTTCCGCCGGGTCGAAGTCGAAGATCGCGTAGGTCGGCTTGTCCAAGTCGGCGGCTCTCGAGTGGAACGGGTGGAACTCGACACATCCCATATTGGCGAACCACATGAGGGCTTCGGCTGAGTCGGCGAGAAGGAAGTCGATGATGCCGCCCTGTGAGTCGGACACAACCGGCGTGGTCCTCATCCATTCGGGTTGGTGTCCCGGCGCCCGTTTCTCGTAGAAGGACTGTCCCGTGATGCCGTCGGGGTATCGGGCCATCGAGATCGGGCGATCTTCGAGATGGGGCAGGAGAAGAGAGGCGACCGAGGCGTAGTACTGGATGAGATCTCCCTTGGTGTATCCCGAGTCGGGGAAGAACACCTTGTCCACGTTGGAGAAGGTGATCGGCCGATCCACTCCGGCGGGGACGAACCGATCCCCGTCCTTGGTCACCCTCATCGGCGAGGGGAACTCCTCTTGCGCACTGGCAAGAGGGCGGCCCGACGGCATGGTCCCCGCGGACATCGCGTCTCTCACCTCCTCCCAGATGAGCCCATGGCTCCTCATGTCCCTGGCCTCGGAGATCATCACCATCGACATCCCCATCTCCTCGACCGCCTCGACAAGTGGACCGACGCGCAGAGTGCCTTCTCCGTACGCCACGTGTCTGATCTCACCTCCGTCACCGAACTGGTTGTCCGAGAACTGCACCTGAAGTGGTGAGATCATCCACCCGGGAAAGCTGTCGCGCACGAACGACAACACGGACACGAATGCCTCCTTGGAGGTGAGCCCCCCACCGGTCATCGCATGTACATGGGCCCAGTCGACCACTGGCCGGACGAAGTTGTACTCCGAGGCCAACACGGCGATGTCGCCGAGACTGCCGAACTGGCTCTTCTTGCCGGAGGTCTCCAAGCCGAGACCCACACCGAGAGATTCGATTTTCGGTGCGATGAAGTCGATCCGGGAACGGATCCTGTCCATGAGGACTTCCGGATCCTCGTCATAGGTCGACCCGAAATGCGCCACGATCACCGGTGCCCCCAGCCACTTACCAAGCTTCATGGTGTGCTCGAGGGCGTGTACCGATTGGGTGCCCTTCTCGTCCTCGGGAATGGTGAGTCCGACGAAGTAGGGAGCGTGGACCGACAGTCTGAGGTCGCGTTCGGCGGCCAGATCGGCGAAGGTCTGGCAGCGTCTCTCCTTCCAGGGGAACCCCTGGGTGAATGGGAGCTCGAGGGCTCGATGACCCTGGGCGACCAGATCGTCCAGGAACTCTGCATCGTCTCCGTCGTCGGGAGGCAGCTCCGAGATCCCGAAGCGAAGCTTGCTCATGGGTGAATCCTGCCAGGCGTAACGTAGAACGCCATGTCAGACCCAACGTCTCTACGCGAGAAGGAAACGGCCTATGGCCTGTGGTCGGTGACCGGCCATCCCGCGATCATCGACGCCGCCGCCGCGGCCGGGCCCGACTTCGTCGTCGTCGACACCCAGCATGGGGTCGACCTGGGGCTTCTGGACGCGTCCCTGTTCACGGTCCTCGCCCACTACGGAGTGGCCGGGCTGGTGCGGGTGCCGGCGATCCATCCGACTCCGATCGGTCGTGCCCTCGACCTCGGCGCCGCCGGGGTCATTGTCCCCCTGGTCGAGTCGGCTCACGACGCCGAGAACGCTGTTGCAGCAACCCGATACGCACCTTCGGGAAAACGCTCATACGGCATGCAAACCCGTCGCGTCGGTGCTTTCGAGCACGCACCCTTCGTCGCCATCCAGATCGAGACAGCAGCCGCAGTTGGCTACGTCGACGCCATCGCCGCGGTCGACGGCGTGGACGCCCTCTACATCGGCCCGGCGGATCTCGGGCTCGGCATCGGCGGGGAGACCGCCGCCGACGTCAACGAGGTGTTCGACGGCAACCATCCCCTGTCCGACGAGCTCGCCGCAGCCTTCTCCGCGGTCGTGGCCGAATGCCGCGGCCATGGCATCGTTGCCGGTCTCCACGTAGGTGATGGGGCGACCGCAGCCAGGGCCCGAGAACACGGTTTCACCTTTGCCTCGGTGTCGGCGGACGTTGGTCTGGTTGGCAAAGGACTCGAAGACGAGCTGGCACAGGCGAGAAAGACCTAGCGCGGCGTCCTCCGCTTCGCACTGCGAAGAACGGCCACATTCAGCTCCGTGCCACCGACGATGATCATCCCCAGCCAATAGGCCCAGGTGAGCATCACCAAGGCAACACCGATCGAGCCATAGCGCTGAGACAGGTCGACGCTCTGAGGGGCGAAGTAGAAGACCATCGCCATCCGCAGGCCCACGACCCCGACGGCGAGGAAGACCGCCCCTGGGGCGAAGTCGGACCATCTGGATGCTGCTGGATCGTGCGGGAGTCTCCGGCTCACCAGCAACCAGATGAGCACCAACAAGACGAACTCGATCGTGAAGACCCCCACGGTCAGTTCCGGGGTCCAGTCCTCCGACCAGGACCCGAGACTGGAGACCACCCACCCCACGACTGAAAGTGCGAGGACTCCCGCTGGAGTGGTCCACGGCCTCGGTGCCCTCTTGTAGGGGATACCCCAGACGAGAGCAGTGCTCCGTCGCACCAACCGACCCAGAGAGTTTGCCGCGTACAACGTGGCGAGAATCGTGGCAATCAGCGCGGCGAGACGAAATGCCTGGTTCGAATCCCTCGAATCTTCCACGGCTTCAGCGAAGATCTCAGCGATGCTGCTCGCGGTCTCCGACCCGTCCCCGCCGGCATCCTCGTAGAAGCCCAGGGCGAATACAACCAAGGCGAGGAGTGGAATCAGGTAGATGACGATCCGACTCGCCAGTGCACCGACCAACACCGAAGCCGGCAGGATGCGGTTCCGCTCATAGACACGAAACATCGTGTCGTAGAGCCTCGAGTCTTCCCGACGCGCCTCGGCGCCGGCTTTCGCTGCCTGGGCCGTCTCCCGCAGTCTCGACTCGTATCGCTTCCAGCGGTTCGGCTCGGGCTCCGGGACTTCGGCGTCGCCTGATTCGCCGGAGAAATCCTCAGGCACCGTTCTCACTTTCAACCCCGTTCAGTAGCGAGGAAGATACCGCGATTTGCGATCGACTCCGTTGCGGTCCGTTCGACACTCGAGCCGCCGTCGGGAACCCAGGGAATCCTGCCGCTCACGACGGGACTTTGTCCCCTAACCGACAAACACCGATGGGCTGACAATTCGTGCAAACGAGGAAGTCAGTGAAGGAGGATGTGGATGAGCCTTCTCACCCGTGAGCGCACCGAAACGACATTCAGCGGCGGCCGGGGTGGCCCGCCCCCACATGTCTACGTGCTGTCGATGATCACGGCCGGCATCGGCGGGCTCACTGCCGCTCTCACTTTCTTCGTCCCGGATGTGCTCCTCGGCCCACCGGTGACGAACGGAAACGCACGTGGCACAGCTTTGGTCATGCTTGCCGTGGCCACCCCTGCCCTATTCGCTGCAATGTGGATGGAGCATCGAGGGTGGAGACCGGCCAGGTTCTTCTGGCTCGGGTCCCTGTTCTATCTGGCCTACAACGCATTCCTGTTGCTGTTCCTCACTCCGTTCAACAGCCTCTTCTTGTTTTACGTCGCCACCCAGTCGCTGACTCTCTTCTCGATCTTCTACCTGGTCTCCGCGAGTCGTGACTATCCGCGCAGGACCGAGGTCGAGCAGATGCCGGCTCGTGGACTGTCACTTTTCGTGTGGGTGATCGTCTTGCTCAACACCCTGGCGTGGCTGCAGGTGGTAGTCCCGGCTGTCCTCTCCGATGACCCCGGCTCGTTTCTCGACGGTCTGGGGGTGGCGACGAATGCGATATATGTCCAGGACCTGGCCGTTTGGCTCCCAGTGATGGCTCTCGCGGCCTGGTGGATGTGGCAGCGAAGACCGGTCGGGATCTTCCTGACTGGGTCCTGGCTCGCATTCGGGATCGCTGAATCGATAGGAATTGCCGTCGATCAGTGGTTCGGCCATCAGGCCGACCCGTTGTCACCCCACGCCTCAACCGACGTCATCCCATTGATGATCGGACTGGCTGTCGTGAATCTGGTCGGTCTCTATTTCTATCTGCGTCGTCTCTCGCCGCCGCGATCGGCTCCCAAGGAGGGCTGAATGACAAATATCGGAGTACTCGACTCCATCCCCCGTCCCGTCATGCCGGGTGCGGAAATCGAGGCCTTGCGTCCGTTTCACCGTGATGGCTCGTGGAGCGGAACAATCCATGCTGGGGGCATGGGACCGGGAACACCCACCCAACTCGCCCGCGGCAAGGCCGTCCATCGGTGGATCCAGGAAGGCCGCTGGGTCGTGGGCGACTATGAGCAAGACCAGCTGTTGGAGGACGGGACATTCGTCCTCGAGTGGCAGCTCCACTGGGTCTGTGGATGGGATCCCATGGCCTCCGAATACAAGGCAACGATCGCCGACAACTATGGACGGGCCGCTCTCCTCCGCGGCCAAATCGAAGGGGATCGGATGATCTTCGAATCGACCGGCAATGAGCCTCCCTTGCTCAAACTGACATGGGAGCTCCTGTCGGATGGAAACATCCTCTGGAGCAACGAGCTGAGCCTCGATGGCGATTCCTGGTTGCTCGTCGAGGACTATGTGATCACCCCCAACGACTGAGGTTCAACGGGAATCCTGAGCCGGCGGCGACTGTTGGCTTGCCCCGGGCACCGGTAATCTTGTGCTTTCGCCGGGTCTCTAGCTCAATTGGCAGAGCAGCGGGCTTTTAACCCGAAGGTTGAGGGTTCGATTCCCTCGGGACCCACTCTCCGTTTGCCAACCTGCGGTTGACGATTCGCCGGAACCGGCTCAACCGTCAAGGGCCATTGAGAGGTCGATTTGCAAACCAGATGCAAACCTACTGGCCGAATGCGCGTTCGATCGCGTTGGCAGCCTGCTCGGCCATTCCCCTGCGGACATGCTGGTAAGTCGCCATCCTGAATCCGGGACTGCTGTGCCCCAAGAAGGCGCTCACGATTGCCACGTCGATCCCTTCCTCTAGAAGTGCGGTCGCTAACCCGTGTCGGAGGTCGTGGGAGTCGGGTCGCCTTGGGAAGTCCGGCCTTGCGCATCAGTCGCTTGACCGCATGCGAGAACGAATCCGGGTCGAGTGGCGAGCCGTCGCCGCGTTCGCACACGAGTTCGAGGTCGGTCCACGCCGCGCCCAGACTGAGTCGACGCTCCGCCTGGTCGGCTTTCCACGCCCGGAGTGGTGCCACCGCGAATGGCGGGAGGTCCGTAAGGCCTCGGGGTTTACCAGCTGGCAGTACATCAAACGAGATCCCTTTTCGCCTCTCCTAGCCATCGACGAT